>NZ_JBIAKL010000015.1:0-126542 GCF_042872445.1 Micromonospora sp. NPDC005257 | reverse complement strand
GTCGAGTTCCGGGTGCCGGACCCGTCCAGCAACCCGTACCTGGCCTTCTCGGCCATGATGATGGCCGGTCTGGACGGCATCAAGAACAAGATCGAGCCGCCGGCACCGATCGACAAGGACCTCTACGACCTCCCGCCGGAGGAGTGGGGCGACGTCAAGCAGGTGCCCGGTTCCCTCACCGAGGCGCTGGCGGCGCTGGAGACCGACCACGACTACCTGCTCGACGGCGGGGTCTTCACCGACGACCTGATCTCCACCTGGATCGCGTGGAAGAACGCGAACGAGGTCGACCCGGTGCGCCTGCGCCCGACCCCGCACGAGTTCGCGATGTACTTCGACTGCTGATCCGCACCGCCACCGCCCCCGCCACCCGTGGGGGCGGTGGTCGGCGGAAACGGCCTCGGGCCGGCCCCCGCCCTCGTACCGTCGGGACATGAGCCCGCCTCACGACGACCCGCCGACCGGTCCGTGCCGGTGGAGCCGTCGGTGAGGCCGCGGCCCACCACCACCGCCATCCCCGAGATCCCCGCCGTTCTGACCCTCGGGGTGGAGGAGGAGTTCCTGCTGCTGGACCCGGTCACCGGCGAGAGCATGCCGGTCGCCGACCGGGTACGCGGCGCGCTCTCCGGCACCGCCCGCGAGCAGAGCCGGCAGGAGTTCCGGCACAGCATGGTGGAGATGGTGACGCCGGTCAGCCCGGACCTCGGGGAGCTGCGGGAGCACCTGGTCACGTTGCGCCGGGCCGCCGCGAGTGCGGCCCACGCGGCCGGGGCGCGGCTGGTCGCCGTCGGCGCCACACCGGTCTGCGAGGCCCACCGCACCGTGCCCGACGAGCAGCGCTACCACGACATGTCCCGCCGGTTCGGCCCGGTCGCCCACGACCCGGCCGTCTGCGGCTGCCACGTGCACGTCGGCGTGCCCGACCGGGAGCTGGCCGTGCAGGTCTGCAACCACCTGCGCCCGTGGCTGCCGGTGGTGCAGGCGCTCACCACCAACTCGCCGCTGCACGACGGGCGGGACACCGGGCACGCGAGCTGGCGCTCGATGCAGCTGGAACGGTGGCCGAGCATCGGACCCACGCCGCACTTCGACTCCGCCGCCGACTACGACGCCACGGTGGCGGACCTGATCACCGCCGGGATCATGCTCGACGCCGCGATGGTCTACTGGTACGCGCGTCCGTCCGCGTCGTACCCCACGGTGGAGGTCCGGGTCGGCGACGTGTGCCCCACGGTCGACGACACCGTGCTGGTCGCCGGGCTAGTCCGGGCGCTCGTGGCCACCCTGATCGACGACGTCCGCGCGGGCGTGCCCGCCCTCCGCATCCGGGACTGCCTGGTCGCCGCCGCGCACTGGCGGGCCGCCCACGACGGCGTCGACGGCCGGCTCGTCGACCTGCGCACCGGACGGCCCCGGCCCGCCTGGGACCTCGTCGACGACCTGTTCGTCACCGTCACACCCGCGCTCACCCGCCACGGCGACCTGGACCTGGTCCGGAGCGAGCTGGAGCGGGTACGCCGGGACGGCAGCGGCGCCACCCGGCAACGACGGATCATGGCCGAGACCGGCGGGGACGTGGGCGCCGTGCTGGCGCAGCTGGCCGCCCAGACCCTCTCGACGTGAGCCGATGACCGCCCCGGACCGGGCCGACGACCGGTCAGCGCAGCCCGGCGAACAGGTCGTCCTCGGGCGTCGCCGCGCCGGTGGCGTCCCGCACCCGCACGAACGTCTCCATGCCCATCAGCTCGGTGAACCGATCCTGCCCCAGCCGCAGGAAGAAGATGTTCTCCGCCTGGCTGGCGTGCGCGGCCAGCGAGGCGAACTTCTGCCCGCCGTGGGCACTGGTGTCGACCCAGGTGGTGATCTCGTCGTCCGGCAGGCCCAGCGCCGGCATCTCGTCGGTCGCCTCCGGCTCGGGGAACTCCACCCCGATCTCGCGCATGATCGTGCCGAACTGCTGGAACGCGCTGCGCGGCACGGTGGTCCAGTAGACCTTGGCCGGGATGCCGGTCTGCTCGACCGCGGCCATCGTGATCCGGTGCGCCTGGATGTGGTCCGGGTGGCCGTAGAAGCCGTTCTCGTCGTAGGTGACCACGACGTCCGGGCGGTAGCGGCGGATCAGCTCGGCCAGCCGGTCGGCCGCCTCGGCCACCGGCGTGTTCCAGAACGCGCCGGGCGCGTCGTTCGTCGCCCAGCCCATCATCCCGGAGTCGCCGTAGTCGAGCGTCTCCAGGTGGGTCACCTTCAGTGCCTCGCAGCTCGCGGCCAGCTCGGCGCGGCGCATGGCCACCACGGCCCGCGGGTCGTGGGCGTCCTCGCCCGGCTTGACCCCGCCGGGTCCGTCTCCGCAGGCACCGTCGGTGCACGTCACGAGCACAGTGGTGACGCCCTCGGCCGCGTAGCGGGCCAGGACGCCGCCGGTGCTCGTCGCCTCGTCGTCGGGGTGCGCGTGCACCGCCATCAGGGTCAGGGATCGATCGGTCACCCCGTCACCATACGAGCTCCGGCCGACGAACTAGCATTGCCCGGTCCGCAGACGGCGACGGAAGCGAGGCACGATGGGTTGGCTCCAGCGGTTGCTCGGTGGCGGACGGGTCGAACTGGACCCCACACGTCAGCAGGAACTGCTGCGGGACGTGCGGCAGTCCTACGGGGCGCACGCCCGCCTCCGGTTCCCGGAGCAGGCCGACGCGATCACCCGGCTGCTGTCCGATGACGACGGTCTCGTGGTGGCCGCCGGGATCGTCTGCGAGGCCGCCGACCAGGCGCACGCCGACCTCCAGGGGCAGGCGCAGGAGGTGTTCCGGCGTACCGGGCGGCGGCTGCTGGTGCACCGCCGCAACTACCGGCCCCTGTGGAAGGAGGCCGGGCCGGCGCTACGCTGGCCGCTTGGCGCGCTGCCCAGCGGGCTGCACCCGTACGCGCAGGTCACCGCCGCCGTGGCGGTGGTCGGCGGACGGGCCGACCGGCTGGAGCGGGTGACCGACCCGCAGCCGTTCGTGACGCGCCTGTTCGAGGTGCTCGACCTGACCACCGCCGGCTGGGAGTTCGGCCGGGTGCGTGTGGACACCGACGGCGCGACGCTCGTGGATCGGTTGATGGGCACCGGCGCGCGGGTGCTCGCGACGATGGACGACCCGCCCCGGCTGCCGCCGGCGGTACGGGAGATGATGCGCCGCAACCACCGCATCGCCGTGTACGACCCGGCCGGTCCCCGCGTGGTCGGCGAGCTGAACCTGGGTGCGCGGCTGCGCGAGACGCTGCTGGCCTGACCGGATGTGCGACGCGCCCCGCCCCGGCCCGGTGGTCACGGCGGGGCGCGTCGGCGGTCAGGTGGTGCAGGTGA
Organism: Micromonospora sp. NPDC005257; assembly: GCF_042872445.1. Lineage (NCBI taxonomy): Bacteria > Bacillati > Actinomycetota > Actinomycetes > Micromonosporales > Micromonosporaceae > Micromonospora > Micromonospora sp. NPDC005257. Next base: position 123,196 of record NZ_JBIAKL010000015.1, on the reverse strand, counting down.
GGTTCGTCGGCGGGTTGTTGGCGCCGTCGGCCGTGCCGATGAAGCCGAACGTGGTGGAGCCGCCGGCCGGCAGTGAGCCGTTGTAGTCGACGTTGCGCACCGTCACGTTCGCGCCGTTCTGGGTGTGCGTGCCGCTCCAGATCTGGTTGACGACCTGGCCGTTCGGGAACGTCCAGGACACCGTCCAGCTGCGGATCGCGGTGGCACCGGCGGTCACCGTGACCTCGGCCTGGAAGCCGCCGGACCAGGAGCCGGTGATCGCGTACGTGGCACGCGCGCCGGACGGCGCCGGGGAGCTGGTGGTGGGCGTCGGGGTGGGTGTCGGGGTCGGCGTCGTATCCGATGTGGGTGTGACGGTCGGTGTCGGTGACGGGGTCGCGCCGGGGCGGGCCGCGCGGTAGGTGTGGCCGGCGCGGACGGTGAGCGCGACGACGTCGGACTCCGGGCGGGTGGTGGCCGGTGTGCTGCCGTCGGTGACGTCGGCGAGGGTGAAGCTCCCGGTGAACAGCCGGGACCGCAGTCGCAGCGTGCCGTCGCGGTCCGCGCGGACGCTGATCTCGTCGGTCTGGCCGCCCGTCCAGGCCAGCGCCACCGTGTAGCCGCCCCGGCCGCGCAGGCCCGCGACCCGCCCGGCGGCCCAGGCGCTCGGCAGCGCGGGCAGCAGGTGCAGCTCGCCGGTGTGGCTGTGCAGCAGCATCTCGGCGATGCCCGAGGTGGCGCCGAAGTTGCCGTCGATCTGGAACGGCGGGTGCAGGTCGAACATGTTCGGCGCGAGCCGGTCGGTGCGTACCAGGTCGCGCAGGAGCTTGTGGGCGCGGGCGCCGTCCTCCAGCCGGGCCCAGAAATTGATCTTCCAGGCGAGGGACCAGCCGGTCCCGTCGTCGCCGCGCAGCTCCAGCGTCTTGCGGGCGGCCTCGTACAGCGCCGGTGTGCCCCGCTTGGTGATCTGGGTGCTGGGATGCAGCCCGTAGAGGTGGGAGACGTGCCGGTGGTTGCGCTCGGTCTCGACCCAGTCGGCCAGCCACTCCTGCACGTTCCCCCGGGAGCCGACGCGGCTCGGCGGCAGCCGGTCCCTGGCCGTACGCGCCTGGGACCGGAAGGTGGTGTCGACGCCGAGCACCTCGCTGGCCCGCGCCGCGGCGTCGAACAGGTCGCGCAGGATCTGGTTGTCCATCGTGGGGCCGGCGCAGACGCTGGCGTTCGCGTGGTGCGGCAGCTCCGGCGAGTTCGACGGGTTCGTCACCAGGTAGCCGAGCGTCGGGTGGGCGACCAGGGTGTCGAGGAAGAACTGGGCGGCGCCCTTGAGGGCCGGATAGTTGGCCTGCAGGAAACCGAGGTCGCCGGTGAACAGGTAGTGGTCCCAGATGAGCGTGCTCAGCCAGGCCCCGCCGGTCTGCCACATGCCCCAGAGCGCGCCGTCCACGACCGACGCGCCTCGCCAGGCGTCGGTGTTGTGGTGGGTGACCCAGCCACCGGCGCCGTACTGCGCCTGGGCGACCCGCGCGCCGGTCACCGTGAGGTCCTTGACCATGTCGAAGACCGGCAGGAAACACTCGGACAGGTTCGTGGTGTCGGCCGGCCAGTAGTTCATCGGCAGGTTGGCGTTGATCGTGTACTTCGAGTCCCAGGACGGCGTCAGCGAGTCGTTCCAGATGCCCTGGAGGTTCGCCGGCTGGGTGCCCGGCCGCGACGAGGAGATCAGCAGGTACCGCCCGAACTGGAACAGCAGCGCGGCGAACTGCGGGTCGTCGGTGCTCGCGTGCTGCGCGATCCGTACGTCGGTCGGCTGGTCGGCGGCGGCCGTGCGGCCGAGGTCGATGGTGACCCGGTTGAACAGCGCCTGGTAGTCGGCGCGGTGGCGGGCGCGGAGCTGGTCGACGTCGACGCTCTTGGCCGCGTTCAGCCGGTTGCGCGCGATGCCCTGGTAGTCGCCGTTGACGGTGCGGTAGTTGACGTAGCTGGACCCGATCGAGACCAGCACCGTCACGCTGGTGGCGCCGGAGACCCGCAGCGTGCCGCCGGAGCTGCTGACAGTGCCCCCGGTGACGGCGGCGTTGGCCAGGGCGAGGAAGCGCACCGATCCGTTCACCCCCTCCATCGAGCCGGAGATGCCGTCGAGGGCGATGGTCGCGCCGTCCGGGCTGGACACCGAGGTCCGCTGCGGGCTGCCGAAGGTGGCGGAGAACGTGATCGAGTTCGCCCGGTCGGCGGTCAGCCGGAGCACGATCACCTGGTCGGGCGCGCTGGCGAACACCTCCCGCTGATACCGGAGGCCGTTCAGCAGGTACGTGGTGGTCACGGTGGCGGTGGTGAGGTCGAGCGTCCGGTTGTACTGCGTCGCGCTCGCCGAGCCGAAGGCGAGCCGGAGGTCGCCGACGGTCTGGTAGGCGAGCTGGCCGCCGGGACTGCCCATCATGGTCTGGTTGATCAGATCCTGGGCCGAGGTCCACTGGTCGGCGAAGACGCGGCGCCGGATCTCGGCCAGGTTGGCCGCGCCCCGGGCGTTCGCCGAGTCGTACGGGCCGCCGGCCCAAACGGTGTCCTCGTTGAGCTGGAGCCGTTCGGTGTCGACATTGCCGAACACCATCGCGCCGAGCCGCCCGTTGCCGATCGGCAGGGCGCGCAGCCAGTCGGTGCCGGCCGGTTCGTCGTACCAGAGCGCCAGGTCGTTCGCGGCCAGCACCTGTGGTGGCGCCGCCGAGCCGGCGCGCGCGGCGGCGCTCCAGGCGACCGGCACCAGTGCGGCGCCGACCCCGGCCGCACCGGCCTTGATGACGTTTCGTCGTGTCACTTCGGACATGGTTTCTCCCAACCGCGCAGATCAGAGGCGGGCCCGGGTGCGCGACGCTGGCCTGTTATCGCTAACAGACCGCGTCCCACACCCGGACGCCGCATTCCTGCCACTACGCGCCCAGGGCTCCCGGCCGGGCGACACATCAGCCCACATGGACTCTCATGGATGAAGCGACACCGCGTCAAGGGGTGTTATCGCTAACAGCGCCGATCCGTGGCGCACTCGCCGGGCCGAGCGGGGCGCGGGAGCGGCCGGCCGGCCCACCCGGGCCACGTGCACGATCCGCTCCGGCGCCACGTCCAGCAGCGCCCCGAGCGCCTCACGGGTGGCGGCCACGTCGACGAGCTGACTGAGCGGGTGCGCGGCCAGCCCGGCGGTGTGCAGCGTCAGCCACACGCGCATCAGCGCGCGTCCGAACTCGACCTGCCCGGCCGCGTCCAGACCGGGCGGCGCGACGAGCGCCAGCACCCCGCCGCCCTGCGCCAGCGGATCACCGCCCGCGGCGGCGAGCAGCCGGGGCAGCCCCAGCGGGCGCAACGCCGGGTACGCCGCGAGCGCCGCCCGCAGCCCGGTGGCCGCCGCCCGGCCCAGGCCGAGGCAGCGGTCGCTGAGCCCGTCCGCCCGGTAGCGCGGGGCCGCGCGGTCCAGGCGCAGCCAGCGGCGCAGCTCCGCGACCACCGCCGGGTCGGCGTACACCTCGTGGTCGGCCGCGCGCAGCAGCGCGCGCAGCCGCTCCGCCGCCGGCACGACGCGGACCGCGCCGCCGGCCCGCGCGGCGACCGCGTCCACCGCCGCGACCACGTCGGCGTCCGGCCCGCCGGTGAACCGGCCCCGGTGGGTACGCCGGTCCCACACGTCGGCGGCGCGGAACGGCGTCCGGTACGGCTGCCGCCCCGGCCGCAGCCGCCCCACCCGCCGGTCCGACTCGTCGTGGTCGGCGGCCCACTCCAGTCGCAGTCCCGCATCGGCGGCGACGATGAGGCAGGTTTCCACGAACGCGCCCAGCGACAGCCGCAGGTCCCGGCCGGCCGGGTCGCCGGCGGGCAGCGCGTCGGCCGGGTCCCAGCCGACGGTGATCGCCCAGTGCTCATAGCGCAGCCGCCACGGCTGGGTGTTGTGGGCGCTCGGCGCCCGCCAGCACAGCGGCTCCAGCGCGCGGAACGCGGCGAGGTCCATGGTCACCGCTCCTTGGCGTAGAACGTGTAGCCGTGCAGGGGGCGTCCGCCGAGGCGCCGGTACTGGGCGGCCGACGCCGGGTTGTCCCGCCCGACGTACGTGCTGCGCAGCGCCGTGTAGCCACCGGCGTGCAGGTTGCGGTGCAGGTGCTCGGACAGCATCCGCTGGTAGCCGCGCCCCTGGAACTCCGGCACCACGCCCTTGACGATCAGCACCGCCTCCCGCCGGTGGCGGCGCCGTGTGGCGAGCAGCCGGAGTTGGTTGACCGGGTGCAGGTCGCCGCGGACCGCTACCAGGAAGTCGCTGATGTCCGGCACGCAGAGCACGAACGCCACCGGCCGCCCGTCACGGGTCAGGTAGAGCAGCAGCGACTCGTCCAGCAGGTACGCCAGCCCGTCGGTCTGCCGCCGCAACTGGTCCGCCGAGATCGGCGTGTAGTAGCCGAGCTGGGCGAAGGAGTCGTTGAGCATCCCGCGCAGCAGGTCGAGCTGCTCGTCGAGCCGCCGGGTGCTCCCCCGGTGCAGGTCCAGCCGCGCGCCGTCCGGCTGCGCGCCGAGCGTGGGGGCCGGTCCGGCCGGCGGCGGCACCGGGCAGATCCAGGTGTCGGAGACGAACCGCCCGGTGAACCCGTACGCCTCGTACGCGTCCGGATAGTGCGGCGGGTTCCAGGCGCTGTCCACGAAACCCCGGTCGGCGTACCCGGAGGTGATCACGCCGCCGGCCTGGTTGGGCAGCAGCGTCACCGGCCCGAACAGCAGGTCCCGGCCCGGTGTGGCGTGCGCGGTGATCGCGTCGAACAGCGGCCGGGCGGCGGGCGCGGTGAACTCGGTGAGCCCGAACAGCTGGCATTTCCGGCCGAGCTTGGCGTCGAAGCCGGCGTCGGTGTGCAGCGTGGTCCGCCCGGCCACGGCGCCGGTGGCGTCGCGCAGCACGTACATCGGCACGCCGTCGCGCCACCACCGGCGGATCTGCTGCCGGGGCGTCGGCACGTAGCGGGGCTCGTCCGCGTACAGCCGGTCGGTGAGGGCGAGGAAGTCGCGCAGGCCACGCCGGCCGGTGACGCGCTCGAACCGGTGGCCGGTCACCGGCGCACCGCCGGACCGGTCGTCTCCTCGCCCAGCGGCGTGAACCGTTCGATGTGGCCCATCGCGCCGTCCTCGGCCCGCCACACGCCGTTGGAATAGCCGTCCGGGGACGCGGTGTAGAGCCGGATGAACCCGGCGGTGGCGTTACGGGTGCCGTCGGTCAGCCACATCATCAGCTCGCGGTGGTTGCGGGTCCGGGCGAAGCGCAGCAACGCCTCCCGGTCGGTGAAGAACGCGATGGTGCCGAGCGTGAGCGGGAACTGCCAGTAGACGGTGTGCCAGCAGTAGCCGGACATCCGGCGCATGTCCCGCACCATCCGGATCCACCCGGGGGCCAGGCGCAGCAGCACCAGCGGGTTCGCGTACCGGGTGGCGCCGATGAACATGGCGCCGGCGCGGGCCTGCGCCGGGGCGCGGGAGAAGTCACGGGTACGCATCGCTCACCTCACCAGGTAGACGTTCTTGAGTTTCTGCATGTCGGCGAACGGGCCGCCGTCCGGTTCGTGCAGCTCCACGCGCAGGTCACCGGCGGTCGGGTCCTCCACCAGGGACTGCGCGAAGTCCCGCGAGACCGAGGTCAGGTGCGCGCGTATCCCGTCGCGGCAGGCGTCGGCGAGCGCCGCGCGTGCCACGGCGTCCAGCGGGCGGCGCAACTCGACGTGGATCACCGGCCGGGTCTCCAGCGCGGCGTCCTCGTGCAGCGTCAGGCAGAACCTGTTGATCTCGGCGGCGTGCGGGTTGCCGGTGTACAGGCCGTACTCGACGTCCTGCGGGTAGAGGTTCGCGCCCAGGTAGGACACCGTGGAGTCGCTACGGCCGAACAACAGCAGCAGTGGCAGGGTCATCCGCTCCTCGGACACCGCGGTACGGAACTCGGCGCGGCGCACGGGGTCGGCGTGGGCCAGCTCGACGATCCGCTGGTACGGCACGAGCAGCGCCTCGTCGCCGACGTTGTAGCGCAGCCGGGGCTGGAGCACGTGCGGGCTGGTGACCGTGCAGAGCAGTTCCCGCCGCTCGTTGGTCTCCAGGTAGGTGGCGAACGGGTTGTACTGGAAGATCATCGGCAGCCGCTGCTCGCCGTGCCCGAGCAGTTCCGCGCGCAGCCCCCCGTCGGTGCGCAGCCGCCGCCGCAGCCACACCGTGAGCCGGGTCTCCGCGCCGATGCCGATGGTCAGGTCCGACGCCCCGTACGCCGACCGGACCCGCACGAAGCGCTGCTCCAGGTAGTCGCGCAGCGCCTCGGTCATGCCCTCGCCGCCGCAACTGGCGAAGATCCGGTACTTCGACCAGGGGAAGTCCTCGGCGTCGAGCCGGTCCCGCAGATGCTTGAGGAACGGCGGGTACGCGGTCACCAGGTAGTCGTGACCGGGACCGAACTCGCGCAGCGTGTCGACGATCTTCCCGAGGTCCGGGCCGGTGTTCTTCACTGTCGCGATCCGGGCCATCGCCGCGCCGGTCGTGGTGCCGGTCGCCCAGGCGCCCATCGAGTACGCGTTGATCACGAACGGCCGGCGCATCGGGAACGCCAGTCCGCTGTAGCCGGCGATGTCCCGGTGCACCCCCCGCAGTTCCCGCTCGCCGCGCGGCCAGTTGAACGGCCGCCCGGACGAGCCGGCCGACTCGTCCACCACCACGCCGCGCTCCGGCAGCCGCCCGTCCCGGCACCGGGCGGAGGCGTCGTACGCCATGACGTACTCGCGCTTGTCGGTCTCCGGGAAGTCCCGCAGCCGTCGGCGCAGGCCGCCCGGGCGGGCCCGCAGGAACGCCTGGTAGGCGGGCACCCGCCGGGCCGCCCGCACGCAGGTCGACCGCGCGTTCGCGGCGGCCAGGCGGTCGAGGACCGGGTGGTGGCGCCGGGCCATCCAGCGCCAGCCGGCGGGGTGGTGGGCGACGAGCCGGGCCAGCGCGGCGACCGCGCGGCCGGCGGGGGCCAGCGCGGCCTCGGCGGGCAGCGGCGTGTCGACGGTACGTGCAGCGGCGTGTCGGTGCAGCGTCTCGGCCATGACAAGAATCCTGTCGGGGCTGGGACGCCCGCACATGAGCGACGGAACGGTGGTGCGCTGAGTACCCGTACCCAGTGGCGACGCAACCCGGGTCGGACACGCTCAGTCACCATGGCGACACTCGTCTGGCGCGTCGTCGCTGGTCCGATGACACTTCGCCCATGACAGACGGCGAGCGTGAGCGCACAAACGAGCGCTTCGAGAAGGTGGCCGAGGAGACCTCGGAGACCGTGAGCCACGCGGCCACGGTGCTGGAGGAGGAGATCGCGGCGGGGCTGGCCGGCGCCCGGCGGCTCGAGGAGAAGCTGACCGAGAGCCGGCGGGTGGACCCGGAGGCGTTCGACGAACTCGTCGCCCGGGTCCGCACCGACGGGCACGCCCTCATCGACACCGTGGTCGGGCAGCTGAAGATGGCCGACGACCAGCGCGGCGAGGTGGTCCGCCGGTACACCTCGGACGCGCACGACGCGCTGGACACCGTACTCAATCTGGCGCGGCTGGCCCCCGAGGTGGCCAACGGGCTCGCGGACCGGCTGGCGTCGCCGGCCCCGAATCGGCCGACGGACCGGTAGCGGCGCGATGGCGCCGACCGCGGGGGTGGCCGGCGGGCACGTGGAACGGATGCTGGAGCGCTATCGCGGGCTCGCCCTCGGCGCGCTGCTCGACGACGTGCCCGACGGTGGCCCGCGCTACCTCTACGACCTGGTCGCGGAGTATCCGCGCCGGTGGGGCAAGGGGCTGCGCGCCGCGTTGTGCCTGGCGACGTGCCGGGCGTTCGGCGGCGGCGACGCGGTGGGCCTCAACGCCGCGGTGACGGTGGAGCTGTTCCACAACGCCTTCCTCATCCACGACGACATCCAGGATGAGAGCGAACAGCGGCGCGGCGGGCGGACGCTGCACGCCGAGTACGGCGTCGGCGTGGCGCTGAACGTCGGCAACATGACGAACCTGCTGGCGTTGCGGCGGCTGGCCGCGAACCGGGCGGCGCTCGGCTCCGGGATCGCCTGGCGGCTGTTCACCGAGACCGAGCTGATGATGCGCCACTCGCTGGAGGGCCAGGCGATCGAGATCGGCTGGATCCGCGACAACGTGTGCGACCTGGACGCGGACGACTACTACCGGATGTGCCTGAAGAAGACGTCCTGGTACACGTGCATCTACCCGTGCCGCACCGGCATCCTCGTGGCGACCGGCCGGGAGAACGCGGTCGACGTGCTGGACCGCTACGGCTGGTACCTGGGCGCGGCGTTCCAGATCCAGGACGACGCGCTGAACCTCACCGGCGACTACGCCCGGTACGGCAAGGAGATCGCCGGTGACCTGTGGGAGGGCAAACGCACGCTGATCCTGATCGACTTCATGCGGCGCTGCACGCCGGAGGAACGCGAGCGGCTCGTGCGGTTGCTGAGCCGGACCCGGGCGCAGCGCACCGACGCCGAGGTGCGCTGGCTGCACGGGCGGCTGCTCGCGTACGACTGCGTGGAGTCGGCGCGGCGCGGCGCGCGGGATCTCGCGCTGGCCGCCCGCCGCGAGGGTGAGCGGGCGCTGGGCGCCGCCGCCGACACCGAGGACGGCCGTTTCCTGCTGGAGCTGACCGACTACGTGGTGGAACGCGCCAGTTAGGCGCCCAGGATCCCGCGCAGCCAGGTGAGCTGTTCGCGCTGGTGTTCCGCCTCGCCGCACTCGTGGTCGTTGAACTCGTACACCCGCACGTCCTTGGCGCCGCCGTAGCGGTGGTAGGCGGCGAAGCAGGTGGACGGCGGGCAGACCTGGTCGCGCAGGGCGATGGAGAACAGCGCCGGCGCGGTGGCGCGCGGCGCGAGCACCGCGGCGTCCAGATAGGACAACGTGCGGAACACCCGGTCGGCGCGGTCGCGGTGCAGCGCGAGGTACTCGACGACCTCGGCGTACGGGCTGTCCGGGCCGGCGACGCGCACGCCCCGGCGGATGTCGCACAGGAACGGCACGTCCGGCAGGACGGCCACGACGTCCGGGCACAACGCGCCCGCCGCCAGGGCCAGGCCGCCGCCCTGGCTGAACCCGGTCACCGCCACCCGCGCGGGATCGACGGACGGGTGCCGCCGGGCGGCCTCGGCGAAGCGCACCGCGTCGGTGATCAGCCGCCGGTAGTAGTGCTCGGCCGGGTCGTCGACACCCCGGGTGAGGAAGCCGGGCACGGTACCGGCCGGATACGGGTGCGGGTCGGGGGTACCGCCGGTGGCGGCGCTCCACCCCTGCCCCCGGCTGTCCATGATCAGGTGCGCGAAGCCGGCAGCGGCCCAGAACAGCTTCTCGTGCGCCAGGCCGCGGCCCCGGCCGTAGCCGAGGTACTCGACCACGCAGGGCAGCGGACCGTCGGTCCCGGCGGGCAGGTGCAGCCATCCGCGTACCGGCTCGCCGCCGAACCCGGGGATCGTGACGGCGTACGTGCGGATCTGGGTCAGGCCGGTGTCGACCGGCTCGTAGACCGCCGCCTCCGGCTCACCGCCACCGTCGAGCGTGCGCGCCCAGAACGCGTCCAGGTCCGCCGGCACGTCCAGCTCCGGCCGGTACGCGAGACAGCCGGCCAGGTCGAGGTCGGTCAGCGGCACGACGCGGCCTCCTCGACGGCGGCGGCGAACCAGCCGGTGATGGTGCTCGGGTGGGTGATGGCGGTGCCCACCACCACCGTCCACGCGCCCGCCCGCAGCGCCCGCGCGGCCTGCTCCGGGGTGTGGACGCGTCCCTCGGCGACCACCGGCACGTCGACGGCGGCGGCCAGCCGGGCGACCAGGTCCAGGTCCGGCCCGTCGCCCTTCGTGGTGTACGCGGTGTAGCCGGCCAGCGTGGTGCCGACCAGGTCGGCGCCCGCGGCGGCGGCGGTGATGCCCTCGTCCAGCGTGGAGCAGTCGGCCATCACCAGCGCGCCGGTGCGCTCGTGCACGGCGGCGATCGTCTCGGCGAGCGTCCGGCCGTCGGGCCGTGGCCGGGACGTGCCGTCGAGCGCGACGACGTGCGCACCGGCGCCGGCGACGGCGAGCGCGTGCTCCAGCGTCGGGGTGATGAACACGTCGTCGTCACCGTCCTTCCAGAGCCCGATCAGCGGCAGGTCCACTGCCGCGCGGATCGCGGCGATGTCCGCCAGTCCCTGGGCGCGGATGCCCGCGGCGCCGCCGCGGGCGGTGGCGAGCGCGACCCGGCGCATGGTGTCCGGGTCACGCATCGGCTCACCCGGGTACGCCTGGCAGGAGACCACCAGACGGTGACGGAGCTGGTCGACGAGCGCGTTCATGAGACCTTCCAGGCGAGCGAGGCGGCACCGAGCAGCGGCGCGTCCGAGCCGAGGGTGGAGGCGAGGACCGGCACGTCGGCCAGGGCGGGCAGCGTCTCGGCTGGCACCGCCTCGCGCAGCGCCGACCACCACGACTCACCGAGGCCGGTCACGCCGCCGCCGACCACCACGGCGGCGGGGTCGAGCACGTTGACCAGGCCGCCGACCGCGGAACCGACAGCCGTACCACCCAGCCGGACCACCTCCCGGGCGGTCTCGTCGCCGCCCGCGGCGAGCGCGGCGACGGCTCGCAGGTCGGTCACCGGCCGGCCGGTACGCTGGACGTACTCGGCGGTGAGCGCCGGCCCGGCGGCGATCGCCTCCAGGTGTCCGCGCCCGCCGCAGGTGCAGGCGAGCGTTCCGGCGTACGGGGACGGCTGGTGCCCGGCGTGCCCGGCGGCGCTGTGCGCACCGGCGAGCACCGTGTCGCCGAGGACGAACGACGCGCCGACGCCGGTGCCGACGGCGACGTAGAGCACCGTGCCGTACCCGGCCGCGACGCCGTGACGCGCTTCGCCCAGCGCGTGGGCGTGCACGTCGTTGATCACGGTGACCGGCACGCCCAGACGCCGGCTCAGGTCGCCGCGCAGGTCCGTGCCGGCCCACCCGGTCAGCACGTCGGTGGCGGACAGCACCAGGCCGGAGCCGCTGTCGATGACTCCGGCGCTGCCGACGCCGAGCGCCCGTACCGCACCCGGCGCGTCCGCCCGCAGCTTCTCCACCAGGCCGGCGGCGGTGTCGAGCACCGCCGAGGCGCCGCAGCGGCCCGGCGTCGGCGCGGTGCGCCGCCCGACGACCTCTCCGGAGGCGGTGACCAGGGCGGCGGTGGTCTTGGTGCCGCCGATGTCGAGCGCGGCGACCAGACCGGTCGTGCTCACCTCACGCATGGTCAGAGCAGCCCGGCCAGTTCCAGGTGGGTACGCACCCGGCCCGTCTCGACGGCGTCCAGCGGCCGCAGCGGCAGCGACACCGTGTTGCCGGCGATGACGCCGAGCAGGGACAGCGCGGTCTTGAACGCGCCGACGCCCCGCGTGGCGCCCGCCGAGGTGGCCGGGTCGGCCGCGTCGACGATGCGGAACAGCCGGGTCAGGCGGTCCTGCTCCCGGCGGGCGGCGGCCCAGTCGCCGGCCACGCAGGCGCGGTGCAGCCGCACGTACCCGGCCGGGTCCACGTTGCCCAGTCCGGGCACCGAGCCGGAGCCCCCCGCGAGCATCATCGCGTCGACCACGACCTCGTGGCCGGTGAGCAGGCTGAAGTCGCGCTCCGGCGCCTGCTCGGCGACGGCCAGCGCCAGCTGGCGGAAGGCGACGTCGTCGCCGCTGGAGTCCTTGACGCCCGCCAGCACGCCGTCGGCGGCGAGCCGGGTCAGCAGGTCGACGGAGAGCTTGCTGTGCACGCAGACCGGAATGTCGTACGCCAGCAGGGGAAGCTCGACCGCCGCGGCGACCGCGCGGAAGTGCCGCTCGATCTCGTGCGGGCCGACGATGGCGTAGAACGGCGCGGTCACGACCAGGCCGTCCGCGCCCAGCCGGGTGGACGCCTCGGCCCGCTCCACCACCCGGCGGGTGGTGGGTTCGATGCATCCGGCGATGACCGGCACGGCGCCGCCGGCGGTCTTCACGATCGTCTCCAGGGCCAGGTCCCGCTGCCGGTCGGTGAGGAAGACCGTCTCGCCGGAGCTGCCGAGGGCGAAGATGCCGTCGACGCCGGCGTCGAGCAGCCACTCGACCAGCCGTTCCAGGGAGCGGACGTCGACCTCCCCCTCCTCGGTCAGGGGCGTCACGGCCGGCGGCACGACTCCGGCGAACCGCGGGGCTGGGGTGGTCACAGGTTCTCCTCGACAGACTCAGATGTGGTGCGGCCGGTCGCCGAGGTGGCGAACGCGACCAGTTCGGTGTCGGCGGTTCCGGCGGGCACCGGGTGGTGGCAGCGGAACTCGTGGCCCGCGCCCTCGGCGGGGCGCGGCGCGGGCATGTCCACGGCGCAGCCGTCGGTGGCGGCCCAGCAGCGGGTCCGGAACGGGCAGCCGCTCGGCGGACGGGTGGCCGACGGGACCGGGCCGACGAGCGGGATCGGCTCGATCGGGGAGAGCAGGCCCGGCGTGGCCGAGAACAACGCCCGGGTGTACGGGTGCCGGCCGCCCTCGGGCAGCAGGTCGGCGGGGGTCTGCTCGACGATCCGGCCGAGGTACATGGTGATGACCCGGTCGCTGACCCGCTTGACGGTCTGGATGTCGTGCGACACCAGCACCATGGCCAGCCCGAGCCGGTCCTTGAGGTCCAGCAGCAGGTTGAGGATCTGGGCCCGCACCGACACGTCGAGCGCGCTGGTCGGCTCGTCGGCGATGACCAGCCCGGGTTCCAGGGCCAGCGCGCGGGCGATGGACACCCGCTGGCGCTGGCCGCCGGAGAGCTGGCTGGGCAGCACGTCGGCGACCGAGCGGGGCAGGCCCACCAGGGCCATCAGCTCGGACACCCGCTGCTCGCGCTGCTGCCGGGTGCCCCGGCGGTGCACGTCGAGCGGATCGCGGAGGATGTCGCGTACCGGCATGCGACGGTTCAGCGACGTGGCCGGGTCCTGGAAGATCATGCCGACGCCGGCACCGATGTGCTCGCGCCGCTCGGCGGCGCTCATCGACCATACGTCCTTGCCGGCGAAGGAGACGGTGCCGCTGGTCGGCCGTTGCAGGCCGACGAGCACCTTCGCCAGCGTGGACTTGCCGCAGCCGGACTCGCCCACGATGCCGACCGTCTCGCCGGCCCGGATCACCAGGTCGGCGCCGGTGAGCGCGTAGACCCTCTCCCGGCTGAACATGCCGCCGCCGCGCGCGGCGTGCACCACGTGCACGTCGCTCAGCTCGGCGATCGGCCGGTGCTCGGCGGTGGCGCTCATCGGGCCGGCTCCTTCTCGCTGGCGGTCACGGCGGGGTGGTGGCAGGCGTACCCGTGGCCGTCCGTGCCCTCCAGGGCGGGCGCGGTGTCGCGGCAGACCTCGGTCGCCATCGGACAGCGGTCGGAGAACCGGCAGCCCTTCGGGAAGTCGGCGGGTGACGGGACCACGCCACGGATCTGGGTGAGTCGTTGCGCCCCGGTCTCCAGCGACAGGACGGAACCGAGCAGCCCGCGGGCGTAGTGGTGGGCGGGCGCCTCCAGCACGTCGGCGGTCACGCCGGTCTCCACGATCTGGCCGCCGTACATCACCACGACCCGGTCGCAGACGTCGCTGACCAGGGCGAGGTCGTGGCTGACCAGGATGAGCGCGAAGCCCAGCCGCTCGCGCAGGTCGAGCAGCAGCTTCATCACCTGGGCCTGCACCGTGACGTCGAGCGCTGTGGTCGGCTCGTCGGCGATGATCAGTTTCGGGTCGCGGGACAGCGCCATGGCGATCACCACTCGCTGGCGCTGGCCGCCGGACAGCTCGTGCGGGTACGCGGCGAGCGTGCGCCGCGGGTCCAGCCCGACCAGCCGCATCAGTTCCTCGGCCGAGCGGGTGCCGCCGCGCCGGATCATCTGGGCGAGCTGGGCGCCGACGCGGAGCGCCGGGTTCAGCGCCGACAGCGCGTCCTGGTAGACCATGGCGATCTCGCGCCCCATCAGGGCCCGGCGGCCCTTGGCGTTCAGCTTCAGCAGGTCCGTTTCCTGGAAGCGGATCTCGCCGCGCACCCGGGCGCCCTGCGGCAGCAGGCCCATCACTGCCAGGACGCTGAGCGACTTGCCCGAGCCGGACTCCCCCACCAGGCCGACGACCTCGCCGGGGCGGACGTCGAAGGAGAGGCCGTCGACGATGTCCACGCCGCGGTGGCGGCCCGCGAAGCCGATGGACAGGTCGCTGACCTGAAGGACGGGCTTGCCCTGCGGCAGCGGGCGGGCTCGTTCGCGCAGCCGCCGCGCCGCCTCGGCGAGACCGGGGAGCTCGATCACCTCACCGGTTCCGGGCTTCGCCTGCTCCAGCGCGTCACCGCTGGTGGTGGACGTGGCGCGGCGCGCGGCCGGGGCGGCCCACGCGTCGGACATGCCCTCGGAGAGCACGTTGAGCGCCAGCACCGTGAGCAGGATCAGCAGGCCGGGGAAGAACGTGGCCCACCAGCCGCCGATCTGCACCATCTCCTTGCCGAACGCGATCACCGAGCCCCACGAGGAGGCGGCCTCCTGCGGGGCGAGGCCGCCGCCGATAAAGGACAGCGACGCCTCGAAGACGATCGCGTCGGCGACCATGACGGTGACGAAGACCAGGATCGGGGCGGCGCAGTTGCGCAGGACGTGCCGCCAGAGGATGTGCGGTCGCCGGGCGCCGATGATGCGCTCGGCGGCCACGTAGTCCTCGCCGTACTGGGACAGCACGTTGGCGCGGACGATGCGCGCGACCGACGGGGTGAACACGAAGCCGATCGCGATCACGAGGACCAGCAGGCTGTTCTTGCCGAACGAGATGATCAGCAGCGCGGAGAGCACGATCGCCGGGAACGCCATGACCACGTCGAGGCACCGCATGATGACCTCGTCGACGGCGGTGCGGCTGCTTCCGGCGACGGCGCCGAGGATCGCGCCGAGCACCAGCGCGATGCCCGCCGCGCCGAAGCCGACGATCAGCGAGCGGCGGGTGCCGGCGACCAGCCGGGAGAAGACGTCGCGGCCGAGCTTGTCCAGGCCGAACCAGAAGTCGCCGTTCGGGCCGGTCAGCGCCGGCCCGAGCCCGCTCTGGGTGGGGTCGTGGCGCAGCAGCAGCGGGGCGAGCACGCCGACCACGACGATGAGCGCGACGAAACCGAGCGCGAACCGGGCCGCGAGACCGAGCCGGGCGAAGGCCATGCCGGGGCGGGACAGCCGCGTGGCGAGGGAGCGGCGCATCAGTGGCCTCCGCGCAGTCGGGGGTTGGCGAAGAGGTAGAGGATGTCGACGACCAGGTTCACCAGCACGAAGCCGAGCGCGATGGTCAGGACGGTGCCCTGGGCGAGCGCTGTGTCGTTCTGCTGGACGGCGCTCATGATCTGGGTGCCCATGCCGGGCAGCGAGAAGATGGCCTCGATGACCACCGTGCCGCCGATCAGGTAGCCGATCCGCAGGCCGAGCGCGGTGAGCGGGTTGACCAGGGCGTTACGCAGCACGTTGCGCCCGATCGCCACGCGCGGCGGCAGTCCGGCGCCGATAGCGGTGCGGACGTAGTCCTTGTCGAGTTCCTCGACCATCGACGTGCGGACGATGCGGGCCAGCGAGCAGCCGACCGGCACGGCAAGCGCCAGCGCGGGCAAGGCCAGCGACTGCAGCCAGAGGCCGACCGAGTCGGCGGGGTTGACGTACCCGCCGGTCGGGAAGATCGGGCGGCGGACCGAGAACTCCTGGATGAACAGCAGGGCCAGCCAGAACGAGGGCGTGGCGATGCCGGCCATGGAGACGATCCGGATGACCTGGTCGGGCCAGCGGTCCCGGTACAGGGCGGCCGGGATGCCGAGGGACAGCGCGATGACCAGCGCGCCGATGACACCGAGCGCGGTGAGCTGAATGGTCAGCGGCAGCGCCATGGCGATCTTCTCGGCGACCGGGACCGACGGCGGGAACGTCACGCCGAGGTCGCCGCGCACGAGGTCGCCGAGGAAGTGCAGGTAGCGCAGCGGCAGCGGATCGTTGAGGCCGTTGGCGGCGCGGAACGCCTCGACCTGCGCCGGCGTGGCCTGGTCGCCGAGGACGGACAACGCCGGGTCGATCGGGGAGAACTGCATGATCACGAAGACGAAGAGCGTGATGCCCAGCACCAGGGGGATCAGCGTCAGGAATCGTCGTGCGACCAGGTTCAGGACGGTCAGCATGGATTCTCTTTCTCGTGGCGGGGGCGCCGGGACGCCCGCCCGGCCGCACGGGTCACGTGGGCCGGGCGGGACGTCTGCGGGGCCGGAACCCCGCGCGTGGGCTCAGCCGTTCCGGCCGGTGCCCAGGAAGTACAGGCCGGTGGTGGAGGCGCCGGAGAAACCGTCCACCTTGGCCGGGTCGTACGCGGTGACGACCTTGGTGTGCAGGATCGGGTAGAGCGGCACCTGGTCCGCCGCCATGTCCAGGGCCTGCTTCCACAGCGCCTTGCGGACCGCCTCGTCGGAGGTCTGCGCGGCCTTGTCCAGCAGGTCGCCCATGGCCTTGCGGTCGGCGTCGCTCCAGCGGTAACGCTGGCCCGGCCAGGTCTCGCCGTAGTAGTACCAGCGCATCAGCAGGTCGGTGTCGACGCCGAAGACACTCGGGTCACCGGTGGCCATGAGCACCCGGAAGGTGTCCTTGGGGACGATGTCGCCGTAGATGGCCGACGACGGCACGGTGTTCAGTGTGGCGTTGACGCCGATCTTCTTCCACTGCTCGATGACCAGCGGGGCGACGTCCTTGACCACCGAGCTGTCGGTGGTGTCGAGCCGGAACGACAGGTTGGTGACGCCGGCCTCCTGGAGCAGGGCCTTGGCCTTGTCCGGGTTGTAGTCGTAGACGGTGGCGGCCTTCTGGTACGCCTTGTTGCCCTCGTCGAGGTAGCTGGTCGCCGGGCTGCCGTAGCCGTTGAGCGCGGTCTTGATGACCGCCTCCTTGTCGATGGCGTAGTGCAGGGCCTGGCGCACCCGCTTGTCGCTGAACGGCGCGGCGGAGTTGTTGAACATGAGGAAGACCTGGTTGAAGGCCTGCTTCACGTCGATCGTGTACTTGTCCTTGAGCGAGTCGACGTTCAGGTACGGCACCGCCTCGATGGCCTGCACCCGGCCGCCCTGCAGGTCCGACACGCGGGCCGACGCCTCGGTGGTGGTGTTCCACGTCATCGTCTCGACCTTGGCGGCGCGCGGGCCGTTGTAGTTCGCGTTCCTGCTCAGCTTGACGCCGGATTCCTTGGACGCGCTGTCCACCTTGAACGGGCCGGAGCCGATCGGCGCGGTGTCGAACGCCTTGGCCGCCGCCGCGTCACCGGTCTTCGCCTTGGGGACGATCTTGATAACCGCGATCCGCTCGCTGAACAGGGCGAACGGGTACTTCAGCGTGAACTCGACGGTGGTGGCGTCCTTGGCGGTGACGGTGTCCAGGAACGACACGAAGCCCTGCATCAGCGGCGGCGCCTTCGGGTCCGCGGGCTTGAGCACGCGGGTGAAGGACCACGCCACGTCCTCGGCGGTGACCGGGGTGCCGTCGGAGAACTTCGCCCCGTCGCGCAGCGTCACGGTGTAGGTCCGGCCGTCGGCCCCGGGGGTCGGGTCGCTCTTGGCCAGGGCGTTGTAGGGTTCCCGCGTGATCGGGTCGAGGTCGACGAGGCCCTCGAAGACGTGCTGGTTGACGGCGGTCGCCACGGCGGAGGAGGCGTTGCCGGGGTCGAACCCGCTGGAGAGCGTGAAGGCCAGCGTGGCCTCGATCGACGTGCCCCCCTTTCCGTTGCCCACGGCGTTTGTCGAGGCGGGACCGCCGCTGCAGGCCGCCAGCGCGATCGAGAGGCTCGCCGCGATGGAGGCGACGGCCAGGGGGCGGGCGCGACCTCGCAGGGCGGGCCGGCTCCTCGACGGCTTACCGGTGGTGCTCACGTAGCTGCCTCCATAGGCTCTTCATGCGCTCGCGTGCCCGCTCGCGCTGGGGGATGTGAAGCATAAGGTGTATGACGTCTGACGTCTGATGCCGGTAGGGTGAGAGTGACAGATTTGGGAACGAAGGGCAAGGGGCAGATGACGACCATTGACGCCAGTCCGCTACGCGGCACCGAGCGGCCCAGCCCTCGCCGGCAGGAGGTCGCCACCAGGATCAAGGAGTACATCCTGCGCAACCGCCTCAAGCCGGGAAACCTCCTGCCCACCGAGACGGAACTGTGCGAGGCGGTCGGCGCCAGCCGGTCCAGCGTCCGCGAGGCCGTCAAGATCCTCTCCGCGCTCGACATCGTCGAGGTGCGCCACGGCCACGGCACGTTCGTCGGCCGCATGTCCCTCAACGCCCTGGTGGAGAGCCTGACGTTCCGCGGCCTGCTCAGCGGCGAGGACGACCACCACGTGCTGGGCCAGGTCGTCGACGTCCGCCAGACGCTGGAGCAGGGCCTGGCCGCCACCGTCATCGACGCGCTGGACGAGCAGCACCGGTCGGAGCTGTCCGCGCTCGCCGACGAGATGCACAGCCGGGCCGCCCGGGGCGAGGACTTCCTCGATGTCGACCGCGCGTTCCACCTGAAGCTGATGGAACCCCTCGGCAACGATCTGCTGGTCCAGCTGACCGAGGCGTTCTGGCAGGTGCAGGCCATCGTCGCGCCCACCCTGCAGACCGAGCCGGAGGACCGGGTGATCACCGCCCAGCGGCACCAGGCGATCGTCGCCGCCCTCACCGCCGCCGACGCGGCGGCGCTGCGCTCGGCCGTCGCCGAGCACTACGCGCCCATCCGGGCGAGCATCGCCCGCGCCGCGCAGCCCTGATCCGCCGTACGCCGGGACCTGTCGTTCGAGCCTGATCGAAGGTCTCTGTCCCGGGGCACGCACCGTGCCGAAGCTGTCTTCTGACGGGCGCATCGGGCGCCCCGGACGGCCGAGGTGCATGTCATGGCGGTGGTGTCGCGCCGAGCGCGGGCATGGTGGTACGCCGTCGCGGTCCCCGCCGCCCTCGCGGCGGCGGCGGCCGGGGCACTGAGCGCGCGGCCGGACATCGCGCCGCCGTCCCAGCGTCACCGCGCGCCCGCGGCGAGTGCCGCCGCCGAGCCGGTCCCGCCCGCCACCGCCACGGCCGCCGAAGTGCTGTACGCCGCCACGCAGGTGCTGATCCGCGACTGCATGCAGCGGCGCGGGTTCCGCTACTGGCCGGTCCCCCGGCAGCCGGTGCCGGAGCTGCGCGAGTTCCCGTACGTCCTGGACGACGTGCCCTACGCGCGCCGGCACGGATACGGCGGCGCCCTGGAACGCCGCCTCCAAGAGGCGATGGCGGCCGACCCGAACGCGCGGTACGTCCGGGACCTGCCCCCGGAACGCGGCGCCGCCGCCGTGCGCGCGGTCAACGGTGACCCCGGCGAGCCCGACGCCCTGCGCGCGACGCTGCCGGCCGGCGGGGTGGTACGCCGCAGCAGTCACAGCTGCACGTCCGAGGCGGAGCGGCAGCTCTATCGCGACCTGCCCGGCTGGTATCGCGTCACCAGGATCACTGACAACCTCGCGGGACTGCGCGTCGGCCGGGTGCTGGCCGACCCCCGCTACGCCGACGGCGTGCGGGCGTGGCGGCGGTGCATGCGCGCCGCCGGACACGACGTCGCCGACCCGGCATCGGCCCGCGCGTCGGCGCCGGAGCCGACGTCCGGCTCCGGCACATCCGGCTCCGTCACGCCCGGCGAGATCAGGCTGGCGGTGGCGGAGGCCACCTGCGCCACGCGCACCGGGCTCGGCCGGCTCGCCCGGCGACTCGACGCCGAGCACCGGCGGGCCATCGACGGGCGGTTCCACACCGAGGTCGCCGAACGGCTCCGTCTGGAGGCCGCCGCGCTGCCGCTGGCCCGTGCCGTGCTGGCCGCCGGCTGACCCACCCCACGACGTCCGTGGCGGCCCGCCACGGAAGGACCCAACCGGAGGGAAACACCATGAGAGCAGTACGGTCCGTGCTGGCCACAGTGGTCGCGGCGGCAGTCGCGCTGGCCTTCACCGCCACCGCCGCCCAGGCCGCGCCCCGGCCGACCCCGCACGCGGACACGGCGCAGCGCGCCGCCGCGGGCAGCGGGTACCTGTACGTCAGCCAGGACGCCGGCTGGGCGGGCCGGTGGTGCTGGTGGTACAACGCCGACAACAACTGGGACACCATCAACACGGCGGAGAACGCCAACTGCGACAACAACAACCGGGCCAGCATGCGCAACCTGGCGTCGTCGGCGTGGAACGACTCGAACAGCGGCCGGCCGGTCGCCCTCTACATCCACACCGACTACACCGGCGCGTACGCCTGTCTCGGTGCCGGCGACGCGTGGGACAACCTCACCGGGGTCTGGTTCACCTGGGGCTCCAACCGCGACGGCTACATGGCGAACGCCAACGACAACATCGCGTCCCACCGGTGGCGGTCGACCTGCAGCGCGGGCTGAGACACCCGGGGGCGGCAGCCGCACGGCTGCCGCCCCACCGCCGTCATTCAGTGACTTATGTCAATGTCAGGGACAAGACTGAGCGCGGTGGCGGGCGCGGGAACACTGTGCGTCATGGGGACGCTACGCATCCACTTCACGGCCGGGGACCTCAGCCGCACCCGGCTGGCGGCCCGGCCGGATCCACTGTGGGAGATCATCTGCAGCCTGCACCGCCTCCAGACCCGGGCCGGTTACGCGGGTTACGCCCACTGGCACCGGCAGGTGCGCCCCGACCTGGAACGAACCGGCCTCGTCCCGGTCGTCCGGGAGCGGTTGCTACCGATCGCGCCGCTCAAGCGGTACTTCCCGGACTTCCTCACCCCCGGCCCGGTCACCGACCCCGACGAGGCAATCGACCGGGTGCTCGACACCCCGACCCGGCGGATCCGCACCGAACTGGGGCGGATGGTGACACCCGTCGACAGCCCCTGGCTGGTCGACCTGGCCGCCGGCCGGCCCGCCGCCCGGCACGGCCTCGGTGACGCGCTGCGCGCCTACTTCCGGGTCGCTCTCGCTCCGCACTGGGCGCAGATCACCTCCGCCGTCTCCGGCGACCGGGCCCTGCGCGGGGCCTGGATCCTCGACGACGGCGCCGGCCGGATCCTCGACGACCTGAGCCCAGAGACCTCCTGGGACCCGCCCGTGCTGTCCGTGCACGGCTACCCGGAGGACCGGGACATGCGTCTCGACGGCCGGGGGATCACGCTGATCCCGTCGTACTTCTGCTGGCACGCGCCGATCACGCTGGCCGATCCGGAGCTGCCGCCGACGCTTGTCTATCCGGCATGCCGGCAACGAGCGGAACCGACGCCGCCAACCGGCCCGCAACGCCGGCTCGGCCCGCTGCTCGGCCACACCCGGGTGGCGGTCCTGCGCGCCGCCGCCGGCGGCGCCACCACCGGCGAGCTGGCCCGGCGTGCCCGCATCTCGCCGGCCACCACCAGCCATCACACCACCATCCTGCGCGAGGCCGGCCTGATCGTCAGCCAGCGGCACGGCAACCTGGTGCTGCACCGGCTCACCGCGATGGGCGAGGCACTGCTCGGCGAGGCGCCCGGGCGCGACCACTGACGCCCCGAGCCGCACCGGGACGTCGACCGGAACCGATCCTTGACGGGCCGGGACGGATCCGCCTGACGTGCAGACATCGGACGTCAGGTGGGCGACACCGGCGGCATCTACTTCGCCCGGTTCAGCCTCGACTGGGTCAAGGGCGCCTGAGCGCCGGGTCCCGCCCGGACAGCGGCGTCCGGGCGGGACCCGGTCAGCGCTGCCAGCGGACCACGCCGCCGACCACTGTCAGCACCACTGTGAGGTCCCGCAGCCGCTCCGCCTCCACCCGGTACGGGTCGGTGGGCAGCACGATGAAGTCGGCGAGCATGCCCGGACGCAGCCGGCCCTTCAGGTGCTCCTCGTAGGAGGCGTACGCGCCGGCCCCGGTGAAGCAGCGCAGCGCGGCGTCCAGGTCGAGCCGCTCGTGCGGGTCGACGCCGCCGGGCGGGGTGCCGTCGGGCTGCTGCCGGGTCACCGCCGCGTGGATGCCGAAGAACGGGTCGGGGTCCTCCACCGGGGCGTCCGACCCGAACGCCACAGTGGCGCCGGCGTCGAGCAGGCTGCGCCAGGCGTACGAGGCCAGGCCCCGGCCGGCGAGCATCCGGGTGGTGAGCGGGATGTCGCTGGTGCAGTGGGTGGGCTGCATCGAGGCGATCACCCGGTGACGGGCGAGCAGCGGCACGTCCTCGGGCAGCAGGTGCTGGGTGTGCTCGATCCGGTGCCGCAGCCGGGCCACCGCGGGTTCCGCCGACTCGCGCCAGCGCGCGTACGCCCGCAGCACCATCCGGTTCGCCGCGTCGCCGATCGCGTGCGCCGCCACCGCGATCCCGGCCCCGGCGGCGGTCGCCACCAGGCGCGCGAACTCCTCGGCCGGGGTGACCGCGATGCCGTGGTTGCCGGGCTCGCCGTCGTACGGCTCGGTCATCAGGCAGGTGTGCGAGCCGAGCGCGCCGTCGGTGAAGATCTTCACCGGGCCGGTGCTCAGCCACCGGTCCCCGTCCCCGGTGGCCCAGCCGCGCTCGATCGCCTCGTCCAGCGCCGTGGCCGGGATCGTCTTGTGCACCCGCAGCGGCAGCTCACCCCGCGCGTACAGCGTCTCGTAGGCGGCGCGGGCGTCCTGCCCGTCCAGGTCGTGGATGCTGGTCAGCCCGGCGGCGAGCAGCCGGGGCAGGTAGGTCCGCAACTGCGTGACCAGGTCACCGGCGTGCGGGGAGCGCACCACCGCGTACGCCGCGTCCGCCGCCGCCTCGCGCAGGATGCCGGTCGGCTCGCCGTGCTCGTCGCGCGCGATCTGCCCGCCCGGCGGGTCGGGGACGGCGGCGTCGATGCCGAGCCGGGCCAGGGCCGTGCTGTTCACCCAGATGGTGTGGCCGTCGATGCTGGGCAGCGCCGCCGGGCGGTCCGGGCAGACCCGGTCCAGGTCGGTACGGTCCGGCTGCACCGGCCGGGTCCATCTGTTGCTGTCCCACCCGCCGCCGAGCAGCCAGGCGTCCGGCGGCAGCGTGGCGCCGTGTCCCGCGATCCGGGTCAGCGCCTCGTCGAGGCTCGCCGTGCCCCGCAGGTCCACCTGGTCCAGCCCGCGCACGTAGGACGCCGCGTGGATGTGGCTGTCGATCAGGCCGGGCAGCACGGCCATCCCGCCGAGGTCGACCCGCCGCGCCGCCCCGCCGGCCCGGTCCCGGCACTCCGCGAGGTCGCCGACGGCGACGATCCGCTCGCCGCGGACCAGCATCGCCTCGGCGTACGGGCGGGCCGGGTCGAGGGTGTGGATGCGGGCGTTCTCGTAGACCGTGCCGCTCATGGGCTCCCCTGTTCCGGCGCTCGCGATCGTCAGGACGTACGGGCCGGCGACGTGTCCTGCGGCTCACCGGCCCGGTCGGCGCGGATGCGTTCGATGTGGTCGGCCAGCTCGTCGGTGATCAGCAGGTCCCGCCGGATGTCGTCGTGCGGGTACGCGGCCCGCCCGACCATGTGCGCGGCGACCGGGGCGGTGGCGAGCTGGAACAGGCCGACCAGCACCAGCGTGGTGATGTCCACCCCGGTACGCAGCCGCAGCGCGCAGCCGAGCAGCACCAGCAGCAGTCCGAGCACCTGCGGCTTGGCCGCGGCGTGCATCCGCGACAGCACGTCCGGGAAGCGGACCAGCGCGATGCCGGCGGCGAGGCAGAGCAGCGCGCCCGCGATCAGGCAGACACCGGCGACGGTGTCCAGGACCGTGTCGAGGCTCATTTCGGGTTCCTCCGCGCGGCGAAGCGGGCGACGCTCACCGAGCCGACGAAACCGACCAGGGCCAGGACCACGAGCACCGGCAGCGCGGTGGCGTCCCGGCTGTAGGCCGCCTCGGTCGCGATGGCCGCGACCGCGACGGCGAGCAGCACGTCGGTGGCGACGGCCCGGTCGAGGATCGACGGGCCGCGGATGATGCGGACCAGGGTGAGCCCACCGGCCGCGACGAGCAACAGGGTGACGATCACGGCGACGACTGTCACGTCGGCGCTCCTTCCAGGTCGACCGACCCGAGGGGGGCGGTGGGTGCGGATCGACGGACCAGCTCCAGCTCCTCGGGCGAGCCGACGGCCGCCACGATGCGCTGCTCCAGTTCCAGCACGCTCTGGCGGAAGCGCTCCACCTCGTCGCGGCTGCGGATGCCGATGACGTGCACGTAGAGCGTGCCCGTGCTCCGGTCGGCCTCCACGATCAGGCTGCCCGGCACCAGCGACAGGGCTTCAGCGTTGAGGGTCAGGTTGAGGTCGGTGTTCACCCGCAGCGGCACCCCGATGATCGCCGACTGGGGGTGGTTGGACCGGACGGCCAGCCACGCGATCTGCGCGGACGCCACGACCAGGTCGCGCAGGAAGCGCGCCAGGAACCTCAGCAGCGGCACCGGCCGGATCCGGCCGGCGAACGTCACCGGTGGCAGCGGGAACACCACGAGCAGCACTGCGGCGACGACCAGTCCGCTTATCACGTTCGCCCAGCTGAAGGTGCCCCACAGCAGCACCCAGACGGTGACCAGACCGGTCACGGCGATCGCCCGGTTGCGCCAGCGGTCACGGGCGGTCAGCGGCGCTTTCGGCTGACGGATCACGGCGGTCCCTCCGGGAACACGGCCTCCACGTACGGGGCACGGCGCAACAGGTCGTCGGCGGCGTCGGTGCTGATGTCGAACAGCGGCCCGGCCACCACGGTCAGCGCCAGACCGAGCACCACCAGGGCGGCGGTCGACACGGTCATCAACCGGGGCAGCACGGCGCCGGCCGGGGAGCCGCCCTCGTGTGGCTGCTCGGCGCCCTCGGTCCGGGCCGCCCGGTCGGCGTCGTCGGGCCCCGGCATGTCCGGGTGCGGGGCCCGCCAGAACGCCAGGTTCCACACCCGGGCGATGGCGTAGAGGGTGAGCAGGCTGGTCAACAGCCCACCGGCGACGAGCGCCCAGGCCAGGACCCCGCCGTCGTCCACGCCGGCCTGCACGAGACCGAGCTTGCCGAGGAACCCGGAGAACGGTGGGATGCCGGCCAGGTTGAGGGCGGGCACGAAGAACAGCAGCGCCAGCATCGGCGACAACCGGGCCAGCCCGCCGAGGCGGTCCAGCGCGGTGCTGCCCCCGCGCCGTTCGACCAGGCCGGCGGCGAGGAACAGCGTGGTCTGGATGGTGATGTGGTGCACCACGTAGAAGATCGCCGCGGACAGGCCGAGCGGGGTGGTCAGGCCGACCCCGAACAGCATGTAGCCGATGTGGCTGACCAGCGTGAACGACAGCAGCCGTTTGATGTCGGACTGGGCCACCGCGCCCAGGATGCCGACCACCATGGTCAACGCCGCTATCACCATGAGCAGGTCGGCGGTGCGGCCGCCGGGGAACAGCAGCGTCTCGGTACGGATGATCGCGTACACGCCGACCTTGGTGAGCAGACCGGCGAAGACCGCGGTGACCGGAGCGGGCGCGGTCGGGTAGCTGTCCGGCAGCCACGCCGACAGCGGGAACACCGCCGCCTTGATCCCGAACGCGAGCAACAGCATGCCCTGCAGGACCAGGCGCAGGTCGTCGGGGAGCGCGTCCAGGCGGTCGGCGAGCTGGGCCAGGTTCAGCGTGCCGGTGGCGGAGTAGACCAGGCCGATCGCCACCAGGAAGATCAGCGACGACAGCAGGCTGACCACGACGTACGTGGTGCCGGCCCGGATCCGCGTCTCCGTGCTGCCCAGCGTCAGCAGCACGTAGCTGGCCACCAGCAGGATCTCGAAGCCGACGTAGAGGTTGAACAGGTCGCCGGAGAGGAACGCGTTGCACACGCCGGCGGTCAGCACGAGGTAGGTCGGGTGGTAGACCGACAGCGGCGTCTCCTCGTTGCCGTCGGCCATGCCCTGCCCGATGGAGTAGACGAGCACGCACAACGTCACCGAGGCGGAGACCACGAGCATCAGCGCGGCGAGCTGGTCGGCGACGAGCACGATGCCCATCGGCGCGGCCCAGCCGCCCACCTCCACCACGAGCGGGCCGTCCAGCGACGAGCGGACCAGCAGCAGCGCCGCGACCGCGACGGTGGCGGCGAGCACCACGATGCTGACCCACCGCTGGATGCGGGCCCGGCGGGCGAGCAGCAGGGTGAGGGCCGCGCCGAGCAGCGGCATCACCACCGGCAGCGGGACGAGCCAGGTCATCGGCCCCCCTCCGCCTCGGCGGCGGCCAGGACCCGCGCCTCGGGACTGCCGTCGGCGATGTCGGCGTCCGCGGTGCCGGGGCCCTCGTCCCGGTCGGCCAGCTCCATGATGCGGCGGTCCTCGACGTCGTCCTGCACCTCGTCGTGGCCGTTGAGGTGCCAGCTGCGGTAGGCCAGGGCGAGCAGGAAGGCGGTCATGCCGAGCGTGATGACGATCGCGGTCAGCACCATCGCCTGGGGCAGCGGGTCGGACATGTCCTCCTCGGCGGAGGTGCCGACGATCGGCGGGCCGCCCGCCCGGCCGCCGGTGAGCAGCAGCAGGTTCGCGCCGTTGCCGAGCAGGATGACCCCCATGAGGACGCGGGTGAGGCTGCGTTCCAGCAGCAGCGTGACCCCGGTGGCGAACAGGACGCCGATCACCAGGATGTAGACCAGGTTGGGGATGTTCGGGCTCACACCAGCTCCTCTTCCCGTACGCCGGCCGGTTCGTTCTCCTGCTCGTCGTCCTCCTCCTGGCGGTCCATCTCGGCGCCCAGGCTGCGCAGGATGTCCAGCACCAGGCCGACCACGATGAGGAAGACGCCGACGTCGAAGAACACGGACGTGACGAAGTGGACGTGGCCCAGCAGCGGCAGGTGGAAGTCGAGCGTCGCGCTCTGCAGGAACTCGCCGCCCAGCAGCATCGCGGCGACGCCGGTGCCGACCGCGACGAACAGTCCCGCGCCGAGCACGAACCCGGCGTCCACCGGCGCGGCGCCGTTGAGTTCGGTACGCCCGCCCGCCAGGTATCGCACCGCGAGACCGAGGCCGGCGACCAGCCCGGCGGCGAACCCGCCACCCGGTGCGTTGTGGCCGGAGAAGAGCAGGTAGATGGCGAACAGCAGGATGGCGTGGAAGAGCAGCCGGGTGACGACCTGGAGGATCACCGACTGCTGCCGGGAGGTCGCGCCGGTGGTGAGCCAGCGCGGACGCGACGACTGCTGCCGGCCGGCGCCGGGGATGCCGCTGCGCAGGTCCAGCGCGCGGGTGCCGCGGAAGATCAGGCTGGCCACGCCGGTGGCGGCCACCACCAGCACCGCGATCTCGCCCATCGTGTCCCAGGCGCGGATGTCGACGAGCGTCACGTTCACCACGTTCTTGCCGCCGCCGTAGGACACCGCCTCGTCCGGGAAGTCGGCCGAGATCGGCGTGGCCGTCCGGCTGCCCGCCGCGACGTACGCCATGCCGGCGGTGACCAGGCCGACGGCCACGCCGAGCGCGACGCGGAACCGCCGGGTGGCGCGGATCGGGCGGGCCGAGAACCGGCGCGGCAGGCGGCGCAGCACCAGCACGAACATCACGATCGTGACGGTCTCCACCAGGAACTGGGTGAGCGCCAGGTCCGGCGCGCCGTGCAGGATGAACAGCAGCGCCGTGCCGTAGCCGGTCACCCCGACCAGGATCATCGCGGTGAGCCGGCGGCGAGCGCGGGCGGCCACCAGCGCGGCGACGACGACCACTGCGCCCGCGACGGCCTGCAACGGCGTGTCCCACAGCTGGAACTTCTGCACCCAGGGCACGCCGGCCAGCAGCGCGCCGCCCGGCATGATCACCAGCACCAGCAGGATCACGCCGAGGTAGAACGGCAGGGAGCCGCGCTGGGTGGCGCCGGTCAGCTCCACCGCCGCGCGGTCGACGGCGCTCGCCAGCCGGTCGTAGCCGGTGGCGCCGTCGAAGGGCAGCCGGGCCAGGTACGGACGGCGGCGGTGCAGCAGCAGGAACAGCGCGACGCCGCCGGTGACGGCGAGCGCCGACAGGCCGAGGGCGGGCGTCAGCCCGTGCCAGAGCGCCAGGTGGTAGCCGGGGTCGGCGGTCGGGAACTGGTCGGCGTACGGGGCGAGCACCCGGTCCACCGCCGGGGCGCCGATGCCGACCGCGAGGCCGGCCAGGGCGAGCACCGCCGCCGGGCCGATGAAGGCGGGCTCGATCCGGTGCGGCCGGGTCTCCGCCACGCCGGGCTTGGCGGCGAACGCGCCCCAGAGGAAGCGCAGCGTGTACGCCACGGTCAGCGCCGAGCCGACGACCACCCCGGCGAGCACCAGCAGCTCGACGGTCCCGCCGTGCAGGAACGCCTCCAGCGCGGCCTCCTTGGCCACGAAGCCGAACAGCGGCGGCAGGCCCGCCATGGAGGCGGCGGCGAGGCCGGCGACGGCCGCCAGCACCGGTGCCCGGCGGCCCAGGCCGCTCAGTTCGCGCAGGTCACGGGTGCCGGTGACGTGGTCGACGACGCCGACGACGAGGAAGAGGGTGGCTTTGAACAGGGCGTGCGCCAGCAGCATCGCGGCGCCGGCCAGCGCGGTGTCGCGGGTGCCCGCGCCGAGGATCACCATGAGCAGGCCGAGCTGGCTCACGGTGCCGTACGCCAGCAGCAGCTTGAGGTCGACCTGCCGCAGCGCCGTCCACCCGCCGAGGAACAACGTGATCAGGCCGCCGCCGAGCAGCACCGCGCGCCACACGGTGGCCTGGCCGACCGCCGGGCCCATCAGCGCGGCCAGGAACACACCCGCTTTGACCATGGCGGCGGCGTGCAGGTAGGCGCTGACCGGCGTGGGCGCGGCCATCGCGCGCGGCAGCCAGAAGCTGAACGGGAAGATCGCCGACTTGCTGGTCACGCCCAGCAGGACGAGCACCAGCGCGACGGTGAGGTAACCGCCCTCGGGCAGGTTCCCGGAGATCTCGGACCACCGGTACGAGCCGGCGTGCTGGCCCAGCATCACGAACCCGGCGAGCATCGCCAGGCCGCCGAGCGTGGTCACGAGCAGCGCCTGCATCGCGGCCCGCCGGCTCTCCCGCTTGGTCGGATCGCTGCCGATCAGCAGGTACGAGAAGACGGTGGTCAGTTCCCAGAACACGTAGAGCAGCAGCAGGTCGTCGGAGACCACCAGGCCGAGCATCGCGCCGGCGAACGCGACGAACACCGCGGCGAAGCGGCCGAGGCTGGGATCGTCCGGGTCGAAGTAGCGCGCGCTGTAGACCAGCACGAGCGCGCCGACGCCGCCGACGAGCAGCACCAGCAGCCAGGACAGCGTGCCCATCCGCAGCGCGAGGTCCAGCCCGAGCTGCGGCACCCAGGTGACCGTCTCGACCACCGGCCGGCCCGAGCGGACCGCCTCGGTCCGGGTCAGCGCCCAGACCAGCGCCGCCGCCGGGACGGCGGCCAGCAGGTAGAGCGCACGTCTACCGAGGAGGCGTACCAGCACGGGGGCGGTCACGGCTGCGAACGCATGGACCGCCACCAGAACCAGCACACACACTCCTCAAGATCGACCTGCGGTACGTCAACCCTAACTGGCCAGGCCGGAAGACGGTATGTCGAGAGAATCACGCGAACGTGTCGTGTCAGCTCCGCTCTGCTTCGGGTAAGGAGTGGAATTTGGTCTGCCCGGTACGCCGGTCGGCGTCCGGCGGACACCCCGATAGGGTGGTCGGCGTGCTGCCGATCCGAGCCGCCCTGGCGGGCACCACCGGGAACGCGATGCTGATGGGCGTCGCCGAGGTCAGCACGCCGCTGGGCTGGGTGCTCCTACCGGGCCTGCTCGGCGTCTCGGCCCGGCCCCGGGTGGCGGCGCTGGTGTCGGCGTGGGCGGGAGTGCTGGTCGTGCTGTCGGTCGTCGTGCCGGTGATCCCCGGCCACCGCAGCGATCCGCAGGCTCTGCTCGCCTCGGCGGTCAGCCTGGCCGCGGTGCCGGCCCTGGCCTGGGCCCGCCGCCGGACGCGGACCGCGACCGTGGCGCGCGCCGCCGGGCCGCCGGACGTCGCGGTGTTCACCGTGCCGGCCGGTCCGGGAAGCGCCGCGCTGGCGATCTGCGGCACACCGGGGGAGATCGGCGCCGCCGTTCCGCTGCGCGGCGGCGGCCTGCTCGCCCTGATCGGCACGATCACCGGCGCGGCACTGGACACCCCCGCCGGGCGCCGCGCCGTCGAGCAGACCTTCCGCCGCCACGCCCGGCCGGGACGCACGCTGCCGGACCTCGCCGGCGTGCTCGACCGGGCGGTACGCGATCTCGCCCCGGCGGGCCACCTGCGCGCCACGATCGTGCGGGTGGACCGGTCCGGCGCGGTGGAGGCGGTGCGCTGCGGCTCCCCCGATCTGATCACCGTCGCCGGTGACCGGGGCGCATTCGTTGCGGGGCCGGCCGGTCCGGCGCTCGGCGCCACCGCCCCCGGCGGGGACCCGATGCCGGCGCCGGTCGAGGGCCACCGGATCGCCGTCCTCGGCGCCGCGTACGCCGACGCGCACCGCCAGCACTGGGTGCGCGTACCTGATCAGGTGGCCGCCGCCGACGACGACCCGGCGGTCGCGGCGCGGCGGCTGACCCGGGGTCCCCGGGGTGAGCGGCGGATCGGCCCGGCGCTGGTGATCGACCCCGGCCCGCAGTCGCGGTCATGACGGCGGGCGCGCCCGCCCTCGAACGGGCCGGTCACGCCCGCCGCCGCCGGACCCGCGGCCTACGCTGGGCGCGGTGGGCCGGCCTCCGGCGCGGGCCCCGCACGGAGGAATCGCGATGACCGACAGCGTCCGCCGGCCGGGTCCGGTCGCGGCCGGCGAGGACGAGCAGTGGCTGGCCGCGGTGGCCCGCGAGGCGGGCGCCGACGCCGGTGGCGTGCCGGTGGAGCTGCTCGGTGACTACCTGCGGCTGCTGACCGACGCGGCGGTGACCGGCCGCCGTCCGCGCCGCGCCGAACTCGACGCGGTCGGCGCGCTGGGCCGGCGCGCGGCCGAGCAGGGGATCTCGGCCGGCCGCGCGGTCCGCCTCTACCTGTCCGCGGCGCGGCGCGTCTGGCGGCAGCTGCCGCACCTGGACCGGTCCGACGACAGCGAGGCGGTCCGCGCCGCCGCCGACGCCGTCCTGCACGTGGTCGACACGGCGGTGGCCACGCTCGCCGAGGGGTACGCGGTGGCCCGCCGGGAACTCGTCCGGCGCGAGGAGTCGCTGCGCCGGGAACTCGTCGACGACCTGCTGCGCGGCGACTCCGACCTGGGCGGGCTGGTGGAGCGGGCCGAGCCGTTCGGCCTGGACCTGGCCCGGGTGCACCAGGTCGCGCTCGCCGCGCCCGGCCGCCGGCTGCCGGACACGGAGGAGGCGATCAGCGCGCTGGAGCGGGTCATCTTCGACCGGCTCGGTGACCGGGACGTGCTGGTGGCGACCAAGGAGGGTCTGCTCGTGGTGATCGCCCCGGCGGACCCGGTGACCGCCGACCGGGGCCGCGACGCCGGCCCGACCGCGAACCTGGGCACGTTGATGCACGGCGAGCTGGACCGCCTGGTGCGGGGCCGGCCGTGGCAGGTGGCGGTGGGCCGCCCGCACCCCGGCGTCTACGGCATCGCCCGCTCGTACGAGGAGGCCCGGGAGGCGCTGACCACGGCACGCCGCCTGCGCAGCGAGGCGTCCGTGATCGACGCGCACGACCTGCTGATCTACCGGGTGCTGCTGCGTGACCAGCCCGCCATGGTCGACCTGGTCCGGGCGGTGCTGACGCCGCTGGCCCAGGCGCGCGGCGGCGCCGAGCCGCTGCTGGACACGCTCAACGAGTACTTCGCGTGCGGCGAGGTCGCCACCGAGGCCGCCCGCCGGCTGCACGTGTCGGTGCGCACCGTCACCTACCGGCTGGCCCGGATCCGGGCGTTGAGCGGCTACGACCCCGCCGACGGGCGGGACCGGTTCACGCTGCACGCCGCCGTGCTCGGGGCGCGAGGGCTGGACTGGCCCCGCCGGCCGCTGCCGGCATAGGGCCGGGTCATACCGGTACGGCGACCAGCTCCGGGAAGCCCAGCAGGTTGGCCAGGGCCGAAGCCTCGTCGCGGGTGAGGGTCAGCGTGACCATGCGGTCCGGGTCGTCCGGGTCGTCGTGGACGACGTCGCGCCGGCCGCCCACCTGGTAGTCGATCACCCCGATGCGACGGCCCTCCTCGGTGACCAGCGTGTGCCGGACCCCGATGCCGGGAAGGGTCATACGTTCGATGATCACGGGACCTCCTTCGGACACGGTCGCCGCGCCCGCCGGAACCGGTCGGCGCTAGGGCGACGCGGAAGACGTTCGAGCTGAGCTCGCGTTCTCCATGTGTCAACCATAGCCAGGGGGACGGGGGATCCGGGTTCCGGCGACCGGCAATCATCGCGCTTGTTGTTGGCCGGTGGCGTGCAGTGCCGCGCGTGGCGTTCCCGGCGACGCTGGAGGTCCGATGCGGTACCCGAGCAGCGAGGAGGTGGTGAGCATGACCCGCACGTCGATGGGGGCTCCACCACCGGCGTTCGCCGTTCTCGTCGCGTCCCGACCTGCGAGGGGCGACCAGAAGCGCGTCTGAGCCCTCGGCCACCGGCGTCGTCGAGTGGATCCGACGCCCGCGGCCCCGGCCCCGCCCCTTCCCCGCACCGTCCGCCGCCCGGTTGGGCACCCTGATCCGAGAGAGGTCGGTATGCCGCACCCTGTCACAGCCATTCGCCCGCCGGCCCGTACCGGCATGCTGATCGGCCGTTCCCACGGCAGCCGCCCGCCGCTGACCGTCGACGCGGCGCCGATCGCCGTCGACCTCGGCAGCAGCCTGCTGCGGATCTGGCTCGGTCCGGGCCGGACGCTGAGCGTCCCGGTCGGGCACGGCCTGCGCAGCCCGGTCGTCCGGCGCGGCCGGATCGTCGACGGTCCGGCCTGCGTCACCGAGCTGCGCCGGATCCTGCGCGACCACCGCACCCCGGTCCCGGTCGGCGCGCTGGTCGTGGCCTGCCGTCCGGTGCTCGCTGTGCCGGCCGAGCAGGAGGCGACGCGCCGGGTGCTGACCGCCGTGCTGGCCCCGTCCCGGCTGCTGTTCCTCGACAGCGTCCGGGCGGGCGCCATCGGCGCCGGCGCCGCCGCCGGCAGGCTGCTGGTCGCCGACATCGGCGCCCAGCTCACCGAGGTGGCGCTGCTGGAGGACGGGCGGGTGGTCGCCGCCCGGCGGGCCGACGTCGGCACCCGGGACCTGAACCACGCGACGACCGCCGTCATGCTCGCCGACACCACCGCCCGGCTGGTACGCGAGCTGCGTCAGGACGCCGCCCTGCGGCCCCTGGTCCGCGCCGCGCTGGCCCGTGGCCCGGTCGTCATCGGCGACGGCGCCACCCGGCCCGACGTGACCGCCCGCCTGGTGGCCACGCTCGACGCGACGGTCCACCGCGCCGCGTCACCCCGTACCGCGGCGCTGACCGGCGCCGGCATGGCCGCCATCTCGGCCCTGCGCCACCCGCACAACACCGAGCGCCGCCCGGAAAGGAGCGCCACATCATGACGCACGCCCTGAACGACCGCACCGACACGCTGCGCGAACTGCTCGACCGGCAGTTCGGCGAGTACACCGACCAGCTCACCGAGCTGACGCTGCACACGCGGCAGCCCGACCACGGTGGCCACGACCCGGACACGCTACGCCGGCTGATCGAGGTCGCACGCCAGGGCGTCGCGGACAGCGCACAGGCGCTCAAGCGGATGTCCGATGGCACGTACGGCATCTGCGAGCGCTGCGGGCAGGACATCCCGACCGCCCGCCTGGAGATCCTGCCCTCGGCCCGCTTCTGCGTGCCGTGCCAGCAACGGCGCTGAGCACCGCACGGGGCTGTCCGAGCGGGCACCGGCCGGTAGCGTCGTCGCCATGGATGTCGACGACGTCGCCGGCCGGCTCGGCGTGCTCGCCGAGGAGATCGACCGGGTGCGCCGGCTCGCCGGCGACCTGCCCTCCGCACCGCTGCCCGCCCGGGTGGACGCGCCCGCGCTGCTGGACCGGCTCGCGGTCCGTCCCGACGACGCCGCCGAGATCCTGGCGGGCTGGCCGGAGCCCGGATCGCCACTGTGGACGCCGGAGCTGCGCTGGCTGCTCGACCGCTCGACCGCACTGGTCCGCGCCGACCTCGGCGGCTTCGCCTGGCTGCCACCGGGCCCGGCGCTGCCCCGCGAGCGGGGCCCGGCCTGGCGGCACCTGTACGCCTACGCGTACCTCGCACTGGTCGACGTCGTCCGGGCCTACCACAGCGACCACGGCGTTTCCGACGAGGTGTCCTGGACGACGCTCGCCGACCTGGGCAGGAACCTCACCGTCGATCGGCGGATGAACGGTGAGGGCTGGCCGGTCATGCAGTGCTGGCTGACGCTGCACGCGCGCGGCGGCCTCTACGAGATGGGCCGGCTCCAGCACCAGCGCGGCGACGCCGAGGCGATCGACCTGCACATCCCGGACTCGGGACCGCTGACCCCGGAGGCGGTCGACGCGTCGCTTTCGCGGGCCCGGGGGTTCTTTCCGCGCCACTTCCCCGACGAGCGCTACACCGCCTTCGCCTGCGGCTCCTGGCTGCTCGACCCGCAACTGCGCGAATATCTGCCGGAGGACTCCAACATCGTCCGCTTCCAGCAGCGGTTCACCCTGGAGCCCTACCAGGAGCAGCCCGGGCTGGACGGCGACGTCGAGGTGCTGCGGTTCGTGTTCCGCACCCTGAACACGCCACTGGACCGGCTGCCGCGCCGCACCGCGCTGCAACGCGCGGTGATCGACCACCTGCGGGCCGGCCGCCACTGGCAGTGGCGCCGGGGCCGCTTCCCGATGTCTCCCCGGCACTAGGCGCCGGCCCGCGGCGCGTGCGGTCCTGTCGGCGCTCCCCGGGCCAGCCAGCCGTCGAGGGCGCCCGGGTCGTCGAACAGCAGCACCGGCGGCCCGGACGGGTCGGCCTGCCAGGCCCGCATCCGCCGCCGCGCCCGGCCGAACCCGGTCAGGTGCCACACCAGCACCGAGTCCCGGGACAGCACGCTGCGCAGCGTCTCCCGGTTGCCGTTGCAGATCAGTTCACCGCCGGCCAGCCGCCGCAGCGTCCGCCGCACCAGCCGCCGGAACGAGACCCCACGCGGATAGTCCAGGCCGATCACCAGGTCGGCGCGACCGAGGACCACGTCCCGCCACCCGTGGTACGCGCCGTCGAGAATCCACCTGTCGCCCCGGCAGATCGCCTCGATCCGGCGTCGCTGCTCGGCCACCGGCACCTCGACCCAGCCGGGCTCCCACAGCAGGTCGTCGACCGGAAACCAGGGCAGGCCGAACCGCTGCGCCAGATGCGCGGCGAGCGTCGACTTGCCGGAGCCGTGGATCCCCTCGACCAGGATGCGGGCCGGGGCGCTCATGGCAGCAGCGTAGGCACTACGCGCACCCGGCGCGATCCGGGCGGCCCGGTCAGTGCGCGACAGCCACCGTCGGCGCCGCCTCCAGTCCGGCGAGCCGGGACGGCCGGACGACGACCAGCAGCACCACCAACGCCGCCACCATTCCGCCGGCCACCACCAGGGCCATCGCCACCGCGCCGGTGCCGAGCACACCCACCAGCGGCGCCGCCACCGCGCCCACGCCGAACTGCACGGCACCGAGCAGGGCGGACGCCGTGCCGGCCGCCTCGCCGTGGCGGGACAGGGCCAGCGCCGGGGCGTTCGGCATGGCCAGGCCCGCCGCCGCCAGCACCAGCCACAGCGACCCCAGCAGGGCGGGCAGCCCGCCGAAGCCGGTCGCGGCGAACACCACCAGGGCGAGCCCGGCCACCGTGCCCGCCACCAGTGAGGTCAGCAGGATCCACTGCGACGGATAGCGGCGCAGCAGCCGCACGTTGTACTGGGTGGCGCCGATCAGGCCCACCGCGCCCGCGCCGAACGCCAGGCCGAACTGCTGCTCGTCGAGCCCGTACCCGTCCTGCAGCACGAACGACGACCCCGCGACGTACGCGAACAGCGCCGCCATGGCCAGCCCGGCGACCAGCACCAGACCGACGAAGACCCGGTCCCGCAGCAGCCCGCCGTACGTCATCACGGTCGCGACGACTCCACCGCGTTGGCGGCGCTCGGGCGGCAGCGTCTCGGGCAGGGCGGTCGTGGCCAGCACCACGAGCAGCACCCCGAAGACGGCCAGGACCACGAAGACGCCACGCCAGTCCGTCCACCGCAGCACGCCGCCGCCGAGCGTCGGGGCGAGGACCGGCGCGGCGCCCATCACCAGCAGCAGCCGGGACAGCATGGTGGCGAACGCCGTCCCGCTGAACAGGTCACGCACCACCGCCATCGCCACCACGGCCGTCGCGGCCACACCGAGACCCTGTACGACGCGCAGGACGCCGAGGACGGCGATGTTCGGGGCGACGACGCACAGCGCCGACGCCACGATGTGCAGCAGGAGGCCGGCGATCAGCGGGCGGCGCCGCCCGACCGCGTCCGACAGCGGGCCGATCAGCAACTGCCCGACGGCCAGCCCGGCGAGCGTGCCGGTGAGCGTCAACTGGACCGCCGCCGACGTGGTCGCGAAGTCCGTGACGATGGCGGGCAGCGCGGGCAGGTACATGTCGATCGTCAGCGGACCCACAGCGATCAGCGAGCCGAGGACCAGCACGAGCTTGAGCCGCTGGCGGCGGCTCATCAGGTCGCCCGGTGTGGACGTCGGGGTGGCATCGGTCGTCTGGGGGATCTCCGCCCGGTCGGCTTGCGCCCGGGCGGAAGAGGGTGCGGCACTCACATCCTGATTCAAATGCGCCTCCGGTGATCACATTCCCGCCTCGACGATAGGTAACGCAGGTCACGCCGTCGCCGGCACCGCCGGACGACGGGCCGTACCCGCCTGCGGGCACGGCCGGTGCTACCGTGAACCCGGCCGATCCGAGCGCAGACCGCACAGCGGAGACGCAGACCGCAGCGGAGACGCGCAGACCGCACAGGGAGAGCAGACATGGCGGGTGACGACGACATCTCCGGGTGAGCCCGGAGACGTGACCGACCGCAGGCGAGCGCCGTGGTCGTCCCGTCGTTCCCTCGTGACCATGTCCCCCGCCGGGCGGATCCGGTCCGCCCGCCCGTACGTCGAGGTCGTCTCCCGATGTCCGACTCCTTTGTCGTCTGCTCGAACCTGACCTTCTCCTGGCCGGACGACACACCGGTCTTCCAGAACCTCTCCTTCACCCTCGGCGGCGGCCGGACCGGCCTGGTCGCGCCGAACGGCGCCGGCAAGAGCACGCTGCTC
Organism: Micromonospora sp. NPDC005257; assembly: GCF_042872445.1. NCBI lineage: Bacteria > Bacillati > Actinomycetota > Actinomycetes > Micromonosporales > Micromonosporaceae > Micromonospora > Micromonospora sp. NPDC005257. The sequence goes on along the minus strand of NZ_JBIAKL010000015.1, from coordinate 85,990 downwards.
CGGCTGATCGCCGGCGAGTACCGCCCGGCAGCCGGGTCGGTGACCGTCGACGGCGTCCTGGGCTACCTCCCGCAGAGCCTGCCGCTGGCCGCCGACCTCACCGTGGCCGAGGTGCTGGAGATCGCCCCGCTGATCGCGGCGCTGCACGCCATCGAGGCCGGCGACGCCGACGAGAGGCACTTCACCACGATCGGCGCCGACTGGGACATCGAGGAGCGCACCCGCGCGCAACTCGACCGGCTCGGCCTCGGCGGCCTGGCCCTCGACCGGCCCCTGGGCACGCTCAGCGGTGGTCAGGTGGTCTCCCTCGGCCTGGCGGCGCAACTGCTCAAGCAGCCCGACGTGCTGCTGCTGGACGAACCCACAAACAACCTCGACCTCGACGCCCGGCACCGGCTGCACGACGTGCTGGAGCAGTGGCACGGCTGCCTGCTGCTGGTCAGCCACGACCGGGCGCTGCTCGACCGGATGGACCGCATCGCCGAACTCGACCGCGGTGAGCTGCGCCTCCACGGCGGGAACTTCACCTCGTACGAGGCGGCCGTGCGGGCCGCGCAGGAGGTGGCGGAGAAGAACGTCCGCAGCGCCGAGCAGGAGCTCAAGCGCGAGAAGCGGGAGTTGCAGGAGGCCCGCGAGCGGGCTGCCCGGCGGGCCGGGAACGCGGCCCGCAACCTGAAGAACGCGGGCCTGCCGAGGATCGTCGCCGGTGGCATGAAGCGGGACGCGCAGGTGGCCGCGGGCAAGGCGAACGAGATGCACTCCGGCCGGGTCGACGACGCCCGGGCGCGGCTGGACGAGGCCGAGCGGGCGCTGCGCAACGAGCGGACGATAACCGTGGAGTTGCCCGCCACCACCGTGCCGGCCGGGCGCACGCTGCTCACCGTCGAGGGTGTGCGGGTGCGGCACGGCGACCGCCCGCTGTTCGCCGCCGACGGTGTCGACCTGACGATCCGGGGCCCGGAGCGGATCGCCCTGCTCGGCGCCAACGGCGCGGGCAAGTCCACGCTGCTGCGCCTGATCGACGGCGACCTGGAACCGGAGGACGGCCGGATCACGCGCGCCGAGGGCCGGATCGCGTACCTGTCGCAGCGCCTGGACCTACTCGACCTGGACCGGACCGTGGCGGAGAACCTCGCCGCGTTCGCGCCGCAGGCACCGGACGCGCAGCGGATGAACCTGCTCGCCCACTTCCTGTTCCGCGGCCCGCGAGCGCACCTTCCGGTCGGGGTGCTCTCCGGCGGTGAGCGGCTGCGCGCCACCCTGGCGTGCGTGCTGGGCGCCGAACCGGCGCCGCAGCTCCTCCTGCTCGACGAGCCGACGAACAACCTCGACCTGGTCAGCGTCGGCCAGTTGGAGAGCGCGCTCCACGCCTACCGGGGCGCGCTGCTGGTGGTCAGCCACGACGCGCGGTTCCTCGCCGCGATCGACGTCGGCCGCTGGCTGCGCCTGGCCGGCGGGCGCCTGACGGAGACCGGTCCCCCGGCCGCCGTCTGACCCGCCCGGCCCGGTCAGGCGGCTGGAAGGCGGACGACGAACCGGCACCCGCCGGTGACGTTGTGCGCGTGCACCCGCCCACCGTGCGCCTCGACCAGGCCACGCACGATCGCCAGGCCCAGCCCGCCACCGGCCGGCGCCGCCTCGTCGTCGCCGGCCGGCGCCGGGGTACGGGCCCGGGTTCCCCGGAACGCCACGTCGAACACCCGCGGCAGGTCCGCCTCGGGGATGCCGCCGCAGGTGTCGGAGACGGCGAGCCACGCGTCGTCGGCCTCCCGGCCGGCGTCGACACGCACCGTGCCGTCCGGCGGCGTGTACCGCACCGAGTTGACCAGCAGGTTCGTCACGACGCGGGCGAGTTCGGCCTCGGCGGCCCGGACCGTCGGCCAGCCAGCCTCGGGGGCGAGCACCCGGACCCGCCGGTCGGCGGCCAGCGGCGCGGTGGCGGCGATCGCGTCGGAGACCACATCGCCGAGCGGCACCGGGGACAGCGCGGGCCGCAGCGCTCCGGCGTTGATCCGGGACAGCTCGAACAGGTCGTCCACCAGGCGCGTCATCCGGTCCGTCTCGACCCGGATCCGGTGGTGGTACTCGGCCACCGCCGCCGGCTCGTCGACCACCCGGTCCTCCAGCGCCTCCGCCATCGCCCGCAGTCCCGCCAGCGGCGTACGCAGATCGTGCGAGACCCAGGCGACGAGCTCGCGGCGGCCGGCCTCCAGCTGCCGCTCCCGCTGCCGGGCCTGGTCGGCCCAGACCGCGGCCTGCGCCAGCCGGCGGGCGAATGCCACCCCGACGGCCAGGCTGACCGCCGCCGACGCCGCGACCGTCACGAGGACGACCTGGAGGTCGTGCGCGGACAGGAACATGGCCTGGGCGACGGCGGTGACGCCCGCGGTCACCGAGGCGATGGTGACCGCGAGCAGCACCGCGATGTGCGCGAGGATCGACCGGTGGCGCACCAGCCGCAGCGCGCCGGCGCCGAGCGCGCCGACGAGCGCTCCGGCGAGGAGGGCGTAGAACCCGATGATCAGCAGCTCGTTCACCGGAGGGCGTCCTGCGGCTCGTACCGGTAGCCGACGCCCCACACGGTGACGATGCGGCGGGGCTGCGCGGCCCGGTCCTCGATCTTCTCCCGCAGCCGCCGGACGTGGACTGTGACAGTGGACTGGTCACCGAACCGCCAGCCCCACACGCGGTCCAGCAACTCGGCCCGCGACCAGGCCCGTCCCGGGTTCGCCAGCAGGAAGGCGAGCAGGTCGAACTCCCGTACGGTGAGCGCCAGCGGCTGCCCGCCGCGCTCGGCGACCCGCCGGTCGGTGTCCGCGGTGAGGTCGCCGTCGCGCAGCACCCCCGACCGCTCCCGTTCCTGCGGGGCCGCGCGCCGGAGCACCGACCTGATGCGCAGCACCAGCTCGCGCGGCGAGAACGGCTTGGTCACGTAGTCGTCCGCGCCGACCTCCAGCCCGGCGACCCGGTCGGCCTCGTCCCCGAGCGCGGTGAGCATGACGACGGGCAGGCCGGGAAGCCGGCGGCGCAACCGCCGGCACACCTCGATGCCGTCGAGGCCCGGCATCATCAGGTCGAGGACCACCAGGTCGGGCGGCTCCTCCTCGGCCGCGGCGAGCGCGTCCGGCCCGTCGAAGGACAGCCGGACCCGGCAGCCGTCCTGTTCCAGGTAGCGCCGGACGACGTCGCTGACCGTCCGGTCGTCGTCGACGACGAGCACGTAGCGACCCATGGGCCAGACGCTACCCATCGGCGTCCAGGTGCGGCGGCCCGGCGCCGAGCCGTAAGCGGACGGAAAGATCTTTCCCCCGGGTACGCGCCTAGCGTCACGGCATGGGCAGAAGACGTGTGGTGCTGTCGGTGCTGGCCGTCGTGGCCGTCACCGGTCTCGGGGTGAGCCTGTACCTGTTCCAGCCGTGGCGGCTGGCGACCGACCGCGAGGTACGCGAGACGCTGCCCACTGTGGCGGAGCCGCAGCCGGCCGGCACCACCGGCCCGCCGGCTTCCGGCACGGCCGGCCCGTCGCCGACCGGCGCCGCGCCCGCCGACGTGGTGCTCGCCGCCGGTGACTTCGTCACCCACGAGCACGACACATCCGGCCGGGCGCAGTTCGTCCGCCTCGCCGACGGCCGCCGTCAGCTGCTCCTGCGCGGACTGGACACCTCGGACGGACCCGACCTGCGGGTCTGGCTCACCGACCGGAAGGTGCAGTCCGGCCGGGCGGGCTGGCGGGTGTTCGACGACGGCCGCTGGGTCGAACTGGGCCGGCTCAAGGGCAACATCGGCGATCAGGCGTACGACATCCCCGCGTCGGTGGACCTGGACGGTTTGCGCAGCGTGTCGATCTGGTGCAAGCGGTTCGCGGTGTCGTTCGGGGCGGCGCCGCTGACCGCCGCAGCGACCGGAGCGACGACGTCCTGACCGGCGCCTCAGCCGCGGCCCAGCAGCCGCAACGCGTTGCCGCCCGCGACCGGCCGGTGGGGTGACAGCCGCTGGTCACGGCGCGTCGACCGGCTCTGCGCGGTCGCCTTCGTCGCACTCGGCGTCCGGCTGGCCGCCGGCTGACGGGCGGGCCGGGCGTCCCGGCTCAGCCGGGGTGCGCCGCGGGCTCCCGGGGTGCCGGCGCGGCCGGCGTCCCGGATGCGGCCGGCCGCTCGCGGTCCAGGTGCAGGCGCAGCAGCACCCAGGCCAGTGACACGCCACCGATGAACACGTACGCGGGCTGGGTGCCGAACGTGTCCCAGCAGGTGTGCAGCGTGACGGCGGCGGCGAAGGTGAGCAGGAACGCCGCCAGCTTCCGGCCACCGGGCGCGGCGGCGAACGGGAACAGCGCGGCGGCGGTCAGCCCCGTCCAGGCCAGGTGCGCGGCGGGCGCGGTGAGGCCGCGTACGAGCAGCGTCTGCTCGACCGCGCCGAGGCTGCCCTGCGACCCGACGAACGCGGTGAACGCGTAGCCCATGGTCTCCAGCGCGGCGAACCCGGCGCCGGAGGCCACGCCGATCACCAGCCCCTGCGCCGGGGACGGGTGTCGCCGCCACAGCAGCAGGAGGCCGGCCGGCACGATCAGCTTGGCGGTCTCCTCGGCCAGCGCGACGAGCGCCATCGGCAGGACGCCGAGGCGGTGCAGCGTGCCGTACTCCAGCCAGCCGGCGGCGACCACGCCGATCACGCCGCCGAGGAGCGCGGCGACGCCGACGACGGAGCCGGGGACCGGGCGGCGAGCCGGGCGCCCCTGGGCGAAGGCCAGGAACGTGGCGGGCGCGACGGACGCGCCCAGCACGATCAGCGCCGGCACGAACGTGACGGCTCCGGTGCCGGCGAGTGTCTCCAGCACCAGCAGGTGGAGCCCGACGCCGACGAGCAGGACCGCCACCCACGCCCAGCGGCGTCCGGTTTTCCCCATACCGCCGAGTATCGCGCCCGCCGCGTGGGGCCGGAATCGGGGGTGGACACTGTGGACGGTCAGATCGATCCGACACGCCGACACGACATCTGGTGTTGCAAAGAAGCCCTCACCGCCATATATGGTGTTCCTCGCAGCTGGTTCGGCCGGGCCTTCACTGGTCCGTCCGAGGCAAGAGGGAACCCGGTGGAAGTCCGGGACTGCCCCGCAGCGGTGAGTGGGAACGACAGCCGTCAACAGCACTGGGCCACCGGCCTGGGAAGCGACGGCCAGTAGGCGACCGGCGACCCCGGTCGGGCCCGCGAGTCCGAAGACCTGCCAGCGCGCCGTGCGCCTTCGCGTACGGCGGTCGGAGGTCGCGCGGGACGACCGACGCCAGCAGCCGGGCCGGCCGTGCCGCGCCCGTTGGCGTCTCCCGCCGTCTCCAGACGGTGACAGCGAGGAGAGGTCATGACTGTCGTACAGGAGAGTCCCCCGTCCGGGACCGGCGGATCCGAGGCCCGCCGGCCGGCGATGCGGGTACGCAAGCGGGACGGCGACACCGAGCCGGTGGACGTCAACAAGATCGTCCGGGCGGTCGAACGCTGGGTCGCCGACCTGGACGAGGTGGACCCGCTGCGGGTGGCCACGAAGACGATGAGCGGGCTCTACGACGGGGCGACCACCGCCGAGCTGGACCGGTTGTCGATCCAGACCGCGGCGGAGCTGGTCGGCGAGGAGCCGCAGTACTCGAAGCTGGCGGCGCGGCTGCTGGCCGCGTACGTGGACAAGGAGGTTCGCGGTCAGGGCGTGGCGAGCTTCAGCCAGTCGATCGCGTACGCGCACGGGCTGGGGCTGATCGGCGACGAGACGGCCGCGTTCGTGGCCCGGCACGCCCGCAAGCTGGACGGCGCCGTGGACCCGGACGGCGACAGGCGGTTCGAGTACTTCGGACTGCGCACTGTCGCGGACCGCTACCTGCTGCGGCACCCGCAGTCGCGGCTGGTGGTGGAGACGCCGCAGTACTGGCTGCTGCGGGTGGCCTGCGGGCTGTCCCGCACCCCGGGCGAGGCGGCCGGCTTCTACCGGCTGATGTCCAGCCTCGCCTACCTGCCCAGCTCCCCCACGCTGTTCAACTCCGGCACCCGGCACACCCAGATGTCGTCGTGCTTCCTGGTCGACTCGCCGCGCGACGAGCTGGACTCCATCTACGAGCGGTACCACCAGGTGGCGAAGCTGTCGAAGTTCTCCGGCGGCATCGGCATCTCCTGGTCACGGGTGCGTGGCCGGGGCGCGCTCATCCGGGGCACCAACGGCCGGTCCAACGGCATCGTGCCGTTCCTCAAGACGCTCGACGCCGGGGTGGCGGCGGTCAACCAGGGCGGCCGGCGCAAGGGCGCGGCCTGCGTCTACCTGGAGCCGTGGCACCCGGACGTGGAGGAGTTCCTGGAGCTGCGGGACAACACCGGCGAGGAGTCCCGGCGTACGCACAACCTCAACCTGGCCAACTGGATCCCGGACGAGTTCATGCGCCGGGTCGAGGCCGACTGCGAGTGGTCGCTGGTCGACCCGTCGGACGCCCCGGAGCTGCCCGACCTGTACGGCGAGGCGTTCGACGCCGCGTACCGGGCAGCCGAGAAGAACGCGGTGCGCACGGTGAAGGCCCGGGACCTGTACGGGCGGATGATGCGCACGCTCGCGCAGACCGGAAACGGCTGGATGACGTTCAAGGACGCCGCCAACCGGCTGTCCAACCAGACCGGCGAGCCGGGCAACGTCATCCACCTGTCCAACCTGTGCACCGAGATCCTGGAGGTGAACGACGACGCCGAGACCGCCGTGTGCAACCTCGGCTCGGTGAACCTCGGTGCCCACGTCACCGCCGACGGCGTGGCCTGGGAGCGGCTGCGCGCCACCGTACGCACGGCTGTGGTCTTCCTCGACCGGGTGATCGACATCAACTACTACCCGGCCGAGCAGGCGGCGGCGTCGAACCCGCGCTGGCGGCCGGTCGGGCTCGGCCTGATGGGGTTGCAGGACGCGTTCTTCACGCTGCGCCTGCCGTTCGACTCGGCGCGGGCCAAGGAGCTGTCCACCCGGGTGCAGGAGGAGATCCTGCTGACCGCGCTGGAGACCTCCGCCGAGCTGGCCGAGCGGTTCGGTCCGCATCCGGCGTACCCGCAGACCCGGGCCGCCAAGGGTGACCTGCACCCGGACCTGTGGGGCGCGGAGCCGGCGCAGACGCAGCGGTGGGCGGCGCTGCGCGAGCGGATCGCCGCGCACGGGCTGCGCAACTCGCTGCTGGTGGCGATCGCGCCGACCGCCACCATCGCCTCCATCGCCGGCTGCTACGAGTGCGTCGAGCCGCAGGTGTCCAACCTGTTCAAGCGCGAGACCATGTCCGGGGAGTTCCTCCAGGTCAACACGTACCTGGTGCGGGAGCTGAAGGCCCGCGGGCTGTGGACGCCGCAGGTCCGCGACCGGATCAAGCGGGCCGAGGGCTCGGTGCAGGACATCACCGAGCTGCCCGCGCCGGTGCGGGAGCTGTTCCGCACCGCCTGGGAGCTGCCGCAGCGGGCGCTGATCGACCTGGCCGCCGCGCGGGCGCCCTTCGTCGACCAGTCCCAGTCGCTGAACCTGTTCCTGAGCGCGCCGACCATCGGCAAGCTCTCCTCGATGTACCTGTACGCCTGGAAGGCCGGGCTGAAGACCACCTACTACCTGCGTTCCCGTCCCGCCACCCGCATCCAGCAGGCCACCGTCGCGCCGGTGCTCGCCCCGGTCTCCGGCGTGGTCTCCGCCGTGAGCGACGACGAGGCGCTGGCCTGTTCCCTGGAGAACCCCGAGAGCTGCGAGGCATGCCAGTGACCACCACCGCGCCGACCCGGCACACGCTGCTCGACCCCGGCATGGACCTGACCCTGCGGCCGATGCGCTACCCGCGCTTCTTCGACCGGTTCAAGGACGCCATCAAGAACACCTGGACGGTCGAGGAGGTGGACCTGCACGCGGACCTCGCCGACCTGGCGAAGCTGTCGGCGGCCGAACGGCACCTGGTGTCGCGGCTGGTGGCGTTCTTCGCCACCGGCGACACCATCGTCGCCAACAACCTGGTGCTCAACCTCTACCAGCACGTCAACTCCCCCGAGGGCCGGCTCTACCTGTCCCGGCAGCTGTTCGAGGAGGCGGTGCACGTCCAGTTCTACCTGAACCTGCTGGACACGTACGTGCCGGACGAGAAGGAACGGTTCGCCGCGTTCGCCGCGGTGGAGAACATCCCGTCGATCGCCCGCAAGGCCGAGTTCTGCTTCCGGTGGATCGACTCGATCTTCGAGCTGCGGGAACTCCGGACCCGCGACGACCGGCGGGCGTTCCTGCTCAACCTGATCTGCTTCGCCGCCTGCATCGAGGGCCTGTTCTTCTACGGCGCGTTCGCCTACGTCTACTTCCTACGGTCCCGGGGCCTGCTCAACGGGCTGGCCTCCGGCACCAACTGGGTGTTCCGGGACGAGTCGATGCACATGGCGTTCGCGTTCGACGTGGTGGAGACCGTACGCGCCGAGGAGCCGGACCTGTTCGACGGCGAGATGGAGCGGCAGGTGAAGGAGATGCTGGCCGAGGCGGTGGAGTGCGAGGTGAGCTTCGCCGCGGACCTGCTCGGTCAGGGCGTGCCCGGGATGTCGCTCGCCGACATGCGCGAGTACCTCCAGCACGTGGCCGACCGGCGACTGACGGCGCTCGGCATCGCGCCGGTGTTCGGCAGCGGCAACCCGTTCGCGTTCATGGAGTTGCAGGACGTGCAGGAACTGTCCAACTTCTTCGAGCGCCGGGTGTCGGCGTACCAGGTCGGGGTGACCGGCAGCGTCACCTTCGACGACGACTTCTGACCGGGCCGCGACACGACGAAGCCGGCAGGCCGGGAACTCCCGGCCTGCCGGCTCCACACACCGGCGTCGGTTACCGCAGGAAGCGGTCGAGCGCGGCCTCGATGGTGCCGCTGTCCGGCGACGCGTACGACTTCATCGTCGACTTGTTGTAGGAGATGAAGCTCGGGCAGCGGGCGGCCGGCGCCGCCACCGTGCCACCGTCACCGACCTTCTCACCGGTCTTGGCGGCGTGGAAGGTCAGGGTGTACCGCGAGGAGATGTAGTCGATGGTGACGACCTTGTCCTCGCTGTTCTTGTACTGGCACTTCTTCGGCGTGCCCTCGCTGCCCTCGACCATCTTGAGGCAGCCGATGACGGACACCGTGGCGAAGTCCGCCGACTTGGCGTAGTAGGGCTTGTCCGAGCTGACCGTCTTCTGCGACCAGACCGACGGCCGGTCCGGGGAGTTGGAGAAGACGTACGCCTTCGCGCCCGCGGGCGCGGTGTACGGCGCGGCGTTGAGGATCGCTCCCCCGTCGCAGACCGCCGACATCTCGCTGGAGTACCGCGCGGTGATCGAGTTGTTGTTGGAGGGGCCGTCCGGTCCGCTCGACTCCGGCGCGTCCGCGCTGGGGGTCGCGGACGGGCTGCTGTCCGGCCCGGGGGTGGCGCTGCCCGAGGCGGCCGGCTTCGGGTCGTCGTCGTCGCCGTTGAAGGCGACGTAGGCGAGGCCACCGCCGCAGCACAGCAGCGTCAGGGTGACCGCGCCGGCCGCGAGGCCGACGATGAGGCCCTTGCTCTTGCCGCCGCTCGGGGGCGGCGTGGGCGCGTACGGCTGCCCGGCGTAGCCCGGCTGACCCGGGTAGGGCGCCGCGGGCTGCGCGCCGTAGGGGGCGCCCGACGCCGGCTGCGCGCCGTACGGGGCGCCCGACGCGGGCTGGGCACCGTACGGGGCGCCCGACGCGGGCTGGGCACCGTAGGGCGCACCCGAAGCCGGTGGCGATCCGTAGGGCGCGCCGGAGGCCGGCTGGGCGCCGTACGGGGCGTTCGGGTCGGGCTGGTTGCCCCACGCTCCGGCGTTCGGGTCCGGATAGCCTCCGTAGGGAGGGTGATTGTCACTCATCTGAGGTTCTTCCACCTGTCGTCCGTGGTTCCGGCGATCAACCACTTCGCAGCGTAATGACGCCCGCAAATCCAGGATCGCCGACATTCGATCGGTCCTTCACCACCCGTACCGGGGTCGCTCCGGTGCGTGCGTACGCGAATCCGGCACCGGGCCGCCCACCAGGGGCGACCGGGCCTGGGAACCTTGCGACACAACGAAACGAGCGCTCGGCGCGCGCCCCCTACCCGATGCCGGCGTCATGGAAAAGTGTGACGTACGCAACATCACGACGGGCAACAAGCCCTCTGCCGGGCGGCGGCGGACCACATCCCGGGACAACAGACAGTGATGCCTGGCTATATTGACGTGCATCGCGGGCGCGGACAGAATCCCAGCACCACCACCAGGACCCCTCCGGGAGGGCCCCATGAACCGTCCCCGCCTGCCGCTCCTGCGGACCGCCGGCCGGATGACCGCGCTCGTCGCGGCCGTCACCGGCGTGCTGCTCACCGCCGCCGCGCCCGCCGTCGCCGCCGCGCCCACCGGGCGCTACGTCGCGCTCGGCGACTCCTACACCTCCGCCCCGCTCGTGCCCACCCAGATCGACCTGAACTGCCTGCGTTCCAGCCGCAACTACCCGTCCCTGGTCGCGGCGTCCGCCGGTTCCTCGTCGTTCGCCGACGTGAGCTGCTCCGGGGCCACCACCGAGGACATCCTGTCCGGCGGCGACGGCGCGCTGGGCATCGCGCTGCCGCCGCAGGTCAGCGCCGTCACCTCGAACACGGCGCTGGTGACGGTGCAGATCGGCGGCAACGACATCGGATTCGCCTCCATCATCGGCGACTGCGCCGAGGCGAGCGTCAGCAGCCCGCTCGGGTCGCCCTGCAAGAACCGGTTCACCGCCGGCGGCACGGACCAGTTGCGGGCCCGGATCGCCGCCACCGCGCCCAAGGTGGCGGCCGTGCTGCGGGCGGTCCGTCAGGCCGCGCCGAACGCGCGCGTGGTGGTGCTCGGGTATCCGGCGATCCTGCCCGACAGCGGGTACGGCTGCTGGCCGGTCGTGCCGATCGCCTACCAGGACGTGCCGTACCTGCGCGGCGTCCAGAAGGCGCTCAACACGATGCTCGCCGACACCGCGGCGGCGGGGGGCGCGAGCTACGCCGACGTCTACACGCCCTCGATCGGCCGGGACGCGTGCAAGAGCAGCGGCACCCGCTGGGTGGAGGGGCTGGTGCCGCAGAGCCCGGCCGCGCCGTTCCACCCGAACGCCCGCGGTGAGCAGGGCATGGCCACCGCGCTGCTGGCGCACCTGAGCTGAGCCGGACGCCGTGGGCCGGTCCCGCCGAGGCGGGACCGGCCCACGGACCGGCGCGCTCAGACCCGGGTGAGGCGTACCGCGTCGGCGACCACGTAGCCGGTGCCGGCGCTCCAGCGGCTCACCCCGACCTTGTCCCCGGTGCCGGCGGCGAGCGTGAACACACCGAGGGACACCCAGCGTCCACCGCCGGTGCGCTGGTCGACCACCACCGACCGGTTGCCGGTCGTGGTGGCCACCAGGTACGGGGTGCGGTCGTTGTAGCCGGGATCGGCCGGGTACCAGACCGAGACCTCGTAGGCGCCGGTCGCCGGCAGGGTGGCCTGGAACCAGGCCACGTCGCTCGACGCCACCGGAGCGGCGAAGCGGTAGTCGGCGCCGTAGCGCTGCCCGGAGTACGCGGAGGTGCCCCAGGCCGCGCCGGCGGTGAACCCGCCCGCCGTGGTGTTGTCGACCGTCACGCTCCAGGAGGCGGGCGGCGTGCCGGCCCGTACGTCCAGGTAGTTGCGGTCGATCTTCATGGTCACGCCGCCCCACGTCTCGGTGACGTCCCCCGCGTACTGGTGCAGGCGCTGCTGGTCGGCGTAGCGGTCGTCGGCGCAGTACGTGCCCCCGTCGGTGTCCGCGACGCCGTTCCACCAGGCGATCCAGATCTGGTCCAGGCGCAGGTACCGGGTGTCGTGGTAGGCGTCGCAGACGTCCCTGATCCCGGACGAGCCGCTGGAGTACATGCCGGCGAGGTAGCCGCGCGTGTGCAGGCGCTCGACCCAGCCGGAGAGGAAGGAGAGCACGGCGGCCCGGCAGGCGGTGGTCGACGGGTACTGCTCGATGTCGTTGTAGAGCGTGCTGCCGGCGCTGATGCCGAGCGCCTGCGCCGCCCCGGCCGCGCTGTCCGCCGCGGACCTGCCCTGCCCGCGGGCGGTCGCCGGGTCGGCGGACATCTTCGGCGTACGGGTGCCGCACGGCGCCTGGTAGCCCAGTTCGATGGGGATGAGCCGCCAGCCCTTGCGGGTCTGGTCGGCGACCCAGGTGGCGGTGAGGTTGGGCTGGGCACACGTCCGGCTGCCGCCGCTGATGTAGACGCCGACCGCGCGGTACGGCGAGGCGGCCAGCCAGGTGTCCATCGCGGCCTGCGACGGCGCGGTGCAGGTGTCGAAGCCCTTGCCGGTGAAGGTGCCGGGCTGCGGGCCGACGGCGGCCATGGTGGCCGGTGGCTCGGCGGCGGCAGTTGTCGCGGCCCGGGCCGGGGCGGCCGAAGCCGGCGCCGGGACGGCCGCGAGCACGGCGAGAAGCGTCAGGGCCGTGGCGATCGCTCTCATCGGCGCCCTCTCCTGTGAAGGGTTCCTCGCCGGACGGCGAGACCTGGGCAGGATTTCTATCACGCATCGACGGATGACGACAGACGGTCTGGCGAAAGTTTTCACGTCAGAAACGATCATTGAAGGGTATCGACAGAGGGCCCGGCGGCGGTATAGCGTGCCCGCACTCACATCCGTCGATCAGCGCAGCGCCGTCACCCGAGGAGCGCCATGCCCACGTCACGATCCCCCCGTCTGCGACGCCGAGGTCTGCTCGGCGTACCCGCCCTGGTGGCCGCCGCCCTCGGCGTGGCCGTCCGCCCCGGCGCGGCGCACGCGGCGCCGAAGGCCGAGTGCCTCGCCGACCTGCTCGGAGCGCAGTGATGGCGACCATTCCCTGGCTCGTGGACGTGCTGCGCGCGGCCGGCGTGCAGGTGGTGGTCGAGGGCGACTGGCTCAACCGGATGCGCCCCGGCTCGTTCGACCCGATCGGCGTGCTCTGGCACCACACCGCTGCCACCTCCAGCGCCAGCAACCCGCACCCGGCGCTCAACATCTGCATCAACGGCCGCTCCGACCTGGCCGGCCCGCTCTGCCAGGCGCTCGTGGACTACAACGGCGTGTTCCACGTGATCTCCGCCGGCCGGTGCAACCACGCCGGCACCAGCGGCGGCAGCGGCCCGATCCCCGCCGGGGACGGCAACACCCTGATGATCGGGTGGGAGATCGACTACAACGGTGTCGACCAGCGGATGACCACCGCCCAGTACAACGCCAGCATCGCCGCCACCGCGGCCGTGCTCAAGCGGCTCGGCCGGGACTCCAGCTACGCCCGGGGGCACCGGGAGACCAGCACCACCGGCAAGATCGACCCGTCCTTCATCGACCTGAACACGATGCGCGCCGACGTGGCCGCCAAGATGGCCGGTGGCGGTACCGGCTGGACGTCGATCGTGGACAACGCCACGGCGGGCCGGTTCACCGCGAGCGCCAGCTGGGGCACCTCGACGTACTCCGGGCAGCGCTACGGCGCCGACTACCGCTACGCGGACCCGGTCGCCGCGAGCGACGCGGCCTGGTACAAGTTCAACGTCCCCCGCACCGGGAACTACCGGGTCGAGGCATGGTGGCCGGCCAACGCGGGCTACAACGCGGCCACGCCGTACATCGTCGCCACGACCACCGGCAACCGGACGGTGGTCGTCGACCAGCGGGCGACCGGCGGGCAGTGGCGCACGCTGGGCACGTTCGCGCTGCCCGCCGGGGACGCCAACCGGGTCGCGGTCAGCCGGTGGAGCTCCGCCGCCGGCCTGGTCATCGCCGACGCCGTCCGGCTGACCGAGGTCTGAGACCTTCCTCCCGCGCGCGGGTGGCGCCGGTCAGCCGGACCGGCGTCACCCGGCGGCGCGACGACGCCGGGTGAGCAGGACCAGCGCGGCTCCGGCCAGCAGCACCAGTCCGCCGGCGACCGAGAACGGGAGCAGGAACGAGGACCCGGTGACGGGAAGCCTGCCGTGGCCCCCGGGTCCCGGTTTCGGACCGTGCTCGATCCGCACCGGCACGCAGAGTGCCGCCTCCGGCGAGACGACCGCCGGCCCGGACGGTGGCGTGCCGGTCGCGGTGGCGGTGTCGGTGAGGCACTCCCCGGCGGCGTCGGCCTTCGCGACCGTGTAGATCGCCGCGCAGGTGACGCTCCGCCCCGGGGCGAGCGTGACGCCGCCGTTCGGCGTGGCGTCCGGTCCGCAGGTGATCGGCCCGAGGCGCGCCGGGTCGGCCGGCGGCGCCAGCGTGTCGATCACCGTGACGCCGGTCAGGGTGACCGAGCCGGTGTTCGTGACCCGGAACAGGTACCGCACCTGCTGGCCGACCCGGTGCACCTCCGCCGGCTCGGCGGACTTCTCGATGACGATCGCCCCGTTCCCGCGCACGGTCACCGCGGCGGAGGCGGGTTCGGAGCGTACCGGGCCCGGCGCCGGCTGCCCGGGTACGGTGGGCGGGGTGCCGACCGCGACAGCCGTGTTGGTGATCCGCCCGGCCGCGACGTCGGCCTCGGTCACCGTGTAGGTCGCGGTGCAGGTGGCGCTCTCCCCCGGCGCGAGCGCCGTGGCGTCGCAGGTGATCGCCGACGGCCGCCCGCTGCCGGAGAAGGCGGTCTCCTCGACTGTGACGCCGGTCAGCTCGGTGTTGCCGGTGTCGGTGACGGTGAACCGGTACGTGACGACCTCACCGGCGGCGGACACCGTCGTCGGCGTCGCGGCCTTGGTGATCGCGACCGCCGGGTGCAGGATCGGGACCTCCTGCGCGGACGGGCCGGAGACGACCGGCGGCCCGCTCGGCGGGGTGCCGGTGGCGGTCGCCACGTCGAGCAGCACCGCCTCGGCGAAGTCCGCCGCGGGCACGGTGTAGGTGGCCCGGCACTCGACCGACTCCCCCGGCGCCAGGGTGACGCTGCCGTTCGGCACGTCGCCCGGTCCACAGGTGATGGCGGTGAGGTTGCTCCGGCTGGCCGGCGGCAGGAGCGTGTCGTTGATCGTGACCCCGGTGAGCGTGACCCCGCCGGTGTTGACGGCCTCGTAGCGGTAGGAGACCTCCTGGCCGACCCGCGTGATCGCGACTGTGGTCGAGGACTTGACCACGCTGATGCCGGCCTCCGGCTGGTCGGCGGGGATCGTCAGCGAATCCGGCTCGGACAGGATCGGCGTCTGGCTGCCGGCCGGGAAACCCCGGGCGGTAGCGGTGTCCGTCACGCCGCCGTTGTCGAGGTCGGCCTGGGTGACCGTGTACGTCGCGGTGCAGGTGATGGAGGCTCCCGGGTCGAGCACCGTGGCCGGGCACGTGATCGGGCCGAGGCCGGCGTTGGACGACGGGGGCGTCTGCACGTCGAGGACGCTGACGTCGGTAAGGCGGACGCCGCCGGTGTTCAC
Organism: Micromonospora sp. NPDC005257; assembly: GCF_042872445.1. NCBI lineage: Bacteria > Bacillati > Actinomycetota > Actinomycetes > Micromonosporales > Micromonosporaceae > Micromonospora > Micromonospora sp. NPDC005257. The sequence continues at coordinate 70,600 of NZ_JBIAKL010000015.1, read as the reverse complement.
CACCTCGAAGAAGTACGGCACCTGCTGCCCGACGGCGCTGATCAGCCCGGTCGACGACGACTTCACCACGGCGATGCCGGCGTCGCCGCCGCCGTTGCAGGTCAGCGAGGCGCTGAACGGAAAGTAGTGGATCTCTCCACCCTGGTGGTCGAGCGTCCGGGTGATGACGCTGCCTTCGGTGTTGGCGGCGGACCGGTCGGAGAACGCGGCGTTGGGGGCGTAGATGCTGCCCTCCACGGTGCGCGCCGCGGCGGTGAGCGTGAGCCGGTTCGCGGTCGGGAAGTTGAGCAGGATGTACCGCGCCTCCTCGCCGCCGATGCCGGAGAAGTTTGGCGCGTTCCAGTCCAGCGCGTCGCCGACACCAGAGGTGTCCACGTTGATCAGCAACGGTGTGGTCGACTTAGCGGCCGATTTGACGCTCCGTGCCCAGTCGGCCGACTCCGCGCCGCCGGACGTGACGCGGATCGGCGTCACGCCGTCGGGCGGCCCGCCTCGAACCGTTCCCGGGTCAGGAACGCCAGCCGCGCCCGCTTGTCCGGCATGTCGATCTCGTCGCCGAACGTGAAGCCCTCGATCCGCAGCCGCCGCAGCATCGCGCCGTTGCGCACGTCCGGCTCGGCCACCACCCGGCACGCGGCCGGGTCGCGCAACAGGAACCGGACCAGCGCCGGGAACACCGCTCCGGTCAACGACCCCGGATACGGCCGGGGCGCGTCGAGCAACAGGTGCAGCCCCACGTCGCCGGGTCGCACCGGGTAGCGCTCGCCGACCGGGTCCGCCTCCGGCTGGTAGGTCTGGAACAGGCCGATCGGCTCGCCGTCGACCCGGATCAGGTACGCGTGGTGGGTGTCCAGGCCGTCGACGAACGCGTAGATCTCGCGTACCTCGTCGACCGTGTGCGCGCCCATGCCCCAGAACCGGTTGCGGGGCCGGATCACCCAGCCGTGCAGCAGGTCGGCGTGCCGGTCGGGGCGTACCGGCTCCAGCGCCAGCTCGCCGAGGCCGGGGATCCGTTCCAGGTGGATCACGTCGTCTCGTCTCCCGTCAGTGGGCCGGCGGGCACCGGGATGAGCGCCCCGGCGGCCCAGTGGGTCAGTTGGTCGGCGAAGTGCGGGTCGCCGGGGCGCCCGGAGGCGCCGAACGGGACGATCCAGCGGCTGGCCGCCCGGTCGGTCAGGTCCCACACGTAGCGGGCCACCGGGCCGCGCCAGCAGGCGTCGGAGACGCCCGGCACGCTGGAGGTGGCCAGCACGCAGTCGGTGTCACCGGACAGCGCCACCCGTCGCCGCATCGCCGTCACCGCGTCGGTGATCGCGGGGGCGACGCCCAGGTGCACCGGGTGCAGGAGGTGGCGGCTCCCCCACTCACCGGGCGCCGCCCCGGTGGCCACCTCGGCCAGCGCCTCGGCTGCCGGTTCCGCGAGGTCCGCGCCGAACTCGGCCGCCAGGCGGTCCAGCGCCAGGCCGATCCGGGCGGCCGGGTCGGTCCAGGGGGCGAACAGCTCGTCGAACCCGCACGGTTCGTCGAGGGCACGCAACCTCGGGTGTACGCGCAACCGCCGGGCGAGCGCCGCCCGCCACGCCGCGTACGCGCCGGCCCCGGCCGAGCCGGCCGCCATCGTCCGGTCCCAGGCGCGCAGCCGCAGCAGCAGCGCGCGGGCGGGTTCGTCGAGCCGGCCGGGGTCGAGCCGGCCGAGCAGCCGGTGCAGCGGGCCGGCCGGGAGCCGGTCGTCGGTGTGCACGGTGGACGGTTCCGCGCCCTCGGCGAGCAGAGCCCGGATCCGGCGGGCCCGGTGCGGCGGGGCGAAGTCGGCGCCGTGCGCGGCCACGTCGTCACGGCGGTCGTTGGCGCACACCGCCACGCCGTCGACCGGCTCGTCCACCAGCGGCAGGTAGTCGCCCCGCCATCGGTAGGCCGGTTCCCAGGCCGGCACCGGTTCCCGGCGGCACCGCTCGTCGCGTACCGGCACCAGGCCGGCGACCAGGCGGCGGACGCCTCCCCCGGTGTCGGCGGCGAGCACGCTGTTCACCGGCTCGACCCAGTGGCGCAGCGCGTCGGCCACGTCACCGGTACGCCGGGCGCGCAGCAAGGGCAGCAGCGCCGCGAAGCCGAGGCGGGCCTCGACCCGGCTCGGGGTGCGCAGGGCGATCGCCTCGCCGGTGACCCGGTCGTGGTCGATCACCGGCCCGCGGGGCGTCTCGATCACCTCGACCGTCTCCGGGACGCCGCCGCGCACCTCGATCTCCTCGACGTGGCGGGCGGCGGGCGTCCAGCCGTCGGCGTCGCGGACCAGCACCCGGTCGCCGTCGCGGCGCAGCCGCTCGCGGTACACGTCCTGGTAGTCGGCCATCGCGTTGGTGACGGCCCAGGCCACGTGGCCGGTGTGGCCGAAGTGCGGCAGTCCGGGCACGCCGGGGAAGGCGAGCCCGACCACGTCGAACTCCGGGCACGCCAGCCGGACCTGCTGGTAGACGCCGGGGAGTTCGAGCAGCCGGTGCGGGTCACCGGCGATCATCGGGCCACGCCCGGTGGCCGGGTCGGCGGGCAGCGCCCAGGCGTTGCTGCCCGAGGACGCCGGTCCCTCGACCGCGAACAGCCCGGCCGCGTCGGGGCCGAGCGTGCGGGCCACGTGCGCGTGCCACAGCTTGTTCGGGAACGTGGAGAAGAGCACGTGCTGGACGAGGAAGACACCCAGCGGGGACCAGGGCTGCCAGGGTTCGGGCGCGCTGGCGGTGGCGGCGAACTCCGGTGCGCCGGCGGCACCCTCGGCGAGTCCGGCGTTGACCCCGTCGACGTACGCCTCGACCCACCGCCGCGTGTCCGGGTCCAGCCGTTCGTAGCAGCGCCGGGCGGTGTCGTCCAGCCGTACGCGCCTGGCGAACCGGTCCCACGCCAGCTCGGCCGGGCCGACGTGGGCGGCCAGCCGGCCCTCGGCACGCCATCGTTCGACGCTGATCTGCCAGGCCCGGTCGAGCGCGGCGACACGGCCCTGCAGGCGCGCGAGCGCGTCGACGTCGGCGGCCCACAACTGCGGCACGCCCCACCGGTCGCGATCGACGCGTGTCATCGCGCCTGCCTCTGCCGGCACGCCGGGCGGTGATTCCATTCGAGTGTCAACTTAGGATACCCTCCCCTAACCGACGGTGACCCTACCGCGACGAGGGTCGGACGCCAACAGCGGTAGATCCACGACAAAGCTCCCCAAGTCGCGCTTGATAGTAAGGGCAGCCTAACCTAACCTGATCGCCGCGGCTCCAGCCGCGCCCTGTCCGTACGACCGCTGGGATGTCGCATGAGTTCGATCGGGAGCCCGACCGACGCCGGCCGCGCCGCCGACACGGCACGCGTCCACCTGTTCAATGCCGGCTCGCTCGGGCGGTACCGGGACGTGCTGGCGCGCGGCGTCGACCGGGTCGCCCGCCGGGTGGGCGAGGCGGACCGGCCGTTCACCGGCGTCACGCCCGACGAGCTGGCGCCGCTCATCGGCGCCATCGACCTGGACCGGCCGCTCGGCGACACCGACGCCGCCCTGGACGAGCTGCACGACGTGTGGCTGCGCGACGCGGTGTGGTTCCACCACCCGCGCTACCTGGCTCACCTGAACTGCCCGGTGGTCATCCCGGCCCTGCTCGGCGAGGCGGTGCTCAGCGCCGTCAACTCCTCGCTGGACACGTGGGACCAGAGCGCGGGCGCGACGCTGATGGAGCGGCGCCTGATCGAGTGGACGGCCGGGCGCATCGGGCTCGGCACCGGCGCCGACGGGGTCTTCACCAGCGGCGGCACCCAGTCGAACCTGCAGGCGCTGCTGCTGGCGCGCGAGGAGGCGTACCGCCGGGTGGTGGGTGGCGTCGCCGGCCGGCCGGACCGCCCGCAGGTGCTGTCCCGGCTGCGCGTCATCACCTCGGCGGCCGGGCACTTCAGCGTGCAGAAGGCCGCCAAGCTGCTCGGCCTGGCCGCCGACGCGGTGCTCACCGTGCCCACCGACGGCGACCGGCGGATGCGCACCGACGAGCTGACCCGCGCGGTCGACCGCTGCCACCGCGACGGCCAGGTGGTGATGGCCGTCGTCGCCACCGCCGGCACCACCGACTTCGGCACCATCGACCCGCTGCCGGAGATCGCCGACATCTGCGATGCCACCGGGATCTGGCTGCACGTCGACGCCGCGTACGGCTGCGGGCTGCTGGTCTCCCCCACCCGCCGGCACCTGCTCGACGGCATCGAACGGGCCGCGTCGGTGACCGTCGACTACCACAAGTCGTTCTTCCAGCCGGTCAGCTCCAGCGCGCTGCTGGTCCGCGACGCGCGGACGCTGCGCCACGCCACCTGGCACGCCGACTACCTCAATCCGGCCCGCGCGGTCGAGCAGGGCATCCCGAACCAGGTCGACAAGAGCATCCAGACCACCCGCCGGTTCGACGCCTGCAAGCTCTGGCTGACCCTGCGGATCATGGGTCCGGACGCGATCGGCGCGCTGTTCGACCAGGTCGTCGACCTCGCGGCCGAGACGTGGCGGCGGCTCGACGCCGACCCGCGCTTCGAGGTGGCCGCGCCGTCGCAGCTGAGCACCGTGGTCTTCCGGTACCGGCCGCCCGGCCTCGCCCCCGACGTGGCCGACGAGGCCAACCTGCACGCCCGCGACGCGCTCGCCGCCTCCGGCGCGGCGCTGGTCGCCGGCACCAAGGTCGACGGCGCCCACCACCTCAAGCTCACCCTGCTCAACCCGGAGACCACTGTGGACGATGTCGCTCACGTGCTGGATCTCATCGCCGACCATGCCGCCTGGTACGCCCGGACCGCGACCGCCGCCGAGCTGTCCTGCCCGGTCGGCTGACCCCCGCCGAGGAGAACGAGAACATGTCGACCCACGAGTTCATCGCCGTGGGGCTGGGCCCCTACAACCTCGGGCTGGCCTGCCTCACCGCACCGATCGACGACCTCGACGGGCTGTTCCTGGAGGCCCGCGGCAGCTTCGACTGGCATCCCGGCATGCTGCTCGAATCGACCCGGCTCCAGACGCCGTTCATCGCGGACCTGGTGACGCTCGCGGACCCCACCTCGCCGTTCTCGTTCCTGAGCTATCTCAAGGAGACCGGCCGGCTCTACCCGTTCTACATCCGGGAGAGCTTCTTCCCGCTGCGCGCCGAATACAACGACTACTGCCGCTGGGCCGCCGCCAAGCTGCCGAACCTGCGCTTCCGGCACACCGTCACCGCTGTCGAGCACGACGAGGCCGACGACCGGTACGTGGTGCACGCCGACACGCCGGACGGGCCGGTCACCCACCGGGCCCGGCACCTCGTCCTCGGCACCGGCACCCCGCCGTACCTGCCGCCGGCCTGCGCCGGACTGGGCGGCGACCTGATCCACAACTCGCGCTACCTGGAGCACCGGGAGGCGCTGCGGGCCAAGGACAGCATCACGATCGTCGGCAGCGGGCAGAGCGCCGCCGAGATCTACCACGACCTGCTCGGCGACATCGACACGTACGGCTACCAGCTCACCTGGGTGACCCGCTCGCCCCGGTTCTTCCCGCTGGAGTACACCAAGCTGACGCTGGAGATGACCTCGCCGGACTACGTGGACTACTTCCACGCGCTGCCCGAGCCGACCCGCTACGCGCTGGAGGCCGCGCAGAAGCCCCTGTTCAAGGGCATCAACGCCGATCTGATCAACGACATCTACGACCTGTTGTACGCCAAGAGCCTGCACGGACCGGCGCCGACCCGCCTGCTGACGAACACCGAACTGGTCGAGGCGGCGTACGCCGACGGCCGCTACCGGCTCGGGCTGCGCCACACCGAGCAGGACCGCGCGTTCACGCTGGACACGGAAGGGCTCGTGCTGGCCACCGGCTACCACTACCGGGTGCCGGAGTTCCTCGCGCCGGTACGCGACCGGCTGCGCTTCGACACGCACGGCCGCTTCGACGTGGCCCGCAACTACAGCGTCGACCAGACCGGCCGGGGCGTGTTCCTGCAGAACGGCGGCACGCACACGCACAGCATCACTTCACCCGACCTGGGCATGGGCCCGTACCGCAACTCGTGGCTGATCCGGGAGATGACCGGCCGGGAGCACTACCCGATCGAGAAGGCGATCGCGTTCCAGGAGTTCGGAGCGCCCGCATGAGCGAGGGCCGCGAGCGCATGACCACCTTCACCCGCGTCGACGCCGCGCTGGGCGAGTTCACGCTGCGCCCGGTCGACCCGGACGCCGACGCCGCGCTGCTGCACCGCTGGGTCACCCATCCCAAGTCCGCGTTCTGGCTGATGCAGGACGCCGACGTGGCCGCGGTCGCCGCCGAGTACCGGCGCATCGCCGACCACCCGCACCACGACGCGTACCTGGGATCGTGGCGCGGCGCCCCGGCGTTCCTGGCCGAGCGGTACGACCCGGCCCGGGTCGAGCTGGCCGGCCTGTACGACCCGGAGCCCGGCGACGTGGGCATGCACTTCCTCTGCGCGCCCGCCGACACACCGGTGCACGGCTTCGCCCGGGCCGTCATCACCACCGTGATGGCCTGGCTGTTCGCCGACCCCGCGACGCGCCGGGTGGTGGTGGAGCCGGACGTGCGCAACACCGCCGTGCACGCGCTCAACGCCGCCGTCGGCTTCACCGTCGTCGGCCCGATCCGCAAGCCCGAGAAGGAGGCGCTGCTGAGCGTCTGCACCCGGGACCAGTTCCGGGCCGCCACCGCTGCGCCCGACACCGAGAGAGGGGCACCGGCGTGAACGCCAGCGCATCAGTGGATCACCTGACCCCCGAGGCATGGGCGACGGCCAACCGGCTGCTGGTGCGCAAGGCGCTCGCCGAGTTCGCCCACGAGCGCTTGATCACCCCCGAGCCCGCCGGCCCCGGGCGGTGGCTGGTCCGCAGCGACGACGGCGCCGTGGAATACCGGTTCGCCGCGCAGCGGCTGGCGCTTGATCACTGGCAGGTCGACGCGGACAGCATCGTGCGCCGCCGCGACGGCGTGGAGCTGCCGCCCGACGCCGTCGACCTCTGCGTGGAGCTGCGCGGCGCGCTCGGCCTCACCGACGCGATCCTGCCGGTCTACCTGGAGGAGATCACCTCCACGCTGGCCGGGACCGCGTACAAGCTCGCCAAGCCCGCGCTGAGCGCCGCCGAGCTGGCCGCCGCCGGCTTCCAGGCGATCGAGACCGGCATGACCGAGGGGCATCCCTGCTTCGTGGCGAACAACGGCCGCATCGGCTTCGGCGTGCACGAGTACCACGCGTACGCCCCGGAGGCCGCCGCGCCGGTACGGCTGCTCTGGCTCGCCGCGCACCGCGACCACACCACGTTCACCTGCGCCGGCGACCTGGACTACGACACGCTGGTCCGGGCCGAGCTGGGCGAGCGGACGCAGGCCGGGTTCACCGCCGTGCTCACCGGGCTGGGCCTGGACCCGGCCGACTACCTGTTCGTTCCGGTGCACCCGTGGCAGTGGTGGAACAAGCTCGCCGTGACGTTCGCCGGTGAGGTGGCCGCGCGCCGGCTGGTCTGCCTCGGCGAGGGACCCGACGAATACCTGGCGCAGCAGTCCATCCGCACCTTCTTCAACGTCACCGACCCGGCCAAGCACTACGTGAAGACCGCGCTGTCGGTGCTGAACATGGGTTTCATGCGCGGGCTGTCGGCCGCGTACATGGAGGCGACGCCGGCGATCAACGACTGGCTGGCCGGGCTCATCGAGGGCGACCCGGTGCTCAAGCGCACCGGCCTGTCGATCATCCGGGAGCGGGCCGCGATCGGCTACCGGCACCGGCAGTACGAGGCGGCCACCGATCGCTATTCGCCGTACCGGAAGATGCTGGCGGCGCTCTGGCGGGAGAGCCCGCTACCCGGGCTGGAGCCCGGGCGGCGGCTGGCCACCATGGCCTCGCTGCTGCACCTGGACTCCGACGGCCGCTCGCTGGCCGCGGCGCTGATCGACGAGTCGGGGCTGGCGCCGGCCGGCTGGCTGCGCCGCTACCTGGACGCCTACCTGGTGCCGCTGCTGCACAGCCTGTACGCCCACGCCCTGGCGTTCATGCCGCACGGCGAGAACGTCATCCTGGTGCTGGACGGCGGCGTGGTCGAGCGGGTCGTCTTCAAGGACATCGCCGAGGAGATCGTGGTGATGGACCCGGACGCGGACCTGCCCGAGCGGGTACGGCGGATCCGGGCCGCCATCCCGGAGGACGAGAAGATCCTGTCCATCTTCACCGACGTGTTCGACTGCTTCCTGCGGCACCTGAGCGCCACGCTGCACACCCGGGGCGTGCTGGAGCAGGACGCGTTCTGGCGCACCGTCGCCGAGTGCGCCGCCGACTACGCCGCGACGGTGCCGCACCTGGCCGACCGGATGCGCCGGCACGACCTGTTCGCGCCGGAGTTCACGCTCTCCTGCCTCAACCGGCTCCAGTTGCGCAACAACCAGCAGATGGTGGACCTGTCCGACCCGTCGGCCGCGTTGCAGTTCGCCGGCACGCTGGTCAACCCGCTCGCCCCGTACGCGCCGCGCGGATGACGAAGCGGGCCGGCGCGTCATGCGCCGGCCCGCTCCACCGGCGGTGGGGGACGATCAGTTCTCCGCGCGACCGGCCCGCCAGTAGCCCATGAACGCCACCGCGCGCCGGTCCATGCCCCGCTCGGTGACCAGGTGGCGGCGCAGGCCGCGAATCATCGCGGCCTCCCCGGCCAGCCAGGCGTAGAGCGCGGCGCCCTCGGGGCGCTCCGGCACCTCCCAGAGGATGTCCCGGTCCACGTCCACCTCGGCCAGCGGCGCGGCGCCCGCCGCGACCGGTACCGGCACCAGCCGGCCGGCCACGCTCGTCACGGCCGGGGTGAGCCGGCTGCCGTGCGGGGCGCCGTCGCGGGGCAGCCAGGTCACCGTCACGCCGGCCGGTGCCCGGCAGGGCAGCTCGTCACCGGTCTCCGGCACCTCCACCAGCGCGTGCCCGCGCGTGTCGGCGGGCAGCCGCTCCAGGATCGCGCAGATCGCCGGCGCGGCGGTCTCGTCGCCGGCCAGCAGCAGCGTCGCCCCGGCGGGCGGTGAGAACTCGACGCCGCCGTGCGGGCCGTCCCACCCGGCGTCGGGGCCGACCACGGCGATCCGGTCACCGAGGCGGGCGCGCCGCGCCCAGCGGGTGGCCGGGCCACCGTCACCGTGCAGCGCCATGTCCACGTCCACCTCGTACGCCTCCGGCCGCACGGCGCGGACCGTGTACGTGCGGATCGGGCTGCGCAGCCCGTCCGGCAGCTCGCGCCACCGCGGGAACCAGTCCGGCCCGCCCGGCAGCTCCCCCGGCGCCCCGTCGACAGGCGGCAGGGCCAGCTTGATCCGCTGGTCGTACCCGTTGTCGGCGAACCGGTCCAGGTCCGGCCCGGTGAGCGTCACCCGCAGGAACGACGGGCCGAGCCGCCGTAGCGCGCGGACCTCGACGGTGAAGACTCGCCAGGGCGCGACGGCCAGGGTGCTGGTCATTCGTCATTCCTCTCACGGCCGGTGGGTGGTGCGTGGGCGAACGGGTCAACGGGCGGCGGCCGCGGCGCGGGAACGCCACAGCAGCCAGACGAAGTACGGGGTGCCGATCATCGCGGTGACCAGGCCGGCGGGGACCTGGGCGGGTGCGATGACACTGCGGCCGAGCGTGTCGGCGAGGCTGACCAACGTGGCGCCGAGCAGCACCGCGACCGGCAGCACGCGGGTGTGCCGCCCGCCGACGAGCGCGCGGGCGGCGTGCGGCGCGACCAGGCCGACGAAGCCGATCACGCCGACCGCCGACACGGCCGTGGCGGTGAGCAGCGCCGCCAGGCCGAGCGCGACTAGGCGGGCGCGTTCCAGCCGGACGCCGAGCACCCGGGGGGTGTCGTCGTCGAGCGCGAGCAGGTCCAGTTCGCGGCGTACCGCGACCACCACCGGCAGGGCGATCAGCAGCGCGATCACCACCGGCAGCACCTGCGGGGCGGTACGCCCGTAGGTGGAGCCGGACAGCCAGGTCAGCGCCTTGCCGGTGTTCCAGGGGTCGGACGAGACCACGATGAACGTGATGATCGCCGTACCGCCCTGCCAGACCGCGAACCCGATCAGCACCAGCCGGTCGGAGTTGAGCCCGTGCCGCCGCGCCAGGCCGTAGACCAGCGCGAACGCGGCGACCGCGCCGAGACCGGCCGCGCCGGACAGGGCCAGCACGCCGGCCATCGGCGCGAATGTCAGCAGCGACACCGCGCCGATGCCGGCGCCGCCGGTGATGCCGAGGATGCCCGGTTCGGCGAGCGGGTTGCGGCAGACCGCCTGCACAGTGGTGCCGGCCAGGGCCAGCGCCGCGCCGGCCAGCAGCGCCGCGGCGACGCGCGGCCACCGGGCGTCCAGCACGAAGGTGTACGCCGGCCCGGTGCGGCCCTGCACCCAGTTGACGATGTCGCCGAGCAGCACCCAGGTGTCCCCGGCGAGCATGCCGAGCACCAGCGCGGCGGTGGCGACGACCGCGCAGACCGCGATCACGGAGGTGACGAAGGCGCGGGAGCGGACCGCCGCGTGGCCGCCCGGCGCCTGCCGGGTCGGTCCGGCGTCGCGGTGGCGGCGGGCCAGCCAGACCAGCAGCACCGCGCCGAAGAGCGTGGTCACCACGCCGGTCGGCACGTCGACTCCGGCCTGCCCGCCGAGCACGGCGCGCAGCAGCACGTCGGAGCCGAGCACGATGATCACGCCCACGATGCCGGCCAGCGGCATCAGGATGCGGTGCCGGTGCACCTCGGGCACCCAGCGGCCGAGCAGCCGGACGATCACCGGCGCGCCGAGGCCGACGAAGCCGATCGGCCCGGCCATGGTGACCGCCGCGGCGGAGAGCAGCACGGCGAGCAGCACCACTGCCAGCCGGGTACGGCGCACGTTGAGCCCGAGCACGGTGGCGGTGTCGTCGCCGAGGGCGAGCAGGTCCAGCCGGTGCCCGAAGGCCACGAGCAGCAGCGCGGCGACCCCGATCACGGGGGCGAGCTGGGTGAACGCGACCAGGTCGCCCTGCACGAGCGAGCCGTTGCCCCAGGCGAACAGGCCGATGGTGGACTGTTCGAAGAGCAGCAGGAGCAGCATGGTCACCGAAGAGAGCGCCATCGCGGTGGCCGAGCCGGCGAGGATGAGCCGGGTGGTGGCCGCCTGGCCGCCGGCCGAGAGCAGCATGACCAGGGAGGCGGCGGCGAGGCCACCGCAGAACGCCAGCCCGCCCGCGGGCAGCGCCGGTAGCGCGATCCCGAACGCGGCGGCGGCGACGATCGCCAGGTGCGCGCCCGCGTTGACGGCGAGCGTGTCCGGCGAGGCGAGCGGGTTGCGGGTGGTCGACTGCAACGCCGCGCCCGCGAAGCCGAGCGCGACGCCGACGGCCAGGCCGGTGAGCAGCCGGGGCAGGCGGGAGGCGACGAGCACCCGGGCGGTCTCGTCGTCGCCGCCGGTGAGCAGCCGGAGCAGGTCCAGCGCTCCGACCGACGACGTGCCCTGGGTGAGGTGCACCGCGGTGATCGCGACGAGCAGCCCGGCGGCGAGGGCGAACGCGCCGGCCACCCGGCTTCGCCGGGCGGGCGGCGGCCCGTCCGGGGCCGGCCGGGTGGCCGGCCCCGGCGGGGCGGGGGCGGTCATCGCGCTCAAGCCGTGTAGACCTTGACCAGCTCGTCGATGTACTGCTTGGCGGACAGCGGGCCGCCGAACGTCCAGATGCCGTTGGGCATCTTGTGCAGCTTGTTCTGCTGGACGAACGGCAGGGAGCGCCAGATCGCGTTGCCGGCGAGGCCGTCGGCGAACACGTCGGTGCCGTCCGAGGCGTTGTAGAAGAAGTGCAGGTCCTGGCCCTTGAGGGCGGTCATGCCCTCGACGTCGGTCTGGCCCAGGCCCCACATCTCGTCGGTCTTGCCGGTCCAGGCGTTCTTGAGACCGAGCTGGATGCCGAGCTGGGAGACGAGCGCGCCCTGGCCGAACATGCGGATCGAGACGGTGCTGCCCTCCTTCCAGCCGTCGGCGAAGGCGAACTGCTTGCCGGCCGCGCCGGCGTCGGCGATCTTCTTCTTGCCGTCGGCCAGGGCGGCGTCGAAGTCGGCGAGCAGCTTGTCCGCCTGCGCGGTGCGACCGGTGGCGGTGGCGATCAGCTTCAGGTCCGAGCGCATCCGGCCGATGTTGTCGGAGGCGTCGCTGCCCTTGGTGACCAGCACCGGGACGTACTTCTCGAGCTGGGTGACGACGGCGGAGCCGCGCTCGGCCTCCATCACCACGAGGTCCGGCTGGAGGGCGACGATGGAGTCGACGCTCGGCTCACCCCGGGTGCCGACGTCCTTGACGCCCGGGTCGAGCGGGGCGGCGGTCACCCAGGTGGCGTACCCCTTGGGGTCGGCCACACCGACCGGCATCACGCCGAGGCCGACGAGCATCTCCACCTCGCCCCACTCCAGGCCGACGACCTTCGTGGCGGGGCTCTTGAGGGTGATGGTCTTGCCCCGGCTGTCGGTGACGGTGACCGGGCCGGCGGGCGCGGCGTCGGAGGGGGACGGTGCGGCGGCGGGCTCCTCGGTGGTGCCGCAGCCGGCGATCAGCAGCGCGCTCGCCGCGGCGGCGGCGAGCAGGGTCAGACGGGTGCGCAACATCGTTTCTCTTCTGTGGGCAGGGATCGGTCAGGCGCAGACGCGGGTCGTGTGCCGGCCGACAGGGCGGGTGGAGAGCAGGTTGGTGACCGGGTCGACTGTCACCTCGACGCGGATGCCGTACGCCTCGGTGAGCGCCGCCTCGGTGAACACCTCGTGCGGCGTGCCGGCACCGCGTACCCGGCCTTCGTGCAGGAGCACGACCTGGTCGGCTACGGCGGCCGCCTGGTTGAGGTCGTGCAGCACCACACCGACGGCGACGCCGGCGGTGTCGGCGAGTTCGCGCATCAGGTCGAGGATCTCCACCTGGTAGCGCAGGTCCAGGAACGTGGTCGGCTCGTCCAGCAGCAGGATCGCGGTGTCCTGGGCCAGGCAGGTGGCCAGCCACACCCGTTGCAGCTCACCGCCGGACAGCTCGTCGACCGGCCGGCCGGCCATGACGTCGACGCCCGTCACCCGCATGGCGTGGTCGATCGCGGCCGGCCCGTCGGGGTCGTTCGCGCGCCACCGCTGCCGGTACGGGTGCCGGCCGTAGCCGACCACGTCCCGTACCGTCACCCCGCTCGGGGTGGGGCGGCTCTGCGCCAGCAGCGTCACCCGGCGGGCGAAGTCCCGGGCGGCCAGCGCCCGCGCCGGGGTGCCGTCGGCGAGCACGATCTCGCCGTGCTCCAGCGGGTGCAGACGAGCCAGCCCGCGCAGCAGCGTCGACTTGCCGCTGCCGTTCGGGCCGACCAACGCGGTAACGGCCGCGGGCCGCAGCGTGATGGCGGCGTCGTGCACCACCGTCTTGCCGTGGTAACCCAGCCGCAGCTCACTGCCCCGCAGGCCGTCGGCCCGCACCGTTCCGCTCGTCACGGAGGTTAGGCTAACCTAATCAACGATCACCCTGTCAACCCGCTCCCCAGTCAAACCTCCGCCGGCCGATCATGAAGTTGACGGCGGCGTCGATCTCCGATCCGGCCGCCAACCTCATGATCGACTTCGGCGGGTGGCTGTCAGAGGGAGACGGCGCGACCGCCCAGGGTCACCGCGAGGCGGCCGTCGGCGGCGAAGGACCAGGCCAGGGCGCCGGAGTACGTGGCGCAGCGGGAACCGTTCGAGCCGGACCAGAACTGGTTCGAGCCGTCCACGTTGCCGACCGTCTTGTCGTTGGAGCCGCTGCCGGCGAAGCGGCAGGAGGTGTTGCTCCGGAAGGCCGAGGTGCCGGCGTCGAACGAGAAGTTGCGCTCGGTGTTGTCGATGCTCAGGTTGTTCGAGATCGTCATGGTGCCCGGGTTGCGGTTGTACGTGAACCCGTGCTTGCCGTTGCGGTACGCGATGGTGCGCCGGACGGTGTGGTTCACCGCGATGTCCTCGCCGCCGAGCTTGAAGCCGTTGCGGTCGCCGTTGCCGTTCTGCGTGCCGTTGCTCAGCGTGCCGTTGCTGTACGCGACGGAGTCCTCGATGGTCACCGGACCGATCGCGCCGGTGTCCGACTTGGTGTAGAGGTCCCAGCCGTCGTCGATGTTGTGGTGCGACACCGCGTACCGGAAGACGTTTCCACTGCCGACGGTGAGCTTGGCCGCGAATCCGTCGGCGTCCTCGCCGTCGGAGTCGGCGTTGTCGTGCGACTCCACGCTGACCATGAGGTTGTTCGCGGGCCACTGGTCGCGCGGCGTGCTGGAGGCGATGCGGGACAGTTGCAGCCCGGTGTCGCGGTTGAAGCGGGTCACCGTCCGCTCGATGATGTTGTTGCTGCCGCCCACGAAGATGCCGTTGTCACCGGCCCGCTCCACCACGAGCCCGCGCACGTGCCAGTACGAGGCGTTGAGCGCCAGTCCCCGGTTGGCCGGGTCCTCGCTCATCGCGGAGAAGTTCAGGATCGGCGTCTCGCCCGGGTAGGCGTACAGGTTCTTGCGGGCGCTCGACGTGCCGTTGTTGCCGGCGGCGACGGTGACCGTCTGGGACAGGTTGTACGTGCCGCCGCGCAGGTAGATCGTGCCGCCCGCGCCGACGCGGGTGAGCGCCGCGGCGATCGTGGTGGGGCTGGCCTGGGTGCCGGCCGCCCCGGCGGCGCCGTTCGGCGCCGCGTAGATCGCTCCGCCGGTCGGGGGCGGCGTGCTCGGGGGCGGCGTGCTCGGGGGCGGCGTGCTCGGGGGCGGACTGCTGGGCGGCGGGGTGCTGGTCGGTGGCGTGCCGGTGGTCGGCGTGACGCCGCCGGTGCAGGCGACGCCGTTCACCGCGAAGGTGGACGGCACCGGGTTGCTGCTGTCGTTCCAGGTGCCGTTGAAGCCGAACGACGTGCTCGCGTTGGCGCCCAGGCTGCCGTTGTAGCTGACGTTGGCGGCGCGCACCGACGCGCCGCTGGCGGTGATGTCGGCGCCCCAGGACTGGGTGACCGTCTGCCCGGCGCCGAAGGTCCAGGTGACGGCCCAGCCGTTGAGCGGGTCGCCGAGGTTCGTCAGGTTGACGTTCGCGGTGAAGCCGCCGCCCCACTGCGCGGTGACGGCGTAGTCGACGCGGCAGCCGGCGGCCGCCTGGGCGGCGGTCGCGCCGACGGCCAGGCCGGACGCGGCGATCGCGGCCGTCGCCGCGGCGGACGTCCACAACACCGTACGGCGGTGTCGGTTGATCATGGTGGTCTCCTGCGGGTGGTGGTGCCGTGCCCGCGTCGGCACCGATGCCCGGTCGGTGTCGGGGACGGGCCTTGATACCCGGACGTTCGTGCCACGCCGTACGCTCACGCCTCTCGCGCAGTAAGCGCTTTCAGCGCAGCCTAACGACGCACGTCGATATGGTCAAACCTTCGCGCGCACCGAACGATCCCGCCGCGCCGCCCGTATCCACTGCCGACCGGAACATCGACCGGAACCGCGGTGCGCATCCCGCCGGGCCGCGACCGTGTCACAACGGCCCGAACACGTCGGCCGGGTCGGCGTCCAGCGTCAGCGTCTCCAGCACGGTGAGCAGTCGCCGCTCCTCGTACCGGAAGTGCGACTCCATGACCGCCGATACGCCCTCCAGATGCCGGGCCAGTTCCCCGGGTGGGGCGTCGCGGGCCAACGCCGCGCTCAGCCCGGTCAGCAGGTACCCGATCATCGAGTGGTCCTGCCGCAGCCGGTCGATCGTGTCGCGCAACTCCGGATGCCGCGCCACGATCGCCGGGAAGAGATCCCGGTCCTCACCCTCGTGGTGCGCGGTCAGCGCCGCGCAGAATCCGTGACAGAACAACAGCAGGTCACGCGCCGCCGGGCGGGCCGGCTCACCGTCGGCGAGCGCCAGCCGGGTCACCTCCAGCGCCTCGCGCAGCCGTCCGTGAACGGCGCGCATCTCCCGGCTCCAGGCCACCAGCCTGGTCTGTTCGCCCTCAGCCACGAGGCGAGGGCGAAGGGACGACGAGTGTCATCGTCGTGCTCCCTTCGGTCCGGCGCCTCCATGCCTGACACGGTCTGCCACCGGCACGCGACGCTGCGCGGAGCCTAACCGGTGGCGCGGGCGCCTTCAAGTGGTGCCAGCGCTACCCCGGTTCGGCAGCAGGCGGGATGGAGCGGAAAGCCCGATTCTTCGAGGCTTGAGCCGTACCCGTTCACCCCGTCGAGGAGTTCCCATGACCCGCCGTACCTTCCGCCCGGTCGCCGTCGGCGCCACGGCCCTGCTCACCGTCACCGCGCTCGGTGTGCCCGCCGCGTCCGCCACCACCAACGACACCCGGCGTCCCGCCGCCGACGCCGTCCAGCAGCGACTGGACGGCCTGGTCACCGAGCACGGCTTCCCCGGGGCGCTGGCCTCCGTACGCAGCGGCGGCCGGGTGCGCGACTACACAGCCGGTGTCGGTGACCTGCGCACCGGCGCCGGCATCCCGCGCGACGCCCGGGTGCGCGTGGGCAGCAACACCAAGACGTTCACCGCCGTGGTCGTCCTCCAGCTCGTCGGCGAGGGCCGGATCGACCTGGACGCCCCGGTGGAGCGCTACCTGCCCGGCGTGGTGCGCGCCAACGGCAACGACGGGCGGCGGATCACCGTACGCCAGTTGCTGCAGCAGACCAGCGGCCTGCCCGACTACGACGAGGTGGTGTTCGACAAGACGCAGGACCTGGTGGACCGCCGCAGCGACTACTTCGACCCGCGCCGGCTGGTGGACGAGGCGCTCACCCAGTCCCGGCGCTTCCCGCCCGGCGAGAGGTGGGAGTACAGCAACACCAACTTCGTCCTGGCGGGGCTGATCGTCGAGCGGGTCACCCAGCGCCCGGTCGGTGAGGAGATCACCCGGCGGATCATCGAGCCGCTGCGGCTGCGCGACACGTACTGGCCGCAGACCGGCGAGCAGGACCTGCCCGGCCGGCTGCCGCGCGGCTACGTGGCGGTGGAGCCCGGCGCACCATGGGTCGACGTGACCCGGATGGACCCGTCGCTGGGCTGGGCCGCCGGTCAGCTCGTCTCGACACCGTCTGACCTGCGCGCGTTCTTCGAGGCGCTGCTGGCGGGCAAGCTGCTCAAGCCGGCGCAGCAGGCGGCCCTGACGCGCACCGTGCCGGCGCCCGATTTCGAGCCCACCGGCGTCTGG
The DNA here is from genome assembly GCF_042872445.1 of Micromonospora sp. NPDC005257. Taxonomy (NCBI): domain Bacteria; kingdom Bacillati; phylum Actinomycetota; class Actinomycetes; order Micromonosporales; family Micromonosporaceae; genus Micromonospora; species Micromonospora sp. NPDC005257. The sequence continues at coordinate 53,445 of NZ_JBIAKL010000015.1, read as the reverse complement.
GAGTACGGCCTGGGCATCGCCCGGCACGAGCTGCCCTGCGGCGGTCACGCCTGGGGACACGGCGGCGACATCCAGGGCTTCGAGACGCGCAACCTGTCCACCACGGACGGGCGCAGCGCCGTGGTCACGGTGACCGCGCTGCCGACCGGCCTGGAGATGCTGGAGGCGGTCACCAGCACCGTCGACGCGGCCCTGTGCGGCACCCGCCGCTGATCCGGGTCATCCGCACGCGCGCCGCCTCCCCGCGAGGCGGCGCGCGTGCGCACGCCTACCGCCGGCCGTCGAGGTAGCGCAGCACGGCGGTGACCCGGCGGTCGGCGCGGTCGTCAGGCGGCAGGCTCAGCTTCGCGAAGATGTTGCGGATGTGCTTGTGCACGGCGCCCTCGGTGACGAACAGCCGTTCCGCGATCGCGCCGTTGCCCAGCCCTTCGGCCATCAGCGCCAGCACCTCGTGCTCACGCGGCGACAGCTCGGCCAGCGCGGTGTCCGGCCGTCGGTTGCGGGCGAGCAGCTGCCCGACCACCTCGGGGTCGATCACGCTGCCGCCGGCCGCGACGCGCTGCAGCGCGGCGAGGAACTCCTCGACCCGGCCCACCCGCTCCTTGAGCAGGTAGCCGAGCCCGGAGCCACCGACCGAGAACAGCTCGGTGGCGAACGCCTGCTCGACGTACGCGGACAGGACCAGCACCGCGAGGCCCGGCAGGCGGCGGCGGGCCTCGACCGCGGCGACGATGCCCTCGTCGGTGTGCGTGGGCGGCATCCGCACGTCGACGATCGCCACGTCCGGCCGGTGCTCGTCCACGGCGGTCAGGAACTCCTCCGGCGTGCCGGCGGTCGCGACCACGTCCAGGTCCTCGGCGCGCAGCAGCAGCGCCAGCCCTTCGCGCAGCAGCGCGTCGTCCTCGGCGATCACGATCCGCATGGCAGCTCCACGTGCATCCTCGTCGGTCCTCCCGCTGGACTGGTCAGCGTCATCCGCCCGTCGTACGCCTCGACCCGGCGGCGGATGCCGGTCAGGCCCGAGCCGCGCGTCTCGTCGGCGTCCCCGCGCCCGTCGTCGGTGACCGTCACGAGCAGCCGGTTCCCCGCGCGGCGCACGGCGACCTCCACGCCGTCGGCGCCACTGTGCCGGACCACGTTCGTCAGCGCCTCGGCCACCACGAAGTAGGCGGTGGCCTCGACCGCCGCCGCGCAGCGCACGTCGACGTCCACCGACAGGCGGCACGGCACCGGGCACTCCGCGGCGAGTCCGGTGAGCGCCCCGGCCAGGCCCCGGTCGCCGAGCACCGGCGGCAGGATGCCGCGCACCACCGTACGCAGCTCGCTGAGCGCCTGCTCGGCCGCGCTCTGGGCGCGTTCCAGGATCTCGTCGGCGCGGGCGGGGTCACGGCGTACCGCCCGCCGGGCGGCACCTAGCAGCACGTTCACCGCGACCAGCCGGTTCTGGGTGCCGTCGTGCAACGAGCGTTCGATCCGGCGCAGCTCCACCGCGTGGGCGTCGAGCGCGGCGGCCCGGGTGGCGGTCAGCTCGGCGACCCGCAGCGACAGGTCGAACCCGGGTGGCGGGGGCAGCAGCCGACGACCCGGCCGGGCCTGGATCCGGGCCAGCGCCGGGCCGGCCGCGACGGCGAGGACCAGCCACCCGATCCCGAGCAGGCCGACCGCGAGCGCGTCCCCGAGCCCGTCGATGCGCCACCAGCCGATCCCGGGAGCGCCGGCCTCCGGCGGCACCAGCCGGTACCACAGCGGGAACGTCATGTCCTGCGCCGCGTGGATCGGCAGCGTGAGCGCGATCAGCCCGGCGCCGAAGCCGACGGTTCCGTGGGTGGCCACCCAGCGCAGCTCCCGCCGGACGAACGGGTCGCGCAGCGCCGAGCGCAGCCCGGCCGGCACCGGTCCGGGCGCCGGGATCGGCGGTCCCCACCGGGACAGCCGGGCGCGTTCGCGGTCGGCCACCGACCGCACCGCCCGCAGCATCCCGGGTACGAGCAGCAGCCCCACCCCGCCGACGCAGGCGGCCGCCACGACGATCACCCCGAACAACGCGCCCAGTGCCAGCACGGCCGTGCCCAGCCCGCCGACCAGGTGTTCCAGCGCGTCCACCGAGGCGCGGAACCGCCTGCGCACGTACTCCATCCCGGCCCACCCCCGGGCGCCACGATAGGTCACCACCGTCGCCGCCCGGCAGGGCCGGGCACGGAAAGTACAGCCTGCTGTACCTCGGCTGTCGTGCTGGCGGGATCGTTGCCGGCCGTCCGCGCGCCTAGCGTCGACGGGGCAAGGACGTCACCCGAGGAGGCAGCCGTGAACGACCTGGACCGTACCGCCGAGACCACCGCCCCGACGACGCCCGTCACCCGGATGCGCCCGCTGCTGTGGCTGGTGCTCATCGTCAGCGTGGCGGCGAACGTGACGCTGTCGAGCGTCCTGGACAACCCGTGGGCCGGTTCGGCCTTCGGCGCGCTGGCGCTGGCGAGCGGGGTGACCCTGGCCATGAACCACTACCGCAACCGCTGATCCTCCTCCCGGCCGGACGCCGGGAGGAGGGTGACAGCGCAGGGCGGGCCGCGTCGGCGGCCCGCCCTGCGGCGTTCCCGGCGCCGGCCGGCGGGAACGCTAACGAATCCATTGACAGCAAGCTATGTGAACGCCAGGCTAAGGGACGTTGTTAGCGTTAACGCGGCCGTCATCTCCACCACAGAGAAAGGCCCCCGTCGTGCCCCTGACCCGACGTGCGTTCACGGTCGGCGCCCTGTCCGCCGCCGCCACCGCCTCCGGCGCGCTCAGCCTGCCGCGCCGCGCGCTCGCGGCGGCGAACACCGCCTACGCGATGGCCTACTTCACCGAGACGCCGAACGGCCTCGGCGCCGACTACGGCCTGCACCTGGCCGTCAGCCGGGACGCCCTGAACTGGACGCCGCTGAACCAGAACAACCCGGTGGTCACCCCGACCGCCGGGCAACTCGGCCTGCGCGACCCGTTCGTGCTTCGCAAGACCGACGGGACCTTCGTGGTGCTGGCCACCGACCTCAAGGGCACCAACTGGGGGCTGACCAGTCAGTACCTGCACGTGTGGGACTCGGCCGACCTGACCGCGTTCACCGGCTACCGGCGCATCCGGATGCACACGCTCGACACCCACACGTGGGCGCCGACCGCGTTCTGGGACGCCGCCCGGGGCCAGTACGCCGTCGTCTACTCCGCGAACAACGGCCGGGACGTGTTCCTGGTCAACTACACGAACGACTTCCGCACCGTCAGCGCCCCGCAGGTCTACTTCAGCCCGAGCTTCGGCGTGCTCGACGGCGACGTGGTGGTCGACGGCGGCACCACGTACCTCTACTACAAGAACCTCAACGACGAGTACCTCTACGGCGCCCGCTCCACCACCGCCGCGCCGAACAGCTTCACCACGTACACCAGCGGGCTGCGGCAGGGCAACGCGATCGAGGCGCCGCTGCTGCTGCGCACGAACGAGGGCGGCTGGCGGCTGTGGGGCGACTCGTTCAGCCCGGTCAACAACGACTACTACGCCTGGTCCACGACGAACATCTCCGGCAACTCGTGGACGCCGCTGAACCAGCGTGACTACACCCCGCCGCTGAACTCCAAGCACGGCTCGATGATCGGCATCACCGACGCCGAGTACGCCGGGATGGTCAACCGCTGGGGCGCGCCCAACTGGATCCGGCTCAAGTCGTCGAACCTGCCCGACCGCTACGTCCGGCACGCCGACCGGATCGCCCGCGTCGACGCGTACCCGTTCGACCCCTACCAGGACCAGATGTGGCGCATGGTCCCCGGCCTGGCCGACTCCGCCGGCGTCTCGTTCGAGTCGGTCAACTATCCCGGCAACTACCTGCGGCACTACGACTACGCGGTCCGGCTGGACCCGAACGACGGCACCGCCACGTTCCGCGCCGACGCCACCTTCCACCGCACCGCCGGCCTGGCGGACAGCACCTGGTCGTCGTTCCGCTCGCACAACTTCCCCACCCGCTACCTGCGGCACTACGACTACCGGCTGCGCATCGACCCGCTCGACGCCGGCTCCCCCGCGCTCGACCGGCAGGACGCCACGTTCCGGGTCACCGCGTAACCGTCCCCCGCCACCACCGTCCCCCACCCACCGTCCCCCGCCACGGAGGCCGTCATGCCCGCTCCCCTGGTGAACCGCCGCTTCCTGCTCCGCGCCACCGGCGCCACCGCCGTCGCGGCCACCGCCGGCGCCGCCGCCGGATCCGTCGTCTCCGGGGGTACGGCGCACGCCGCGCTGCCACCGGTCCGCCCCGACATCGGCGTGTCCGCGTACGCGTTCGACCCCGGCCAGGTACGCCTGACCGCCGGCCGCTGGCAGGACAACCAGAACCGCACGGTCGCCTACCTGCGCTTCGTCGACGTGAACCGGCTGCTCTACAACTTCCGGGCCAACCACCGCCTGTCCACCGGCGGTGCCGCCGCCAACGGTGGCTGGGACGCGCCGAACTTCCCGTTCCGCACCCACGTGCAGGGGCACTTCCTGACCGCCTGGGCGCAGGCGTGGGCGGTGCTCGGCGACACCACCTGCCGGGACAAGGCGCTCACCATGGTCGCCGAGCTGGCCCGCTGCCAGGCCAACAACGGCGCGGCCGGGTTCAGCGCCGGCTACCTGTCCGGCTTCCCGGAGTCCGACTTCACCGCGCTGGAGGCGCGGACGCTCAGCAACGGCAACGTCCCGTACTACTGCATCCACAAGACGCTGGCCGGGCTGCTCGACGTGTGGCGGCTGATCGGCAGCACCCAGGCGCGGGACGTGCTGCTGGCGCTGGCCGGCTGGGTCGACCAGCGCACCGGCCGGCTCACCTCGTCGCAGATGCAGGCCATGCTCGGCACCGAGTTCGGCGGCATGAACGCGGTGCTGACCGACCTCTACCAGCAGACCGGCGACGCGCGCTGGCTCACCGTCGCGCAGCGGTTCGACCACGCCGCGGTGTTCAACCCGCTCGCCGCGAACTCCGACCAGCTCAACGGGCTGCACGCCAACACGCAGGTGCCCAAGTGGATCGGCGCGGCCCGGGAGTACAAGGCCACCGGCGTCACCCGCTACCGCGACATCGCCGCCAACGCGTGGGCCATCACTGTGGGCGCCCACACGTACGCCATCGGCGGCAACAGCCAGGCCGAGCACTTCCGCGCCCCGAACGCGATCGCCGCCTACCTGCGCAACGACACCTGCGAGGCGTGCAACACGTACAACATGCTCAAGCTGACCCGGGAGCTGTGGCAGCTCGACCCGGACCGGGTCGCGTACGCCGACTTCTACGAGCGCGCGCTGCTCAACCACATGATCGGCCAGCAGAACCCGGCCGACGCGCACGGCCACGTCACCTACTTCACCCCGCTCAACCCGGGCGGGCGGCGCGGTGTCGGCCCGGCGTGGGGCGGGGGCACCTGGAGCACCGACTACAACTCCTTCTGGTGCTGCCAGGGCACCGGGCTGGAGACCAACACCACGCTCGCGGACGCGATCTACTTCCACAACGGCACCACGTTGACGGTCAACCTGTTCGCCCCGTCGGTGCTCACCTGGAGCCAGCGCGGCATCACCGTCACCCAGGCCACCTCGTACCCGGTCGGCGACACCACCACGCTCACCGTCACCGGCTCGGTGGACGGGTCGTGGAGCATGCGGATCCGGATCCCGGCGTGGACCAGTGGGGCGAGCGTCAGCGTCAACGGCGTCGCGGCGGGCATCGCCGCCACGCCGGGCACCTACGCCGTGCTGACCCGCGCCTGGACCTCCGGCGACACGGTGACGGTCCGGCTGCCGATGCGGGTGGTCACCGTCGCCGCCAACGACGACGCCGCGGTGCAGGCCGTCACGTACGGACCCGTGGTGCTCTCCGGCAACTACGGCAACACCACGTTGAGCGCCCTACCGACGCTGGACCCCGCCTCGGTCACCCGCACCGGCGCGGGCAGCCTCGCGTTCACCGCCCGGGCCGACGGCGCCACGGTCAACCTCGGCCCGTTCTACGACGCCCACGGGCACAACTACACGGTCTACTGGCGGGTCGGCGCGGGCGGTGGCGGCGGTGAGGCGAGCTTCCGGCTGGCCAACGCCGCCAGCGGGCTTGTGCTCGGCATCCAGAACATGTCCACCGCCGACGGCGGGCTCGCCCTGCAGTGGGGCGACACCGGCACCGCCGACCACGACTGGCAGCCGGTGGTCGACGGTTCGGCGCTGCGCCTGCGCAACGTCAACAGCGGCAAGGTGCTGGGTGTGGAGAACATGTCCACCGCCGACGGCGCCCGGATCCTCCAGTGGGCCGACAACGGCACCGCCGACCACCTGTGGACGGTGGTCGACGTCGGCGACGGCAGCCACAAGCTGCGCAACGTCCACACCGGCAAGCTGCTCGGCATCTCCGGCGGCTCGACCGCCCAGGGCGCGTTCGCCGTGCAGGACCCGGACAACGGCAGCCTGGACAACCAGTGGCGGTTCCTGCCCAACGGGGCGCGGCGGATCCAGAACCTCGGCAGCGGTCTGGTGCTCGGCGTGCAGGACATGTCCACCGCCGACGGCGGGCCGGTCATCCAGTGGGGCGACACCGGCACCGCCGACCACCTCTGGACCGCCCTGGTGGACACCGGTGGCTACCTGCGACTGCGCAACGGCAACAGCGGCAAGGTGCTGGGCGTCGAGGGCGGTTCGAGCGCGGCGGGCGCCCGGATCGTCCAGTGGGCCGACAACGGCACCGCCGACCACAGGTGGCGGCTGCGGTTCGGCGGAGGCGGCTGGTTCCGGATCCAGTGTGCGAACGGGGGCCGGGTGCTCGGGCTCAGCGGCGGTTCCGGCGCCCAGGGCGCGCAGGCCGTCCTCGCCGACGACACCGGGGCCGCGCACCAGCGCTGGCGGTTCCTCTGATCCCGTGGTGACGGTGGGAGCGGTCGCCGCTCCCACCGTCACCGCGATCGTTCAGTGCCGGCGGGTGTCAGGGCGTCAGGGCGTCCAGGGCGGGCGTCCAGGTCGCCTCGTCCCGCACGTCGTCGGCGACGGTGATCCCCTCGGCGATCTTCAGCAGCTCGGCCTGGGGCAGCCGGCCGCCGAGGCCCTGGGAGCTGACCTGGACGACGACTGTGCCGTCGGCGCTCCAGATGTTGCAGAACCCGCCACCGGCGCCCGGCACCGGGTAGCACCTCGTCGCACCGGGCTCCGGTGACTGGTTGGAGCTGGTGCTCGGCGTGACGAAGATGTGGAACCCGTCCCTGACGGCGCCCTCGACCGAGTCGAACGGCGCGGTCAGGCCCGAGGGGCGCATGGGCCTGGTGTACGTCGCGCCGCCGTAGTCACCGGCGCGGGCGGTGGCGATGCCGCTCAGGCCGGGCATGGCGTGCGTGCCGACCTGCAACGGCACGTAACCCTTCGGCACGTAGCCCACAGTGAACGGCAGCGGAGCCGGCGTCGGCCCGGCCGGCTTCAGACCCGCGACCAGGCCGCTCAGATCCTCGAAGCTCGGCGTCGCCGGGTCGTCGGAGATCGACGTGACGGCCGCCCAGGCGTTGTGGGCGTACTCCCAGGCGAACAGCTTGTTGCCCGGATCCAGCGGGTTCCTCGGGTCGAGGCCGACCGGCAGCCTCCCCTGCACCGCCTTGCGTCCGGCCACCGTGACGTTCCGCGCGGCCTTGATCGCTGCCGGGTCGAAGGCGCCGGGCCGGTAGACGGTCAGGTAGGCCCAGAGCGCAGGCTTCGCCCCGGCGGCCCTCTTCTCCTGCTCGATCGCCTCGGCCTCGTCCCTGCTGACGGGCCTGTCGTTCGAGGTGTGACGGTCGGAGTAGACGGAGGCGATCTGGTATGCGGTCGACACGACGATCGGGTCCTGCACGTGCAGCGTGCCGGCGTCGTACCCGGTGAAGGTGAAGGTGAACGGCGAGGCGTCGGGCCAGGGGCTGACGCCCGGACGAGGCGCACCGGACAGCGCCGAGTTCTCCCCGGCGGTACGCCTCGCACCCAGGATCGGCACGGTGATCGCGCCGGCGACCGCCACCGCGACGAGGGCCGCGGCGCCGACTGTCGCGAACCGGGTCCGGCGGCGCCGTTCGGCGTGCCGGCCGGCCGCGACGATGTCGTCGACGGTACGGCCCATCGGCGGCTCGTCGCCGGTCACGGCGTCCACCAGTTCACGCAACTGCATTTGTCCACTCCTCCATCGGCATGCCGGTGAGATTGAGGTGTTCGCCGCCGAGTGACTCGCGCAGCTTCGCCAGCCCACGGGAGACCTGGCTCTTGGCCGTGCCGACCGTGCAGTCGAGGACGGCGGCGGTGTCCTCCAGGCTCAGGTCCATGTAGTGCCGGAGCACGACGGCGGCCCGTTGCCGCGCCGGGACGGCTTCGAGCGCTGCCCGCAGGCGCATCCGCTCGTCCGTCACCGCCGCCGTGTCCCGCACCGTGACGTCCGGCATGGCGTCGCCGGCCGATCGCTCGCGCCGCCAGGGCCGGCGGGTCTCGTCGATCGCGGCCCGGTAGACCATGGTCTTGACGTAGAGGTCGGGCCGCTCCAGCTTCCGCCAGCGTGGATAGAGCTTGACCAGCGCATTGGCCACGGCGTCCTCCGCGGTGTGCCAGTCGCCGCAGGTCATGTACGCCAGCTTGCGCAGGGACGCCATCTGTGACGTCACGAACTCGCGGAACGCTTGCTCGTCTTCGGCTTTCAATCGACTGCCTCCTCGTGACGGAGGTAGAACGGCCACGCCCGCCCGGGACGTTGCACGGCCGGCGGACAAATTCCGCCGCGCGTCCGCGGACCTCGGTCAGTACCGCCCCGGTGGCGGCACCGGCCAGGAGCGGATCATGGTCGCCACCAGCGCCGGATGGTCGGTCGTCCCGCGCATGTCCACCGAGCGGCGGCAGCAGATCGTCACGCCGCTCGACGCCAGGATCTGCTGCCGGGCCCCGTCGTCGATCCGCCGGTAGCCCACCGGCACGCACGACCGCACGTCCGGCATGCCACCGGCCCGCAGGTTGAGGTCACCGCCGAGAACGGTCGGCGCGTCCCCGTCGCCCCGGGTCTCCGGCACCACCGCGCCGAGCAACTCACCGCACTGGGCCAGCGCCACCTGGCCGCTGGTGTTCGCCAGGTGCGTGGTGCAGGCGTGCAGCCCGTCGGCCCGGACGCAGAGCCAGACCCGCTCCTCGGGATCGGTCAGGTCCTGCGCCGGATAGGTCCCCCGGTGCACCGACGGCCGCGCGTCGCGGGCGTCGAGGCGGGCCAGCAACCCGATCCCGTACGGCTCGCCGTTGTCGCACCGGGTGGGGCCGCCGGCGGGGCGGTCACCGGCGGCCTGGAACGCGGACACCATCGTGCCGCCGGCACGGGCGGCCCGCAGCGTACGCCCGAGCGTCACCACGTCGTCGCGGCAGACCTCGTTGAGCGTGACCACGTCGGGCAGTTCCGCGGCGATCACCTCGGCGGCCCGCGGGACGGCCCGGCCGGTGTAGCAGCCGGCCCGGCCGCTGTTGCAGAGATTCATCTGAAGCACCCGCAGCGTTCCCGGCCCGGTGTCGCCGGCCGCCGCCGACCCGGCGGGTAGCCCGGCCACGACGAGCAGGCACACCACTGCCAGCACCCGGCGGACTCGCCGGGTGAGGTGAGTGGCCGGCTGCGGGGACAGCGGGGCTCCAGCGGATGCGGGCGGCGGCGGGCGCGGTGATCCTAGCCGGAGAGTGCCCGTCGCCGCCCGGCCGCCGCCTACCTCGGTACGGCCCGGAACCACGCCTCCCGGTCGTCCGGGTCGGGTCCGCGCCGGGGCAGCGTCGGCGGTTCCTCGCCGGTGACCGGCGCGTAGTGGTCGAAGGTGGTGGTCAGGACCGCCTCGCCGCCGGTGAGGTCGGGCAGGGCGGCGACGACCCGCGGCACCCGGGCGGACGGCAGGGTGCCGCTCACCTCCAGGTAGCCGCCGACGACGGCGGTGTCGTGGACGACCGCGCCGAGCCGGCCGAGCAGCGCCAGCACCGTCTCCACCGCGTGCCGGGGCAGGTTGACGTCGAACCGCTCGATCGGCTGGCACACCCGCGTGCCGGCCTGCCGCAGCGCGGCGGCGAACACGACCGGGGCGAGGTTGCGGAAGTCCGCCGCCACCGTCGAGATCGACTTGTCGAACTTCTGGTGCGGCCGGCTCTGCCGGGGTGCGTACCGGGACGCCGTCATGGTGACCGTGCAGTCGGTGACCGGCCAGCCGTGCCGGCCCTGCCGCAGCGCAGCCCGTACGCCCTCCTCGGTGGCGGCGACGAAGGCCGGTGGCAGCCGTCCCGGCTCGATCCCGGGACGGAACTCGATGCCGTGCCCGGTCGGCGCGGCCTCGATGCGCAACCCCAGCCCGGCCAGGTACGGGTTACCGCGCTCCCGCATCCGCTCCTCGGCGGCGCCGGTGCCGGCGACCCGTTCGATGCAGGCGGTGAGCGTGCCGGAGAACCGCACCCGGACGCCGTACCGGTCCTCCATCAGGGCGGCCAGCACCTCCTTCTGGACCTCGCCGTGCAGGCGGATCACCGCCTCCGCCTGCTGCTCGTCGAGGCGCAGGTCCACGAGCGGGTCCTCGTCGGCCAGTTCGGCCAGTCCGGCGAACATCGCCAGGCGCTGCCCCGGGTCGACCGGTTCGACGACCGACTGCCGGGTCGGCGGCGGGAACCGGTAGCCGACCCGCCGCGGCGGGTCGCCGATGTGCTGGCCGATCCGGGCCGGCACCCCGCGTACCGCCGCGATCTGGCCGCCGGAGACCGACGGGCGCACCAGCACACCGGTGGGCTCGATGACGGCGATCTCGGTCACCGGCTCCGGGCGGCCGCCGTCGAGCCGCACCCGGTCCCGCACCCGTAGGCGCCCGGACCACAACCGCAGCCAGACGCGCCGGCCGTGCCCGTCCCGGTCGACGGCGAAGACGGTGCCCGAAGGCGGGCCGTCCGCCGCCTCGCCGTACGGCAGCAGGTCGGCCAGGACGTCGCACAACTGCCGTACCCCGGTGCCGGTGATCGCCGAACCGCACACGGCCGGGATCAGGTCCGCGTGGCGCACCGCGCGCCGGATCGCCCGCCGGACGTCGCGGACGCGGACCGGCCGGTCGGTCAGCCAGCGCGCCGCCACCGCGTCGTCGACCTCCGCCACCTCCGCCACCACGGGCTCGGCGTTCAGGTCCACGGCCCGCGCCCGGGCCTCGCGTGTGCCCTGGCCGGAAATCGTGGTGAGCAGGACCGGCCGCGCCCCGAGCCGCTGCCGCACCTGGGCCGCCACCCGGTCGACGTCGGCACCGCCGCGGTCGACCTTGTTGAAGAAGAACACCGTCGGTACGCCGATGCGGCGCAGAGCCCGCCAGATGGCGACGGTCTGCGGCTGGACGCCTTCCACGCTGGACACCACGAGCACGGCGGCGTCCAGCACGGCGAGGGAACGCTCGACCTCCGCGATGAAGTCGGGGTGGCCGGGGGTGTCCAGCAGGTTGATGCTCAGGTCGCCGATGGTGATCGACGTGACGGCCGCCCGGATGGTGATGCCGCGGCGGCGTTCCAGCTCCATCGAGTCGGTCCGCGTCGTGCCGGCGTCGACGCTGCCCGGCTCGGCCACCGCGCCCGCCTCGTAGAGCAGGCGTTCGGTCAGGCTGGTCTTTCCGGCGTCAACATGCGCGACGATTCCGAGGTTCAACAGGGTCAAGGCGGAGCTCCACGGTAGGACGGGCAAGGGTCCGAAGCGTGGAAGCTGCTCGCATTGTCTCTCCTGGTCGTCGTCGTCACGGCGGCGCTCGCCGCCGGTGTGCAGTCCTACCTTGCCCGTCCGCCACGATCGCCGCCACCGAATTCGGGTACCGGGCGCTGCCCGGGCCGGACGGGGAACCGCACCCCGGTGAGGTCCTCGGACACGGCCCAGAGCCGCTGCTGGACGGCTACCTCGTACGACTGCGGGCTGGAGGTGACCAGCCGAGGGTGACCCTTGACCTCGTGGCGTGCTACCCCGCGACTGACCGGCTGGGTGCCGCGCAGCGGTTGTCGGGGCGCCTACTCCAGGTGGAAGGTGGCCGCCGCCCGGTCGGCGCTCGTACTCACCGTTTCGAGTTGGAGCAGTCCGTCCCGGTGGCGGACGTACCGGCCGGGATAGTTCTGTGATTCGAGCGAGAGCCCGTCGGCCGCGGCCAGGCCGGTGCGGCGCTGGAAGCTCGCGTCGCCGTCGAACAGGGCCGAGCCGTCGTCGCGTTCGACGTAGAGGGCGAAAGCCCGGTGCCGCAGGTAGTAGCCGGGGAAGTTGGTCGACTCCAGGGACACCGATCCGGCGCCGGCGAGGCCGGGGACGACGCGGAACTGCGAGTCGGCGAGGTTGGTGACGTTCGGTTCGACCCGGGCCCGGTAGTCGTAGTGCCGGACGTAGCTCGCGGTCAGGTCGTGCGAGCGCAGCCGGACCGGTGTGGCTCCGTCGGGCACGGGGATGCCGAGGTTCGGGGTGCCGTCGGCGTTCCAGTACAGCTTCTGGATCCGGGTCCGCCGGTTCGGGTCGTCGAGCGGGTCGCCGCTGATGTCCCGGTAGTTGCGGTCGTGGTAGACCAGGATGTCGCTCTGCCCGTCCTCGGAGACGGTGAAGGAGTTGTGGCCGGGGCCGTACTGGCCGGTCGCGGCGTTAGTGGTGAACACCGGGGCCGGGCTCTTGCTCCAGGCGGCGGGGTCGAGCAGGTTCGCGCCGGCCGACGCAGTGAGCATGCCGAGGCAGTAGTTCGCGTCGGTGGCGCTGGCCGAGTACGTGAGGAAGACCCGGCCGTTGCGCTGGATCACCGTCGGTCCCTCGGCCACCCGGTAACCGCGGGTCTCCCAGTCGTACGTCGGCACGACCAGCCGGGCCACCGGACCGGTGATCTGCCACGGTTCGGCACCCATCCGGGCCAGGTAGACGTTGGAGTTGGTGGAGATGCCCGGCTCCTGCTGGGCCCAGGTCAGGTAGCGCGCCCCGTTCACCACGAACGTCGAGGCGTCCAGGCTGAAGGTGTCCCACGGCGTGGTGATCCGGCCGCGTTCGGTCCACGAGCCCGTCAGCGGGTTCGCGCTGGAGTTCTCCAGCACGTACATCCGGATCCGCCACACGTCGTCGGTCCGCCCGGCGGCGAAGTAGACGTACCACTTGCCGTTTATGAAATGGATCTCCGGGGCCCAGATGTGGGCGCCCATCTCACCGCTGGCGTGCCGGCGCCAGATCGTCGTCTCGGTGGCGGTGGCCAGCCCTTGGAGCGTGGTGGCCCGCCGGAGCACGATCCGGTCGTACTGCGGCACCGTCGCGGTCATGTAGTAGTAGCCGTCGGTGTGCCGGACGATGTGCGGGTCGGCCCGCTGGTTCACCAGCGGGTTGGTGTAGTTCACCGCGGGCGCCGCCTGCGCGGGGCCGGGCACGGCGAGGCCGGCCGAGGTGGTGAGCAGCGCGAGCGCCGCGGCCAGGATCGGCCGCAGGCGCCGGCGGGCCGGTTCGACGGTGCGGGCCGGTTCGACGGTACGGCGGGCCGGGCGGAGTAGGTGCCGAGGCGACATGCGCGCCCTCCCTGGTGGCCGGGGATCAGTAGACGTAGGGCCAGGCCGCGGCGTCGTAGCCGATGCGGTTGACGCCGAGCAGCGACGCGCCGTCGTCGGCGTAGTAGTGGTAGAAGAGGACGTCGCCGTCGGTGTCGGCGAGGACCGCCTGGTGGCCGGGGCCGTGCACGCTGCCGTGCGAGGCCAGGATCTGCGTGCCGCCCCCGGCGAGCATGTCCCGGCCCGTGCGGTCCACGAACGGCCCGGTGGGGCTCGCCGAACGACCGACCATGATCCGGTACGTGCTGGCGGCGCCCTGGCAGCAGCGGTCGAACGAGACGTACAGGTAGTACCAGGCGCCGCGCTTGACCAGGACGGGCGCCTCGATGCCGGGGCCGTAGTTCGCGAGCGCGTACGTGGCGGTGCCGAGCCGGCGTCCGGTGGCCGGGTCGATCGGGATCATCTTGATGCCGGACCAGAACGAGCCGAAGGTGAGCCACCAGCGGCCCTGGTCGTCGACTGTGAGGTTCGGGTCGATGGCGTTGACGTCGTCCGAGGTCCGCGACTCGACGACCAGTCCCTCGTGGGTCCAGCTCCCGGAGGTCCCGGTGGTGCTGGTGGCCAGGAAGATCGCCGAGCGGTTGGAGCCGAACGTCGACGCCGAGTAGTAGAGGTAGAAGCGCCCGTTGCGGTACGACAGGTCCGGCGCCCAGAGGTTGCGCGCTCCCCCGGTGTACGTGGTGGTCCACGGCGCGCCGCCGGGGAAGACGGCGCCCGCGTTACGGAAGGCGACCCGGTCGGTGGAGGTCTTCAGCGCGATGCCGTCGCCGGTGTGCGCGACGAGGTAGGCGCCGTCGGGTCGCTTGACCACAGTGGGGTCGTGGACGCCGACGTCACCGGTCACCCGGCCGGGCTGCGGGTAGGCAGGCGCCGGGGTGGTCGGCGTTCCGCCGCCCAGGCGGATCAGCTGCCACTGCTGGTTGGCGCCGTCCAGATCGGCGTAGCCGGCCAGCCGCCCTCCGTCCGCGGTCGACCACTGCCACACGTCGACGGCCTTGCCCCACTGCCGGTTCACGAACCGCACGAACCCGCCCGCGGAGTCCTGCAACCGGAACTGCTGCGTGGCCGACGACCGGTCGGTGCTCTGCACGAGCTGGGTGCCGTCGCCGCCGCTCGGCAACTCCAGCACCTTCCCGCTGTGCCGGGACCGCACCTTGTAGAACCCGCCACCGGCGTCCAGGAACTGCCACTGCTGCACCGCGAGGTCGTTGCGTGTCCACTGGTTCACCGGCGCGTTCTCCGCCGTCGACCAGTCGTACAGGTCCATCGCCTTGCCGCTGTGCCGGTTGACGACCACGTACGACGCGGACGTGTCCACCGTCGCCGCCGACGCCGGGGGCATCCCGGCCACCACCCCCGCGGCGAGGACCAGTGCCGCCGGGACCACTACCGCCGCCGTACGCGTCCTCCGAGCGGTCGCTGTCACCGAGAACCTCCTGCGCCTGGTCGTCACCGGCCGGCCGCGGCTGCTCGCCTCACCCGTGACGCTCGTGGCAACGGCATTACCGTCAAGTTACGGCAATGTTCTCGTTAACATAGACGGGTGTCAAGGTAATCGGGAGGCTGGCAGCCGCGTCCGGCGGGCACCTCCTCCACCACTCAGCGCGGTTCGGTCGAGTCCGGGGCGGCCGTCGCGTCCACGATGGAGACGGGACTGCCCAGCTCCACCGTCCGGGACACGGTGCAGAGCCGGTCGTGCGACTGCCGCAGCGAGCGTGGCAGCACCTCGCGGGCCCGGTCACCGCCGGCGCCGTCCGGGAACGTCACCGCGAACGTGACGGTGAGGTTCTCCATCCGGTTCCCCGCCTCCGGGTCACGGATCTTGTCGCCGCTCACCGTGACGTCGAACCGGGTCGGTTCGGCACGCCGGCTCGTCACGTGGTCGACGTCCACCGCGCTGCAGCCACCGAGCGCTGCGAGCAGCAGTTCCACCGGCGTGAAGGTCCCGTCCTCCCCCGCACCCATCTGCAGCTCGCCGCCACGGGGGTTGCGCGCGACGTATCTGCCCACGCTGGTTCGCTCGATCTCCACCGACCGGAAGGTGTCGTCACTCATGCGACAAACCTACCGAAAAGCGTTCCGCGAACGTGCGGTACACCGGTGTGCCCGGCAGCCCGTCGCGAACGGCGAACACCACGAGGTCGAACCGGTCGACCACCCGGAGCGCGCCGGCGAACGCGCCCGCCACGGCGGCCGGGTCGTTCCGGAACACCCCGCACCCCCAGGCGCCCAGCACCAGGGTCCGGTGCCCGTACGCGGCCGCGATCTCCAGCACCCGCCGGGCACGCCGCGCCAGCACCGCCGGCACATCGGCGGCGTGGTCCGGCTGGTTGCGCAGGATCGCGCCCAGGTTGGGCGCCGCCGCGGTCAGGAAGGACGCGTCGTACGGCCGGTCGAGCAGATGGCCCTTGTCGTCGCGGAACACCGGCACGCCCGGGGAGTAGACGACTCGGTCGCTGTACCGCAGGTCCCGCTGCGCCCGGTGGAAGGCGTAGAAGTCCGGCGCCGCGAGCAGGCACGGGTAGAGCGCCGACGAGCGGGCGATGCTCTCCTCCTGCGCCTGCGCCCCGCCCAGGAACCCGCCACCCGGGTTCTTCGCCGACGCGAACACCAGGCACGCCGCACCGGACCCGAGCCGGTGGGCGGCCTGCAACGTCGACTCGTACGTCACCTCCACGGCGCCGGCACCCGGCTCCGCGTCTCTCGACGGGAGCATCTCGTCCGGCGGGTGGTGACGGGTGCCGGCGACCGCGGCGCGTACCGCCGCCCCGATCTCGACGTCGTCACCGGCGTCGTTGCGATAGCGTCCGGCTTCGGCGATCTCGACGGTCCGCCGGGCGATCTCGCGCAGGCGGCTGCTCATCCGGCGCACCCGTCGGTGTCGTGCATGACCGGCAATCTAGGCAGACCCGCCGCGGCGGGCAACCGATTAGTGGCCGCCGGCCGAGCCCACGGGCGTCGACCGGGTCCGCCCGAGACGCTGCGAGCGGAGCGGGTCGCGCAACCCGTCCCGCACAGGGCATAGTGGCCCGCGGCTCCATCGACCGATGGTGCCCGCTCTCGGCGAAGGTGGTGGAAGTGACGACGCGCTCACGTGTCCGATGGGCCCGGGCGGCCGTACTGGCCACGCTGGCCGGAGGGACGCTCGCGGTGGCGGCACCGGCGACCGCCGCGCCGGAGACGGTGAGCATCCTGAGCGTGTCCGCGGAGAACGTGAAACCCCGCGAGGTGGTGCGCGTGCGGTTCCGCGTCACCAACAACGGCGGCCGGGCCGAGACGGCCATCGTGGTGGTCGGCGGCGGCCTGCGGTGCACCGCCGGCTGCCGGGCGGAGCCGAAGCTCGGGCCGGGCCGGAGCCAGACCTTCGACGCGACGCTCGTCGCCCCGGAGGCCCGCCCGGGCGAGACCACCGGTCTCAACATCTCGATCGGTGTGCGGCTCGCCGGGCAGAACAGCTACGCCTACAAGATGGTCTACGTCCACGGGCCGGGTGCCTCGCCCACCGGCGGGGCCGCACCGGCGGCCGGGGTGAGTGGGGTCTCCGGCCGGGTCCGCGACGCCGACGGAAAGGCGATCGGCGGCGCGGACCTGACCATCCGGGACAGCGCCGGTCACGAGTACCGGACGACCAGCAACCGCAGCGGCCAGTTCTCGATCACCTCCAAGGCCGGCCGGACGATCGCCGAGGGATCCATCACGGTCCGCGCGTCCATGGACGGCTACCGCACCGCCCGCGCGACCGTGCGTGCCGGTGCCGGTGACGTCGCGACGGTGCGACTGACCCTCGCCGCGGTGGCATCGCCCACCACGACCCCGCCGTCGCCCACCACGGAGGCGAGCCCTCTCGCCGCGGCAGCCGAGGACGCGGTTCCCGCGGCGACGCCACCCGCGTTCACGGCCGCCAGTGACGAGGGCGGCAGCACCTCGATGTTCCTCCTGGGCGGCCTGCTGGTCGCCGCGGGCCTGGGCGCGCTCGCACTGGTGCTGGTGCGACGGAGGAACGCACCGAGTGCGGTGGCGGAGGCGGCCGCTCCCCCGGCGGCCTGGCTGCCGGCGCCGCCCGCGGGGAGCATGGCCGATGCTCCGACGGCGATCCTGCACACCGGGCCGGCCGCCGGCGGCTCCCCGCACTCGTACGGCACGTCCCCGCAGGGCGGCGGCCACCAGCACGGCTACCGAGGCTGAAGATCGTCGCCGGCCGGGGACTCGCTCCGGTGGCGGCCACTGTACCGGTCGAGTAGGCTCGGTCTATACCGGTCCAGGAGCCTGCCCATTCTCGTTGAGAAGCCTCCTCCGATGAGCCCTCTCACGGAGCCGTCGCCACATCGATCCCAGCGACGGCCAACCTCCGATAATGGCGATCCGCGATTCCGCGCGCTCCATGGCCACAAGGCTCTCCCGTCAATTCCGTGACCTCCTGACGCGCCGATGATCGTTTACGCAATTTTAACCGAGCGACCCGGCGGCCCGCGCTTTCCGAGCCGATCGACACCGCCGGGCGACACACCTCCTCGCTGGCCCGATGCCTGTTCAGCGCCGCTTTTACCGTCCAGGCGACCTGGGACGTAAAACCGGGTTTCGGATCTGTTAACAGCTCGCACTCACGCCGCCGGTTCACATCTTTGAAGATCAGCATGCGCCGATGAAACGTTGCAGGCCCTCCGGCCACATGCTCTACTGATCGCAGCCTCGGGCTGAAATCCTGTCGACGAATACCCTCCTATCGGAAAGATAGTGCTTTGACGTCTGTCTATATGGATTCCGGCGACTCCGAGCAGATACGGGTAGCCGCCGAGGACGGTCTCATCAGAGGTTTCACGACCAATCCCACGCTGCTGCGGCAGGTGACCGACGATCCGCTCCGTCACTGCTCGGAGCTTCTCGGCAAGTACGACCGGCTGGAGGTCTTCTACCAGCCGACCGGGGCGTACGGAGACCTCGAGGCGGAGATCTGGGCGGCTGGTGATGGCGTTGTCCCCGGTGCTGTGGCTGGTCTTCGCCGGCCTGGTCGTCACCGGACTGGGGTTGTCCAACATCTTTCCGTCGGCCCTTGCGCTGGCCGGGGCGAAGGGCGGCCCGGACGGCATCGCCCTGGCGTCCACCCTCGGCTACGCCGGCATTCTGATGGCGCCCCCGACGATCGGCTTCCTGGCCGACGGCTTCGGCCTGCCGCGCGCGCTCACCCTCATCGCGGCCACTCTGCTGACGGCGGGGGCGCTGAGCTTCGTGGTCCGCCACCACATCGACGGCGCCGGCCGGGCCGACGACGCCAGGCAGGACGACGGCGCCGGGCAGACCGACGACGGCCCGTCGCCGGTCCGGCGGTGCGCTGACCAGGACCGCCGGGCCCGGTTCACGAACGACAGCGGCAACGGCCCAGCGGGCCCGCGCTCACGTACCGGCTCCGAGTTGCCGCATCCGACGGTGCCCGATCCACGCGGCCCTGCCCGTCAGGCCCGGCGACCGTGTCATGGGAAGGCGCACCGTGAAGCGGGCTCCCCGCCCTGTCCGGCCCTCGGCCTCGATCGTGCCGTGGTGACTCGTCACGACCTCCTGGAGCAGGGCCAGTCCCAGGCCGAAGCGGCGGTCGCCGGCGCCCGCGCCACGGTGGAACCGGTCGAAGATCCGCCGCGCGTCCGCCTGGTCGAAGCCCTTCCCGGTGTCGGCGATGACGATCTCGGCGACGTTCTCGACCGCCCGGAGCGTCACGTCGATCCGGCCGCCCGCGGGGGTGTGGGCCAGGGCGTTCGCGAGCAGTTCACCGACGACCCGGCGCAGTGCCGATTCGACACCCGGCACCGGCAGCGGGGCGGCGGGGGTGTCCAGGGTGAGGGTGACCTGGCGCTCGGCGGCGCGTTCGGCCTCGGCGGCGAGCGTCGCGCCGATCAGCGAGGTGAGGTCGACCGGCGGGTCCGGTTCCCGGTCGGCTGGAGCGGCGGCGAGACGGGCCGAGAGCAGCAGGTCGTCGACGATCTCGCCGAGCCGGCGGGTGGTGCCGACCAGTCGGTCCAGGTCCTCCAGGTTCGTGACGGCGCCGTCATGGCGCGCCCGCCGCGCCATCAGCTGTGCGCGGGTGTGCACCTGGGCGATCGGGGTGCGCAGTTCGTGGCTGGCGTCCGCGACGAAGCGGCGCTGCCGGGTCAGCGCCTCCGCGAGCGGTGCGACGGCCCGGCGGCCGACGAGCACACCGGTGAGCATGGCGGCGAGCAGCCCGGCTGCCGCGGCGAGGCTGAACGCGAGCAGCAGGTGCCGGCGGTCGGACAGCTGGAACCGGGCGTCGAACACCGCCTGGACCACCTCGTCGCCGCGCGCCTCGGTGCGCACGTGATAGGTGGTGCCGTTACGCGTGATGGTAGTGATCTCCGCGTTCCGGGTGGCCGCCACGGTGTCCAGCGCCCCGCGCAACGGGAAGCCCGGGGGCGGCGGGTTCGTGCCGGTGCGCACCGTGACGCCGTCGTACAGGAAGATCCAACTGCACGCGGGCGGGCCGGCGATCGCGCCGTGTTCCGTGCCCCACTCCAGCTCGCGCTGGATCTGCGCCTCCTGGCTGCGGACCAGGAGCGTGTACGAGATGCCGCCGGCCAGCAGCAACAGGGCGCCGATGGTCAGGCCGACGAGCAGGCCGATGCGCAGCCGGGTCCGGCGGAGGACCGCCTGCTCTGCCGCCTCCATCAGAGCGTCCCCAGGCGGTAGCCGAGCCCGTGCACGGTGCGTACCACCGACCGGCCGAGCTTGCGGCGGAGGTAGTAGACGTAGGTGTCCACCACCGACGCCCCCGCCGCCTCCGCGAAGACCCTCTGACGCAGCGCGGCCCGGGGATGCACGGTGCTCGGCCGGGCCGCCAGCACCCGCAGCAGCTCGAATTCGCGCGTGGACAGCGCCACGCGGGTGCCGTCGGCCAGCACCGCGTCCCGCTGCCCCAGGTCGAGCTGCCCGGCGCCGATCGGCAGCACGTCCGTCGACTCGGACGTGCGCCGGCACAGCGCCCGGACCCGGGCGCTCAGTTCGTCGAGGTCGAAGGGCTTGACCAGGTAGTCGTCGGCGCCCGCGTCCAGCCCGGCGATCCGGTCGTCGACGGTGCCGAGCGCGGTGAGCATCAGGGTCCGGGACGGGACCGCCCGGGCGCGCAGCCGGGCGACCAGGTCGAGGCCGTCGAGCGCCGGCAGCATCCGGTCGATGACCATCACGTCGTACGAGCGGGTCAGCCCGAGATGCAGCCCGCGCTGGCCGTCGAAGGCCCGGTCGACCAGGTAGCCTTCGTGACCCAGCGTCTCGGTGAGCATCTCGGTCAGATCCGCGTCGTCCTCGACCAGCAGCAGCCGGTTCGATCTTCCGCCCCGCATATGTTAACGATCCCATAGATGGCGACCGATGGAAGTATCGGTATTTGCATCTTCAACTATCTGAAACCGCCAGCGCGGGCGTGCGGACGTCGTCGGGCCGTTGCGCCTCCCGGCGCTCGATCCAGCTCAGCGCCGGCGTCGTCATCAGCGTGGTGACCAGCGCGACCAGCACCAGCACGGTGAACAGGGACGGGTTCACGATGCCCGCCTCCAGTCCCACGTTCAGCGCGATGAGCTGCATCAGGCCGCGGGCGTTCATCAGCGCGCCGACCCGCAGCGCCACACCCGGCGGCTCGCCGCGGAGCCTCGCCGCCGCCCAGCAGGCACCGAACTTGCCGGCGATCGCCACCGCCACACAGGCCAGCGCGAACAGCAGCACCGGCAGGGAACCGAGCAACCCGAACTCCGTGCGCAGACCCGAGTAGGTGAAGAACAACGGCAGGAACAGCGTCGCGGCGACCGGGGTGAGCGTGTCCACGACCCGGTCGGTGTTGTCGGTGCGGGGCATCACCACGCCGACCGCGAACGCGCCGAAGACCGCGTACAGCCCGATCTCGTCGGTGTACCAGGCGACCAGGAACAGCAGGGCCACGGTGCCGAGCAGCCGGGCGCGGTCGTTGAGGGCGCGGTGGGTCATCAGCGCGGAGGTGACCGTACGCCCGCCGAACCAGAGCACCAGGGCGAAGAGGATCGCCCCGCCCGCGGTGACGATCGCGGGACCGGCCCGGCCGGAGGCGAAGGCCAGCACGGCGGCCAGCATGATCCAGGCGACAACGTCGTCGATCGCGCCGCTGGCCAGGGAGAGGGTGCCGTGCCGGGTGCCGGCGTGCCCGTGCTCGGTGATGATCCGGGCCAGCATCGGGAACGCGGTGATGGCCAGGGCGACGCCGACGAACGCGGCCGAGACCCCGAGCGACGTCCCCTCGGCCTGGATCGGCACGGCACCGGCGGCCACCGGGACCAGCAGCACCCCCAGGAGGAGTGGCGCGGTGACCCCGGCCAGGGAGATCACGCCGGCGGTGCCGGCGAGCCCGGTGACCCGGTGGGCGCTGAACGCATACCCGGCCTGGAACATGAACAGCACCAGGCCGACCTGACCCACGACGTAGAGGACCGGCAGCAGGGGGGCCGGGAACAGGGCGTCCTGAACGTCCGGCAGGAGGAGCCCGAGCAGCGACGGGCCGAGGAGTACGCCGGCGAGCATCTCGCTGACCACTGCCGGCTGTCCCGCCTTGCCGAGCAGCCAGGCGACCCCTTTGCAGAAGATCAGGATCACCGTGACCGCGATGAAGAAGCGTGGCGCCAGCTCCGTTGGTGTCATCGGACAGCCCTCTCGAAGTAGTCGGTGCACAACCGCTGCCGGCGGGCGTCGATCACCATCCAGGTGCCGAACACCAGTTGCCGGACGCTGCGGCCCACGTCGGCCCACCGGTCCCGCGACCGCATCGCGGCCAGCCGCAGCCGCCCCGGGCCGGTGCACCCGGCCGGAGTCAGATACGCCGGGCCCCGGCTGGGCAGCGAGCGGGTGTGTGAGGCCGAGGAGGTCAGGACGTACCGGCGCAGCACCTCGCGGGTCGCGGCACGCATCATCACCGGCGCGACGCCGCGGGCCGGGCAGGCCCGGTTCGCGGTGACCCCGTACGGGATGAAGTGCGCGTCGCCACGCTTGAGCGTCAGCCACCGGTCCGGGTCGAACCGGTCGTCGCCGGCGGCTCCGCCGCGGTGGAACGCCAGGTAGTTGAAGAGCAGTACCGTTCCGGCCGGCAGGGACACGCCGGTGGGCAGCGTGATCGGCGCCGACGTGATCCGGTGCGCCACGCCGAAGAGCGGATGAACCCGCAGCGTCTCGTCGATCACCCGGTCCAGCGCCTCGTCGTCGTCGAGTCCTCGCTGGAGGTCGGGACGTGTGGCGAGGGCGAGCAGCACGTGCGCCATCGCCTCGGACATCTGCACCACGGCGGTGTTGAAGAAGGCGCCCTGGAGATACCAGGCCGTCTCCCGGGCGGTGAACGGCGGCGGCAGCGTCACCGGGCAGGTCCCCGCCTCGATCCGGTCGTGCAGATACCCGGTCAGCCGGTCGCGCCGCCGCATGTGCCGCAGGCCGGTGCACTTGAGCCCGTTGACCACGTCGTCGGCGTTGGCGACGATCAACGCCCGGGCATCAGGGGGGCACGCCTCGCCGAAGACGAGTTCGTAGTAGACCTCGGCCCAGACCGGCATCATCAGGTCGCGCAGCCGTACGTGGCTGGTCCGGCCGGCCGGTAACCGGTCGAGCACCCGCCGGGTGGCGGCGGTCGCGAGGTCGTCGCAGCGCCGGCGGCGTACCGCGAGCACCCGCCGGGTGGTGGCGGCCACCGTTCGGTAGCGGTCGCCCGGCTCCAGATGCTCCTGGTGCATGTGCGGCCCGGGCGCCAGCCAGTACCAGAACAGGTCCGACAACCCGGCGCCCCGGCTGCGCCCGTCCGCCGCCGGATCGGAGTACACCCGCTCGAAGTGCTCCATGCCGACGGTCGGACCCGGCACCGGGACGCCCTCGGCGCCGTTGACGGTGACGAACACCCACTCGCGCAGGCGGACCACCGTCCGGGGCAGCCAGTACGGAACGGTCCACGCGATCCCCGCCAGGACGGGCAGGACGATCAGGCCGCTCATCCGGCTGCCACCGTGGCGACCAGGTCACCGCACAGGTCCGCCGGCCCGATGGCGCCGACCAGCGCCAGCGCCCGGTCGAGGTCGGCGTGCAGCAGGTCGAGCACGTGCCGTACCCCGGCGGCGCCGCCCACCGCGAGCCCCCAGAGCACCGGGCGGCCGACCAGCACCGCGCTCGCGCCGAGCGCCAGCGCCACCAGCACGTCGGTCCCCCGGCGGACGCCGCCGTCGAGCAGCACCGGCAGCCGCCCCGCGACGGCCTCGACGACGGCGGGCAACGCGTCGAGGGTGGCGAGCGCGCCGTCGAGCTGCCGGCCGCCGTGGTTGGAGACCAGCAGACCGTCGACGCCGTACGAGACGGCCAGCGCCGCGTCCGCCGGATGCAGCACCCCCTTGAGCAGGATCGGCAGCGTGGTGATCCCGCGCAGCCAGGCGATCCGCTCCCAGTCCAGCCCGGCGTCCATGCCGATGTCGCGCACCCGGCCGGTCGCGTCGCGCATGTTCTCGCAGACCAGCCCGGGCGGCAGGTCGACGAAGCCGTGCCGCAGATCGCGTTCCCGCCGGCCGAACACGGGCGAGTCGACTGTGACGACCAGGGCGGTGCAGCCGGCCTTCTCCGCCCGCCGTACCACTGACGCGGTGAAGTCGAGGTCCGCCTGCGGGTAGAGCTGGAACCAGAGCGGCCCGCCTGCCGCGGCGATCTCCTCGACCGGCCGGGTGGCGGCCATGCTGACCACCATCACCGTGCCCGCCTCGGCGGCGGCGCGTGCGGTGGCCACCTCGCCCTCGGGGTGGGCCAGCCGGTGGAACGCGGTCGGCGCGATCAGCACCGGCATCGAGATCCGGCTGCCGAGCAGCGAGATCCGCAGGTCGCGCCGGCCCGCGCCGCGCAGGACGCGGGGCACCAGGTAGCGCCTGCCGAACGCCGCCTCGTTGGCGCGGACCGTACGCTCCTCGCCGGCCCCACCGGAGAAGAAGTCCCAGCGCACCGGGTCCAGGCGGGCCCGGGCGTCGGCGGCCAGCTCGGCCAGGTTCAGCGCCGGGCCGTCCAGCGCGGCGCCGCCCAGCGCGGTTCCGGGCGGCGCCGCGCCCTCCGGCCGGCGCATCTCAACGCCCGGCACTGCTCAGGCAGCGGTCGAGGAACGCGACGAGCGGCGCGACGTGCGTCTGCGGCCGGTCCCACCGGTTCTCCAGGTTCTCCGCCAGGTGGTGGGTGGCGGTGACTCGGCCCGCCCGGTGGTGACGGACCACCGGATGCAGGTACGCGGCGTCGTGGGCCTGGCCGGGCACGTCCTGGGCGACCCGGTTGACGGTGATGTCGAACGGGTCCACCCGGTCGTGCTCGGGGCCGTACTCCAGGGTGACGACGAACGCGTCCGTGTAGTCGTGGTCGGCGGTGCGCAGGCCGGTGCCGGTGAAGTACTCGACCGGCACCTCGTCGTAGTAGCGCGCGTCGGACCCGGCCACCGTGACCACGTCACCGAGGAAGCCGAACTGCTGCCACAGGGCGGAGCTGCGGTTGACCCGCGCGATGACGGCGTCGGCGATCGACTCCGCTGTGGCGTCCAGCTTCTCCGCCGGCCACGGCGTGTCCCCGTACCGTCGCTCCAGGATCCGGTGCAGCGCCCGCACGCCGTACCGGAAGCCGTGGATGAAGCCGCTCGTCGAGCGCTTGAAGTCCCGTTCCTGGCTGATGGTGCCGGCGAAGAACAGGCCGGGGACGTTCACCGATTCCCACTCCGGGGTCTGCGCCGGGAAGCGGTCCCTGATCGCGAGCGCCGGGCGGCACGTGTCGTCGAAGATGGACGCGTCGAAGGCGAACCCGGTGCAGACGAGCACCCGGTCGTACCACAGCTCCTTGACCACCTCGTTCGCGCGGGAGAACGAGAACGTCACGGTGAAACCGGCGCCGTCGCGTTCGATGCGCTTGACGTCGCCGTCCAGGATCGCGTTCGCCGACTTCAGCTGGTAGGTGTCCAGGAAGTTGTTGTTCACCGCGCGCAGGTGTCCCACGTAGTGCGTACGCCAGGCCATCCGGACCGAACTCGGCCCGGCGACGTGGATCAGCGTGGTGGTCTCCGTCAGGTTGTCCGCCGTCTCGAACGCGGAGTTCCCCTTGCCGATGATCAGCACCTTCTGGTCGAGGTAGTCGCGCGGGTCGACGGACATGTCCGCGTACTGCTCGGCCAGTTCCAGCCCCGGGATCGCCGGCAGGTAAGGCCGGGAGACCCCGGTGGCGACGATCAGCCGTCGCGCCCGGAAGACCTCCTCCCCCGCGTCGACCTCGAACAGGCCGTCGGACTTGCGGACCGACGTCACCCGGGCGCCGTACCGCACGCGCGCCCCCGTCTTCGCGGCGAAGTCCGCCAGGTAGCGGACCATCACGTCGGCGTCGGGGAAGTACCGTTCGGTGTAGCCGGTGAACCGCAGCGCCGGGTCGTCGCTGAGCAGCGAGTTCCAGTCCAGCCGCAGGTTCAGCTCCGGGTCGTCCGAGCCGGTGTGCGGCTTGTTTATGGAGATCAGTTGCCGGTGGCGGGGATGGGTGGCGAAGAACGCCCCCGGGATCTCCGCCTGTTCCAGGACCAGATAGTCGCGCCTGCCGTCGGCCTCCAGCAGCGCTGCTAGTTGCAGGCCGGCCGGTCCGGCGCCCACGATCAGGTAGTCAAGCGTCATGTGTCCACCTCAGGAAAGAGAAACGGAGAGATCCGCGATCACGTCGGCCGCGCGCCGCACGTCACCGTCGAGCGGCCGGTCCGGGTCGACCGGGGGTACGGCCGCGGCCAGCGCGGCCAGCACCTCGGCGCAGCCGGGCGCGGTCGGCGCACGCGCACCCACGTACGCGGCCTGGCGCAGCCCCAACGCGAGCGACCCGACGATGAGATGCAGCAGCCGGGCCTGGTCCAGCACCCGCAGCGCCGCCTGGGTGCCGAGCGGGATGACGTCCTGGTTGTGCAGGTTCGTCGGCACGCTCTGGATGCTCGCCGGCATGGCGTCGCGCCGGATCTCGGTGATCAACGCGGTCGCCGCCAGTTGCACGCCCTGGAGCCCGTGCTGCTGTCCCGGACCGGCGGCCAGCATCGGCGGCAGGCCGCCGTTGCGGTTCGGGTCGACGAGCAGGTCGAGTTGCCGTTCGGCGAGGTTGCCGACCTGCGCCACGACCATCGACAGCACGTCGGCGGCGAACGCGGCCGGCTGCCCGAAGAAGTTGCCGCCGTGCACGACGAGGTCGTCGTCGGGAAAGAACAGCGGATTGTCGGTGACGCTCCCGAGGTCGGCCGCCACGACGGCGTCGACGTAGCGCAGGGCGTCCTCGGCGGCGCCGAGCAGCTGCGGCGTGCACCGGATGCTGTACGGCTCCTGCAGCGGACGTGCGCCGGACGCGACGAGTCCGGCGCCGACCCGCCGCATCCGTGCGCCCACGTCGATCGCGCCCGGATGCCCGTACGCGCGCAGCAGCCGGGCGTCGAGGAACTGCGTGCCACTGCCGAGCAGGTCGGCGAGCAGGCAGGTGAGCACCTGGACCGCCAGGTGCGCGGCACGGGCCGCGTCCAGCGCCAGCGCCGTCGCCGCGGTGGTCAGCGAGGTGCCGTTGACCAGGGCGAGGGCGTCCCGGCCGTCCAGCGGCAGGGGTTCCAGGCCGGCCCGCTTCAGCGCCTCGGCCGCCGGCAGGCGTACCCCGTCCAGATAGGCGTCGCCCCGGCCGCGTAGCGCCTGCGCGGCCGCGCCCAGCGGAATCAGGTCGCCGCTGGCGCCGACCGACCCCAGCCGGGGCATCGCGGGGACGAACGTGGTGGCGAGCATCGCCGCGAGGGCGTCGATCACGTGCGGGGAGACCCCCGACGCGCCCCGGGCCAGCGACGCGGTCCGCAGCAGCAGGGTCGCGCGGACCACCTCCGGATCGAGGTCCGGGCCCTGGCCCGCGCCGAGGTGGGCGAGCGTGTTGTCGGCCTGGTCGCGCAGGTCGGCGCGGCCCGCGTACCCGACGAGCGCGCCGAAGCCGGTCGTGGCGCCGTACACCGCGCGGTCGTCGCCGAGCACCGTGGCCAGGAAGGTACGGGCGGCCGTGACCCGATCGCGGACCTGCGGCCCGACCACGACCTTGATCGGGTCGCGGGCGGCGCGCAGGTCGGCGATCCGAAGTGGAACCCCGAGGTCGACCTCTGTCGTCATGCGATCGGACCCTAGAGAAGGGTTCTCAGAGCGCTCTGAGATCGGGTCGATACGTTGCGTCGCATGACGCTCGACTATCTGATCATCGGAGCCGGACCGGCCGGGTTGCAGCTCGCTCACCTGCTCGATCGCGACGGGCGCGACTATCTGGTCCTGGAGGCCGGCCCGGCGCCGGGCACGTTCTTCACCACCTATCCCCGGCACCGGCAGCTCATCTCGATCAACAAGGTCTGGACCGGCTCCGACGATCCGGAGTTCAACCTGCGTGCGGACTGGAACTCACTGCTGACCGACGATCCTGCGCTGCTGTTCAAGAACTACAGCCGGCGCTACTTCCCCGACGCCGCGGACCTGGTGCGCTACCTGGCCGACTTCGCCCGCGGCCTGCGCGTCAGATACGACACCCGGGTCACCGGCGTCGCCCGTGACGGCGACCTGTTCACCGTGCGCGCCGGCGACGACACAGTCACCGCCCGGCGGGTGGTGGTCGCCACCGGCGTGTCCCAGCTGTACGTCCCGCCGATCGAGGGCGCCGAGCTGGCCGAACGGTACGACACGGTCAGCGTCGACCCGGACGACTTCACCGATCAGCGCGTGCTCATCATCGGCAAGGGCAACTCGGCCTTCGAGACCGCCGACGCGCTCGTCGAGACGGCAGCCGTCATCCACGTCGCCGGCCCGCACTCGATCAAGCTGGCGTGGCAGTCGCACTACGTCGGGCACCTGCGTGCGGTGAACAACAACTTCCTCGACACGTACCAGCTCAAGTCGCAGAACGCGGTCCTCGACGGCACCGTCGAGCGGATCGTCCGGCGCGAGGACGGCGGCTACCGGATCGACTTCCGGTACGCCCGCACCGTCGAGGCGACCCGGCGGATCGACTACGACCGGATCATCCTCTGCACCGGGTTCCGGTTCGACGCGAGCATCTTCGACCCGTCCGCGCGGCCACGGCTCGTCATCGACGACCGCTTCCCCGAGCAGACCTCCGCGTACGAGTCGGTGAACGTGCCCGGCCTGTACTTCGCCGGCACGCTCACCCAGCAGCGCGACTTCAAGCGCTCCACGAACGGGTTCATCCACGGTTTCCGGTACGGCGTGCGGGCCCTGCACCGGATCCTCGACGCCCGCCACCACCGCACGCCGTGGCCGGGGACACCGCTGGAGGTCACCCCGGAGGCGATCGCCGAAGCGATCATCGCCCGGATCAACCGCACCTCGGCGCTGTGGCAGCAGTTCGCCGTCCTCGGCGACGTCGTCGTGGTCTCCGGCGACACCGCGCGCTACCACGAGGAGGTGCCGGTCGCGTACCTGCACGACGGCGGCCTGGGGCCGGAGCCGTTCGCGTTCGTGGTCACGTTGGAGTACGGGCCGGACCACGACCAGGTCGACCCGTTCGACATCACGGTGCCGCGGATCGCCGAGAACGACGCCGCGCACGCGCACGACGCCAGCTACCTGCACCCGGTCGTCCGGGTCCACAGTGGCGGCCGGGTCGTCGCGGCGCACCACCTCGCAGAGAACCTGGAGAACCACTGGAATCTGCCGGACGTGCACCATCAGCCGCTCGTCCTCTTCCTCAAGGGCGTGCTCTCCGATGCCGGCTGAGGTCTGGCCGCAGCCCTTACTGGACCTGATCGCCACCGGCGACGGCCGGCCCGCCTTCGAGGAGGGTGAGCGGACCGTCACCACCGCCCAGATGTACCGGATGGTGCGCCGCATCGCCGCCGGGCTGCGCGCCGCCGGGGCGGGCCCCGGCGTCGGGGTGGCCCTGCGCCTCGGTGTCACAGCGGAGGCGTTCGCGGCGATCATCGCGGCGTTCGCGGTGGGCGCCCGGGTCTCCGGGGTCCGCCCCGACCTGAGCCCGGCGCACCGCGCCTGGCAGCTCGGCGAGAACACGCTGCTGCTCGACGACGCCCGGGTCGCCGAACTGGCGCGCACCCCGGACGACGGAAGGCGGTTGATCGCCGCCGGACGCCCGGACGACGTCGCCCGGATCATCTGGACCAGCGGCAGCACCGGCAGCCCGAAGGGCTGCGCGCAGACGTACGCGGCGATGAGCGCGGCCTGGGCGCCGTATCCGGCCCGCTGGCCCCCGGCGATCGCCGATCTCGCCACCCGGCTCCAGCGGTATCTCGTCTTCGGTTCGCTGAGCAGCCAGGTGATGCTGGAGTACGGCATCCTCACCCTGGCCGCGGGCGGCACCCTGGTGGCGGCGCAGCCTCCGGGTTTTCCCGGCATGATCGCCCGGCACCGGGCGACCGCGAGCGTGATCACGGTGGGCAAGCTGAACCAGCTCGTACAGGACCAGCGCGCCGACCCGGCCGACCTGAGCAGCCTGCGGGCCCTGCTGGTCTCCGGCTCGCCGCTCGCCCCCGGCCGGCTCACCGAGGCGCTCGACGTGCTCGGGCCCGTCGTCTTCCACGGCTACGGCCAGACCGAGACCGGCATGATCACGATGGTGACGCCGGCCGAGATGCTGGCACACCCGGCCGCGCTCGCCTCGGTCGGCCGGCCTCCCCCGGTGACCACGCTGTCCATCCGGGACGCCGACGGCCGTCCCGCCACCGAGGGGGAACTGTTCGTCCGGACCCCGGCACAGGCCGCCGCCTACTGGAGCGATCCCGTCGAGACCGCCGAGACCTTCGTCGACGGCTGGGTCCGCACCCGTGACCTGGCCCGCCTGGACGCCGACGGCTACCTGCACCTGCTCGGCCGGATCCGGGACGTCATCATCGTGCAGGCCAACCTGGTGTACGCCGGCCCGATCGAGCGGGTCCTCGCCGCGGATCCCGCCGTCGCCGAGGCGTACGTCGTGGGCCATCCCGACGACGTGACCGGGGAGGCGGTGCACGCGTACGTGGTGCCGGCCGCGGGTCGCGTGCCGGACGCCGTACGGCTGCGTGCCCTGGTCGCGGAGGCGCTGGGGGAAGCGTCGGCCCCGCGGACGATCCAGTGGATCGACCGGGTGCCGGTGGCGCCCAGCGGCAAGCCGGACAAGCGCGCCCTGGAGCGCACGGCGATCAGGTGACTAGCATCCGTGCATGACCGTACTCGACGAGGCAGCGCAGCGTACCCGTACCCGCCTGCGGGGCACCGCCGCCGGATTCGCCGCCCTGTGGTCCGTCGCCCTCACCGCGTTCGTGAGCGTCAACCTCTGGATCGGGCTGCGGAACAGGCCGTACCTGCTGCAGTACGGCAGCGACGGGGGTGACCGGTTCGGCACCAACGTCACGGTGCTGCTGTCGTGGCTCGGCATCGTCGCCACGGTCGGTCTCGCCACGTGGATCACCGCGCTGCTCGTGCTGGCGCGCACCCCCGAGATGCACGAGGGACTGCGGACCCGCGTCCGCGTGGCATCGGCCGTGGTGCTCGTCAGCACCCCATTCGTCACCGTCGCCGCGCTTGTCCTCGTGTACGCGCTGATCGTGCCCTGGATCTACGCGGGCGTGCAGTCCTGAGGCCCCTCCGGGAACACCTACGTGACGCGGTAGGCGGTGTAGCGCACCCGATCGGCCTCGCGGATCGCCGACGCCACGAAGACGCACTGCTCCAGCACGGCCAGCGCGGGCACCGACGTCTCCAGTCGTACGCCCAGGCGGAAGTAGTACGCGGCGGGGTCGACCGCGTCGCCGCGCAGCAACGCTTCGAGGACCGCCGGAGGACCACTGCGGACGCCGAACGTGCGGAGGTAGACGTGGCCGCCGTCCGCGGTGCGCGCCGAATAGCGGGTGTCGATCTCGATCGCGCCGTCGGGGCGGACCACCTGCCAGTCGGCGCCGCCGGGCAGAATGTCCGCCTCGAAGAGGCCGGTGACCCGGCCGCCGACGACCGGCACGACGCGGCGGTGACCGGCGCGGGTCACCCCGTGGTCCTCCAGCACGCCGAGCCGGGCCTCCACCTCGAACGCGGCCTCCAGGCCGGGAACCGGCAGGGCGCTCATCGAGCCCGGACCGGCGGGCGGGCGCGTACTCATGGGGTGTCCTTGTCCTGCGCGAGGGCGTCGCGGAGGCGCTCCAACGCGGGCACCGCGGCGGCGAGGGCCGCCTGGTCCGCCGCCGGCAGGGTGGCCGCGGCGCGGGCGACCAGGTCTCCGCTCGCGAGGTCGAAGCGGTCGAACAGGTCGAGGGCCTTCGGGGTGGCGAGGACGTCGACGTGGCGGTGGTTGCCGGGGCGGGGGCAGCGCTCGACGAGACCGTTACCCTCCATGGTGGTGAGCAGGTTGCTGACCGTGGATCGGCTCAGACGGAGCCGCTCGGCCAGCTCACCCGGACCGGCCACCGTGCCCCGGGGCAGCGCCCGCACGATCTCGATCTGCGCGTCCGGGATCTCCGGCAGGTGCTCGGCGGCCCGAGCGGCGGCGAGCAGCATGCGGCGCAGCGGTGAGATCACCGACGCCAGTCGCGCCGCGTCCAGCTCGGTCGTCTCCGGGCCGGTCACGGCAGAACGCCCGAGAAGACCGTCGGCGTCAGGGAGGCCCGTTCGTTGAGGTCGGCGGGCAGGAAGCCGGCCGCCTTCTTGTACCCGGTGGCGATCTCGGTCAGCTCCTCCGGCGGGATGACGTCGTGGATGTGCGCGAATCCGCCCGGCGCGCGCTCGCGGGCGAGCACCATCACCTGTTCCGGGCCCTGCCGCCGGTTGCTCAGCACGAGCGCGGTGGTCGCCGGCCGCCGGTCCGCCTCGTAGGCGTCCAGCGCCGCCCGCACCGTCCGCTCGCTGGCAAGATGGAAGGCGAGGGTACGTGCGTCCAGGATCGCCTGCGACGCCCCGTTGGAACCGTTCGGATACATCGGGTGCGCGGCGTCGCCGAGCAGAGTCGTGTTCCCGTGGGTCCACGTGTCGATCGGGTCGCGGTCCACCATGGGGTATTCGAGGATCTCGTCCGCGGCGGCCAGCAGCTCCGGCACGTCGAGCCACGGGAAGCGCCAGTCCGCGAAGAGCGCGACGACCGGCGCGGGGTCGACCGCCCGGTTCCAGTCCGCGTTCGGCCCGGCGAAACCGGGCCCGCGCCGCTCGGCGACGACGTTGATCAGGCCGGCGCCGATCGGGTACGCGACGAACTTCTGTTCCGCGTCCCCGGCCATGATCATGGTCCGCCCGTCCAGGAATCCGGGTGCCCGTGCCGTCCCCCGCCACAGCGTCAGCCCGTTCCAGAGCGGCGCTCCCTCGCGGGACTGATGCTGGCGGCGCAGCGCGGAATGGATGCCGTCCGCTCCGACGATCAGGTCGCCCGCGACGTTCACCTCCCCCGCCGCCGTCGCGAAGCGCGCGACGCCGTCGCGGACGTCGACGAGCCGGTGCCCGGTGCGCACGGCGTCGGCCCCCAGCCGTTCCCGCACCACGGTGAGCAGTTCCATCTGGAACCGGCCGCGGTGCACGGAAAGCTGCGGCCAGCGATATCCGGCGTCCAGCCCGCGCGGCTCGCTCCAGATCTGCTGACCGTGCCGGTTGTAGTAGGCCAGTGTGCCAGGCGCGGCGCCCAGCCTTTCCACGCGTTCGCCGAGGCCCAGTTCGGTCAGTTCACGAACGGCGTGCGGGAGCAGATTGATCCCGACGCCGAGCGGATGCAGCGTGGCGGCGCGCTCGTAGAGGGTGATCTCACGGAAGCCGGCCCGATGCAGGCTGAGCGCGGTGGTGAGGCCACCGATCCCAGCGCCCACGATCACGATCGCCAAGTAGTCGCTCCTCCGCCGCCGCACCACCAACCGCACAGTTTGGTCACAAAATCGTCGCTCGTCAAGACGCATTCACATCGGTGCCGGGCTACCCGGATCGCTTTGCGATCCGCCTTATCGGAATTCTTGACAATCAATCGCTTCTGCATGACGCTGATCGGCGCGGTCGGATGCTTCACCCCACTCCACCGGCCCCACTCCCGACGTTGCACAAGCGCTGCGCACGGAAGGGCTCGTCCATGAAGAAGGCCACCGCCCTCGCTGTCCTCGCCGGCGTCGTGATCGCCCTGACCGGCTGCACGGATTCCGATGCCACCGATCCGTCCCCCGGGGCGAGCGGCGACCTGCGGAAGGTCCGCGTGGCGGCGCTGCCGATCAGCGAGACCGCCGCGCTGTGGGGCGGCATCAAGGCGGGCATCTTCCGGGAGCAGGGGCTCGATGTGGAGGTCGTGCCCGCACAGGGTGGCGCACAGGCCATCCCGGCCCTGATCAACGGCGACATCGACTTCGCCATCGGGCAGCCGTTCGGCCCGTTCCGGGCCGATCTGCAGAACCTCGGTGTGACGATCATCGGAAACTACGCGTCGTCCTACGCCGACGGTGACGACATCAACGCGGTCGTGGCGTCCGCGAAGTCCGGCATCACCCGGCCGGCCCAGCTCGCGGGGCGCAAGGTCTCGGTGAACAGCCTGGGCGCCGCCGGCGATGTCACGATCATGGCGGCGGTCGAGAAGGACGGCGGCGATCCCACCAAGGTCAAGTTCGTCGAGGTGGCCTTCCCGGACGCCCCGGCGCAGCTCCAGGGCGGCAACATCGACGCCGCCTGGGTGACAGAACCGTTCATCACCCAGATGCGCAAGCGCGGTGACGTTCTCGTGGTCGCCCCGTATCAGGCCACGGTCCCCGGTCTCGCCACCCTGACCACGATCACGTCGAGCAAGCTGAAGGACTCCGACGCCGCGCTGGTCGCGGACTTCTCCTCGGCGATGAAGAAGACGCTCACCTGGGCCAAGGACCCGGCGAACGAGACGGCCCTGCGGCAGGCCATCAAGGACAACCTCGAACTACCGGACGCGGTGGCGGACTCCGTGCGGCTTCCGGCGTTCGGGTGGGAGCTCGACCGGGCCGGCCTGGAGCAACTGGCGACGCTCGCCCAGAAGTACCGCGTACTCGACCGGCGGCCCGACTTCGACCGCCTCGTCCAGCAGCAGTAGCCGGCCGATGCGCAAGGTCCTGCTGGGTGCCGCCGGCCTTCTGGGGTTCCTCGCCGTCTGGCAGCTGCTCCCGACACTGGGACTGGTCGACCCGCACTACCTGCCGTACGCCACAGACGTGTTCGGGCGGCTGTTCCAGGAGGTCCGCGACCTGGCCTTCTGGCGGCGGCTCCGGCTCACCATGACGTCGTGGGCGATCGGCCTGACGGTGGCGACGCTCGCCGCGGTCGCGTTGGGGACGGTGGTCGGGCTGGTGCCGTTCCTGCGTCGCGCGACGCACACGACCGTCGAGTTCCTGCGGCCGGTGCCGTCGGTCGCGCTGATCCCCCTCGCCGTGCTGATGTTCGGCCTGCAGATGCGCGCCGCGCTCGTCATCATCGTCTACGCGGCGTTCTGGCAGGTGTTCGTGCAGGTCATCTACGGCGTCGCCGACGTCGACACAGTCGCCCGGGACACCGCGCGAAGCTTCGGCCTCACCCGCCGCGAGCAGCTGCGGTATCTCGTCCTTCCGACCGCTCTGCCGTACCTGATGACCGGCCTGCGTCTCGGCGCGGCCGTCGCGCTCATCCTGGCCGTCACCGCGGAGATGGTGATCGGCAACCCCGGCCTCGGGCGCATGATCGAGCTGTCCCGCTCCGCCGGGGACGCCGTCGGCCTGTACGGACTCGTCGTGGTCACCGGGCTCCTCGGCCTGCTGGTGAACGTCGTGTTCCGCTTCGCCGAACGCCGCTCGATGGCCTGGCACCAGTCGGTGCTCGCGGACGAGGCAACCCGATGACCGCCCTCGGCGCGGGCAGGGCCGGCCCTCGCGGCCTCGGCGTCCGGGTCGCCCAGAACGTCCTGTTCGCGGTCGGGCTTCCCGTCCTGGCCGTGGGGCTCTGGGCCGTCTGGTCCACCCGGTCGACGAACCGGTTCCTCGTCGGCCCCCGGACGCTCCTCGACGCGTTCCGGCAGACCTGGATCGGCCCGGCGTTCGTCGACGACGTGCTGCCGAGCGTGTACCGGCTGCTGATCGGCCTGATCGCGTCGGTCCTCCTCGGCGTCGCCGCCGGCGTCGTCATCGGCCGGTTCCGCCCGCTACGCGAGATCCTCGAACCACTGCTGGAGTTCTTCCGCGCGATCCCGCCACCCGTGCTGATTCCGGTCGCGATGCTCCTGCTCGGCATCACCGACACCATGAAGGTCGTCGTCATCGTGTCCGGCGCGATCTGGCCGATCCTGCTGAACACGATCGAGGGCGTCCGGGCGACCGACAGCGTGATGCTGGAGACCGCGTACTCCTTCCGGATCTCCCGGTGGGACCGGCTCTGGCTGCTGATCCTCCCGGCGGCGAGTCCGCGCGTCATGACCGGCGTACGGCAGGCGCTCTCGGTGGCCCTGATCCTCATGGTCATCTCGGAGATGTTCGCGTCGTCCGCCGGCCTCGGATACCGGATCGCCTACTTCCAGCGGAACTACCTCATCGCCGAGATGTGGAGCGGCATCCTCCTGCTCGGCCTCATCGGCGTCGTCCTCGCCGTGGTCTTCGGTGTCGTCGAACGCCGCGTCCTGCGCTGGTACCACGGAATGAAGGAGGTCACCCGTGCCTGACGGGAGCCCTCTGCTGCGGGTCGAGCACCTGCGGAAGGTCTACGCCTCCGGCCGGGGCGAGGTCGAGGCGATCGGGGATCTCAGCTTCACCATGGATGCCGGCGAGCTGCTGTGCGTCGTCGGTCCCTCTGGCTGCGGGAAGACCACCCTCCTGAAGTGCCTGGCCGGGTTGCTCCGGCCCACCAGCGGCCTGGTCGAGATGGAGGGATCACCGGTGACGGGCCCGAGCCCGGCGATGGCGGTGGTCTTCCAGGAGTACGGCCGCAGCCTCTACCCGTGGCTGACGGTCCGGGGCAACGTGGAGCTCCCGCTTCGCCACAAGAAACTCTCCCGCGCCGCACGCGGCCGGTTGGTCGCCGACGCCCTCGACGCGGTCGGACTGCCGCAGTCGGCGCGGAGCCATCCGTGGCAGCTCTCCGGCGGGATGCAGCAGCGGGTGGCCATCGCACGCGCCATCGCGTACCAGCCGGAAGTGCTGATCATGGACGAGCCGTTCGCCGCGGTGGATGCGCAGACCCGCGCCGACCTGGAGGATCTCGTCCGTGACCTGCACCTGACCCGCGGGATCTCCACCGTCTTCGTGACGCACGACATCGACGAGTCGGTCTATCTGGGCCAGCGCGTCCTCGTCCTGTCGAACGCACCGACCCGGGTGCAGGAGGACCTCGTGGTCGACCTCCCGCGGGAACGCGACCAGCTCACCACCCGGGCCCTGCCCCGGTTCACCGAACTGCGGACCCACGTCTACGAGCAGATCCAGCGGGCCAAGCGAGGGACGGCCGCGGCGCCCCACCCGGCGCCGTGACCGCACCTCACCGGCCCCGGCAACGGATCACGTAGCCACCGGCACGCCCACGTCCCACCACCGGCGACGTACGGGTGCGGGCCGGTGGTCCCGTCCTCACGGGTCCATCGGCCGTGCCCGCATCGATCGCCGCGGATCTACGGTCGAGGCGACGGACCGATGGAGGGCGGAAGCCATGATCGGAACCCTGGTGGAGAACGGTCTCAAGGCGTTGGCCGACTACGACTCCTACGGCCAGGACCAGATCGACGGCATCGTGAAGAAGGCGTCGGTGGCCGCGCTCGGCCGACACGCCGAACTCGCCATGCTGGCGGTCGAGGAGACCGGCCGCGGCGTGTTCGAGGACAAGGCGGTGAAGAACATCTTCGCCTGTGAGCACGTCACAAACCACATGGCCGACGTCCGCACGGTCGGGGTGATCGCCCAGGACGACATCACGGGCATCACGCAGATCGCCGAGCCGGTGGGGGTGGTGGCCGCGGTGACGCCGGTGACGAACCCGACGTCGACCACCGTCTTCAAGGCGCTGCTGGCCCTCAAGACCCGCAACCCGGTGATCTTCGCCTTCCACCCGTCGGCGCAACGCTGCAGCGAGGAGGCGGCCCGCACGGTCCGCGACGCCGCCGTCGCCGCCGGCGCGCCGGAGCACTGCATCCAGTGGATCGACGAGCCGTCGGTGGCCGCGACGAACGAGCTGATGCGGCATCCCGATGTCTCGGTGGTCCTGGCGACCGGCGGCAACGCCATGGTCCGGGCCGCCTACTCCACCGGCAAACCGGCGCTCGGCGTCGGCGCCGGCAACGTCCCCGCGTACGTCGAGGCGTCGGCCGACGTGGCCCGCGCGGTCAACGACGTGGTGCTGTCCAAGTCGTTCGACAACGGCATGATCTGCGCCTCCGAGCAGGCAGTCATCATCGACGACGCGATCCGGCCGGCCGCCCTCGCCGAGTTCCGGCGACTGCACGCCCACATCGCGACGCCGGAGGAGAAGTCGCTGCTGGAGAAGCTGCTCTTCGGCTCCGGGAAGCTCAACCCGGACGTGGTCGGGCAGCCGGTGGCCTGGATCGCCGAACACGCCGGTTTCACGGTCGCCCCGGACACCTCGATCATCCTGGTCCCGGTCGACCGGGTCGGCCCGGCCGAGCCGCTGACCCGGGAGAAGCTCTGCCCGGTGCTCGCCCTGTTGCCCGCCACCGGTCACGACCAGGCCTTCGGGTACGCCGAGCAGATGGTCGAGTTCGACGGTCTGGGCCACAGCGCCGTCATCCACACGCAGGACGCCGATCTGGCCGAGGCGTACGGCCGCCGGATCAAGGCCGTCCGGATCATCTGGAACGCGCCGGCCTCGCAGGGTGGCATCGGCGACATGTACAACGCCTTCCTGCCGTCGCTGACGCTGGGCTGCGGAAGCTACGGCCACAACTCGGTGTCGCACAACGTCACGGCGGTCGACCTCGTCAACATCAAGCGGGTCGCCCGGCGTACGAACAATCTGCAGTGGTTCAAGGTCCCGCCGAAGATCTACTTCGAGCCGAACGCGATCCGCTACCTCGCCGACATGCCCGACGTGCACCGCGTCACGGTGGTGACCGACCACACCATGACCAGGCTGGGGTACGTGGACCGCGTCCTTTCCGTGCTGCACCGCCGCCGCGAGCAGGTGGCCCTGCAGATCATCGACGACGTCGAGCCGGAACCCAGCGTCCGTACCGTCGAGCGTGGCGCCGAGTCGATGCGCTCGTTCCGCCCGGACACCATCATCGCGCTGGGCGGCGGTTCGGCGATGGACGCGGCGAAGGTGATGTGGCTGTGCTACGAGCACCCCGAGGTGGTCTTCGCCGACCTCCGGGAGAAGTTCTTCGACATCCGCAAGCGCGCCTTCAAGTTCCCCACCCTCGGCGCGCTGGCCCAGCTCGTCTGCATACCGACCACCTCCGGCACCGGGGCCGAGGTCACCCCGTTCGCGGTCATCACCGACACCGCGTCCGGCAAGAAGTACCCGCTCGCCGACTACGCCCTCACGCCGAGCGTGGCGATCGTCGACCCGGTCCTGGCGGCCGACCTGCCGGCGGTGGTCACCGCGGACAGCGGCTTCGACGCGCTCACCCACGCGATCGAGTCGTACGTGTCCGTCTACGCCAGCGACTTCACCGACGGTCTGGCCCTGCACGCCGTCCGGCTCATCTTCGGCAACCTCGCCCGAGCCGTCCACCAGGGCGCCGCGGACCCGGTGGCCCGCGAGAAGATGCACAACGCCGGGACGATCGCCGGCATGGCGTTCGGCAGCGCCTTCCTCGGCATCGTGCACGCCATGTCGCACACCCTGGGTGCCACCTTCCACGTCGCGCACGGGCGCACCAACGCGATCCTGCTCCCGCACGTCATCCGGTACAACGGCACCGTGCCGAGCAAGCTCACCGGCTGGCCCAAGTACGAGACGTACCGGGCTCCGCAACGCTTCGCCGACATCGCCCGTACCCTCGGGCTTCCCGCGGCGACCGACGCCGAAGCGGTCGAAGCCCTGGCCACGGCGATCGAACGCCTGCGCGACGAGGTCGGCATCGAGCCGTCATTCGCGGCCGTCGGCGTCGACGAGCGGGCCTTCCTCGCGGCGCTGCCGCAACAGGCGCTGAACGCGTACGAGGACCAGTGCGCGCCGGCCAATCCCCGGATGCCGATGCTCGGCGACATGCAGGAACTGATGCGCGCCGCGTACTACGGAACGGCGACCTCCGGCTGACTCGGCGGGGACCGCCGCTTCGCTCAGGAAGGAGAGGTCATGCAGGGAACAGTGCTCCAACGGCCCGGGCGGTGGCTCACCTGGGGAGCCACGGCGGCCGAGGTGGACGCGACGCTGCCCGGTGACGAGTTCCTGGCCGATCCGGACATCGTCTCCACCCGGGCGGTCACCGTCGACGCGCCAGCCGAGGCGGTCTGGCCCTGGCTCGTGCAGATGGGCAGCGGTCGCGGTGGCGCCTACACCTACGACTGGATCGAGAACCTGTTCGGGCTCGACATGCACAGCGCCGACGAGATCCTGCCGCAGTTCCAGCATCTCGCCGGCGGCGACGAACTGCCGCTCGGCAAGAGCGGGCCGGCCATGCGCGTCGAGATCCTCGACCCGCGGCGGACGCTGGTGTTCCGGTCCGCCGACGGCGCCTGGGTGTGGGGTTTCCACCTGCGACCGGACGGCGCGGGCACCCGGCTGATCAGCCGCAACCGGATCGCCCTGGCGGCGCGCCCGGGGCCGGGCCGGGCCGCGTACCGCCTGGTGATGGAACCGGGCAGTCTGATCATGGAGCGCCGGATGCTGCTGGGCATCAAGCAGCGGGCGGAGGGCGCGTCATGAACGTGCTCACCCGGGCCGTGGCCGCGGCGACGCTCGCCCCTTCGCTGCACAACAGCCAGCCGTGGCGCTTCCGGATCACCGGCCGCGAGGTGCTGGTGTACGCCGACCACAGCCGCCGGCTCGACGCGCTGGACGCGTCCGGCCGCGAACTCCTGATCAGTGTCGGTGCGGCCCTGTTCACCCTGCGGCTGGCTCTGCGTGCGCAGGGATGGCGGACGACGTGCGCCGTCCTCCCGGAACCGGAGTCGCCCGACCTGGTGGCCCGGGTGACGCTCGATCGTGAGGATCCACCACCGGAAACCGTGACGACGCTGGCCGAAACGATCGCCCGGCGCCACACCAACCGGTTGCCGTTCACCGATTCGGTGGTGTCCGCCGACGCGATCGAGGAGCTGGGATCGGCCGCCGCGGACCAGGGGGCGGTACTCACGATCGCCGGCCTGGTCACCCGTAACGCCATCCTGCAGCTCGGGCGCCACGCCGAGCGCCAGCTGCGCACGAAGGGCCGCTACCGGGCCGAGCTGAACCGCTGGACGAGACCCTCGCCGGGCCGGCACGACGGCATCCCGCCGGCCGCTGTCGGACCGTGGGACGCCCTCGAACGGATGCCGGTCCGGGACTTCGGCCTCGTCCACCCGCAGCCCTGGCGGACGAACGAGTTCCTCGAGGCGCACCCGACGATCGCCGTGCTGGCGACGCCCGGCGACGGCCCGGACGACTGGGTCCGCGCCGGCCAGGCGTTGCAGCACGTCCTGCTGGTGGCCACCCGGCTGCGGCTGGCCACCACCCCCGTCAGCCAACCGATCGAGGTGCCGGCGACCCGGGAACTGCTCGCCGGCACCACCGCGGGCCACCAGGCACAAATGATCATCCGGATCGGACACGCACCGCAGGCTCCGGTGACGCCACGCCGGCCGCTGTCCGAAGTCCTGGACAGCGGCCGGTGATCGTCTCACTATCCGGACGCGCTTCCGGATGCGCCGGAAGGGTCGTCCCGGCGCATCCCGCCCTGATGCCGGCCGGCAGACGGAGGCGGCCCGGCCGGTCAAGGTCGGCGTGCCGGAACGAGCGCCCGTCCTGCGCGAACGCCTCGCCACGCACGGGCCGCCCGGCCGCGACTCCGGCATCTTCGACCCACCGCCGGTGCACCGGATTCCCGCGTACGAGGGCCGAAGGTCCTGTGGCTTGCGGCTTGCGGGCCCGGGCGGTCGGCGGCGGCGGGGCCTAACGTAAGTCCTGACAAGACGAGATCTGTGAAAGGAACCGCCGTGACCGCGGTCGTATCCGAACTCCGCACGCTCGCCGAGCTCGACGACGCCGAGCTAGCCCGTCTGGACGCCTGGTGGCGGGCGAACAACTACCTGACCATCGGGCAGATCTACCTGCAGGGCAATCCGCTGCTACGCGAGCCGCTGTCGGCTGAGCACATCAAGCCGCGCCTGCTCGGCCACTGGGGAACCAGCCCCGGCCTGTCGCTGATCTACGCGCACGCCTCCCGGCTGATCCGGCACACCGGCCAGCAGGCGATCTACCTGGCCGGCCCGGGTCACGGCGGGCCGGCACTGGTGGCCGCCGGTTACCTGGAAGGCACCTACAGCGAGATCTACCCGGACGTCAGCCAGGACGAGGCCGGGATGCTGCGCCTGTTCCGGCAGTTCTCCAGCCCCGGCGGCATCCCGTCGCACGTGTCGGTGACCACCCCCGGCTCCATCC
Source organism: Micromonospora sp. NPDC005257 (assembly GCF_042872445.1). Taxonomy (NCBI): domain Bacteria; kingdom Bacillati; phylum Actinomycetota; class Actinomycetes; order Micromonosporales; family Micromonosporaceae; genus Micromonospora; species Micromonospora sp. NPDC005257. The sequence continues at coordinate 11,364 of NZ_JBIAKL010000015.1, read as the reverse complement.
ACGAGGGCGGTGAGCTGGGCTACGTCCTGGTCCACGCGTTCGGCGCGGTGATGGACAACCCGGACCTGCTGGCCATCGCCGTGGTGGGCGACGGCGAGGCCGAGACCGGGCCCCTGGAGGGCTCCTGGAAGGGCGTGTCCTTCCTCAACCCCGCACGCGACGGCGCGGTCCTGCCGATCCTGCACCTCAACGACGCCAAGATCTCCGGTCCCACAGTGCTGGGCCGCAAGGACCCCGAGGAGGTACGCAACCTCCTGCGCGGCCACGGTTACGACGTCATCGAGGTCGAGGGCTCCGACCTGCCCGGCATGCACCACCGCTTCGCCGCCGCCCTGGCCACCGCCTGGACGAGGATCCGCGACATCCAGACCGCCGCCCGTGACGGTTCCTGGGACGGCACCCGCCCGACCTGGCCGCTGATCATCCTGCGGTCGCCGAAGGGCTGGACCGGCCCGGACACCGTCGACGGCACCATCGTCACCGGGACCTGGCGGTCGCATCAGGTGCCGCTGTCCGGCGTCAAGGACAACCCGGAGCACCTCGCGCTGCTCGAGCGCTGGCTCAAGTCGTACCGTCCGGAGGAGCTGTTCGATTCCGCCGGCGCGCCCGTGGCGCTGATCCGGGACCAGGCCCCCGACGGCGACCTGCGGATGAGCGCCAGCCCGCACGCCAACGGCGGGCTGCTGACCCGGGACCTGGACCTGCCGGACTTCCGTTCCTACGCGATCGAGGTGCCGCAGCCGGCCCAGGAGCGGGCCGAGTCGACGCGCAAGCTGGGCGAGATGATGCGCGACATCTACACCCGCAACGCCGACCGGTTCCGGTTGTTCTGCCCGGACGAGACCAACAGCAACCGCCTCGGCAGCGTCTTCGACGTCTCCGACCGCGCCTTCATGGAGCGGGTGACACCGGAGGACGTGTCGATCAGCCGCGACGGCCGGGTCATGGAGGTGCTCAGCGAGCACAACTGCCACGGTTGGCTGGAGGGCTACAACCTGACCGGCCGGCACGGCATGTTCGCCACGTACGAGGCGTTCGCCATGGTCAGCGCCTCGCAGACCGTGCAGCACGGCAAGTGGTTGCAGGAGGCCAAGCACCTGCCGTGGCGCGCGAAGGTGCCGAGCCTCAACGTCCTGCTGACCTCGACGGCGTGGCGCAACGACCACAACGGCTTCTCCCACCAGGGTCCCGGCCTGATCCAGGTGGTGCTCACCCAGCGCGGCGACGTCGCCCGGGTCTACCTGCCGCCGGACGCCAACACCCTGCTGTCGGTGGCCGACCACTGCTTCCGGTCGCGCTCGTACATCAACCTGATCGTCATCGACAAGCAGCCGCAGCTGCAGTACCTCTCCATGGACGAGGCGATCGAACACTGCGCCCGCGGCGCGGGGATCTGGCAGTGGGCCGGCACCGACGACGGCACCAGCGACCCCGACATCGTCCTCGCCTGCGCCGGCGACGTCGTCACCATGGAGACGGTCGCGGCGGCGCAGATCCTGCGCGACCGGCTGCCCGGCCTGAAGGTCCGCGTGGTCAACGTGGTCAACCTGATGACCCTGGTCCGGCCCAAGGACCACCCGCACGGCATGAGCGAGACCCTGTTCACCGAGCTGTTCACCGACGACGTCGACGTGGTCTTCTCCTTCCACGGCTACCCGGGCGCGATCCACCAGCTCGTGCACGGCCGCCCGGACGCGGACCGGTTCCGCGTGCGCGGCTTCATCGAGCAGGGCACGACCACCACGCCGTTCGACATGACGGTGCGCAACAAGGCGTCCCGGTACCACCTCGTGATGGACGCCATCAACAACGCCAAGCGCCTGCCGCGCGGGGCGGCGGACCTCAAGGCGTGGTGCCGCAGCCAGCTCGACCGCCACGAGACGTACGTGGTGGAGCACCTGGAGGACATGCCCGAGGTCCGCGACTGGACCCTCGGCGACTGGGCCGCACGCGGCTGAGGGCGACGGAGACGGTGGCGCCGGCCGGTCGGCGCCACCGTCTCATCGCTTCGGACGGCGGCCGCGCGCCGCGGCCGGCAGAGTAATCGCGCCGTACGCACGGGTCCGCCGTCAGAAGACGCGCGTACGCTGCGCCCCGGATGGGAGGCCGGCGATCGGGCCGACGGCGCCCTCTCGTCCCGGCTGCCGGGGCTGGCCCGTAAGGTCGACGGCCATGACGGCGGGGCTGCCGTCCGCCTCCTCGAACTCCGCGTCGGCGCAGCGGACCCGTTCCAGGTCCCGGCCGGTGACGAGACCGATACGGGCCCCGTCGAACGCCTCGGGGAGGTCGGTGACGAGCCAGACCGCATCGCCCTCGTCGACAATCGCCGCCGTCGCGGCACCCAGCACCCGTGGCTCACGCTCACCCTCGAACGGCCGGGCGCCCGCGGCGTAGGCGTTCGCGCGGGCGTACACCGGTTGCTTCACGTCGACGTACTTCTGCTGGTCGCTGGGCGGCTGGTCGTCGAGACGGGCCAGGTACTCCGCGAACGACGCGGGATGGCCGTCGTATCCGGCGGTGCCGGCTCGCGGCGGGCCCTCGCCCTCCGCGCCCGCGCCGTAGGCCGCGCCCGGGTCGCCGCCCAGGAAGAGGTTGCCCACGTACCTGTCGTCACCGCCGTAGATCACCGCGTACCCGGCGACCTGGGTGCTGTGCGGCCGGTGGTACGGCGTGGCGCGGTCCAGCACCGGCTCCAGCCGCACCGTGCCGCAGACCAGGTTGTTGACGAAGGCGCCGCCCTGGCTGAACAGCTCCAGCGCGGCGGGTGAGCCGAAGATGTTGTGCTCGACCAGGTAGGGGCCGTGGCTGACCTCGACGAAGAGGTCCCGGCAGTTGTCGTGGTAGACGTTGCGGGAGAGCCGGGTGCCCTGCGCCTGCCAGTCCAGCCAGGTGCCGAGCGAGCAGCCGTGGATCCGGTTGTGCCGGATCACCACGTCGATGGCGGCGTGCAGCTTGATGCCGGCGATCTCGTACCCGTAGAACTCACGCTTCACGCCGACGTGGTGGATGTGGTTGTCCTCGATCGTGGAGAACGCGCACCCGAGGTGACCCACGATCGCGTTCTGGCCGCAGTCGTAGATCGTGTTGCGGCGGATCACGTGCGAGCCGATGTGCTCCCGGTCCCACCCGATCTGGCGGGCCGCGAAGACCGACTCCAGCTGGTACTGGTAGCCCGGCTTGTCGCCGCGCAGAGCCGAGAAGTTCTGCCCGGTCGAGCCCTCCTTCCCGATCGAGATCGCCGAGCACTTGGCGTCATGGATCACGTTGTCCTCGATGACCCACCCCTTCGCCCAGCCGGGTCCGATCAGGCCCGGCTGGTCGGCGGTCGGCGGCGCCCACGGGCTGGCCGCGTGGGCCAGCTCGAAGCCACGGACGGTGATGTAGTCCAGGTGGGGCTGCGCCGGGTAGAAGACGCTGCGGCGTACGTTGATCTCCACCAGCTCCGCGTTCGGGTCGGCGCCCTGGAAGTTGGCCCAGATCGTCGTCTGCTCGCCGACCTCGGCGTACCAGACGAGCCGGGTCTGGTCGGGATTACCGACCGGACGGGTCACCCGGGTCCAGTCGTCGACGACCTCGGTGCGCCGGGGCGGATCGTCGACCTCTGCCCGGCTCCCCACCTCGAAGAAACTCAACCCGTTCAGATAGACGTCGCCGAGGTGCCGGCGTGGCGCGCCCTCGCGGTAGACGATCCAGTCGCCGGTCACCTCCTCGGCGTACGGGTTGAACGAGCCGAACAGCGCGTTGTCGACGACCGCCTGCCATACCGTCCCGCCGAGCGACGTCCATCCGGTGACGCGTTCCGATCCTTTGATCACCACGTGCTCGCCGGGCGCCGCCTCGTAGGTGATGCGGCGGGAGTCGCTGAGACCGCCGTGGCGTGGCTTCACCCACTCGCGGTACTCCCCCGCGTGCACCACCACCGTGTCACCGGGCTGCGCGACGCCCGCGGCCCGGTTGATCGTCCGGAAGGGCCGCTCGGCGCAGCCGTCGGCGCGATCCGAACCGCCTGTCGCCACATGGAATACGGATGCCATCCGGGGAGCCCTCCTGGACAAGCGGTTCCGATGACCGCACGTGTACGGGGATGTGCGTAGATGGCGCTCGCCGCGGTGGCCGGCGCGTTCGCGCCGTTCACGTCCACACCGGCAGGTCGATCCGGGACGGCTGGGCGCCGTCGTGGGAGATCTCCTGCCGCGCCCTTACGGTGGTGGTCGCGGTGACTGCGGGTTCGCCGCTGCCGGGATTACGGGCGTAGCGCGGATGCGCTCCGGAGCTGACGTGCACGGCGACGCGGTGGCCGGCGGCGAAGCGGTGGAACGCGGGCCACAGCGGCACCTCCAGCTCGACGAAACCGTCCTCGTCGGGCAGCGGGTCGGTGGCCGCGGTGCCGACGCCGCCGATGCGGCGGATGCCGTCGCACACACTCATGGAGCGGCCGTCGGGGTGCACGTCGCAGATCCGGACGAAGACGTCGGCGCTGGCTGCCGTCGAGCGGAACCGGATGTGGGCGGTCGGCTCCCCGGCGAGGACGACAGCGCGCTCCAGCGGCGCACTGCGGAAGACGGCCACGTCCGTACGGCGTTCGTGGGCGCCGTTGTCGACCGGCCCGCAGGACGGGCCCAGGCCGGGACCACCGAGCGCGGGTGTGGGCCGGTTCGGATCGTAGGTGTAGCGGGTGGTGCCCGCGTCGGGAGCGGCGGGGTACAGGCGCCACCGCCGCGTAGTGGTGTCCGGCGGGGGCCACGCGGACAGATCGTGCCACTGCTGCGCGCCGGTGAGGAAGGCGCGCACCGGCGCCGGCCGATCCGCGGGCGCGCCGGCGAAGTGTTCCTTGAGGAACGCGATCGACTCGGCGAGAAACGGGCTCTGATCGCTGCGGTGGCCCCACGGGCCGATGGTCAGCCGGGGCGGGCGACCGGCCGCGGCGAGTTGGGCGTAGTTGCGCAGCTGCCAGGGAAGGAAGATGTCGTACCAGCCGGTGGCCATGTACACGGGCGCGGTGACGTCGGGCACCGAGGCGGTGTGCGACTGCCGGGTCCAGTAGTCGTCGGTGAGCCTCTCGTGGGCCAGCCAGTCCTGATACCAGCTGATCGGGTGGCCCGCCACGGCGGTGTCGCCGGCGGACAGCGGCAGGACGTCGAGGGCTTCGGCCAGCTTCCGGTCCGGCCGCCGCGCGAGCCACGCTCTGGTCAGGACGCCACGCATGCCGCGTAGGGCCATCAGGCGCGACCAGCCGAGCGAGCCGCCCAGCGAGAAGACGCCGTTGTTCCAGGTGACCGCGCCGAAGTCGGCCATCGTGACGTTCAGGCACAGGGCGTCGGGGGCGTTGGCGGGATCGTCACGGCACATCCGCCCCGCCACGGCCCACTGGGCGTAGCCGAGGTAGCTCTCCCCGTACGTCGCGACCGCGCCGGTGAACCACTGCTGGCGGCGTACCCACCGGTGGGTGGCCATGCCGTCGCGCTGCTCGTCGAGCTGAGGTCGGAAGGTGCCACCGGAGCCACCGGTACCACGGCAGCTCTGCACCAGCACCGTGAACCCCTCGCCGGCCAGCGCCGGCGCGTGGGTGAGCGAGCCGTGCCGGCCGTACGGCGAGCGGACGACGATCGTGGGCAACGGCGGCTCCACCGGACCGGCCGGCAGGTAGAGGTCGGCGACCAGCTCGACGCCGTCGTCCATCGGCACGCGCAGCCCGCGCCGCACCGCGAAGGCGTACGGGGGCACCGGCGCCGCGTGGGGGGACCTCACCCCTTGAAGGCGCCTTCCATGATCCCCTGCACCAGACGGCGCCCGACGAAGACGAACAACACCAGCAGCGGAATGGTGGCCAGGAAGGAGCCGGACATGGCCAGGCCCAGATCGATGTCCCGGTTCTGCTGCAGCGCCTTGATGGCGATCTGGACGGTGTAGTTCTCCGGCGACTTCAGGACGATGAACGGCCACAGGAAGTCGTTCCACGCGTAGACGAACGTGAACAGCCCCAGCACGTATGCCGCCGGGCGGACCAGCGGGAAGGCGATCCGCCAGAAGATCTGCCAGGTGGTCGCGCCGTCCACCCGCGCCGCCTGCATCAGCTCGTCGTTGATCACGCTGCCGATGTGCTGGCGCATCCAGAAGATGCCGAACGCGCTGACCAGTCCGGGAACGATCACCGCCTGAAGAGTGTCCACCCAGTTCAACTGGGACATGATCAGGTACTGCGGCACCACGGCCAACTGCGCCGGCACCGTCATGGTCAGCACGACGATGAGGAACAGCGTGTTGCGGCCGGGGAAGGACAGCTTGGCGAAGGCGAAGCCGGCCAGCGCGCAGAGCACCGCCTGGCCCACGGCGATCGTGGTGGCGACGATGACGCTGTTGAGCAGGGACTGCACGAACGGCACGATGGTGAAGACCAGCTCCGCCAGGTGCAGGAAGTTGCCGCCGGGGGTGATCGTCGGCGGGAGGGTCGTCGCGGTGGCGGAGTCCGTCGTCGCCACCACGAACATCCAGTAGAGCGGGAAGACGCTGACGAGGGCCATGAACGTCAGCAGCGCGTACACCGGGAACGGGACGCGGTTGGCCTGGCGCCGCCTGGCCCGCCTGGGCGCGGCGGTCGGGGGTACGGGCTTCATGGGCGCTCCGAACGGATGCGGGTGGTCAGCAGATAGTTGAGTCCGGAGAAGGCCACCACGATGACGAAGAGCGCGACGCCGACCGCTGCGCCGTAGCCGAAGTGGAACTGCCCGAAGGACTGCTCGTAGAGGTAGAGGGTGACGGTCTGGCACTGCCGTGCCGCCCCGCAGGTGAGTCCGCCCACCGGGTTGGCCAACAGCGGCTCGGTGAAGACCTGCAGCCCGCCGATGGTCGACGTCACGACGGTGAACGCGATGATCGGCCGTAGCGAGGGGATGCTGATGTGCAGGAACTGTCTCCAGCCGTTCGCACCGTCGGCGGCGGCGGCCTCGTACAGTTCCCGGGGAACCGCCTGCAGCGCGGCGAGGTACAGCAGTGTGTTGTATCCGGTCCAGCGCCAGGCGATCATCGTGGCGATCATGATGTGGCTGCCCCACAGCGACGCCGTGAAGTCGATGTGCGCGAAGCCCAGCAACCCGAGAAACCAGTTGATCATGCCGTAGTCCCGGTCGAACATCTGGGCGAAGACGATGGTCGTGGCCGCCACCGAGGTGACGTAGGGAACGAGCACCGACATCCGGAACAACCCGGCCAGCCGCAGCCGCGCGTGGTTGAGCAGGTGCGCCAGGCCCAGCGCCAGGAGCAACTGCGGCACCGTCGACATCACCCAGATGCTGAACGTGTTCCGCAGCGCCCCCCAGAATCGCGGGTCGTGCAGGAGTTCGGAGAAGTTGTCCAGCCCCACGAAGCGGTGCTCGCCGATGGGGTCCCAGTCGAAAAGGGAGATGTAGAAGGTGAACAGCAACGGGAAGAGGCCGAAGATCAGGAACAGCACGAAGAACGGCGAGATGTACGCGTACGGCGCCAGGAACTCCCGTACGCCCTGCCGGATCCGCCGGTTGCGAACGGGCCCCCGGATGTCCGGTGGGGCGGTGGCCGGGCCGAGCATGGTGGTCAAAGCGTCACCCTTCCGATGGGCGGCGGCCGGGCGGTGCCCGGCCGCCGCGCATCAGCCCTCCGTCATTCGCGTACGGCGTTCTTGACGTTTTTCAGCGCGGTGTCCCAGGCATTCGCCGGATTCACCTTGCCCTGCTCGACGCTGGTGAGCGTGTTGAGGAACTCGGTGCCGACGGGTCCGTCCTGCGGACCGAAGTAGAAGGGCTTGATCCCCACCACCGACTGGGTGTAGATCTTGCCGATCGGCGCGTTGCTGAAGAACGGGTCGGTCTTTCCGACCAGCTGCGGGTCCGTGTAGACCGAGGGTGTGGTGGGCAGCGACCCCTGCATCAGGAAGTGGTCCAGCTGCCCCTTCGGCGACTGCATCTCGGAGATGTAGTTCCACGCCGCCTTCGCGTTCTTGGCGCGCTTGGGGATGGCGAGGAAGCTGCCGCCCCAGTTCCCCGAGCGACCGGGGATGGTGGCGATGTCCCACTTGCCGTTCGTCTCGGGGGCGTTCGTCTTCATCTGGCTGAGCATCCAGGACGGCGAGCACACCACCGCGTAGTCGCCCTTCTTCATCGCCGCGGTCCAGCCGGACGAGAACGACCCCTGCTTGGCGGAGATGCCCGCGTCGAAAGCCTTCAGCGTCACGTCGAACGCCGCCTTGACCTGCTCGTTGTCGTAGTCCAGCTTGCGGTCGGCGTCGTAGTAGCGCTGACTGCCCTGGTTGACCGCCTGGAAGAACACGCTGGTCGGCGTGTTGTCCACGAACGGCTTCCCGGTCTTCTGGACGTACTGCTTACCGACGTTGATGAACTCGTCCCACGTCGGCCAGAGCTTGGAGACCTCGTCCCGGTCGGTGGGCAGGCCGGCAGCCTTGAACAGATCCGTGCGGTAGGCCACCGCCAGGCCGCCGACGTCGGTCGGCACACCGATGATCTTGCTGTCCTTGGTCGTCGACTGCGCCATCACCCAGTCGAGGTAGTTCCCCTTGATGTCGTTCGCGCCCAGCGTGGTGAGGTCGACGAAGTTGTCCGGGGACTGCATGAACTTCGGCAGGTCGTCGGCCTGGATCAGCACCAGGTCGGGCACCTTGCCACCGGCCAGCGCGGCGGTGAGCGCCTGCGCGGTCTCGGTCGTGGTGCCCACCTCGGTGAGCTTGACGCGCACATCCGGGTGCGCCTTGGTGTAGACGTCGACGTCGCCCTTCTGGTTGATGTTGGCAAACGACCAGAACTCGAAGGTCTTCGAGTCGGACTTGCCATCTGATCCGCCACAGCCGGCAACGAGGAGCGCGACGGTGGCGATGACGGCTGCGGTGGTCCGGACGCGTTTCAACGGCCCTCCATCGGTGATCGTGAGCGGCGGTGGTCGAGTGACCGCGGCAAGCCGGGCGACGGTTCACCAGCGGGGACGCGCAGGTAGAAGCCGACGAGCGCCCTCACCGACGAGTCAGCTGTAGCCCCGTCGACGGTGAGGTCGTCACCCCCGAAACTTATCGGGATATTTACATGTCACGATCCAGTGCGCTGAGGCTACTAAGCGCCCCGTCATCCGTCAACAACATCGCTGCCAGGGAGATCACCGAACGGGAGGGGAGCTTCCTGACTCACAGGGCACCGAAAGTTTCGGAGCAAGGAGCGCGATTCCGCGAGAAGGCACTCACCGGCGGCCCGCTCACCCCCTCCCCGGACCGCGGCCTGAGGCCGGCGTTTCGGCCTGGCATGGGCGGCGTCAACGCCGTCCCGGCGGCGCGTCGGACGGGAGCGGAGACGCGGATGCCATGGGAGCCGCGCGGAGCCGAGTTTCGAGCCGTGGCGGAGCCGGGCAAGAGGCGTCCCCGGTGGGCGGCGGCCGGCTGGGAGGCCGCGCCGCTGAGGTTGGCCCGCACCGGGGAGACGCATCGGCATGACAGCGTCCGTCGAGTGAGGAAACGTCCTCGCGGGCAGGAGAAACCGAACCCGCGCAGCACCCCGGAGCGCGCCGGTTCACCGGCTGGAGCAGATCGCCCTGCAGGTCACGCCACCGCTATCGCGCAGGCCATCCGCGTCCCGCACCACGTCGAAGCCAACCGCCACGCAGGACGAAGAGGCCCCGTGAAGATCCGACCGGACGTCGGTCAGTCGATGCCTTCGATGATGCGGAAGTCGCGCTCGACGCCGTCGGAGAGGGCCACCAACGCCTCCTGGTAGGCCTCACTCTCGCGCGCCGCGACGGCCTGCTCGAAGCTGTCGAACTCGACCAGGACGGTGCGCTCGGCGATTCCGGCGTCATGCGCCACGACCCGGCCGCCACGGACGAGGATCCGACCGCCCGCGGCCTTGACCGCCGCAGCGGCCAGCTTGTTGTAGGCAGCCAGCCTTTCCGGGTCTGAAATGGTGCGGTAGACGCTGACCCAGTAGCCCTTGGGCATGGAACCTCCAGTGAGCCTTCTCTAAGCCGACGGGTCTGCTGCACCGGCAGGTGACAGGTGTAGTCACGCGGCCTGACGGGCCGGTGGGTGCATGATGGTCTCGAATTCCACGGGGGTCAACGATCTCACCTGTCGGTGCAGCAGACCCCCTCGATCAACGACCGGGCTCCGGGATACCACGGTCGGCTTCGACCGGAAGGTCCCCGTCGGTCACGCCGGGGCGTAGCGGCGCACTCCATCGACGTCGGCAGCCTTCAGCCGCCCCTGCGCCACGAGCAGGTCGAGGTGGGCGGCCGTCTCGGTGACGGCGAGCATCTGGTTGAACAGGTCCAGGTCGGCAAAGGCACGCTCACGCCTGGTCCAGGTCAGTCGACCCGCCGCCTCGTAAGCCGTCATCGCGTCACGCACGACCCCGCACGCCTGGTCGAGTCGCTTCGCATGATGGTGCAGGAGTTCGTCGACGCGCGCGTGGACACTCGGGCCGACCGGGCCGTGCGCTGGCAGCAGCCGCTGGTCGGGCAGGGACCGGACCAACCGCAACGAATCCAGGTAATCCCCGAGTGGCAGTGCCGCGGCCACCGCCTCGAAGCCGATGGACGGTGTGATCTGGGGAAGAACGTGGTCGCCGGTGAACATCAGCTGCGCGTCGCGATCGACGAAGACGACGTGCCCACGGGTGTGTCCAGGGGTCGCCACCACCCGCAGGGTCCTGGTCGGTAGGACGACATCGGTCCCCCCGGCCAACCAGTCGTCCGGCGCCGCCCAGTCCGTCGGATCATGCGGCGCCGACTCGGCCCGCGCGCGCAGCGCTTCGACGATCTCGCCCGCGCCGCATCGGATCAGCGCCTGCCAGTGTTCGGACATCGGTCGACGACCGGGGGTCGACAGCGCGCGGATAGCGGGTTCCTCGCCCTCGCCGAGGCTCACTGTCGTGCCGAACTCGCGTCGTACGGCCACCGCCATCGCGTAGTGGTCGCGGTGCACATGCGTCACGAGAAACCGACGTACATCTGCAAGGCTCGCGCCCAGGGCAGCCAGGGCCGCATCCAATGCCTGTCGGGCCGCCGTGATGGCCCAGCCCGAGTCGACCAGCACGAGGCCGTCGTCACCCGCCAGGGCGTACACGTTCACCGATCGCAGACCGTCCTGCGGTAGCGGCAGCGGAATGCGATACACCCCGGTGGCCACCTCGAACACGCCCGGACGCGTCCAGTCCGACGTCACATCATCGGGCTCGACCCGCATCGCTGCTGCACCCACCATCCGCCGTCCTCCCATCCAGAGCATGATCGCCGAGAGTAGTCACTTGCGCTTGCGGATCTCCTCGGCGGCCTGCGGGACGATCTTGAACAGGTCGCCGACCACGCCGTAGTCGGCCAGTTCGAAGATCGGCGCTT
>NZ_JBIAKL010000014.1:0-167837 GCF_042872445.1 Micromonospora sp. NPDC005257 | reverse complement strand
CCGCTGCTGCCCCCGCCGTGCCACCCCGATCGTGCAGGCCATCCTCGTCCTCCAAGCCGCCGAGGAGGCCCGCTACCCACGATGAAAATGGCTCACTGGAACAGGGGGCGGGACGGCAAGCTTCGCTACTCCGCGTACAAAATCATGATTGTCTACATGTCGAACTGGCGCCTGCCGGTGTACGAGTGCGTGCTCGACATCGCCACCGGGGCCACGATCCGCGACTCCACGAAGGAGTACGCGCTCGGCAACGTGGACGGGATGGAGACGTCCGCGGACCGGGTGAGCGTGTTCAACGAGCAGTGGAAACCCGGCTCCGACGGCAACAGCGGTGGGGTCTTCACAGGAGCCATCGGCAACGGGCCGAACATGGGTGCACAGTTCGGGCACTACACGCAGCGCCAGATCATCAAACTGCTCGTCTCCGGCCGGGTGGCTGTCGACCTCTGGCTGGGGATCGCGCCCAACGAGGCGATGGTCATCCAGGGTGTGACCGAGCCGTCGTCGGTGGACGCCATGATCTCCCAGCTTCGCGAGCACTTGCGGGAGCACAGCGGCGCCGCCTATCCCGACGGGAACGCGGCGTTGAGTGGACCCGCTGTCCCGTCGGGTGCGGACCCGACCGCTCTCCTGATGCCACCGCCGTCCGAAGGTCACACGACCGAGCCGATCCGGCAGCGTCCCCCGGGCGAGGAGAACGAACAACGCCGCCACTCGTGAGTTGAGCGCTCCGTCCGTCCTGTGATGCCAGGCAGCGGACGGAGCCGGCGATCAGCCCGTGCGGTTCGCGGCCATCCAGGCGGTCGCGAAATCGACCAGCGCGCGTTGGGACATCAGGCGGGCGGTCGCGCTTCCGATGCGGCCGACCGTCGCGCCGCCGGTGGCCTCGAAGTCGGCGCCCAGCCGGTCGAAGTCGTCCTCGTCGGTGACGACGTCGGTCCACGTGGTCCACCGGCTCGATCCGTCCGGCAGCCGTACCGCCGAGCCCGTCACCGCCCGCGGCGGCGACGCCTGCCGCCATTCCGCCAGGTGCAGCGACGTGTTGGAGCTGTGTTCGCAGCCGAGCAGCAGCACCTTGCCGTCGAGCCGGTAGACCGCGCCCAGCGGTGAGTGCTCGCCCAGCGCGTCGTCGAGGCGGTGTCCGTCCACGACGTCGGCGGCGTGCGCGCCGAGCGCGGCGAAGGACACCTGCGGATGATTGCTGCGGCGGGCGCCCGGCCAGGTGCGTACCGTCTCGGCGACGGCGCCCATCCACCGGCTCGGCGTGCGCGCCGGGTCGAAGCCGGGCGTCTGCTCGCGGATGACGGGCCACCACGCCTCCGGTACGGGCGGATGCCGCCACCCGGCCGGATCCGTGTTGTCCGGCGTGTGCGTCGGCACGACGAGCGTGCCCTCCGGACCGAGCGCCTCCAGCAGCGCCAGCACCACCGCCTCGGTGCCTCCGGCGACGAACCCGAGACTCCGGTACGACGAGTGCAGCAGCAGGACGTCACCGGAGGTGACGCCGAGCGCGCGCAGGTCGTACGCGAGCGAGCTGACGGTGTGCGGTGCGGCCTGGTCCACGCGACGCAGTGTAGGCGGAACCCTCGAGCAGGATGCTCGCCAATTTCGGGATAGCGGCGGCGTCTCCGCGCGTCTGTCACTGGTGAACGAGGAGACGAGGGTGGTGCGGTGGAAGAGGACGAGCGGGCAGTGCTGGCCGAGTTCGTGGCGAGCCGGGCGCCGGCGCTGATACGGGTCGCCTACCTGCTCACCGGTGACCGCAGCAGCGCCGAGGACCTGTTCCAGTCGGCGCTGTCGAAGATCATTCCGAAGTGGCGGACCATCCGGCACGCCGACCCGGAGGGCTACCTCCGCGCCGTCATGTACCGGGAGCAGGTGAGCTGGTGGCGACGGTTGCGCCGCCGCCGGGAGTCGCCGGTCGGCGGGCACGAGCCGGTGGTGGCCGACCCCGCCGGAGGTACGGACCTCCGGCTGGCGCTGCGAGCGGCGCTGTGGCAACTGCCACCGGCGCAGCGCACCGTCGTGGTCCTGCGCTACTACGAGGATCTGCCGGAGGCCCAGGTCGCCGAACTGCTGGGCTGTTCGGTCGGGACGGTGCGCAGCCGGACCCACCGCGCGGTCACCCGACTGCGTCAGATCCTGCCGGACAGCGAGCTTCTGGAGATGCAGCGATGAGTGATCCGTTCGAAGGTCTGCTCCGCTCCACCCTCACCGACATCGCCGAGGAGGCACCGACTGTGCGGGACTCATTGACCAGGGCGGAACGACGCGCGCGTGGCCGTCGACGCAACACGGTGGCGGCAGGCGCGGCGGGCGTCCTCGCGGTGCTCGTGATCAGCGCGCCGTTCGCGTACGCCGGCCGGGGTGACGACGCCGTGATCTCGCCGCAGCCGGGAACGAGCGTCCCGCAGCCGAGCCGGAGCGAGCCCGTCGATCCGCCGCCGGGCGTGCCGTCGCCGGTCCCGGTCGGCCCGGAGGACCCGAGCAATCCGGCCGCGCCGTCGCCCGTCCCGGTCAGCCCGGAGGACCCGACCAGGCCGGACAGCGCGCTTCCGGCTCCGCCGGGCGTGCCGTCGCCGGTTCCGATCGGTCCGCGGGACCCGCGCAATCCGGGGGTACGGCCCGACGACGCCGTCCTCCCGTCGCCGAGCCCGACCCGGCGCTGATCGACGCGCACCGGCGTCCCTCCCAGCCGGTGCGAGGCTGGGCCCGCCCCGACGACGGCGGGCCCAGCCCGTCCGCGCGCGCCGCGGGCAGCCGGCCACATCCGGTACGCGATGGCCGCGCCGGCCGGCCCGGGGCCGACCGGATCCCGGACGATGTCACGCCCACGGCGGGGGATGCCGGTTGACGTAGTCGCGGGCGCGGGGGAGTGGGTCACCGAAGTACTGGTGCGGCGTGCGGTGATGCTGGGCCTGGCAGAACGTGGCGAGGTCGACCGTGATCGCGTTCCGGTCCAGTGGGCGCCGCTCGAACTCCCGGTTGGCGGCGAGCAGGTCCGCCTCCGGATTCCATCCGGCGTGGTCGAACGCCCAGTCCGCCCAGGTCGCGTACACGTGGAAGACCTGGCGCTCGCCCGCGAACCGCAACCCCGCGAGGCCGATCGGGCGGTCCGGATAGGTGTCCCGGCACACCCAGGCCAGGATGTGGCAGGCCCCGGCGGCGAAGAACGGCTGGTCCGCGCGATTCCAGGCGAGTCGCTGGTCGGCCCGTTCCCCTGGCGTACGCCGGAAGGCGCCCGCTGCCGTCACTGCCACCGGCGCACCCTAGCCGGGCGGCTGGCCCCTCGCGACACCCGCTACGGAGGGCTGCTGACGATCTGAACCGGATTGACACGCGGGGTGGTCCGCGGGGGAGAGTCGGGCATGCGCTTTCCGGTGTCCACACCGCCCGCCGTTCCCGCCGGTACGTTGGCCACCGGCCCGCAGCCGACGTTGCCCGCCGAGGGCGGCCTGATCCTGCGCCCCTGGGAGGACGGGGACGCGCCCGCGGTCCTGGCCGCGTACCAGGATCCGGAGATCCGCCGCTGGCAGACCCGCCGGCCCACGTCGCCGGAGCAGGTCCTGCAGTGGTTCGCCCACCTCCGTCGTTCCTGGCGGGAGGAGACGGGCGCGAGCTGGGCGGTGACGCGCGACGGCGCGGTGGTGGGCCGCATGGCGTTGGGCGGCATCAGCCTCGACGACGGCGAGGCCGGGTGCGCGTACTGGGTGGTTCCGGCCGCCCGTGGCGCGGGCGTGGCCTCCGGCGCGTTGCGGGCGGTGAGCGCGTGGGCGCTCGGCGACGGCCGGCTGCACCGGCTCTGGCTGGACCACTCGACCGGCAACGTCGCGTCGTGCCGGGTGGCGGTCAAGGCCGGGTTCCGGCTGGAGGGCACCAAGCGCAGCGCGGCGGTGCACGACGACGGGCGGCACGACATGCACCTGCACGCCCGCGTCCGCGGGGACGCCTGACCGCCCTCAGCGTGTGCCGGGACGAGGAGAGCGCGCCGAGCAGCACCGCCGCGCTCCTCCCGCTGCCCGGTCACCGCCGGCGGCTACCCGCAAAAGCCGCCGCCAATCCCGGCGTCCGCCGAGGTCAGCCGCCCGGTTCGAGGTACGCGGCCAGGTGCGCCAGCGAGGACGCGATGCCCTCCTGGTGTGCCGCCTGGTCGATGCCCGGCGGTACGCCGGTGGCGGTGACTGTCACCTCGGTGCCGTCGCCGGCCGCGGTGAGGTGCCAGGTCATGGTCATGGTGCCCGCGTACGCCGGGTCGTCGGCCTGGAACACGGCCGTCTGCGTCACCCGGCGCGCCGGTACGAGTTCGGCGAACCCGACGTCCACCACGTCGGTGGCGTCCGACGTCTTGCCCGGGCTGCCCGCCGGGTCGAGGTAGGTGAGCACCATCCGGAACCCGCCACCGGGCCGGGGATCCCACCGCTCGATCCGCCCGCGCATCCCGTCCGGCGGCAGCCACGCCTCCAGGGCCGCCCGGTCCACGAGTGCGCCGTAGACGGCCGCCGGTGTGGCGCCGATCGTCCTGCTGCCCCGATCGATCCTGCTCACCCCCCAACCCTAGGCCCCGCACCCCTCGCCGGTCCTCGTCGATCTTGGAGTTGTGGCGGTTCACAAATGTCACCGAGGAGGGCGATTCAGGCGCCACAACTCCAAGATCGGCGGGAAGCGGGCCCGGGGCGCGCCCGGTACGCTGCCGCGAATGCCGGTACGACCGCACCCCGATGCCCCTGACGACTCGCTGCTGTTCGGTGCCGACGACGCGCCGCTGGCCCGGATGCGGCTTCGGGACGACGGCGGCACGCGGGTCGCGGCCGACGTCCGGCCGCTACCCGAGGCGCCGCTCACCCGGCTCGTCGCGCAGGTACGGCATGACCTCGCCGGGCATCGGCTGGAGACGCCGGACGAGGCGCTGGCGGCGGCGCTGGTGGCCGACGGGCTGGAGCTGAGACGGGCCGCCACTGACATGCGGCACGACCTGACCGACGTGCCCGAGCCGGTGGCGCTGCCGGACGGCTGGTCGCTCGGCGCCCCCGGCTGGGACGACGACCTCGCCGCAGGGCTGGACGCGGCGTACGGCCCGGACCACCCGGACGGCCGTTGGCAGCCCAGCGACACCGAACAGGTGCGGGCGATGTTCGACACCGGTGAGCCGGTGCCGCCCCTGGTGCCCGCCTCGGCCCGGCTGATCGACCCGGACGGCCGCAGCGCCGGGCACGTGCTGTGCGCCGGACCGGTGCCGTGGACCGACGACGACTGCGTCTGGATCCTCAACCTCGGCGTCGCGCCCCGCGCGCAGCGTCGCGGGTTCGGCCGGGCGCTGCTCGTCCAGGCGTTGCGTGGCGCGCGGGAGGCGGGACTGCCGTCCGTCGGCCTGTCGGTTGTCGACGGCAACCCGGCCCGCCGCATGTACGACGCCGCCGGCTTCCGGACTCTCACCCGGGTGCTCACGGTCCGGATTCCCGACGCGTAGCCCGCCGACCGGGCGGTAAACGTTCAGGCGCCGGTGAGCAGAGGGTGGTGCTCGGACCAGAGCCAGCGTAGATAGTCGCGTAGCCGTTCCGGGGTGGCGATCCAACCCTGGCCGGGATAGCGGAGCAGCCGGCTGACCTCGCCGGCCACCAGGTCGTACCCGGCCGCGCCGGTCTCCGGCACCGGGGCGTCCGGCGCGACGGCCACGGGCAGCGGAACCATCGGGATCCGCAGGCCGGCGTCGTCGCAGGCCCGCAGCACTGTGAGATAGACCCGGACCAGGTGGTACGGCGAGACGACGAGCGCGACGCTGCCGATGCCCAGCGTCCGCACCTGCTCCACGATCCACGCGGCCTGCCGGCCGGTGCCGGTGACCGGCTCGGCCTGGAGCACGACCCCGTCGACCCGGCGCAGGCCGAGCCCGCGCAGCCGGTCCAGTGTGAGCGGGCGGTAGGTCCGCTCGGCCGAGTCGGTGTTCGCCACCAGCAGGTGCCGCAGGGCGGGGCCGGTCTCCCAGGAGCGGATCGCGTCGGTGAGACGCCAGTCCTCGCCCTGGCCGGTGGCCACCACCAGCGCGTCCACCCGCTCGGCGGCGCGGTGGGGGAGCGTGAGGACCATCGTGACCGCCTCCAGCACCGCCAGGAGGCGGTCGGCCGGGACGTCCGCGAACGCCTCGGCCGGCACGAGCCGCGGCAGCGGGCGGGACACACTCGTCACGCCCGCGATCTTGCCACCATCGGTTCGACGGCGGATGAGACAGTGGCATGGTGCGGGTGGGGATCCTCGGGCCGCTTGAGGTCCGCGACGGCGATCGGCCGGTCGACGTCGCCGGGGCGCGGCTGCGGGCGCTGCTGATCCGCCTCGCTCTGGACCCGGGCCGGCCGGTGAGCGTGCCCGCGCTGGCCGAGGCGCTCTGGGGTGACGAGCCGCCGACCGACACCGCGAACGCGGTGCAGACGCTCGTGTCCCGGCTGCGCCGGGCTGCGCCCGGCCTCGGCGTTCGCAGCAGCCCGGCCGGCTACCGGCTCGACCTGGCGCCGGACGACGTGGACGCCGGGCGGTTCGAGCGGCTGACCCGGCAGGGGAGGGCGGCGCTTCGCGACGGGGACGCGGCGACGGCGCGGACGACGTTGCGCGACGCGCTCGCGCTGTGGCGCGGGCCGGCGCTGGCCGAGGTCACCGACGCGCCGTACGCGGGGGCAGCGGTGGCGCGGCTGGCGGAGCTGCGGCTCACCGCGCAGGAGGACCGGATCGAGGCGGAGCTGCGCACCGGGCGACCGGAGCTGATCGTCGCCGAGCTGGAGGAGCTGACCGCCGCGCATCCGCTGCGGGAGCGGCTGGCCGAACTGCATCTGCGCACGCTCGCCGCCGCCGGGCGGCCCGCCGAGGCGCTCGCGGCGTACGAGCGGATCCGGCAGCGGCTCGCCGACGAGCTGGGCGTCGACCCGTCGCCGCAGTTGCGGGCCGCGCATCTGGAACTGCTGCGCGGCGAGACGGCACCGCAGCAGCCTGCGGCGCGGCGGGGCAACCTGCGGACCGCGCTCACCACGTTCGTCGGGCGCGACGAGGACCTGCGCCGGCTCAGCGGGCTGCTCGCCGGCAACCGGCTCGTCACCCTGCTCGGGCCGGGCGGAGCGGGCAAGACCCGGCTGGCGAGCGTGGCGGCGGGCCGGCTCGCCGACGGCGTACCCGGCGGGGCCTGGCTGGTCGAGCTGGCGCCGATCACCGATCCGGCGGACGTGCCCCGGGCCGTGCTCGACACGCTCGGCCGGCGGGACCTGACGCTGGAACCGGCACGCCCGCCGGCCCGCGACACGCTCGGCCGCCTGGTCGAGACGATCGCCGCCGACGAGACGCTGATCGTGCTGGACAACTGCGAACACGTCGTCGAGGCCGCCGCCCGGCTCGCCGAGGAACTGCTCGGGCACTGCCCGGGACTGCGCGTGCTGGCCACCTCGCGGGAGCCGCTGGGCATCGTCGGTGAGGCGCTGGAGCCCGTACCCCCGTTGCGGCTGCCACCGGCGGACGCGGCGCCGGGCGACGCGCTCGCGTACCCGTCGGTGCAGTTGCTGCGCGACCGGGCCGCGGCCGTGCGGGCCGGGTTCGCGGTGACCGGCGACAACGTGGCGGACGTGGTGGAGATCTGCCGCCGGCTCGACGGCCTGCCGCTGGCCATCGAACTCGCCGCGGCGCGGCTGCGGACGCTGTCGCCGCGGCAGGTCGCGGCCGGCCTGGACGACCGGTTCCGGCTGCTGACCGGCGGCAGCCGCACCGCGCTGCCCCGGCACCGCACGCTCCGGGCGGTGGTGGACTGGAGCTGGGGGCTGCTCACCGACGACGAGCGCCGGCTCGCCGAACGGCTCGCGGTCTTCCCGGCGTCGGTCACCGCCGAATCGGCGGCCGGCGTCGACGGCCCGGCCGCCGCCGCGCTGCTGGACGCGCTCGTCGACAAGTCGCTGCTCCAGGTGGTCGGCGACGGGCGGTTCCGGATGCTGGAGACCATCCGGGAGTACGGGCTGGAACGGCTCGCCGCCGCCGGGGCGACGGCCGGGGCGCGGGCCGCCCACGCGGCGTACTTCCGGGACCTGGTCCGGACCGCGGAGCCGCACCTGCGGACCGCCGGTCAACTGCCATGGCTGCGCCTGCTGGAGGCGGAACGGGAGAACATCGTCGGCGCGCTGCACCACGCCTGCGATGCCGGTGACGCCGACACCGCGCTGCGGATCGGCGCGGGGCTCGCGTTGCCGCTGGTGATCTGGGGCGACACCGGCGGCATCGGCGGTGACGTGCTGGCCCGTGCGCTGGCGCTGCCCGGCCCCGCTCCGGCGGAGGAGCGCGCGGTGGTGCTCGCCATCCGCATCGGCGCGGGCCTGGCACGCGGCGAGCACGGGCCGGCACCGGAGCAGATGGCCGAGCTGACCGCGGCCCTGCGGGCGGCGGAGGGGACCAAACACCCGCTCGTGGGGCTGCTGGCGCCGATGCTGTCGATCTTCGACCAGGACACTGCGGCCGGGATCGCGGCGATCGGCCGGGCGCGCGGTCACCCCGATCCGTGGACCGACGGCACGCTGCTGGCGATACGCGGCAAGTTCAAGGAGAACGACGGCGACGCCGAGGGCATGCTGCGCGACCTGACCGACGCCGCCGCGGAGCTGCGCGCGGTCGGCGAGCGGATGAGCCTGTCGCACGTGCTCAGCGAGTATGCCGACGCGCTCACCAAACGCGGCGACTTCGACGCGGCGACCGCGGCTCTGGAGGAGTCGGTGCGGCTGGCCCGGGAACTCAACCCGGCCTCGGAGCCGGGCTTCCAGTTGATCTGGCTCGCGGCCATCCGGGCCCGCTCCGGCGACGTGGCCGGCGCCAAGGCCGAACTGCGCCGGTTCGTGACCGACCGGGACGGCCGGGACGGGACGTTCGGGCTGATGATGCTCGGCAGCATCGCCCGCTCCGACGGCTCGTTCGACGAAGCCGAGGAGTGCCTGGCCGAGGCGATGCGCCGCCAGGCCGAGACGCCGCTGGTCGCCCTGCAGTTCCGCGGCCTGATGCTGGCCGAGATGGGCCACCTGGCCCTGGCCCGCGGCGACCTGCCGGGTGCGCGCCGGTACCTCGACGAGGCGACCACGCGCAGCCTCACCGCCCGGGACATGCCGGTGGTCGCGATCATCACGGTCGGCTGGGTGGCGCTGGCCGTGGCCGAGGGCCGGTACGAGCAGGCCGCCGAACTGCTCGGCGTCTCCGACTCGCTGCGCGGCCGGCCGGACCGGTCCAACCCCGATGCGCGGCTGCTCGCCGAGCGGCTGCGCGCCGAGCTGGGCGAGGACGGCTACGCCGCCGCGTACGCCCGGGGTCACGGCCTGAGCCGGGCCGACGCCCTCGCGTTCGTGGGCGGCGACCCGGCTCGGTGATCGTCGCGCCGCCCGTCCGGGGCGGCGCGGCCGGCTCAGGCGCGGCGGCGGTAGGCGCGCACGGCGAGCGGCGCGAACACCGCGATGATCGCCACGGTCCAGAGCAGCGTCCGGGTCACCGGCCCGGCCACCGGGCCGCCGATCATCAGGCCCCGGGCCGCCTCCATCACGTCGGCCACCGGGTTGACCCCGACCCACCACTGCAGCCAGCCGGGCAGCGTGTCCGTCGGCACCATCATGTTGGTGCCGAAGGTCAGCGGGAACAGCAGCAGGAACGCGGTGCCCTGCACGGCGCCCGGGCTGCGCATCACCACGCCGAGCAGCACACCGATCCAACTGACCGCGAACGCGAACCCGATGGTCAGCAGGCAGGCGGCGAGCGCGGACAGCGGATCGGTGCCGACCCGGAAGCCGAGCGCGTACCCGAAGCCCAGCAGCACCACGATGGAGACCACGAACCGGACCAGGTCGCCGACCACGGAGCCGACGAGCGGCGCGGACCGGGCGATGGGCAGGCTGCGGAACCTGTCGAACACGCCCTTCTCGACGTCGGTGTTGAGGCTGACGCCGGTGGCGATGGATGCGAACAGCACGGTCTGCACCATGATCGCGGGAAGCAGGAACTGGAGGTAGTCGTGCGGCGAGCCGGCGACCGCGCCGCCGAGCAGGTAGACGAAGATCAGCACGAAGATGATCGGCTGGAGCGTGACGTCGAGCAGTTGCTCCGGGGTGCGGACCGTCTTGACCAGGCTGCGGCCGGCCAGCGCGAGGCTGTGCCGGAACAGCCCGAACGGGCGGCCGGCGACGTGGGACGGGCCGGTCCGGGACGGCGTCGCCGCCGCGCGGGTCGTCGTGGTCATGCCGCCACCTCCGTGGACTCCTCGGCGCCGTGGCCGGTCAACGTGAAGAACACCTCGTCGAGGCTGGGCAGCCGCAGCGCCAGCTCCGCCACCCCGATGCCGGACTCGTCGAGCCGGCGGACCACAGTGGGGAACGTGGCGTCGCTGTCCACCGGCACGGTGAGCAGGCCCGGCCGGGGCAGCTCGGGATCGGCGCCGGTGCTGACGCGCAGGATCTCGGCGACAGCGCCGATCCGGCCCGGATCGGTCGGCCGGACCACGATCGTCTGACTGCCGGCGATCCGCTTCAGCTCGGCCGGCGTACCGTGCGCGATCACCCGGCCGTGGTCGATCACCGAGATCTCGTCGGCGAGCGCGTCGGCCTCGTCCAGGTACTGCGTGGTGAGCAGCACCGTCGACCCGTCGTCGACCAGCGAGCGGACCACGCCCCACATCTCCTCCCGCTTGGCCGGGTCCAGGCCGGTCGTCGGCTCGTCCAGGTAGATCACCTCCGGCCGGCCGACCAGGCTCGCGGCCAGGTCCAGGCGGCGGCGCATGCCACCGGAGTACGTCTTGGCCGGGCGCCCGGCCGCGTCGGTCAGGCCGAACCAGGCGAGCAGTTCCGCCGCCCGCGCCCGCGCCTCGCGGCGGTCCAGGTCGAGCAGCCGGCCGATCAGCACCAGGTTCTGGGTGCCGGTCAGGTCCTCGTCGACCGAGGCGTACTGGCCGGTCAGCCCGATCAGCCGGCGTACCCGGGCGGCGTCGGTGACCACGTCGTGGCCGCCGACGGTGGCGCGTCCCCCGTCCGGGCGCAACAGTGTGGCGAGGATCCGTACCGCTGTGGTCTTGCCGGCGCCGTTGGGCCCCAGCACCCCCAGCACGGTCCCCCGGCGTGCGGCGAGGTCGATCCCGGCCAGTGCGGTCGTCGTACCGAACCGCTTGACCAGGCCCTCCGCTTCGAATGCGTAACTCATGACGCCGACGATGACCGGGGCCGCTGGCACCTGGCGCACACGCCGCGCACACCGTCGTGTGCGGGACCGGAATCGAGTACGCGTGCTCATTCGCCCGGGTCGCCGACCGGGCAGGATCGGAGGCGTGACAAGGAGACGTACGCTGCTCGGCGGTCTGTTCCTGGCGCTGGCCACGGCCGGTGCCTGGGCGGCCTGGCTGAGCTGGGAATCAGGCTGGACCGTGGACCCGCAGACCGGCGACATGAGTGGGCCGTACGCGGTCTGGCAGGTCGCCGCCGCGGTGCTGACGCTGGGCGCGCTGGCCGCGGTCGGCGGCTGGTGGCTGAACATCTGGCTGGTGGCGACAGTGATGACAGTGGCGTTCACCGTCCCGTGGGCGGTGCACGCCGCCTCGACCGACGACACCGGCCTGTGGGCGGTCGGTGCGGCGCTGGTGGCCATCGGCACCGCCATCGGGACGATGCTGGTCGGCGGCGCCGCCGGTTGGTTGCGCCGCCGGACCGGGTGACGGCCCGCGTCAGCCGCGGTTCAGGCGCTCGGCGTACGCGTCGCGCAGTTCCGCCCAGCCGAAGTCCTTCGCCTCCGCGCCCCGGATCGGGCCGACCGGGTCGCCGTCGAGCAGATGGGCGGCGACGTCGAGGCAGAGGTGCCAGCCGGCGGCCGTCATCGGGGCGAGGTCGGGCCGGCCGACCCGGTGGCGCAGCGTGAGCGTGGTGCCGTCGCCGGTCGCGGCCAGCTCCCAGCGGAGCCTGTCGTCGCCCCAGGTGTACTCCAGCAGGTGCGGCCGGTCCGCGCGCAGCACCCGGGCCGGCGCCGGGTAACTCTGGTCGCCGTCGACGGTGCTGAGCACGGCGTCGCCGGGACGGCCCAGGTCGCGGTCGGTCAGGAACGGCGCCCATCCGGCGAGCTGATCCGGGTCGGTGAGCGCGGCCCACACCTTCTCCGGCGGGTGCCGCAGCTCGCGGACGAAGACCAGTTCGTTTTCGGGTGCCAGCTCCACTCGGGCGAGCGGGCCGGGACGGAACGTGTCGCGGTCCATCTGTCATTCCTGACTGTCGAGATGGCGTTCCAGGGCGTCGAGGTGCGCGTTCCACATCGACCGGTACGGCCCGAGCCAGTCGTCCACTGCTCGTAGCGGCGCCACGTCGACGCGGTAGATCCGCCGCTGCGCCGCCGTGCGGCAGGTGACCAGGCCGGCGTCGCGGAGCACGCGCAGGTGCTTGGAGACCGCCGGCTGGCTCATGCCCAGCGCGTCCACCAGCTCGCCCACGCTGCTCTCCGCCCGGCGCAGCCGGTCGAGGATGCGGCGCCGGGAGGGCTCGGCCAGCACGGTGAAGGCGTCGACGGTCACCCCCGCAATATGCCTCACCAGTTATATGCCTGGCAAGGAATGACAGGTCGCGCTGCCGGGGCCCGGCGGGCTCCATATGCTCGGGGGATGGAATTGCGGATCTTCACTGAACCCCAGCAGGGGGCCACCTACGACCAGCTTCTCGCGGTGGCCCGCCGCGCGGAGGAGACCGGCTTCGCCGCGTTCTTCCGCTCCGACCACTACCTGAAGATGGGTTCGGTGAGCGGTGATCCCGGCCCGACCGACGCCTGGACCACGCTCGCCGGGCTGGCCCGCGACACCACCCGGATCCGGCTCGGCACGCTGATGACCGCCGCCACGTTCCGGCTGCCAGGTCCGCTGGCGATCACCGTGGCGCAGGTCGACCAGATGAGCGGCGGCCGGGTCGAGCTGGGCATCGGCACCGCCTGGTACGCCGAGGAGCACGCCGCGTACGGCATCCCGTTCCCGCCGCTGGGGGAGCGGTTCGACCGGCTGGAGGAACAGCTCGCCGTCATCACCGGGCTCTGGTCCACCCCGGCGGGCTCCACGTTCGACTTCCCCGGCACGTACTACCCGGTCAGCGACTCGCCCGCCCTGCCCAAGCCGGTGCAGCGCCCCCGCCCGCCGATCCTGCTCGGCGGCATGGGACCGAAGCGCACGCCCCGCCTGGCCGCCCGGTACGCCGACGAGTTCAACCTGCCGTTCGCCTCGGTCGAGGACACCGTGGCGCAGTTCCAGCGGGTACGCGACGCCTGCGCCGAGATCGACCGCGACCCGTCCACGATGGCCTGGTCCAACGCGCTCGTGCTCTGCTGTGGCCGCGACGAGGCCGAGGTGAGGCGCCGCGCCGAGGCGATCGGCCGTGACCCCGACGAGCTGCGCGCCAACGGCGCCGCCGGCACGCCCGCCGAGGTGGTCGACGCGATCGGCCGGTACGCCGAGGCGGGCAGCTCGCGCGTCTACCTCCAGGTGCTCGACCTGACCGACCTGGACCACCTGGAGTTGGTGGCCGCCGAGGTGATGCCGCAGCTCTGACCCTTCCGCCCCGCAGCCAGGGTGGGTCAGCGTGGGGTTGCGCGGCGGACGGTGTCGAGGCGGCCGTCGCGGTCGCTGTCCAGGTACGTCACGTCGGGCACGCCGTCGCCGTCCAGGTCGACCTGCACCACGTCCGCCACACCGTCGCCGTCGAGGTCCGTCACCACCTCGACGGAACCGTCCAGGTGCCGGGTCACGATCGACCGGCCCGACGCCTGGCGCGGCGGCGGCCCCGGGTGGGGCACCGGGGCGGGCTCGGGCTCGGGCGTGGGCCCCGGCACCGGCGCGGTCGCGGCGGGCGTCATCCTCACAGCGGCAGGCGGCATCTCCGCAGCGTCGGGGTCCACGCCGGTCGGGTCGATCTCCTCCTCCGACGGGTACACGTCGCCACGGAGGCTCGGGTCGCGGTAGCTGCTCATCCCGCCAGGATTCCCGCCGAGTGGCCGGGGCAACCCTGCCGGCGCATGATGGCGCATGATGCAGCGCATGACGGACACCAACTGGGCCGGAAACGTCAGCTGGTCGGCGCGTACCCGATCGCGGCCGACCTCGACCGACGAGCTGCGCCGGCTGGTCGCGGAGGCCGACCTGGTCCGGGCCGTCGGCAGCGGCCACTCGTTCAACCGGCTCGGCGACACCACCGGCACGCAGGTCGCGCTGGACGGCCTGCCACCCACCGTCGCGCTGGACCCCGACCGCAACACCGTCACCGTCGCCGCCGGACTGCGCTACGGCGATCTCGCCACCGCGCTCCAGGCCCAGGGGTACGCGCTGGCGAACCTCGCGTCGCTGCCGCACATCTCGGTGGCCGGCTCGGTGGCCACCGCCACCCACGGCTCCGGCGCGCGGAACCGCAACCTGGCCGCCGCCGTCGCCGCGCTGGAACTGGTCACCGCCGACGGCGACCTGATCACCGTCGACCGGACCGATCCGCGGTTCGCCGGGCTGGTGGTCAACCTGGGCGCGCTGGGCGTGGTCACCCGGCTCACGCTCGACGTGGTGCCCACGTACGCGGTGCGCCAGCACGTGCGCCTCGGCCTGCCCCGCGCCGCGCTGGACGAGGCGCTCGACGCCGCGTACAGCGTCAGCGTCTTCACCTCGTGGCGCTCGGAGCGCCTCGACCAGGTCTGGATCAAGCAGCACGCCGACCAGGCGCCGCCGCCCGCCGACTGGCTGGACACGGTGGCCGCCGACTCGCCCCGGCACCCGGTGCCCGGCATGTCGCCGGAGCACTGCACCGCGCAGCTCGGCGAGCCGGGGCCGTGGCACGAGCGGCTGCCGCACTTCCGGCTCGGCTTCACGCCCAGCAGCGGCGACGAGTTGCAGTCCGAGTGGCACGTGGCCCGCGGTGACGCGACGGCGGCGCTCGCCGCGCTCGACCCGGTCGCCGACCGCATCGCCGCCGCGCTCCAGATCTGCGAGCTGCGGACGATCGCCGCCGACGAGCTGTGGCTGAGCCCGAACTTCCGGCGCGACTCGCTGGCGCTGCACTTCACCTGGATCGGTGACCCGGTGGCGGTGGCGCCGGTGCTGGCCGAGGTGGAGGAGCGGCTCGCCCCGTTCGCGCCGCGCCCGCACTGGGGCAAGCTGTTCGACCGCGATCCGGCCGCCGCGTACCCCCGGCACGCCGACTTCGCCGCGCTGCTGCGCGAGTTCGACCCGAAGGGCAAGTTCCGCACCGCCGAGATGGACCGTTACTTCCCCCGGGACTGATTTACCGCCCGGCGGGCGTCTGCTGGCGCAGGCTGCCGCGCTGGACCGCCCGGCTGATGTCGCTGGGCGAGACGATGCCGACAAGTTGGTCGTCGACCACCACGAGCGCCCGGCCGTCGGTGCACTCGTTGAGCCGGGGGAGCAGGTCGGTGAGCTGCTCCTCCGGGCGGGCGAGCACCAGTTCGTCGGCCCGGCAGGACACCTCGGCCAGGGTGGTCGACGCGCGGCGGTCCGCCGGGATGCCGCGTACCCGAGCGAGGGTGACCAGACCGACCGGCCTGCCGTTGACGGTCAGTGGCAGCGCCGAGTGCCGGTACGCGAACAGGTAGTGGTCGACGAAGTCGGCCACCGTGAGGTCGCCGGACGCGGTCTGCGGCTGCGGCGTCATCACGTCGCCCACCCGGATGCCGCGCAGCGCGTCGCCCATCCGGGCGGCGCGTTCCTCCTGGCCTGCGGCGCCGAGCAGGAACCAGCCGATCAGCGCCAGCCAGAGCCCGCCGAACCCGGCGCCGGTGAAGAACCGCCACAACCCGAGCCCGATCAGCACGACGCCGAGCACCCAGCCCGCCCGGGCCGCCACCACCGACGCCTTGGTCCGGTCGCCGGTGAACTTCCAGACCGCCGCGCGCAGCAGCCGTCCGCCGTCCAGCGGGGCGGCGGGCAGCACGTTGAAGATCGCCAGCAGCACGTTGATGCCCGCCAGCCAGGACAGCGCGCCGAGCAGCAGCCCGTGCCCGCCCGCTGCGGCGACGGCCAGCGCGATCGCCGCGAAGAACACGCCGAGGAGCAGGCTGACCAGCGGCCCGACCCCGGCGATCCGCAGCTCGGCGCCCGGGTCCTTCGCCTCGCCCTTCAGCTCGGCGACACCGCCGAACAGCCACAGGGTGATCCCCTCGACCTCGATGCCGTTGCGCTTGGCGACCACGGCGTGCGCGACCTCGTGGGCGAGCAGGCCGACGAAGAAGACCACGGCGGCGGCCAGGCCGGCCGCGAAGTAGGCGACGGGGGAGTGACCGGGGTACGAGGCGGGGAACAGGCTCGCCGACAGCGCCCACGCGATCAGCACGAAGATGACCAGGACACTCCAGTTGACGCCGACCGGTACGCCAGCGATCCGACCCAGACGGAAACTCGCCCTCATGTTTCCGTCATACCCGGCACAGGCACCCCCACACCAGCACCCCGGGCGCACACCTGCCCTGGAAGGTGCGAGAGCTGGGACGTTCCCAAGATCAAGGTAGCTTGGTCGGATGACCCGACGAGCTTTTACCGCTGCGGCGGGCCTCTATGCGGTGGCGGTGGTGTGCTGCGCGTTGTTCTGGCCCGAGCGGGTTCCGCTGCATTTCGGCTTCGGGCTGGGCGCTGACTCGTACGGGTCGAAGTGGGCCGGCGTAGCTCTGGCCACGGCGATCGGGTGCTCCATGGTCGCGCTGTTCGCCGGATGCGCCTGGATCGCCGGGCGGATCAACCTGGACCTCGTCAACATACGGCACGCGGAGTTCTGGAAGGCGCCCGAGAACGAGCAGCGGCTACGGCGCATGCTGGCCGACGACATGTACCACGTGGGCGCGGCAACACTCGTGCTGCTCGCCGGGGTTTTCGGGCTCGTCACCGAGGCCGCCGTCACTGGGCGAGACGAGTTGTCCTGGTGGGCCGTCGTACTGTTGGCCGGCTATCTGGCCTACATCGCGGGCTGGACCGGTTGGCTGCTCACCGGCCGTTACCGCATTGACCGTCCTTAGCGCTTCCGGACGAGGCGGGGTCTGGCTCCAATGCCCGTCGCGGCAATCTCTCAGCGGCTCAGCGTCTCGTTCTTGACGGCCCGGATGAAGGCGGCCCAACTGCTCGGCGGGAAGGCGAGGGCCGGGCCGGCGGGGTCCTTGCTGTCGCGTAGCCCGACCACGCCGGGCAGGCCGTCGGCGACCTCGACGCAGTTTCCGGAGCCGTTGCTGCGGGTGCTCTTGCGCCAGGTCACCGTCGCCTGGTTGGCCTCGTCCACCCGCGCCGTCCTCTCATAGCTCGTCGATCGCCCCCAGGATGAGGTCGCGCGACTCCCGGGCGCCGGCCGCCGTGGCGACCAGGTGCTCGAAGACGCGGCTGTACTCCCTGACCTGTTGGCCTTCGAGATAGAGGCTACCCGCGCGGGTCTCGACGTAGACGACCCCCGGATCGGCCGGCTCGGGGAAGGCCAGCACGCTGAAGGCGCTGCCCATCGACCCGTACTCGCCGGCGCCGAAGGTCAGGATCTGGATGATGCGGCCGGGCCGGTCCGCCTCCTCGGCCAGCCGCCGCAACTGTGCCGCGAACAGCTCCGCGCCGCCGACCGGTCGCCGTAGAGCTGCCTCGTCCAGCACCACCCAGAGCTTCGGCGGAGTCTCGGTGCCCTGGCGGCGCATGCGCAACTCCACCCGCCGGTCCACCTCGTCGGTCGGGGCGTCCGGGTGCTCGGCGCGGATGACCGCGCGGGCGTAGTCGGCCGTCTGGAGTAGACCCGGAATCAGTTGCGGCTCGAACGCGCGGATTTCGGACGCCTGGGTGTTCTGCGACCGGTTGCTGCCCGGTGGACAGCGGTGTCTGCTCCGGCCCGGGCACGACGGTGAGTGCTCCCGGCGGTTCCGGCCGCGATGAGCACGCGCCGGAGCAGGGTGGGACGCCCGCGTGCCGGACCGGAAGCGGAGCATGCACGAGCCGGGGCCGAGAACGTCGGTTACGCGGTGACCGACGAGGACGTCGAGCGGGCCCGCCGGAGGCTGGCACAACAGCCGCCGATCATCGACGAGCAGCACGACCGGAACATGGCGTGGCTGCGCCAGTTCGGGCGACGGGGCGGCCGGCGCGTGAACGGGCTCGTCCTGGACACCTCGGCGCTGCTCGCGGCGGCCCCGCCGGTTCTGGAGGGCCGGAGCCGGTCAGTCGGCTTTTCCGGCCGGGACGACCCACGTCGTCGGCTGGCCGGTGATCGCGGTGATCAGGTCGAAGTCACCGTCGTAGTGCAGAACGGTCACGCCATGCCGTTCGGCCGTCGCGGCGATCAGCAGATCGGCCATCGAGAGCGCTCGGTGGTTGCCCTTGTGCAGCGCCTGCACCTGGACGTCGATCGCACGATCCCAGATGTCGTCGGGCATGGCGAGCCAGTCGAAACCGCGGAGCAGCCATCGAGCGCGCTTCGCGTCCTTGGCCGAGCGGGCGCTGTGTACGACCTCGATCTCGATGGCGCCGCAGACCGCCAGCAGACCGCGATCGGACAACTCGTCCAGGACCGGTGCCACGGCGGGCTTCGGCCATCGGGCCAGCGCCGACTTGTCGAGGAGGTAGGGCTCCCGCGTCATGCCGCTTCGGGCTTCGACGCCTGCCCCGGGTCGGTGAGGTCCGGCAGGCCGCCGCTCTTGAGCCAGTCGGCGAACTCCCGGCGCTTCTCCCGGTTGACCACTTCCTGCAGCGCGGCGTTGACAGTGGCCTTCTTGGTGCCCGTGCCGAGGATCTCGGCGGCCTCGGCCAGGAGGTCGTCGTCGACGTCGAGAATGGTGCGGGACATGGCATGCCTCCTCGTCCAGCAGGCGAACGAGGCGATGATATCAATTTCTCGGCTTCTTGATATACGCGCGGCGGTGTTCGGCGGGTCAGCGTCGTCGCGGGGCCTCGGCGACCACTGTCGGGGAGAACTCGTTCGCCGCCTCGACCGCCCACTCCAGCGCGAAGTCCGCCTCCTCCTCCCAGCCCGGTTCGCCGCCGACGAAGTGCGACCGGCCGGGGAACTTCCGGTAGCCGGTGAGCGCCGTCGAACTCCGGTAGAGGTTGGCGATGCTGGTGGCCAGCGACGCGGGCACCACGTGGTCCTCGCCGCCCGCGGTGATCAGCAGTGGCGCGCGGTCACTGCGCTTCTTGTCGATCTCGGTGGCCGAGTTCGGGTCCAGGTTGGCGAACGCCGCCTCGAACAGCACGTGCCCGGCGCCCGGTACGGCGTACCGCTCCCAGGCGGCGTCGGACTCCTGCTGGCTGATGGTGTTGCCGAAGGCGTACCGGAAGTCCTCCGGGGTGAACGGCACGGCGCGGTGCCGGTTGGCCGGGTTGTGCAGGATCGAATACCCGGAGCGCAGCGTGCTGGGCGGCAGCTTCAGCACGCCCCGTACCGGCGCGGGGTGCACGGCGACCACGGCGGCGCCGAGGCGCCGGTCCGCCAGCAACTGGGCGATCAGGCCGCCGAACGAGTGGCCCATGATGATCGGCGGGCGCGGCAGGCCCCGGACGATCGCGGTGTAGTGGTCGGCGATGTCGGCGATCCGCTGGGCGGCGATCGGCGCCGGGTCGGCGCGCAGCTCCTCGACCTCGCGGTCCATCCCGGGCCAGGCGGGCGTGAGCACCTGGAAGCCGCGTGCGGCGTACCGCTGCGCCCAGTGCTCCCAGCTCCGCGAGGTCATCCAGAGCCCGTGGATGAGCACGATCGTGTCGACCCGTCCCGTCGGTGCGCTCATGCCGCGGCATACCCGGCGCGGCGCGGTCCTCACTCCGCCCTGACAAATGTCACGGCCGGAAGGTGACTGCCGCTCCGGGGAACCGGACAACCAGCACCGGAACATCGTGGACATGACCGAACCCGCACCGGCCGTCGACCTGGCCGGACTCACCAAGACCTTCGGCCCGGTGACCGCCGTCGACGGGCTCGACCTGCGGATCGCGCCCGGTGAGGTGGTGGCGTTCCTCGGCCCCAACGGCGCCGGCAAGACCACCACCGTCGACATGCTGCTCGGGCTGGCCCGCCCGGACGCCGGCACGGTCCGCCTGTTCGGCGGCGAACCGGCCGACGCCGTCCGGCTCGGCCGGGTCGCCGCCGTGATGCAGACCGGCGGCCTGCTCAAGGACCTCACCGTCGCCGAGACGGTACGCATGACCGCGCACTTCTACGGCCACACCCGGCCGGTGGCGGAGGTGCTGGAGCGGGCCGGCATCGCCGGGATCGCCGACCGTGCCGTGGGTAAGTGCTCGGGCGGTCAGCAGCAGCGCCTGCGGTTCGCGCTCGCGTTGCTGCCCGACCCGGACCTGATGGTGCTGGACGAGCCGACCACCGGGATGGACGTCGAGGGCCGGCGCGACTTCTGGCAGGCGATCCGGGCCGACGCCAGCTCCGGCCGGACCGTCCTGTTCGCCACCCACTACCTGGATGAGGCCGACGCGTACGCGGACCGGATCGTGCTGATCCGCCAGGGACGCGTGGTCGCCGACGGCACCACCGCCGAGATCAAGAACCTGGCCGCCGGCCGGGTCGTGCGGGCCACGCTGCCCGGCGCCGACCAGGCCGCGCTCGCCGCGCTGCCGGGCGTCCGGTCGGTCGAGGTACGCGGCGACGTGGTGCTGGTGCACAGCGAGGACTCCGACGTGGTGGCCCGGCACCTGCTGACCCGCACCGGCGCCCGGGACCTGGAGATCACCTCACGCAACCTCGAGGACGCGTTCCTCACCCTGACCGCCGCCTGAACCGATTGCCGGGAGTCCTGCCATGACCGCCGCGACCTCGCCCACCGCCACCGACACCCGCCGGGCCGACCGCCGGCCACCCGCGCTCGGCGGCTTCTGCGCTCCGGTGCTCGCCATCGAGATCCGCCGGGTGCTGCGCAACCGCCGCACGCTGCTGTTCATCCTGGTCATGCCGGCGGTGTTCTTCCTCCTGTTCGGACTGCCCTCGCGGGGCGAGAAGCTGGACAACGGCCTGCCGGTCACCGGCTGGATCATGATCAGTCTGGCCGTGTACGCGGCGATGGTCGCCACCACCAGCGCCGGTGCGGCGGTGGCCACCGAACGCGCGCTGGGCTGGAGCCGGCAACTGCGGCTGACCCCGCTGCGCCCCGCCGCGTACGTGGCGACGAAGGTCGCCACCGCGATGGTGCTCGGCCTGGCCGGCGTGCTCGTGGAGTTCGCGGTCGGCGTCGTCTCCGGGGTCCGGCTGCCGGCGCACGTGTGGATCGTGTCCGGCCTGACCGCCTGGATCGGCTCGCTGGTCTTCGCCGCGTTCGGGCTGTTCGTCGGCTACCTGGCCCCGGCCGAGAACGTCATGCAGTTCATGGGCCCGGTGCTGGCCATCCTGGCCATGCTGGGTGGCCTGTTCCTCCCGCTGGAGCTGCTGCCCGACGTGATGCAGCAGATCGCCAAGTTCACCCCGGTGTACGGGGTCGGTCAGCTCGCCCGCGCGCCGCTGACCGGCACCGGGGTGGACTGGGCGGCGGTCGCCAACGTGGCCGCCTGGACCGCGTTCTTCGGCCTCGGTGCGGCCCGGCTGTTCCGCCGGGACACCACCCGGGTCTGAGCGGGGTCTAGCGTGGTCGGCGTGACGTCGCCGCCCGGTCCGGCCCGGCCGGTGAACCGCCACTGGCGGATCACCGGCTGGCTGCTGGCGGGGGTCTGGCTGTTCTTCCTCAACATCCCGCTCGGCACCGCACTGCACCAGCCGCACCTGTGGCGGCGGCTGGTCGGGATCGGCACGCTCGTCGCGTTCGGTGTGGCGTACGTGCTGATCTTCGAATGGGCCCGGGCCCGGCGGCAGCGCAACCTGTCGGTCCCGCCCGGCCGGGCCCGGCTGCTCGTCGCCGTGCTGCTCGCGCTCGGGCTGGCCGGCATCCCGGGCACCGGCGGCGACTGGTTGACCACGCTCGTGTTCGTGGCCGCCGCCGCGGTGTTCCTGCTGCCCTCGGTGGAGGCGCTGGTCGTGGTGGTGCCGGCCGCGGCGGCCGGGCCGGTGACCGCCCGCCTGGTGCCCGGCTGGGAGTCGGAGAGCACTGTGGTGTTCGCGGTGCTGCTCGCCTCGTTCGCGATGTTCGGGGTGAGCCGGCTGGCGCAGCGCAACGGCGAACTCCAGGCCGCCCAGCAGGAGATCCGCCGGTTGGCGGTGGCCGAGGAACGCGCCCGGGCCGCCCGGGACCTGCACGACATCCTCGGGCACTCGCTCACTGTGGTGGCGGTCAAGGCGGAGCTGGCCGGCCGGCTGCTGGAACTGGATCCGGCCCGCGCCGCCACCGAGATCGCCGACATCGAGCGGCTGGCCCGGGAGGCGCTGGCCGACGTGCGGGGCACCGTCGGGGCGTACCGCGGGGTGGATCTGGCCTCCGAACTGGCCGGCGCGCGGTCGGCGCTGACGGCCGCGGGCGTCGTCGCGGAGCTGCCGGAGTCGGTGCCGCCGCTGCCGGCGGACCGGGACGAGTTGTTCGGCTGGACGGTCCGCGAGGGGGTGACCAACGTGGTGCGGCACAGCGGTGCCCACCGGTGCGTCATCCGGGTGGAGCCGTCGGCGGTGGAGGTACGCGACGACGGCCGGGGCCCGGCGGATCAGCGGGGTACGGGCGGGCACGGGCTGGCCGGGCTGCGCGAGCGGGCCCGGCGGCTGGACGCGACGGTGACCGTGGCGCGGCCGGAGGACGGGCGTGGTCTTCTGCTCCGGGTGGCGGTGCCCGCAGCGGTTCCGGACGGAGGGGCGCACCGGTGACCGAGCCGATCAGACTGCTGCTCGCCGACGACCAGGCGCTGGTCCGGGGCGCGCTGGCCGCGCTGCTGTCGCTGGAGCCGGACCTGACCGTGGTGGCCGAGGTGAGCCGGGGCGACGAGGTGGTGCCGGAGGCGCTGCGCATCGGCCCGGACGTGGCGCTGCTCGACGTGGAGATGCCGGGCCTGGACGGAGTGGCCGCGACCGCCGCGCTGCGGGCCGCGCTGCCGTCCTGCCGGGTGCTGGTGGTGACCACGTTCGGCCGCCCCGGCTACCTGCGCCGGGCGATGGAGGCGGGCGCGAACGGCTTCGTGGTGAAGGACACCCCGGCCCGGCAGCTCGCCGACGCGGTCCGCCGGGTGCACGCCGGGCTGCGGGTGGTCGACCCGGCGCTCGCCGCCGAGACGCTCGCCACCGGGCCGAGCCCGCTCACCGGGCGGGAGACCGAGGTGTTGCGTACGGCGCGCGGCGGCGGCACGGTGGCCGAGCTGGCGGCCACGTTGCACCTGTCCGAGGGGACCGTTCGCAATCATCTCTCCGCCGCGATCGGCAAGACCGGCGCCCGTAACCGGGCCGACGCGGTGCGGGTGGCGGAGGCGAACGGCTGGCTGCTGGGCTGAGCCCGGTCAGGGAAGCCCCCGTACCCGGTACCACGGGTGCGAGGGCTTCCTGGCCCGGGTGGCTCAGCTCAGCTTCGCGCCGATGTGGATGGCGATCGCGTCGTGCGCGGGGACGTTCGCGGCGAACCAGCCGGCCGAGTCCACGGTGATCACCGGGCCGCTGCACGAGCCGTTGCTGAACGTGCCGTGGACGACGTCGCAGTAGCGGCCCGCCGGCAGCCCGGTCTGGTACGACCGGCCGTTCACCGCGGTGTCCTCGTCGTTGATCGTCAGGTAACCCTTGCCGGTACGGCTGAACGCGATGTGCTGGTAGCCGTTGTCGTACCAGTTGGAGACCCCGGCGCCCTCGGTGGCGTTGCGGAAGCCGACCATGTTCGCGACGACCGGCCAGCGGTGCTCGCACTCCCAGCCCGAATAGCAGGTGACGTTGGTGATCCGGTTGCTGCCGTCGGAGGGCGGGCCCTGGTCCCGGCCGCTGTAGGTGAAGCTCGACATCACCGCCGGGGTGCCGTACGGCCAGGCCAGCATGAACGCGTTCGCGAGCGCGTACGTGCCACGGTTGCGGTAGGTGAGCACGCCGCCTTCGCGCTGGGTGTCGTGGTTGTCGGTGAAGACCACCGCCTTCGCGCTCGACAGGTAGCCCCAGGACTCGCCGAAGTTCCTCAGGTACGCCAGCCGCTCGTTGTTGAACATCCGGGCCAGGTCCTTGCCGTACCGGAACTCGTGCACGTCGCCGTTGCCGGTGTACTCGGTCGGCTGGATCGGCTCACCCGCGCCGTAGATGACCTCCTGCACCAGATACGCGCTGCGGTTCAGCTTCGCCTTGATCGCGGCGATGTCGGCGGCCGGCATGTGCTTGCTGCCGTCGAGGCGGAAGCCGTCGACGCCGAGCGAGAGCAGGTCGTTGAGGTACGCGGCCAGCCGGCTACGGACGTACTCCGACTCGGTCTTGAGGTCGGCGAGGTTGACCAGCTCGCAGTTCTGCACCTCGTACCGGTCGTTGTAGTTGGCGATGTCGTTGTTGCCGTTGCGGCCGCAGTAGTGGAAGTCCTGCGCCGAGTAGACGCCCGGGTAGTTGTAGTGGCCGTACGACGAGGCGGCCCAGCCGGTGCCGCCGTTCTCCTGGCCGGACATGTGGTTGACCACGGCGTCGACGATCACCTTGACGCCCGCGGCATGGCAGGTGTTCACCATGGACTGGAACTGCGCGCGGGTGCCCTTGCGGGACTCGATCCGGTAGCTGACCGGCTGGTACGACACCCACCAGGGGCTGCTGTTGACGTGCTCCTGCGGTGGGGACACCTGCACGTAGCCGTAGCCCTTCGGGCCCAGCGTGCTGGTGCACTCGGCGGCCACCGAGGTCCAGTTCCACTCGAAGAGCTGGACGATGACCTTCTTGGTGCCCGGGGTTGCGGCGGCGGCCGGGGGCGCCGCCGCGGTGAGGGGAACGAGCAGGCTCGCGGCCAGGCCCAGGGCGAGCGCCGCGGCGCGGCATCGGCGTCGATGCATCAGGACTCCTGCGGGGTGCGGGGATGCGGGGGAGTGGAGCCTGTATCAGTGCCGGATTCTTGCAGCCGGCCTGAAATTTTGCGGCAAGGTTACGAGAATGTTGCAAGGACTGTCAACGTATGGGCATCCGTCGTTGCGCTGGGCGCTACACGCGCGTCCGGTGCGGACGGTTCGAGAATCCGGCCGAGAAATTCGCCACCGGAGGTGATCCGTGCGCGCCGTCCCTCCGTACCTGAGGTGGGAGCAGGGTCGGCCGGTGGGGCGCCGCCGCGAGACGATCGAGGAGCAGATGGTCCGGGCACAGCAGAACGAGAAGGCGACGACCGTCCGGACCACCACCACCAGCCGTGGTGCCCGGACGATGTCGAAGTCCGCGATGGTGGCGCTGACCGCCTCCGCCCTCGGCCTCGCATGGGCCGGTGTGGAGCTGGCCGGCGCCGGCGGCGTCATGTACTCGTACGGATTCTTCTTCACCGAGTTCTTCGCCGGGGTGGTCGCCCTGGTCTCGCTCAGCATCACAGTGATGCTGGGCCTGCTCGCCACCGACCGCTTGGTGCTGCTCATCCGGCACCGCGTGCTGCTCCAGTCGGCGCACCGCGCCACCGGCGTGCTCGGCGTGGCCGGGCTGGTCTTCCACGTCATCACCAAGGTCGCGATCGGCCGGGCCGGGCCGACCGACGCGGTGGTGCCGTTCCTCAGCGGCAGCGGCCTCTACATCGGGCTCGGCACCGTCGCCGCGCTGCTGATGGTGGGCGTGCTCTGGACCGGCCTGATCCGGGCCCGGTTCGCCGGGGTCGGTCCGAAGTGGTTCTGGCGCGCGCTGCACTCGATGGCGTACGTGTCCTGGCCGTTCGCGCTGGTGCACGGGCTCAACGCCGGCCGGCCGGCCGCCGCCTGGGTGGTGGTGAGCTACCTCGGCTGCGTGTTGCTGGTGGTGATGGCGCTCCTGGTGCGCGTCTCGGTCCACCTCGGCAAGCGCAGCCGCGAGCAGCACCAGGCCGTCGCGTTGAACAAGGCGATGGCCGGCAGGGCCGAGGAGCGTACCGGCGTGTTCGCCGCGCTCACCCGCAAGAAGGCAGCCGACAAGGGGGACAGCGGCGCCGGCCGGGGCCGCTGGGCCGAGGCGACCGCCACCTGGACCGCGCCGGCCGGCACCGCCCGGCGGCGCGATCCGGAGCGGTTCGCCGTACCCGTGGTGCCGGAACCCGGATCACTGCGCGAGCCGGTCCGCGCGGCCGCCGCCTGGCGGCGCGAGGCCGAACCGGACGCGCCCACCCGGCGCGCCCGCACCCAGGAGGCGCCCGCTCGCCGCCGGGACGACGGGGAACGCGTGACCCGCCGCTCTCGGACCGAGGAGCGGGTGAGTCGCCGGTCCCGGGACGACGAGGACCTGGTCGCCCGGTACTCGGCGCCACCGGAGAGCGGCGGCCGGCACTCGGCGCCGCCAGACACCGGTGGCCGCCACTCCGCGCCCCCGGACAGCGGCCGGTTCGCCACGGCGTCCGAGGTGGCCCGCTACTCCGCGCCGCCGCGCGCCACCGGGGAGCCGGAGGAGCCGTGGGACAGCCCGCTCCGCTGGGAGAGCCGCCCGGTGTCCGGTGAGCCGATCTCGGCCGGCCCGATCTCCGGCACCCCGCTCTCGGCCGAGCCGCTCAGCGGATCCGGCCGGCGCTACCGGGACGAGGAGGACGTGCCGGAGGAGCCGGACTACTGGCGTCCACCAGCCCGCTACGCCGCCGACGAGGCGTTCGTCGACGACACCCCGACGCTCGTCGACCTGGCCTCCCGCCGCGCCATGCGCGCGGGCAAGGAGAGCCGGTCCGGCCGCCGGAAGCGGGCCGACGCGGACGCGGTCGACGGCGCGTACTGGGCCGGACTGCGGGGTGAGGCCCGGTGAAGCGCGCGACCATCCCGCCGGTCGCCTGTGTCGGCGAGCCCCGCCTGACCGCCGGGTTCGCCGAGTTCGGCCGGCTCGACCTGCTGGCCCACGAAGAGGTGCACGGCCCGATCGGCCCGATGGAACCGGCGGCGCTGCTGCGGCTCGCCGAGGCGATCGACCTCAAGGGCAAGGGCGGCGCGGGCTTCCCGTTCGCCCGCAAACTGCGCGCCGTGCTGGAGTCCTGCGAGCGGCAGGACCTCGGTGCCGTGGTGGTGGTGAACGCCACCGAGGGGGAGCCGGCGAGCTGGAAGGACAAGGTGCTGCTCACCCGCGCCCCGCACCTCATCCTCGACGGCGCCGCGCTCGCCGCGTTCGCGCTCGGCGCCGAGGAGATCGTGATCGGGGTGGCCGACGACGACGTGGGCCGCCCGTCGCTGGCCGAGGCGTTGCAGGAACGGCGCATGCCGGTGCCGACCACGATCGTCACGGTGCCGCACCGGTTCATCTCCGGTGAGGGCGGCGCGCTCGTCAACGGCATCAACGGGCTGCCGCACATCCCGCCCGGCACGAAGAAGCGCTCCAGCGACTCCGGCGTCGGCGGGCTGCCCACGCTGCTGTCGAACGCCGAGACGTACTCCCAGCTCGCCGTCGCCGCCCGGATCGGCCCGTACGAGTACGCCGCGCTCGGCACCGACGACGAGCCGGGCACCGTGCTGCTCACCGTCACCGGGTCCGCGAAGCGCCCCGCCGTGGTGGAGTGCGCCGCGGGCACCCCGCTGCGCGAGATCCTCGACCTGTGCGAGGTGCCGCCCGGGCCGGGCATCCTGATGGGCGGCTACCACGGCAAGTGGATCACCGCGGCGGCGGCGGACCGGGCCGAGGTGTCCCGCAAGGGGCTCACCGCCGTGGGCGGCACGCTCGGCGCCGGCATCATCGTGCCGCTGGGCGCGGACACCTGCCCGCTGGGCGAGGCGGCGCAGGTGGTGCGGTACCTCGCGGGCGAGTCCGCCGGGCAGTGCGGCCCGTGCAAGATGGGCCTGCCCGACCTGGCCCGCTCGGTCGACCTCGCGGTCTCCGGCAGCGCCCCGGTCGAGCTGGTCCGGGCCGCGGCCGGCGACGTCAAGGGACGCGGCGCGTGCAGCCACCCGGACGGCACCGCCCGGTTCGCGCTGTCCGCCATGGAGGTGTTCGCCGACGACCTGCGGCTGCACGCCACCGGCGAGGGCTGCGGCAAGCGGGTCAAGGGCATGATGGGGCTGCCCGGCGCACCGGACGCCAACCCGCAGAAGCTCACCCTGGACTGGTCGCGCTGCGACGGGCACGGGCTGTGCGCGCACGTGGTGCCGGACTTCATCCGGCTCGACGGCAACGGTTACCCCGCGTTCCCGCCCACCCCGGTGCCGACGTGGCTGCGCGAGGGCGCGCTCAAGGCGGTAAAGGTCTGTCCCGAACTCGCGCTCCGGCTCGTCCGGGCCGAATAGCCAGGAGCCGCCGATGCGCACCGCCGCTCGTCTGACCGCCGCCGCCGTACTGGCCGCCGTGTTCGCCGCCGCGACCGGCTGCGCCGCCGGACCCGGGCCCGAGGCCAGGGCAGGAGCGGTCGCCCCGGCACCCTCGACCGCGTCCCCGGCCACCGCGACGCCGTCCGGGCCGTCCGCGTCACCGGCCCCGGTGCCGGCCGCGCTGTCGTTCACCGGCAAGACCCTCGACGGTACGGCGTTCGACGCCGCCGCCCTGGCCGGGCGGCCGGTGGTGCTCTGGTTCTGGGCGCCCTGGTGCGCCACCTGCGCCAGCCAGGCGTGGACGGTGGCCGAGATCGCCCCTTCCTACCGGGACACGGTCCCCATCGTCGGCGTCGCCGGGCTCGGCGAGCAGAAGGCCATGAAGTCGTTCGTCACCGAGTTCGACCTGGGCGGCACGACGCAGATCGACGACCGGGCGGGCGCGCTGTGGCGCCGGTTCAAGGTGGCCGAGCAGAGCACCTTCGTCGTCCTGGACCGCACCGGCCGGGTCGTCCACAAGGGATTCCTCGACGGCGAGGCGCTGACCCGGCAGGTCGAGACGCTGGCCCGGGGATGACCGGCGCGCTGCTGCTCGCGCTCACCGCCGGCATGCTCGGCGCGGTCAACCCGTGCGGCTTCGCGATGCTGCCCGCGTACCTGTCGCTGCTCGTCGCCGGCCCCGACGGCGGGCGCGGCGCGGTCGGCCGCGCGCTCACCGCGACGGCCGGGCTGACCCTCGGGTACGTGCTGGTGTTCGGCGCGTTCGGGCTGGCCCTGGCGCCGGCCGCGGACTGGCTGCGGCCCCGGCTGCCGTGGCTCACGGTGATGCTCGGCGTGCTGCTGGCGCTGGCCGGGTGCTGGCTGCTCGCCGGCCGGCGGCTGCCCGCGCCGCGCCCGCCGCGCGTCGCGCCCCGGCTCACCCGCACCTGGCCGTCCATGGCGCTGTTCGGCGCGGCGTACGCGCTCACGTCGCTGACCTGCGCCATCGCGCCGTTCCTGGCGATCGTGGTGACCAGCCTGCCGGCCGGATCGCCGCTGCGCGGGCTGGCGTTGTTCGGGGCGTACGCGCTGGGGATGGCGCTCGTGGTCGGGGTGGCCGCACTCGCCGTGGCGCTGCTGCGCGGCCGGGTGGTGGCGCGGCTGCGCGGCGCGGGCGCGTGGGCGCCGCGGCTGAGCGGCCTGGTGCTGTCAGCGCCCTCACCGCCGCAGGTCCCGCCATCCTGGCCATGCTGCTGCTCCTCCTCGCCGCCCTGGCCCTCACCCGCCCTCGCCCCCGCGATCTTGCACTTGGGGCCCGGGCGGAAGGGGTGAAACGGACTTCTCGCGGGCCGGAAGTGCAAGATCGCGGGGGCGAGGCGGGGACGTCGGCGGCGGGGGAGCGGGTCAGCGCGGGGTGAGGCGGTCGGTGCCGAGCTTGTCGCGGAGGACCTCCGGGACCACCACCGAGCCGTCGGGCTGCTGGCACTGCTCCAGGATGGCCGGGAACAGGCGGCTGGTGGCCAGCGCCGAACCGTTGAGCGTGTGCACGAAGCGGGTCTGCTTCGCGCCCGGCTCGCGGTAGCGGATCGCCGCCCGCCGCGCCTGGTAGTCGCCCGCCCAGGAGACCGACGACACCTCCTTGTACTTGCCGGTGCTCGGCATCCACACCTCGACGTCGAGCGTCTTCTTCATCGACGCGCTCGCGTCACCGGCGGCGAGCAGGCTGGTCTGGAAGTGCAGGCCGAGCTTGCCGACCAGGCCCTCGACGTGCCCGACCATCGCCTCCAGCGCCGCGCCCGCCTGCTCCGGCAGCGTGAACTGGAAGATCTCCACCTTGTTGAACTGGTGGCCGCGTACGGTGCCGCGCTCGTCGGAGTGCGAGCCGGCCGCCTCACGCCGGTAGCACGGTGTGTACGCGAACGCCTTCACCGGCAGCTTCGGCGTCTCCAGGATCTCGTCCTGGTATGCGCCGAGGATCGCCGTCTCCGCCGTGGGCAGCAGGAACTGGCCGCGCGAGGACGACTGCTTGTCGATGTGGTAGACGTCGTCGTGGAACTTCGGGAACTGCCCGGCGGCGAAACCGGCGCTGTCCAGCAGCAGGTGCGGCGGGAGCAGGAACTCGTAC
The DNA here is from genome assembly GCF_042872445.1 of Micromonospora sp. NPDC005257. Taxonomy (NCBI): domain Bacteria; kingdom Bacillati; phylum Actinomycetota; class Actinomycetes; order Micromonosporales; family Micromonosporaceae; genus Micromonospora; species Micromonospora sp. NPDC005257. The sequence goes on along the minus strand of NZ_JBIAKL010000014.1, from coordinate 137,490 downwards.
CCGGCCTGGATGTTCTGCTCGATCAGCCAGTTCACCAGCGCCCACTCCAGCCGGGCGCCCAGACCGGTGTACATCCAGAAGCCCGAGCCGCCGAGCTTCACGCCCCGCTCGTGGTCGACCAGGCCGAGCGCGCGGCTCAGCTCCACGTGGTCGCGTACCTTCTCGATGGCCGGCGCCTCGCCGAACGTGCGCACCACCCGGTTGGCCTCCTTGCCGCCGGGGACCACGTCGTCGGCGGGCAGGTTCGGCAGCTCACTCATCGCCGAGCGGAGCCGGGACTGCACCTCGTCGAGCTGGGACTCCAGCTCCGCGAGCTGCTTGCGCTCGGCCTCCGGGGCGACCGGCTGCGGCGTGCCGCCGGACCGTTTCGCCTCCGCGTACGCGCGCGCCTCGGCCTTGCGGCGCTGCCGCTCGGCGTCGATCTCCGTGATCAGGGCGCGTCGTTCCTGGTCGAGCCGCTGGATGTCGTCCAGCGCCCGGGTGACCTCGGCGGGATCCAGACGCTTCGCCAGCGCGGTCGCCACCGCCTCGCGATCCTTCCGGATCAACTCCATGTCGAGCATGCTGCTCGTACGCCTCCGTCCAGGCAGTCAGGTGGGACCTCCAGATGCTACCGTCGCGCCCCCGCCGCCCCGGCCCGGCCCGCGCAGCCCGCCGCCGCGACGCCCTCTCCGGTGACGGCGTGTAGTGGTGGTGCGGTCGGTCGGTCGCGCTCACAGTCCGTGATGGTGCTCCGGTGCCCGTGCCGCACAGTTGCCGCTCGCCATGCCGTTGACCTGGTCAATCTCGCGGATCCGCCCTCCGGCCTACATGCCCCTCTGGCGACTTTGCTCTGCAGCCACCGAGGCAGCGTTCGACGGAGCGTCAAGGTTGCGCGGATGGCTGCAGAGCAAAGTCGGCAAGGTGTGAAGGGTTGGGGACGACGGCGGCATCACGCATGGTCACTGATTCCTGCCGTGGTGCGGTGCCGGGACCGGCGAGCGGCCTGAAGCCGGAGCGTCAGAGGCGTACCGGCATCAGGACCGAGAAGGCGTGCGCGTCGTCGGCCCGCCGCACGGCCAGCGGGGCGATCGGGCCGTCCAGTTCCAGCACGAGCTGGCCGTCGCCGGACCCCAGCGCGTCCAGCAGGTACTCCCGGTTCACCGCCACCCGAAGCGCATCCGGGCCGCCCGCGCCGCCCGCGCCCGCCACGCCGCCCGCGCCCGCCACGCCGCCCGCGCCGACCACAGCGTTCGGGTCGACCAGGCGCAGCTCACCCCGGCCGTCCAGGCCGAGCGCCACCACCTCGTGCTCCACGCCCTCGTGCGCGCGGTGGCAGACCGGCACGCCGTCGGCCGTGAGCGCCGCGCGCAGTGCCGCGGCGTCGAACGGGATCCGGTACGTGGGCACGTCACCGAGCTGCGCCCGCAGCAACCTCCGGTAGTCCGGGAAGTCGTACGGCAGCGGCACGGCGGTCACCGGCCGGCCCGCCACCGTGACCGTCACGCGGTCGGTGGCCACGACGACCTCGGTGACGTCGGCGCCGTCGAGGTCCAGCAGCGCGCGGAGTTCGTCCACCGATGCCACCGGCAGCAGCGCGCTCACCGGCGGGCCGTCGACAGTGCCGTCGACAGTGCCGCCTACCCGGGCCACGGCGAGCCGGTGCCGGTCGGTGGCGACCAGCCGGACCCCGTCCGGCTCGACCTCCACCAGCACGGCGGACAGGACCGGCAGGCCGGGGTCGGCGCCGACGGCGAAACGTACGGCGTCCACGGCGGCGGCGAGGTCGGTGCGGGACAGCACGAGGCGGGTGGTCACGATGATCTCCTCCGGGTCGATCAGGCTGCGGATCCGGGAGAGTTCGCGGCGCGCGTCGGCCAGGCCGTCCTCCAGGCGGCGCAGGTGCGCGTCCAGCAGCCGGTGCACCTCGGCCGGCCGGTGCCGGTGCCGGAGCGCCTCGGCGATGCCGGCCAGCGGCATGCCCACCCGGCGCAGCCCGGCCACCAGGCGGGCCGGTCCCACCTGCTCCTCGGTGTACCAGCGGTAGCCGGTCACCGGGTCCACCCGGGCCGGGGCCAGCACGCCGGAACGGTCGTAGAACCGCAGCGCGCTGACCGTCAACCCGCTGGCCCGGGCCAGTTCGCCGATGCTGCGAAGCTCGCTCTCCACGGCCGTCATCCTGTGACCTCAACCGGGTCGAGGGTCAACCTCACGCAGACAGCGTGCGGAACGTGATGCCGGCGCGTACCAGCCGATCGAGCAGCGCGTCGCCCATCGCCGCGACCGGCGTGACCTGCCCGGCGGTCTCCGGCAGGTCGTCGAAGGCCAGGCACAGCGCCGACTCGGCGAGCATCTTGGCCGTCTCGTCGTAACCCGGGTCGCCGCCGGCCACCTCGGTCACCACCCGCCGGCCGCCGCCGGCGCCCACGAACCGGACCTGGAACCACGACCTGGCCCGCTGCTCGGCGGTCGGCCCCTGCCCGGAGGCGAGCCGCCCGAGCAGCCAGCGCCGCGTCGGCGCCACCTTCACCAGCCCCACCACACCGGCCAGCCCGACACCCGCCGCGAGCACAGTGGGTAGCCGCTTCATCGCCGCGAAGTGCCGGTAGCGGAAGTCCGGGCCGTACTCCGGGCGGGCCGCCGCGGACCGGCGGACCACCTGCGGGTCGATGGTGGGCAGCGGCACCGCCCACTGACCGAACTCGCGTACCCGGCCGACCTTGCCCGGCACCGCGCGGACCCGGCGTCCGTCCGGGCCGGGCTCCATCGCCCGGCGGGCCCGCGCCGCCCGGCTCATCTCACCGGTACGGGAGAACGCGGTGAGCGCCGAGTGGTACGTCCCGGCGGAGAACCGGCCACCGGCCCGGACGTAGCCGTCCACGGCGACCGGCCCGTCGGCCGGCAGTTGCTTGACCGTGTACCAGACGCCCAGGTCGTGCGGGATCGAGTCGAAGCCGCACGCGTGCACCAGGCGTGCCCCGGTGCGCACCGCCTCGGCGTGGTGCCGCACGTACATCCGGTCCACGAACTCCGGCTCGCCGGTGATGTCGAGGTAGTCGGTGCCGGCCGCGGCGCAGGCGGCCACCAGCGGCTCGCCGTGGTGCACGTACGGGCCGACGGTGGTGGCCACCACCCGGGCGCACTCCGCCACCGCGCGCAGCGACGCCGTGTCGGTCACGTCGGCGGTCAGCAGCGGCAGCTCGGCCAGGGCCGGGTCGATCGCGGCCAGCCGGTCCCGCACCGCGGCGAGCTTGCCCGGATTGCGTCCGGCCAGCGCCCAGCGCAGCCGGTCCGGGGCGTGCCGGGCCAGGTACTCGGCGGTCAACCCGCCGGTGAAGCCGGTGGCGCCGAACAGGACGAGGTCGTACGGACGGTCTGCGCGCATCAGGCGAGTGTGCCCCCGATCATGGGGTGAAGACCACCCGGACGCAGCCGTCGGCCCGGTCCCGGAACAACGCGTACCCCTCGGCGCCGCGCTCCAGCGGCATCCGGTGCGTGGCCAGGTGCTCGGTGACCAGCTCGTCGCGGGCCATCCGCTCCAGCAGCGCCGGGATCGCGGCCCCGCCCCGGCGGCGGGCGGCGCGGACGGCGAGCCCCTTGTCCGCGAGCGCGCCGAGCGGGAACCGGTCCACGAATCCGGGTCGGGCGTCGAGCACCACCACCACGCCGCCCTTGCGGCAGGCGTGCACCGCCTCGCGCAGCGCCGCACCGCCGTCCGGCTCGGCCACCGGCCACCGGCCCGGCGCGGCCGGCACGCCGGAGGCGTCGACGCACACGTCCGGGCCCCGGCCGCCGCTGCGCTCGCGCAGTTCGGCGAGCACGTCCACGTACCTGTGGTTGAGCGCCTCCACGCCGTCGCGCCCGGCGACCATCCGCAGCCGGTCGTCCCGGTCGTCGACCACCACCACCCGGTCCGCGCCCCGGGCCACCGCCGCGTCGGCGGTGAGCTGGCCGACCGCGCCCGCGCCCCACACCGCCACCACGTCGCCGGAGGCGACCTCGCCCAGCTCGGCGCCGTACCAGCCGGCCGGCGCGGCATCGGCGGCGAACACCGCCCGGTCGTCGCTCACCGACTCCGGCACGGCGAAGGCGCCCATGTCGGCGTACGGCACCCGCACGTACTCGGCGTGGCCACCGGCGAAGCCACCGAGCCGGGCCGGCCGTCCGTAGCCGCCGGCGGACGGCTGCCCCCACTCCGGCTCGGCCGTCACGCCGCTCGTGCCGTTGTCGCAGCAGGCGAGCAGCCCCCGCCGGCAGAACCAGCACGCCCCGCACGCCACCGCCGCGCTCACCACCACCCGGTCGGCGACCCGGTGCCGGCGTACCTCCGGGCCGACCTCGACCACGTCACCGAGGAACTCGCGTCCGAGCACCTCACCGGCGGACGCCTCGGGCACCCGCCCGGCCAGAAGCGGCAGGTCCGCGCCGCAGGTGGTGCTCCGCCGGACCCGCACGATCATGTCCTGGGCGTTGCGCAGCTCCGGATCCGGGACGCGGCACACCTCCAGCAGGTCGGCTCCGGCCCAGCACAGCGCCCTCATGTCACGGTCCCCGGCCGGTCCGGCGGCGAAGGGTCCGCCCGCAGCACCTCGCCGGTCTCCAGGAGCTGCTTGGTCTGCCGCAGCACGTGGCGCAGGAACCGGCCCGGGTCGTCGCCGACCAGGTGCGCGGCGAACCCCGGGAGCGTGCACTCCCCGCCCAGCGGGCGTACCGCCAGCTCGGTGCCGCGCCCGCCGGGAGCCGGGCGGGCCCACACCTCGACCGCACCGTCGAGGCGGCGCAGCGGCTCGGGCCACCGTCCGGCCGGGAGTGCCTGTTCGGGCGGCGCGGCCACCGTCACCACCTGCCACCGGCCCGGCCGTGGATCGACGCCGGCCCGCCGCGCCCGGCGGCGTGCCAGCATCCGCGCTCCCGCCGGTGCCAGCACCCGCGCTCCCGCGAGCGCCAGCGCGCCGACCGCCAGCCGTCCGCTCCGCGCCACCCGACCTCCCGCCGTCCCCGGGCGGCCGGCGCCGTCCGGCCGGCCGCCCCGCGTGCCTACAGGGTGCGGGGCGGCCGGGTGAGCCGGGTTCGCCCGGAAGGGGTGAACCGGCCCGGTCCGGGTAACCGCTGCCCGCACCGACGGGGGAGGGACGCATGCCGGAGGAGGCAGGCCAGGTCGTCGCGCCGAGCGACACGAGCGACATCACCGGTACGCCCCATCTGCTCACCGCCGGCGTCGACTCACCCGGTATCGCCGGTGCCACGCTGCCGGGTGGCCCGCCGTTGCTGTCGTCCCGGTTGGCGCCGCCCGCGTCGCCCGCCCCGGTCCTGCTGCGTCCCCGGCTGCTCGACCAGCTGGAACAGGGCGCTTCCGGGCCGGTGACGCTCGTCTGCGCGCCGGCCGGCTGGGGCAAGACCACGGCGCTGTCGACCTGGGCGCAGGGAGAACGGGACGGGCCGTCGCCGGCCTGGGTGACGGTGGCCGACGGCGAGACCACCGGGCGACTCTGGGGCTACCTCGCGGCGGCCCTGCGCACCGCCGCCGCCGACGACCCGGACGGACCGCCACCGGTGCCGGACGGCCCGCCCCGGCCCGAGCAGCTCGAAGCGCTCGCCGCCGCGCTCGCCGCCCGGGAACGGCATGTGCTGCTGGTCCTGGACGACCTGCACCGGGTCACCGACCCGGACGCGTTGGCCGGGCTGGAGTTCCTGCTCCGGCACGCCGACGGCCGGCTGCGGCTGGTGGCCGGGGCGCGCAGCGAACCACCGCTGGCCCTGCACCACTGGCGGCTGTCCGGCGAGCTGACCGTGATCGGCCCCGACGACCTGGCGTTCACCGCCGACGAGGTGGCCGACCTGCTCGTCGCGCACGGCGTGTCGGTGCCCGCGCCGGCCGTGACCCGCCTGGCCGAGCGCACCACCGGCTGGCCGGCCGGGCTGCGCCTCGCCGCGCTCGTGCTCGGCGACGACGCCGATCCGGCGCGCGCGGTGGACCGGTTCGCCGGTGACCAGCCGGACGTCGCCGCGTACCTGCGCGACGAGGTGCTCGCCCCGCTGCAACCGGCGACCCGCGACGTCCTGCGCCGGGTGGTGGTGGCCGGCGCGGTCCACGCCGACCTGGCCGTCGCGCTGACCGGGCGGTCCGACGCCGGTCACCTGCTCGCCGAGGCGGCCCGGGAGGGCGGCTTCCTCCACCGGGACGGCGGCGACCCGCAGTGGTTCCGGCCGCACCCGCTGCTGGCCGACGTGCTGCGCGACGAGCTGGACCGGCTGCCCGCCGACGAGGTGCGTGAGCTGCACCGGCGGGCGGCCGGCTGGTACGGCGCCCACGACCGCCCGGCCGAGGCGCTGCGGCACGCGCTCCTGGCCGGCGAATGGACCGACGCCACCGAACTGTTCGTCACCCGCTGGCCCGAGCTGGCGCCGGACGAACCGGCCGCCGTGCCGGCCCCACCCGAGCCGCCCGCCGAGGCGGTCCGCCGGGATCCGGAGCTGGCGCTGGCCGCGGCGGCCGAGCGCGCGTACGCCGGGGACCGGGTCGCCGCCGACGCGCAGTTACGGCGGGCGCTCGCCCAGGCCGACGACCTGCCCGCGCCGCGCCGCGACCGGTTCGGCCGGCTGGCCGCCGCCGTGGAGCTCAGCCTGGCCCGGATCGGCGGCGACCACGAGGAGGTACGCCGGGCCGCCGACCGCCTGCTGTCCACCGGCCCGGCGCAGGCGTCCCCGACCGGCCCGGACGCGGGCGCCGGTGACCCGCGCGCCGGGACGGCCGAGCGGTACGACGTGCGCGCGGTGGCCGGCGCCGCGGACGGGCTGGCCGCGCTGGCCGAGGGGGAGCTGTCCACCGCCCGGGACCGGTTCGCCGCGGCGCGGGAGGCGGCGCGGCGGGCCGGGCGACCGCGTACCGAACTGCTCTGCGTCAGCCGCTCGGCGCTGCTGGAGGCGGCCCGGGGCGCGCTGCGCAGCGCCGAGGACCTGGCCCGGGAGGCGCTGGTGATGCCGCAGTGCCAGGGCTGGTCGTCACGGTCCGACTGCGGCTACGCGTACCTGGCGCTGGCGTTCGTGGACTGGCAGCGGGACCGGCCGGCGGAGGCCACCGCCCACCTGGCGCTCGCCGGGCCGGCGGGCGCGGAGCCGGGCGGCGCCGCCCTCACCGCGCTCTGCCGCGCCGGGCTGCTGGCCGACGGCGGCGATCCGGGCGGCGCATTGCGCACGCTCACCGAGGCGCGGACGGCCGCGCCCGGCCCGGAGCTGGCCGGACGGCTCGCCGCCGACGAGGCACAGGTACGCGCCGCCGTCGGCGACCTCGACGGTGCCCGGGCGTTGCTCGACGCGGCGGGCCACGGGCCGGCGCCGGCGCTCGCGTCGGCGCGGCTGCGGCTGCGCGCCGGTGACGCCCAGGCGGCCGAGCGGACGTTGCCCGACTGGACCGCGCCCGGGGCGGCGGACTGGCCGCTGCCGGTGCGGTTGGGCGCCGGGCTGCTCGACGCGGCGCTGGCCGACGCCGGCGGTGGCGCCCGGCGGGCCGGCCGGTTGCTGGAGGAGGTGCTGGCGCTCGCCGAGCCGGACGGCCTCCGGCGCGTCTTCACCCGGGCCGACCCGGGGGTACGCGATCTGCTCGCCGCGCGCCTGGACTCCGGCACCGCGTACTGGGCCACGGTGAGCGAGCTGGTCCGGGGCGTGGACGCGCGACCGGCCACCGCGACGCCGGCCGCTCCGGCCCGCACGCTCGACGAGCCGCTCACCGAGCGGGAGCTGACCGTCCTGCGTTACCTGCAGAGCATCCTGTCCAACGTGGAGATCGCCGCCGAGCTGTCACTGTCGGTGAACACCGTGAAGACGCACGTGCGCAACATCTATCGCAAGCTCGACGCGACCCGCCGGCGGGACGCCGTCCGGCGGGCGCGCGAGCTGCGGCTGATCTGACCGGCGCTCAGGCGTCGGCGGCGGCGTCCACCATCGCGAGCAACTCGGCCAGGTCGTAGCCGCCGTCGTGGCGCACGTCGTTGACGAACAGCGTCGGCGTGCCGCTGACGCCGCTGCGGATGCCGCCGACGAAGTCCTGCCGGACCCGGTCGGCGTGCTCCTGGCGGCCGACCTCCGCGACGACCTCCTCCGGCGGCAGGCCGACCTGCTCGACGCCGAGCGACAGGTGTACCGGGTCGAGCTGGTCCTGGTGCTGGTAGAGCCAGTCGTACATCTCCCAGAACCGGCCCCGCGCGGCGGCGGCCTCGGCGGTCTCCGCGGCGTTCTCCGCGTACGGGTGGACGTTCGTGATCGGGAAGTGCCGGTACACCAGCCGCACCACGTCGGCCCGCTGACGCAGCACCTCGGTCAGGTTCGGGTACGCGACGCCGCAGAACCGGCACTGGAAGTCGCCGTACTCGACGACAGTGACCGGCGCGTCCACCGGCCCGCGGACGTGGTCGCGTTCGGTCACCGGGACCCGTAGCCGCGCGGTGGTGACCTGAAGTGGCGTGGTCATCCGGCACTCACCCGCCCGCTCGTGGTCAGCCGGTTCGGATCACTCATGCCTCCCACGGTGGCCGGGGCCCGGGTGAGCCGGGCTCACCCGGGCCGGGTGGTTCCGTCTCACCGCACGGCGAGGTGGTTGCGTACCTCCCGGATGCCGGGGGCGTTCCACACCACCCGCTCGATCTCCTCGCGTTCGCCGGTCGAGTGGACCTGCCCGTCCAGCAGCACCGTGTCGCCGTGCACCCGCACGTCGATCTCCTCGCCCCCGGTGGCGCGGTTGCGGGCCAGCGCGTCCACGATCCGCTCGGCCAGGTCGTGTCCGTCCGGGTGGACGGTGGGACGCACCGCGATGCCGTTGCTCACCCCGCGTACGCCGGTGAGCCGGGCGACAGCGCGTTCGGCGGCCCGCCGCTGGTACTCCCACTCGACCTCGCCGTGCAGTGTGACCCAGCCGTCGGCCACCGTCACCTGCAACGCCTCGATCGGCACGAACGCGTCCCACTCCAGCGCCCGGACGGCGGCGACGGCGATCTCCGGATCCTCCCGTCCGGCAGCGGTGTCGATCCGGACGGCGAGGTCGTTGGCGACCGCGCGGACCCGGGTGACCCGGTGCGCGGCCCGCTCGGCGGCCCACTTCTTGGCGTAGCTGTCCACCCGGCCGGTGAGCGTCACCACGCCCTCGGTGACCGTCACCCCGATCTCGTCCGGGCCGACCCGGGGCTCCCAGGTCAGCTCGTCGAGCACGGCGGACTGGATGTCCCGGTCGGTACGCGTGATCGTGTCGGTGGCCATCCGGCTCTCCCTCCCGTCGATCGCGGCGCGGGCACGTGGTCCCGCACCCGCGATCCTGCGCGTGTCCCGGGTGAGCCGCCCTCACCCGGTCCGGGTGAGGCAGCACGACGGCCGCCCCGGGAGTCCCGGGGCGGCCGTCGTCGTGTCGTACGGGTGGGTCAGCCGTCCAGGCCGGCCGGGGAGTTCGGCCGGTCCACGTCCACGAACTCGATCTCGTCCGCGGCGCGGTCCCGGCTGCCGGCGGCGCGTGCCGCGGTGCCGGCGGCCCAGCCGATCGCCGCGCCGGCGAGCGCCGCCGCGATCAGCAGCGTCCAGGGCAACGCGGGACGGCGGCCGGCGAGCGCGTCGAACGCGCGACCGGCCCGGCGGCGTGCCTCCTCGGCGGCGGAACCGACCAGGCCGGTGGCGTCGTCGGCCAGGCCGGACGAGCTGCGGCGGGCGGTCCGGGTGGCGTCGCGCACGCTGTCACCGGCGGAACCGGCGGCGGAGAGCAGGTGCTGCCACGCCTGGTCGGCGACCCGCTCGGCCTTGCCCCGGCGGTCCAGCAGGTTGGATCCGAACATCGTTCTACCTCCTCGGGTGCCGAAGGCCGGCGGCCACTTCGGACTCCGGTGTCCATCCGGCGGGTTCACTGTCTCGGGCAGTGCCCCGCCGGACGCCGCGGCAAACCACGCCCGGGTGACGGCGGTGAGCGGTGAACGGGACGAACCTCTCGAACGCGCCGGGGCGGGTGCGGACGGGACGGGCGGGCGCCAGCTACCCTGGTCGGCGGATCGGCGGGCCCGCCCGGTCGCACGGTTGGCCGGGGCCCGCCGAAGAGGAGAAACTGGAACCCGGTGTTCCGGATTGGGTAGGCCCAGGTGTGCCCAGTTCGTGAATTGCTCATCCCGGGGGGTGGCGACCGGGGCGTGGGAGGAATACGCTCGGTCGCGGCCCGCGTACTGATGAGGCGCCCGTCATGGGCGAGTGGAGGTGCTCGCGTGAGCCTGTCGATCGTGAAGTCTGTGCGGCCGGGTGGTGTCGTCGAGATCGCGCCCCGTGGGGAGATCGACGTCGACACCGCGTACGAGGTGCGGGAAGCGATCGCCGAGGTGCTCGCGAAGGCCCGCCCCGCCCGGATCGAGCTGAACATGCGGCTTGTCACGTTCATCGACTCGGTCGGCATCAGCGCCATGGTGGCCGGCTTCCAGACCTGCGAGGTCAGTGGCGTCAAGCTCGTGGTCACCGAGCCGAGCCGGTTCGTGCACCGGCAGCTCTGGGTGACCGGCCTGCTCGGCCTCTTCGGCGCGCCTGAGCCGTGGTTCGCCGACGACACCCCCGAGGTGCTGCCCGGCGCCTGAGCGTCGCTCGCACCCCCTGCGGCCAGGGGACCTTCTACCCGTTGCCAGTCCGGCGTCGGTACGGGACGATCGTCGCGACGCACGACGGCGAGGGGGCCCGCTTGCAGAGCAGCGACAGCTTCAGCTACACCGTTCAGGCCCGGTGCAGCCGGGCCGGAGCGGTCGCCCTGCTAGGCGACCTGAGTCGCCAGGGTGAGCTGCATCCGCTGATCGTCCGGGTCCGGAGGCTGCCGGCCCGGCCCGGCGCGCTGTCCAGCTACGCGATCACCGACCGGCTGCAACTCGGCCCGCTGCACTTCCCGGTGACCTACCAGGCGGACGTGCTGATCGCGAGCGAGGACGAGGTGGTCACCGTCGCGCGGCAGCAGCCCGCGACGACCGTACGCAACTACACCCGGCTGTGCGACGAGCCCGACGGCACGGTACGCATCGAGGTGGAGATCACGCTCACCGCGCCGGCGCCGCTCTTCGGGTACGCGTTCCGCCAGGCCCGGGCGGCTCACCTGGGCCTGGCGGCGCGTCTCGGACCGACCCTGGAGGGCCGGCCGGCCTGACCCGGCCGACCCCTTGCGGGCGCTCAGTACACCGACAGGTGCACGTGGTTGGTGTGGTCGCTGGACGGGTCGCCGTTGCCGCCGCTGTACGACTTCCACCCGCTGCTGGGCAGCCAGATCTGCTTGAACCAGATCACGTAGAGCACGGCGAGCGGGTCGGCGTTGCGCACGAAGTACGCGGCCAGGTTGTTGCCGTACGTCCGGTCGCCGCCGGAGGCCACGCCGCCGAAGCCGTTCTTCTGCGCGGCGAAGTCGCAGGCCCGCCCCTTCGGGTGCTCGCCCGAGCCGCTGGGCCGGTGGCACGAGACGTACCTGGTGAACCCGGCCGCCTTCGCCTGTTGCAGCGCGTGCAGCGTGCGCGGGGTGATGCAGCCGTCGGCCGGGGTGGGGTCGTTGACGCTGCACGACTCCGACGGCCAGGAGCCGTCCGAGTTGCGCGGCGCCGGCTTCGCGTTCTTGTTGGAGGTGCCCTGGACGCTGCCACCGCCGCTGCTGCTGCTGCGCGAGGCGCGGTCGTTGGCCACCTCCAGGGCGCGCTCGGCCTGCTCCTTGCGCTTGGCCATCACCGTCACCTGCTTGCGCTGCTCGCGGATCTCGCCGTCGAGCTGGGCGCGGGTGCGGGTGGCCTCGTCCCGGGTGGTGATCAGGTCGCGCAGCGTACGGTCCTCGTGCGCGGCGACCTGCTCCAGCGCGGCGGCCCGGTCCATGAGGCCCTCCGGGCTGCTGCTGCCGAGCAGCGCCCCGGCGGTGCCCAGGCGGCCGTTGCGGTACGCCACCACGGCGATCTCGCCGACCTTCGCGTCGCGTACGGCCAGCTCGGCGCCGACCGTCTTGAGCTGTTCGTTCAGTTGCTTCTGGCGCTTCTCCGACCGGTTCAGCGCGGCTTTCGCCTCCAGCCAGCCCTTGCTGGCGGCGTCGAGCTGGGCACGCAGTTCGGGCGTGCCGCCCTCGTCGTCGCCGGGCGCGGCGGCGAGCAGGCCGGTCGCCGGCGCCGCCGAGGCGGGGGAGACCGGAACGGTCGCGACGCCGAGGGTCAGCGTCGCGACGAGCAGGGCCGCCAACCGGGCGGCCGTCCGTCGTACAGGTGCCACGTCGGGCATTCACACGTCCTTCCGTCAACGCCGACCGGGTTAGCTGACGGGTTCGGGACGGAAGATCCCTACCGCTGACGCGGATGCACCCCACGTACGTGGTTCCCCGGCTCGTCCCTGCGGACGATTAGGCGACGGCCGCCCCACCGGGGCCGGTGGCGCCCGCGGGTGCGGCCGCGACCGAGACTACCGGCGCTGCCCGGGTACGGCTCCGTGGAGCAATACCACTAGGCGGGGCAAAACCGGCATAAGACTACAACAGCCACAGTGATTTAAGTCTGCCCTAATCACCACTCGGTCTTGCCGCACACTCCGGCCGACGCTCCGGGTTCGACCTGCAACGTGGCGTGATCGATGGAGAAGTCCTCGTGCAGGGCGGCCCGCGCGGCGGCCAGCACTGCGCCCGGGTCCACGCCCGGGTCGGTGGTCAGGTGCGCCGAGGCCACCTCCATGCCCGAGGTGAGCGTCCAGACGTGCAGGTCGTGCACCTCGGCCACGCCGGGCACCGCGGCCAGCCGGTCGTGCACGGCGGTCACCTGGAGGTGCTCCGGCGCGGCCTGCACCAGGATGCGCAGCGCGGCGCGGCCGAGCCGCCAGGTGCGCGGCAGGATGAACAGGCCGATCCCGACGGCGACCAGCGGGTCGGCCCACCACCAGTCGGTCACGGCGATGACCAGCGCGGCGGCGATCACGCCGAGCGAGCCGAGTAGATCGCCGAGCACCTCCAGGTAGGCCCCGCGCAGGTTGATGCTCTCCTTCGCCCCGGCGCGCAGCAGCGCGAACGCGACGATGTTGGCGAGCAGGCCGAGCACCGCCACCACGAGCATCGGACCGGCCAGCACCTCGGGCGGCTCGTCGAACCGGCGTACCGCCTCGACCAGGACGTAGAGCGCGACGGCGCCGAGCAGCACGGCGTTGGCCAGGGCGGCGAGCACCTCCAGCCGGTAGAGCCCGAACGTGCGCTGCGGGTCGGTGCCGGCGCGGCGGGCAGCGGTGATCGCGGCCAGGGCCATGCCGATGCCGAGGACGTCGGTGAACATGTGTCCGGCGTCGGAGAGCAGGGCGAGCGAGCCGGTGGTGAAGGCGGCCACCGTCTCGACCACCATCAGGACGGCGAGCAGCGCGAAGGCGGCCCAGAGGCGGCCCCGGTGGCGGTGTGCCGCGTTGGCCACCGCGCCGCTGTGGTCATGACCTGCGCCCACGCCAACACCCTCCCTGCCCCGTACCGGCCAGGCTCAATGTATGTTCACATCGCTATGTATGCAACTAAACAATGGGTGGCGGCGGGGCCACGGACGGGTGTCCTCAGAGCGGGTCGAGCGTGGTGAGGCGCTGGGTCGCCCGGGACAAGGCCACGTAGAGCGTGCGTACGCCCGAACCGGGGTCGGCCCGGATCTCACTCGGCGCCACCAGCACCACGCCGTCGTACTCCATGCCCTTCGCCTGCAGGCTGGTGACCACCTGGAGCCGGCCCGCGCCGAGCGCGCCCAGCCAGCCGGCCACCTCCTCGCGGCGCGGCACCGGAGTGATCACACCGACAGTGCCCTCCACCTGCGCGAGGAGCGCCTCGGCCGCCTCGACGGTGGCCGCCGGCAGGTCGGCGGCGGGCACCGTGCGCTCGACCGGCGGCACGCCGGTGGACCGGACCGCGTCGGGCAGCGGCAGGTCCGGGTAGAGCCGGCGGATCTCCGCCGCCGCCACCGCGAAGATCTCCGCCGAGTTGCGGTAGTTGGTGGTCAGCTCGTAGCGGTGCCGCTCGCGCCGGCCCAGCGCCTGGTCCCGGGCCCGGTCCAGCTCCTGCGGGTCGCCGGTCCAGGCCGTCTGCGCCGGGTCGCCGACCACGGTCCAGGAGGCCAGCCGTCCGCGCCGGCCGACCATCCGCCACTGCATCGGCGAGACGTCCTGCGCCTCGTCCACCACCACGTGCGCGTAGTCGCGGTAGTCGTCCGGACGCTCCCGCGCCGCCGCGCGGGCGGCGCGCTGCCGGTCGGCGTACGTGCTCAGCTCGCGCACGCCACCGGCGAGCTGGTACGGGTCCCGCTTGGGCCGGGCCCGCCGCACCGGCTTGCCGAGCAGCGCGTCCAGCTCGTCGAGCAGCGCGATGTCGGCCACCGTCAGCCCCTCGGTCGCGAGCGACCGGTACGCGTCGCCGAGCAGCCGGATCTCGGCCGAGGAGAGGATCCCCCCGGCGTAGCGGCGCAGCCGGTCCGGGCGGGCCAGCCAGTCCAGCACGTGCCGCGGGTGCAGCCGGGGCCACCACGCCTTGAGGAACTCGCGGAACTCCGGCCGTTCGATGATCTCGTCCTCGAACGCCGGCTGCTCCGGCAGCCGGCCCACCCGCAGCGTGCGCGCCTGCGCGTAGAGCGCGGCGAGCACCGCGTCGAACGCCGCCCGGCGCACCTCGTTGCGGCGCGCGCCCCGGGCCAGCGTCCGGTCCCGGATCGCGTCCAGTGCGGCGCGTTCCAGGCGCAGCAGCTCGCCCCGGTAGAGCAGGCGCAACTCGCCCGGGGAGTCCGGCACCGCGTCGCGTACCGCGCGTTCCAGCACCCGGCGCATCCGCAGCGACCCCTTCACCGCCGCCACGTCCGGCGGGTCGGTACGGGACGCGGACAGGCCGGGGAAAAGCGAGCCGAGCGAGTGCAGCGTGGCCGTCTCCTCGCCCAGCGAGGGCAGCACGGAGGCGATGTACTCGACGAACACGCCGGACGGGCCGACCACCAGGATCCCGCCGCCCGCGTACCGGGCCCGCTCGGAGTAGAGCAGGTACGCGGCCCGGTGCAGCGCCACCGCCGTCTTGCCGGTGCCCGGACCGCCGGAGACGATCGTGACGCCGTTGCCGGGGGAGCGGATCGCCTCGTCCTGCTCGCGCTGGATGGTGGCCACGATGTCCCGCATGCCCCGGCCGGTGGCCCGGGACAGCGTGGCCAGCAGCGCCCCGTCACCGACCACCGCCATGTCCGGCGGCGCGGCCTCCGGGTCCAGTAGGTCGTCCTCGATCCGGGTGACCTTCTCCGCCGCCGACTGGATCGTGCGCCGGCGCACCACGCCGCGCGGCTCGGCGGGGGTGGCCTGGTAGAACGCGGCCGCGGCGGGCGCCCGCCAGTCCACCACAAGCGTCTCCGCGTCCACGCCCCGCACGCCCAGGCGGCCGACGTGCAGCACCTGCCCGGTCCGCAGGTCCAGCCGGCCGAACACCAGACCCTCGTGCTCGGCGTCCAGCACGTGCCGGCGCTGGGCGGCGTGGAAGACCATCGCGTCCCGCTCGACCAGCGCGCCGAAGTTGCCGACCCGGGCCAGCTGGTAGCCCTCCCGCTCGGCGTCGGCCGCCGACCGGCGCAGTTCGGCCAGCCGGGCGTACACCCGGTCGAGGTGACGCTGCTCGGCGGCGATCTCCCGGTCCAGCGTGGTCTGGTCGGTCAACGCGGATGCTCCTGTGTTCGGAGGGCACGACGGGCTGAATGAGGGTACGGGCCGTCGGCAACCGGCACACCGGGGCATGCCGCGCACGTGGCGTACGTCAGGTGCCGCCCGCGGGCGGGGACGCTCAGCGGCGGGCCGCGGGGCGGCCGGCCAGTACCCGGTCCAGCACGCCGGCCAGGGCGGCGTTGACCTCGTCGGGGCGCTCCATCATCAGCATGTGCCCGGCACCCGGGCAGACGGTCAGCTCGGTGCTGGGCAGCGTCGCCGCGATGGACTCGGCGCAGGGCGGCGGGGTGAGCCGGTCCCGGTCCCCGACCAGCGCGGCGGCCGGCAGCCCGCCGAGCGCGGCGAGCGTCTCCAGCCGGTGCTGGGCCCCGATCGAGGCGCGGAAACCGCCGATCGAGCGCAGCGTGGCCCGGGCCACCGCCGAGGTGACCAGCCGGATGTCCGCCGGGTCGCAGCGGTCGCCGAACAGCATCCAGCGGATGCTCGGGCGCAGCGCGCGCAGCAGCGCGTGCGGGGGTCGCCAGCCGCCGCAACGGGCCAGCACCCCGGCGCCGGTGGTCTCGGCCAGGCGGATCAGCCGGGTGATCCGGGGGGAGAGGCCGTACGCGGTGTGCGTGTGCCCCTCGGCGGTGGTCGAGACGAAGACCAGCCCGGCGGTACGCGCGGCGAACCGGTCGGGGTGGCGGTGGGCGTACTCCATCACCGTCATCCCGCCCATCGAGTGCCCGACCAGGACGATCGGCCCGGACGGGACGATCTCGTCGACCACCGCGGCGAGGTCGTCGCCGAGCTGGGCGAGGGTGGCGTCGCGCAGCGCCCGGCAGCTCGACCGGCCGTGGCCGCGCGCGTCGTAGGTGACCACGCGGACCCGGCCCGCGTAGCGTTCCCGCAGCTCGGCGACCTGGCGGTGCCAGCTGCGCCCGTCCAGCGTCCAGCCGTGCAGCAGGACGGCGGTGACCTCGGCGTCCACCGGCCCGGTGACGGACACGTGCAGCCGCACGTCGTCGGGGAGCCGCAGTTCCAGGTCCGGCATCGTCCACCTCCCGGGCCCGCCGATATGTGTCCACCGGACGACCCGGCGGTGACACCGGCGTTACCCGCCATGAGACCACGGCAACCGGCCCGAAGAGAAGATTCCCGTCCGGCCCCACGGCGTCGGATCGGTGACCAGGCTGGAGGCATGCCATCCACTGTCCGCGGTCCTCGGGCCGCGCTGGCCGAGCTGCTCGCCGGAAACCGCCGCTTCGTCAGCGGGCAGCCGGTGCACGGGCACGACGTCACCGCCGCGGCGGCGGTGGCCTCCGGTGACCAGCAGCCGTACGCGGTGGTGCTGGGCTGTATCGACTCCCGGGTCCCGTTGGAGGCGATCTTCGACCAGACGTTCGGTTCGATCTGCGTGATCCGTACCGGCGGGCACGTGCTGGACCGGGCCGTACGCGGCTCGATCGAGTACGTGGTGGAGCAGCTCGGCGTACGCCTGGTGATGGTGCTGGGCCACGAGCGCTGCGGCGCGGTCGGCTCGACGGTCGAGGTGCTGCGCACCGGGCGGCGACCCGGCGGCGACCTGGCGTACGTGGTCGACCGGATCGCCCCGGCGGTGACCGACGTCGGGGTGGACGACCCGCAGGCGCACCCGCTGGCAATCCGCCGCCACGTCCGGCGCACGGTGGCCGCGTTGCGCTGCGACGACCGGCTGGCCGGTCCGGTGGACGCCGGTGAGCTGGCAGTGGAGGGCGCGCTCTACGACCTGGCCACGGGCGAGGTGACGCTGCTGCCGCAGGAGCAGACGCGAGACCGCCCGCCGGGATGATCCCGGCGGGCGGTCTCGGTGGTGCGGGTGAGGGCGCTCAGCCCTCGAAGACGCCGGCCTCGACCAGGCGCTTCTCGGTGGCCTCCCAGCCGTGGCCCGGGTAGGAGGCGGCCAAGCCGTTGATCTCGGTGCGGATCTTGGCGGCGTGGCCGGCGGCGGCCAGCACGCGGATCTCCTCGACGAAGGCGTCGGAGTCGGTGCGCAGGTGCACGGTCTTGCCGTTGGTCAGGTTGCGCACGTAGGCGTGCTTGCCGCCGTTGAGCGGGATCAGGTACTTGAACTCGCCCAGCACGCTGAGGGCGCCACCCTGGCCAGCCTGGCCGGCCCGGACGGACGCGCGCGCGGTCTTAGAGGTGTTGCTCGCCACGGAGGTACTCCTTGCAGACGTACGGTGGGGACGGAAGGCCGTCCGGGGGCTGTGCGAGTGACGCCCGGGGTGAGCGCCGGCCCGCGAAGATGTACGGCGGCACAGAGAACCGCCCAGAGAACTGTACACGACCACGACACCTGGCTGGTCATCGCGGCGTCAGAGGGCACAACCAGGTCCGCCGCCCGGGTATTTCCCGCCCCCGGGGTCCGGCGAATTTTCCGATTCGCTGGCGCACCACCAGTCACAAGAGTCATCATGTGTGCCAGGGACCACTCGGCAGGACGAGGTCGTAGGGGAAGACGCACCTCGGCTCACCGGGAGGTCACCGTGCCAACGCGTGGCGTCGTATACGTCCACTCGACCCCGCTCGCCGTGTGCTCGCACGTCGAGTGGGCGATCGCGCGCGTCCTCGACGCGCCGGTCAACCTGCACTGGACGGCGCAGCCCGTCGATCCGGCCGCCCGCCGCGCCGAGTGCGGCTGGACCGGCAGTCCGGGAACCGGCGCGGAGCTGGCCGCTGCCCTCCGGCAGTGGCCCATGATCCGTTTCGAGGTCACCGAGGAACCCGGTCCCGGCGTCGACGGCGAGCGCTTCATGTACGTACCGGGCCGTGGCCTGTTCCGGGCCACTGTCGGCGCGGCCGGCGACATCCAGCTCGGCGAGGACCGGCTGCGCAGCCTGATGGCCGCCGCGCGTGGACCGGAGGCGCTGGCCCACGCCCTGGACAAGGCGCTCGGCACCACCTGGGACGCCGAGCTGGAGCCCTACCGGTACGCCGGGGACGGGGCGCCGGTGACGCTGCTCACCCGGGTCGGGTGACGAAGGTCGAGTTGCCCCGATACGGTGGGCCGCGTGTCGATTTCCCCGCGGCGCTCTGCCGTCGCGCTCGCCGCACTGACCGCGCTGCTCGTCTCCGGGTGCTCGGACGGGCCGGACCGGCCCCGGCCCGCCCCGTCGAGCCCGGCGCCGTCGTCGGCCGCGCCGGCGCCGAGTGAGCCGCCGGCCGCCGATCCGGCCGCCCGGGCCGCCGCGCTCGTCCGCACGCTGAGCGACGAGGACCTGGTCGGGCAGGTGCTGATGCCGTACGCGTACGGCAGCTCCGCCACCCGGGTCTCGCCCGCCTCGGCGGCCGGGAACCGGGCGCTCGCCGGGGTCGACACCCCCGCCGAGATGGTGGCCAGGTACCGGCTCGGCGGGGTGATCCTGGTCGGCTTCAGCGCCGACGACCCGACCTCGGGCAACCAGGCCACCACGAACGTCGACAACCCCAGGCAGGTCCGGGCGCTCACCGACGGGCTGCGCGCCGCCGCCGGCAAGCTGCCCGCCGGCGCCGCGCCCTTCCTGATCGGCACCGACCAGGAGTACGGCGTGGTCACCCGGATCACCGACGGGGTGACGCTGCTGCCCAGCCCGCTCGCCGCCGGCGCCGCCGGTAACCCGGCCCTGACCGAGGCCGCCTGGCGAGCCGCCGGGGCCGAGCTGGCCGCGATGGGCGTCAACCTCGACTTCGCCCCGGTCGCCGACGTGCTGGCGACCCGCAGCACGGTGATCGGCTCCCGCTCCTTCGGCGCCGACCCGGCGACCGCCTCCCCTCAGGTGGCGGGCGCGGTACGCGGCCTGCAGGCCGAGGGCGTCGGCGCGGTCGTCAAGCACTTCCCCGGGCACGGCCTGAGCGCCGAGGACTCGCACACCGAACTGCCCGTGATCAAGCAGTCCCGCGCCGAGCTGGACCGCCTCGCGTTCCCGCCGTTCCGGGCCGGGATCGGCGCCGGCGCCATGGCGGTGATGTCGGCCCACCTGGATGTCAGGGCCGTCGACCCGGGCACCGCTGCCACGTTCTCCCACAAGCTGCTCACCGACGTGCTGCGCGGCCGGCTCGGCTTCCAGGGGGTGGTGATCACCGACGGGATGAACATGGAACCGGCGAAGAAGTGGTCCCCGGGCGAGGCCGCCGTACGCGCGCTCAACGCCGGCAACGACCTCATCCTGATGACCCCGAACGTCACGAAGGCGTACGACGGCCTGCGCGCCGCGCTCAAGGACGGCTCGCTGCCCCGGGCCCGCCTGATCGAGGCGGTCACCCGGGTGCTGACCATGAAGTTCCGGCTGGCCGGGCGCGATACGCCCCCGCTGTCCACGCTCAACGGCGCCGCCCACCGCAAGGCCGCCGACGCCCTGGCCACCGCCGCGGTGACGGTGCTGCGCGGAAAGTGCGGCGGCGCGGTGAACGGACCGGTGAGCGTGACCTCCTCCGGGGGCCGGGAACGCACCCGCAAGCTGCTGACCGAGGCGCTCACCGCGGCCGGGGTCAAGGTGGTGCCCTCCGGCGGCACCGTGGTGCACCTGGTCGGGTACGGCGACGGCGCGAAGGACCTGCGCGGGGACGCCGCCGTGACGGTGGCGATGGACACGCCGTACGTGCTGTCCGGGGCGAAGTCGCCGACGCTGATGGCGACCTACTCGTCCACCCGGGCCTCGATGAACGGGCTCGCCGCGGTGCTCGCCGGCAAGGCCCGCCCGGCAGGCCGCTCCCCGGTGCCGGTCTCCGGCCTGCCGGCCACCACCTGCCGCACCTGACGCAACCGCCCGCCCGGTCGCGCCGAAACGCGGATGCGACCGGGCGGCCGGGATGACAGGGTGGCGGCCATGGGCGAGGCAGCACAGGGATTCCGGTACGTCGAGCGCGCCGACGGCACGGTGGTCATCACGCATCACGGCCGGGTCGCCGGCACGTTGCGCGGCGGCCGGGCGGCGCAGTTCCTGGCCGAGGTCGACGACGACCCGCAGTTGACCATGGCCCGGTGGACCGGCAACTACCGGCACGGCAACGAGCGGACCGCCAAGCAGCACCCCCGCAACCGCGGCTGAGGTGCGCGGAAGGGCCCCTTGTCAACAGCCGACTGTCGACAAGGGGCCCTTCCTCGCATCCGCTCAGGGTTGGGTGAAGACCAGCGCCACGTTGTGCCCGCCGAAGCCGAACGCGTTGTTCAGCGCCGCCGGGATCTCCATGTGACGCGGCTTGTGCGCGGCCACGTCCAGCGTCAGGCCCTCGTCCGGGTCGTCCAGATTGATCGTCGGCGGGATGACGCCGTCCCGGATGGCCAGGATGGTGGCGATCGACTCCAGCGCGCCGGCCGCGCCGAGCAGATGCCCGGTCATCGACTTGGTTGCGGTGAGCACCGGGTGGTCACCGATCGCCTGGCGCAGCGCGCCGATCTCCAGCATGTCGCCGACCGGGGTGGAGGTGGCGTGCGCGTTGACGTGCACGATGTCGGTGCGGGCCACATCCGCGTCGGCGACCGCCCGGGCGATGGCCCGGATGGCGCCCTCGCCCTCGGCGTGCGGCTGCACGATGTCGTACGCGTCCGAGGTGATCCCCGCGCCGGCCAGGCGCGCGTACACCCGGGCGCCCCGGGCGGCGGCGTGCTCGGCCCGTTCCAGGATCACCACGCCCGCGCCCTCGCCGAGCACGAAGCCGTCGCGGCCCGAGTCCCACGGCCGGGAGGCCCGCTCCGGGTCGTCGTTGCGGGTCGACATGGCCCGCATCGAGCTGAAGCCGGCGATCGGCAGCGGGTGGATGACCGCCTCGGTGCCGCCGGCCACCACCACGTCGGCCCGGCCGGCGCGGATGATGTCCAGCCCCAGCGCGATCGCCTCCGCGCCGGTGGCGCAGGCGCTGGCCACCGTGTGCACGCCGGCCTTGGCACCCAGCTCCAGACCGACCCAGGCGGCCGGGCCGTTGGGCATCAGCATCGGGATGGTGTGCGGGGAGACCCGCCGCGGCCCGGACGCCTCCAGGATGTCGTCCTGGGCGAGCAGGGTGGTGGCGCCGCCGATGCCGGAGCCCACGCTGACCGCCAGCCGCTCCGGGTCCGGCGCGGCGTCGGTCAGGCCGGCGTCGGCCCACGCCTGCCTGGCGGCGATGATGGCGATCGCCTCCGAGCGGTCCAGCCGGCGCAGCTTCACCCGGTCGAGCACCTCGGACGGGTCGACCGCCAGCTCGGCGGCGATCCGGACGGGCAGTTGCGCCGCCCACTCCTGGGTGAGCGCACTCACCCCGGAGCGGCCGGCGAGCATGGCGTCCCAGGTCGACGCGACGTCCCCGCCGAGCGGGGTCGTCGCGCCGAGCCCGGTGACGACGACGTCGGGGCGACTCATGGTCAGGACTGCGCCTCGATGTAGCTGACCGCGTCCCCGACGGTCTTGAGGTTCTGCACCTCGTTGTCCGGGATCTTGACGCCGAACTTCTCCTCGGCCGCCACCACGACCTCGACCATGGAGAGCGAGTCGACGTCGAGGTCGTCGGTGAAGGACTTCCCCTCGGCCACGTCGTCCGGGTTCACCCCGGCAACCTCTTCGAGAATCTCGGCGAGGCCGGCGGTGATCTCGTCACGGGTCATTACGGTTGGTTCCTCTCATCGGGGGTTACCGGTGGCCGGCGTCGCCGGCCACACGCCTCGGCGCGTTCGCGCCCGAGGGGGTCTCAGGGGCAGCGCACGACCTGACCGGCGTAGGTCAGACCGCCGCCGAAGCCGAACAGCAGCACCGGAGCGCCCGAGGGCACCTCGCGCCGCTCGACCAGCTTCGACAGGGCGAGCGGGATGCTCGCCGCCGACGTGTTGCCGGACTCGACGATGTCCTTGGCGACGATCGCGTTCGGGATGTTCAGCCGCTTGGTGATGCCGTCGATGATCCGGGCATTGGCCTGGTGCGGTACGAACGCGGCCAGCTCCGACGGGTCCACCCCGGCGCGCTCGCACGCCTGCAGCGCGAGCGGGGCCAGCGCGGTGGTGGCCCAGCGGAACACCGACTGCCCCTCCTGGGCGATGTACGGCTGCCAGCCCTCGATCCGTACCGCGTCGCTCTTCTCCGGCGCGGAACCCCAGACCACCGGCCCGATACCGGCCGGCTCGTCGTCGGCGGTCGCGGTGACCACCGCGGCCCCGGCGCCGTCAGCGAAGATGATGCAGGTCGAGCGGTCGGTCCAGTCGGTGATGTCGGAGAGCTTCTCCGCGCCGACCACGATCGCGTTGCGCGCCGCGCCGGCCCGGATCGCGTGGTCCACCGTGCCCAGCGCGTACGCGAAGCCGGAGCAGGCGGTGTTGAGGTCGTACGCCGCGGGCGCGGTGATGCCCAGCTTGACCGCGACCCGGCAGGCCACGTTGGGGCTGCGGTCCGCGGACGAGCAGGTGGCCACCACGACCAGGTCGATGTCGGCGGCGGTCAGGCCGGCGTTGGCGAGCGCCTTGCCGGCGGCGGCGGCAGCCATGTCGGCCACCGTCTCGTCGCCCGCGACCCGCCGGGTGGCGATGCCGACCCGGTCCCGGATCCACTCGTCGCTGGTGTCGACCATCTGCGCGATCTCGTCGTTCGTGACGACGCGGGAGGGCTGGTAGTGCCCCATCGCGACGATCCGGCTGCCGGCCATTTAGTGCGTTCCTCCGATGCGGACGAGGGGCTGGCCCGGGGCGACCGGGTCCTCGTGGTGCGCGAGCCACTCGGTGAGCAGCCCGTTGTCGTGCGCGGTCACCTCGGCCGGCCCGTGCGGTCCGACGACGTGGCCGAGGAGCTGACCGGCGCGCACCTCGGCGCCCTCGGCGGGCCCGGCCGACCGGTCGAGGCGGCCGGCGGCGGGGGAGACCACCACCCGGAACCACGGCGCGGGCGGGCGGGCGGCGGGGCCGGCGTGCCGGGCGATCAGCCGCCGTGCGGCGGGCAGGTCGGCCGGGGTGTTGAGGGTGACGATCTCCGGTGCGCCCTCGCCCTTGAGTTCCCGCTTGACCAGCCCGGCCAGCGTGCCGGCCGGCGGCAGCTCGATCACGCCGGTGACGCCGAGGCCGGCAAGCGTACGCATGCACAGGTCCCACCGGACCGGGGCGGTGACCTGCCGGACCAGCCGCCGCATCGTCTCCGGGCCGTGCCCGACCGCTGCGCCGTCGAGGTTGGACAGCAGGATCCGGGTCGGGGCGGTGGCCGGGACACCGGCGGCCACCGCGGCGAGGGCGGTCTCGGCCGGGGCCATGTACGGCGTGTGGAACGCGCCCGCCACCTGAAGCCGGATGATGCGGGCCCGGGCCGGCGGCTCGGCGGCCAGCTTGTCCAGGCCGTCGAGCGCGCCGGCGGCCACGATCTGACCGGCGCTGTTGCGGTTGGCCGGGTGCAGCCCGTGCGCGGTCAGCGCGGCGAGCACCTCCTCCGGGTCGCCGCCGAGCACGGCGGCCATCCCGGTCGGCTCCAGCGCGCAGGCGGCGGCCATCTCCCGTCCGCGTATGCCGGCGAGCGTCACGGCGGCCTCGGCCGGCAGCACCCCGGCCAGCGCGGCGGCGCCCAGCTCACCGACGCTGTGCCCGGCGACCAGCCCGGCTTCGTGCATCGGCAGGTGCTCGGCGGCGAGCAGCGCGGCGGCGACCAGCAGCGGCTGCGTGCGGGCGGTGTCCTTGATCTCGTCCGCGTCCGCCTGGGTGCCCAGGTGGATCAGATCCACCCCGGCCAGCGCCGACCACCAGCGCAGACGCGCCTCGGCGCCGGGAAGGTCGAGCCACGGCGCGAGGAAACCGGGCTTCTGCGAACCCTGTCCAGGGGAGAGTACGGCGAGCACGTGTACGACTCTGACGGATCGCGGCGTGCCGCGCTGTAACGTACGGCACGAAACCGCACTAGAACCTTTGGAGGAAACCTACAAAGGTCGTCGGAGATCATCGCCGGTCGGAGGCCGTCGGCACCGCCGGGTCGAGCCGCCCCACCGTCAGGGCGACCTGCAACGCGAACGCGTCACGCGGGGCCAGCGGCGAGAAGCCGGTCACCTCGGCGATCCGCTTCAGCCGGTAGCGCACGGTGTTCGGGTGCACGAACAGCGCCCGCGCCGCGCTCTCCAGCGTGCCGCCGGCGGCGAAGAACGCGTCGAGCGTCTCCAGCAGCTCACCGCCGGAGCGGGCCAGTGCCGTGTACACGTCGTGGCGCAACCGGCGGCGCGCCTCGGTGTCCCCGGCCAGCGCCCGCTCCGGGAGCAGCTCGTCGGCGGCGACCGGGCAGGGCGCGGTCGGCCAGGCCGGCGCGGCCCGGAACCCGGCCAGCGCCGCCCGCGCCGACTCGGTGGCCTCGTCCAGGCTGGGCACCGCCGGGCCGACCACCACCGGCCCGTCCCCGAAGGCGGTACGCAGCTTCTCCGTGGCCGCCACCGGATCGGCCGCCCCGCCCAGCACGATCACCAGGCGGTCGCCGTGCACGCCGCCGATCACCTCGACGCCGATCCGCCGGGCCTGCCGGTAGACGGTGTGCAGCACGGCGGCCACCTCGCCGCCGGGGGAGCGGCCCACCGCCACCGCCACCGGTGGCGCGTCCGTCCAGCCCAGCGCGGCGGCCCGGCTGGCCAGCACGTCCGGGGAGTCGCCGCGCAGCAGTGCGTCGACCAGCAGCGCCTGCAGCCGGGCGTCCCAGGAGCCGCGGCTCTCCGCGGCCCGGGCGTACACCCGCGCGGCGGCGAACGCGATCTCCCGGGAGAAGCGCAGCACCGCCTCCCGCAGTGACTGCTCCTCGCCCGGCACGGCCAGGTCCGACACCTGCTCCTCGACCACGTCGATGGTCACCTTGATCAGTGCCACGGTCTGCTGGAGGCTGATCGTGCGGGCCAGCGCCTGCGGCGCGGCGGCGAAGACCTCGTCCGACACCTCCTGGGTGCGGTCGGTCGCGCCGCCGCCCTGGCGCAGCCACTGCACCAGGGAGCGCACACCGGCCTGGGCGACGAGCATGACCCACGAGCGCTGGTCGGCCGGCAGCTCACGGAACCACGGCAGCGTCTCGTCCATCCGGGCCACGCTGGCGGTGGCCAGCCCGCCCGCTGCCCGTTCGATGCGACGCAGCGTCGCCGACGTCTCCGTTCCGCCCGGTTCGCTCACCGCACCAGCCTGACACGGCGTGACCAGCGGATCCACTCCGAGGTGAGGTGCCCGCCGCCGCGTGACGATCTCCACCGGTACGCGCTGACGATCTTGTTCGACCGGGCCAGTACGGTGTCAGGGCACGCCGGGCCAGACTCCGGCCGGGCGGGCGAGGGCGACGCGTGAGGGGGGCCGGGATGCCGCAGGGGGAGGCCGAGCACGGTTGCGCCCAGGGGGATGCCTGCCGGCGGGGCCACGACCAGATGCACCCGCGCCGGCCGTGCCTGCAACACCAGGGGGAGCAGCCGGCCGGCCGGTCGCCGGAGCGCCCCGAGGACGAGCCGGGCGTGCCCCGGCAGCGGTCGGCGGAGCCGGTGCACCTGGCCGACGAGGAACCTGCCGACCCGAGTTGCCGCAGCGAGTTGGCGGGCTGGGCGGGCGCCCACCGGCACGGCCCGGTACGCCCGCGTAACCGCACGATCCGCCGCGAACGTCCGCCGCGCCGCTGGTGCTGATCCGGCCCTCGCCGGACGGAACCCTGGGCCGCTCAGCGGGTGCGGCGGCGGACCAGCAGCGCGATGCCGGCCAGCCCGGCGGTGATCACCAGCACGACGCCCACGTTGAGCAGCAGCAGCCGCTGGAGTTCGCCGAGCGCGGTGTCGAGATCCCGCACCGGGTCGAGCGCCTCCTCCGGCAGAACACGCTCCCCGCCGCCGATGCCGCCGGTGAGCGTGTCGAACTGCGCCGGCATCGGCACGCCGACCGAGCGCAGCGTCTCGGGCATGTTGAGCCGCCCGAAGAACCAGCCGGCCCGGGTGCTGCTCGCATCCGGCTGCTTGCCCGGCCGGTAGATCCGCGGACCGCCCTTGGCCAGCGGGAACAGGTCGTAGGTGCGCTGCGGGCCGGCGGCGGCGAGCACCAGCACCGTGTACTTCGGACCGAGATCCTTCGCGGCCGGGCCGCGCAGCTGGCCGGTCGTACCCAGCCACTTGACCTGGTCGATCACCAGGTTGACCTCGGTGGGGCTGACGTCGGTACGCAGTTTCAGCGGCGCGTCGAGCCGTTCGCCGGTGATGTCCACGCCGGTCGGGGCGGCGGGCTTGGGTTTGGGCGCGGCCTGTGCCGCGGCCGTGCCGGCCAGGGCCAGCGAGCACGCCAGGGCCGCTACGCTCCCGGTTACGGCGACCAGCAGCCGTCTCACCCTCCGGATCATCGCCGCCTCCTCGCCCCGTTCGATGGCTGGCTTCCGCTGCAGGTCACACTGGACCGGTGTCCACCACAAGACTCCGCATAACGGCGCTCGGTCGCAGCAGGTGGAAGAGTATTTGGAACTATCTGCGAGCTGAGACCGACCAACACAGGGTCGATGATCATCGGCCGGATCCTACCCGGACGGAGGGAACCATGGGGGGCAGGGTCGCCCGTGCGACGCGTACCTGGGCGGTGGTGATCGGGGTGGTGGCGGCGTCGGCGCTGCTGCCGGCCGCGCCGGCCGCGGCGCACAATTCATTGACCGGTAGTGACCCGCGCGACGGGGCCCGGCTGGCCGCCGCACCCGAGCGGATCGAGCTGCGGTTCCTCGCCACGCCGAAGGAGGCCACCACCGAGGTCACCGTCACCGGCCCGGACGACGCGGCGGCGACCGGCGGGGCGCCGACCTTCTCCGGCAAGCGGGTGAGCGTGCCGTTCCGGCCGGGCCCGGCCGGGCTCTACGTCGTGACCTACCGGCTCGCCTCGGACGACGGGCATCCGATCAAGGGGGAGGTCCGCTTCACCCTGACCACCGGCGCCCCGCCCTCGGCGAGCGCGCCATCCACCAGCGCCGCCCCGACCGCCAGTGCGGTCCCGACCAGCGCCGCGCCGTCCCCGGCGAGCCCGACCCCGGCCGCCGCCGGGGCGGACGACGGCGGGGGTACGGGCTGGCTCTGGGCGGCCGGGGCCGTGGTGGTGCTCGTCGCGCTCGGGGGCGGGTTGCTGTTGCGCCGCCGCGCGACCCGCAGCTGAACGGCTGCGAACACTCTCGGTTACCTGCGCGGAGTGATGACCGCTGAGCACGGATATGCCTCTGAGTCATGAAGATGACTCAGAGGCATGTCGCTCACGCGGGCCGGTGGCTCAGACCAGGCGTACGCGGGCGGCGCGCAGCCGGGTCAGCGTACGGTCGCGGCCGAGCACCTCCAGCGACTCGAACAGCGGCAGGCCGACGGTGCGCCCGGTGACCGCGACGCGTACCGGCGCCTGCGCCTTGCCGAGCTTCAGCCCGCGCGCGGTGCCGACCACCTCCAGCGTGGCCTTCAGCGACTCGGCGTCCCAGGACTCCAGCGCCTCGAACGCGACGATCGCCGCGTCCAGCAGTTCGGCGGCGCCCTCCTTCATCGCCTTGGCCCAGGCCGCCTCGTCGATCAGCGGGTCGGCCAGGAACAGGAAGTCGACGTTCGGCACGATCTCGCTGAGCACCGCGATCCGGGTCTGGGCCAGCGGGGCCACCGCCGCGAACGCGGCCGGGTCGAACTCGTCCGGCTGCCACGGCGGCGGGGCGATCGTGTCGGTGCCGGTGAGCCACGGCCGGCACGCCTCGACGAAGTCCGCCACCGGCAGCGCCCTGATGTAGTCGCCGTTGAACGCGCGCAGCTTCTTCTCGTCGAAGAACGCCGGGGACGGGTTGACCTCGTCCAGCCGGAACTCCTCCTCGATGACCGACCAGGGCACGATCTCCCGGTCGCCCGAGGGCGCCCAGCCCAGCAGCATCAGGTAGTTGCGCATCGCGTCGGCGAGGTAGCCCTCGTCCCGGTACGCCTCCAGCGCGACCTTGTCCCGCCGCTTGGACAGCTTCTGCCGCTTCTCGTTGACGACCACCGGCACGTGGGCCCAGACCGGCGGCTTCACGCCGAGCGCGTTCCACAGCAGTTGCTGCTTCGGGGTGTTCGGCAGGTGCTCCTCGGCCCGGATCACGTGGGTGATCCCCATCGACATGTCGTCGACCACGTTCGCCAGCAGGAACACCGGGGATCCGTCGCCGCGGGCGATGACGAAGTCCTCGATCAGCTTGTTCTCGAACGTCGGCTCGCCGCGGACCAGGTCGACCACCACCGTCTCGCCCTCGTCCGGCGTACGGAAGCGCAGGGCTCGGCCCTCGCCCGGCCCCAGGCCGCGGTCGCGGCAGAAGCCGTCGTAGCCGCGCTGCTGCGGTCCGGTACGGGCCTGCACGGCCTCGCGGGTGCAGTCGCAGTAGTAGGCCCGGCCGCCCTCGTACAGCCGCTGCGCGGCGGCCCGGTGCTCGCCCGCGTACGAGGACTGGAAGTAGGGGCCCTCGTAGCTGTCCCGGGCGATGCCGATCCAGTCGAGCGCGGACAGGATGCCCTCGGTCCACTCGGGCCGGTTGCGTGCCGCGTCGGTGTCCTCGATGCGCAGCACGAACACCCCGCCCTGCTGCTTGGCGAAGATCCAGTTCTGCAGCGCCGACCGGGCGCCGCCGACGTGGAACATACCGGTCGGGGAAGGGGCGAAGCGTACACGTACCGTCACGCCCCCAGCCTACGGCGGACCGCCACGGGTTTCCGGCAGGGGGCCGGTCAGGGCACCGACTTGATCTTCACCACCAGGGCGCTGCCGAGCACAGTGACGGCCGCGGTGACCGCGTACAGCGTCGGATAGCCGCCGAGGTGCACCACGATCGGCGCGGACAGTGCCGGCCCGAGCACCTGCGGCGCCGAGTTGGCGATGTTGATCACGCCCAGGTCCTTGGCCCGGTCGGTGGCGGCGGGCAGCACCTGCGTGATCAGCGCGGCGTCCACCGCCAGGTAGACGCCGTAGCCCGCGCCGAGCAGCAGCGCCGCCACCATCGCCATCGGCCAGACCGGCGCCACCGCGAGCAGCAGCGCCGCCACCGCCATGATCAGCCCAGAGGCGATCACGAAGACCTTGCGCCGGCCGGAGCGGTCGGACAGGCGTCCGGCGACCACCGCGGTCAGCATCATGCCGACCGTGTAGAGCAGGATCAGGATCAGCAGCGAGCCCTCGGGGTCGGCCACCCGTACCCCGTCGGTGAGGAAGTAGAGCAGGTAGAGCGTGCCCAGCGCGTTGCCGGTCTGCACCAGGAACCGGGTGAACCAGGCCCAGGCGAAGTCGGGGTGGCGACGCGGGCTGATCCACATCGAGGCGAACAGGGACCGCAGGCGCAGCGGCGAGCGGTGCTCCCGGGGCAGGTGGTCGTCCTGGGTCAGCAGCGCGAACGGCAGCGACAGCAGCAGCACGGCGACCGCCATCGCCGCGTACCCGGCCGCGTTGCCGGTGACCACGGCGGTCACCAGCACCGCGCCCAGCACCAGGCCCAGCGCCTGCGGGATGCCCACCCAACCGGACACGCCGCCACGCTGGGCGACCGGGACCCGGTCGGGGATCGCGGCGGTGAGGCTGGCCAGCATCGCGTTGAAGCAGACCTGCGCGGCGACCCAGGCCACCGCCACCCCGGCGATGGTGTTCTGCCGGGCCAGCAACACCAGGGCGAGCGCGCCGATCACCGCGCCGACCGCGGTCCAGACGTGCCGGCGGCCGAAGTGCCGGTTGGCCAGCCGCAGCGAGGTGCGGTCCGACAGCGCCCCGGCGAGCGGGTTCGCCAGCACCGCGGCGAGCGCGCCGATGCCGGTGACCACCGCCAGCATGGCCTCCTTGTCGGCCGGGGCGATCCGTTCCACCTGCTGCGGCAGCAGCACCTGGATCGGGGTGAAGAACGCCATCCAGACGCCCAGGTTGGCCGCGAAGATCAGCGCGATCCAGCTCCGCCGCACCGGCACTGTGGGCTCGGCGAGCGCCGCCGGCAGCGAGGCCGGCGTCGGGTTCACCGTGGTCATCGCCGGACCAGGTCCCGCAACCAGGTGTACGACGACTTCGGCGTCCGCCGCTGCGTGTCGAAGTCGACGTGCACCAGGCCGAACCGCTTGGTGAAGCCCTCGGCCCACTCCCAGTTGTCCAGCAGCGACCAGACGAAGTACCCGGTCACCGGCACGCCCTCGGCCATCGCGTCGCGCACCGCGCGGATGTGCCCGTCCAGGTACGCGATCCGCTCCGGGTCGTGCACCCGGCCGTCGGCGTCCGGCGCGTCGTCGTACGCGCAGCCGCTCTCGGTGATCTGGATCGGCGGCAGCGCGTCGCCGTACCGCTCGTGCAGCTGGAGCAGCAGTTCCCGCAGCCCGTCCGGGGCGACCGGCCAGTCGAACGCGGTGCGCGGGTAGCCGTCCAGCGGCACGATGTCGAACGGCAGCGGCGAGTCCGCCTCGGGCGCCCGGATGCCGGTCGGGTTGTAGTAGTTGACGCCGAGCACGTCGATCGGGGCGGCCAGCACGTCCAGGTCCCCGTCGCGGATCAGCGCCGGGTCCACACCCGGCGCGTCCGGGTAGCCGCGTCCGAGCAGCGGATCGGTGAACAGGAGGTTGTGCAGCGCGTCGTACGCCGCCGCGGCGGCCCGGTCCGCGTCGGTGTCGCCGGCGAGCCGCACCGGGGAGTAGTTGTTGGCGATCGCCACCGGTGACGTGGTGCGGGCGCGCAGCGCGGAGACCGCGAGACCGTGCCCGAGGAGTTGGTGGTGGGCCACCGGGAAGGCGTCGAACAGCAGCATCCGGCCGGGGGCGTGCACACCCATGCCGTAGCCCATGCTCATGTGGATGAACGGCTCGTTGAGCGTGATCCAGAGCTTCACCCGGTCGCCGAGGCGGGCCGCGGCCAGGTCGGCGTACTCGGCGAAGCGGGCCGAGGTGTCCCGGTTCAGCCAGCCGCCGGCGTCCTCGAGCGGCTGCGGCAGGTCCCAGTGGAACAGCGTGGCGACCGGGTCCACCCCGGCGGCGAGCAGGCCGTCGACCAGCCGGTCGTAGAAGTCCAGCCCGGCGGCGTTGGCCGGGCCCGAGCCGGCCGGCTGGATCCGGGGCCAGGCGAGCGAGAACCGGTACGCGGACACCCCCAGCCCGGCCAGCAGCGTGGTGTCCTCGGCGTACCTGTGGAAGTGGTCGCACGCCGGGTCGCCGGTGCTGGCGTCGGCGACCCGGCCCGGCTCGCGGGCGAAGGTGTCCCAGATGGACGGACCGCGACCGTCGGCTGTGGTCGCGCCCTCGATCTGGTACGCGGAGGTGGAGACCCCCCAGCGGAAGCCGGCGGGGAACTCGGGCATCGCGGTCGTCAAGATCACCCTCCCAGCACGTGAGGCGTGCTCGCGACTCTAGGGCTCCGCGAGTCGCCGCGCCATAGGCAGAGATGACTGGGTGGCGCAAGGGAGTTCGGCGTGTCTTTTCCGAACCCGTCCGCTTAAGTCCGATTTACACATAGAGTGCCGAATATCGCGGATGTGATTTAAGTGGGGGAAAGATATTCATGATCCTCGTGGAACGCAGCGCACACGTGGCGGCGCCGGTGGAAGTGGTCTGGGACGTCGTGCAGCGCGCCGAGCAGTTGCCGGCCTGGCTGGCGGGGGTCCGCGCGGCCGAGGTCCTGTCCGGGGAGGGATTCGGGCGGCGGCAGTTGGTCCAGGCTGGACGCGGGGCCGCGCACGAGGCCGAGGTGATCGCCTTCCAGGAGCCGACCCTGATCGGCTGGCGCGAACGCGCGAAGGGCGCCGGCGCCCGGGCCGAGGCACGCACCGAGATCTACGTCCAACTGACCCCGGACGAGGAGGACGGCGGCACCGTCGTACGGCTGATCGTCGTGCGGTGGCCGGCCGGACCCGTCAAGGCGGCCCTGCTCCGGCTCGGCCTGCGCCGGGTCGGCGCCGACCTGGAGGACTCGCTGGCCCGGCTGACCGACCTGGCCGCCGTCGGCTGACCGAGCCCGTCCCGGCGTCGCCCGCGATGGTGACGGCCCGGCGTCCCCGCCAGGGACGCCGGGCCGTCGTCGCATCGGGGGACGAGAAGGGCCCGGCGCACCTGGCACCTGGCGCCGGGCCCTTCTCGTGTGACGGGTACTAGCTGTCGCCGCCGGTCTCGCCGACCGGGGCGGCGTTGACGTCGTCCAGCGCGTACTTGCGGGCGGCGTCGGCCGGCACGTGGGCCGGCACCACGCCGCGCAGCGCGAGCTGGCGCAGCGTGGCGACCGCCACCGACTCGGCGTCCACGTGGAAGTGCCGGCGCAGCGCGTGCCGGGTGTCCGACATGCCGAAGCCGTCGGTGCCGAGCGAGGTGTAGTCCCCGGGTACCCAGCGGGCGATCAGGTCCGGTACCGCGCGCATCCAGTCGCTGACCGCGACCTTCGGCCCGTCGGCGTCGGCCAGCTTCCGCGTGATGTACGGCACCCGCGGCTCCTCGCCCGGGTTGAGCAGGTTGTGCTCCTCGCACTGGACCGCGTCGCGGCGCAGCTCGGTCCAGGACGTCACCGACCACACGTCGGCGGAGACGCCCCAGTCCTCGGCGAGGAGCTGCTGGGCCTTGAGCGCCCACTGCATGCCGGTGCCGGAGGCGAGGATGTTCGCCTTCGGCGCGTCGTCGCCGACCTGCGGCGCGGGGGAGTAGCGGTGGATGCCCTTGAGGATGCCCTCGACGTCCACCCCCTCCGGCTCGGCCGGCTGGAAGATCGGCTCGTTGTAGACGGTGAGGTAGTAGAAGATGTTCTCCTGCGCCTCGCCGTACATCCGGTGCAGGCCGTTCTCCATGATGTGCGCCAGCTCGAAGGCGAACGCCGCGTCGTAGGAGACCACCGCCGGGTTGGTGGCGGCGAGCAGCAGCGAGTGCCCGTCCTCGTGCTGGAGGCCCTCACCGTTGAGCGTGGTCCGGCCGGCGGTCGCGCCGATCACGAAGCCCCGCGCCATCTGGTCCGCCGCCGCCCAGAACCCGTCGCCGGTGCGCTGGAAGCCGAACATCGAGTAGAAGATGTACAGCGGGATCATCGGCTCGCCGTGGGTGGCGTACGCCGTGCCCGCGGCCGTGAAGGAGGCCACCGACCCGGCCTCGTTGATCCCCTCGTGCAGGATCTGGCCGGTGGTCGACTCCTTGTAGGACAGGAACAGCTCCCGGTCCACCGAGGTGTAGCGCTGGCCGTGCGGCGAGTAGATCTTCTGGGTCGGGAAGAGCGAGTCCATCCCGAAGGTACGGGCCTCGTCCGGGATGATCGGCACCCAGCGCTTGCCGAACTCCTTGTCCTTCATGATGTCCTTGAGCAGGCGGACGAACGCCATGGTGGTGGCGACCTTCTGCTTGCCCGATCCGCGCTTGACGTCGGAGAACCGCTCGGTGCCCGGGACGGCGAGCGTCTTGCGCGCGGTGTTGCGCGTGGGCAGGTAGCCGCCGAGCTGCTGACGCCGGTCCTTCAGGTACGTGATCTCGTCCGACTTCTCACCCGGCGTGTAGTACGGCGGGAGGTACGGGTTCTCCTCCAGCTGCTTGTCCGGGATGTCCAGGTAGAGGCGGTCGCGGAAGAGCTTCAGGTCGTCCAGCGTCAGCTTCTTCATCTGGTGCGTGGCGTTGCGGCCCTCGAAGTGCGAGCCGAGCGTCCAGCCCTTGATCGTCTTGGCGAGGATCACCGTCGGCTGGCCGGTGTGCTCCATCGCCGCCTTGTAGGCCGCGTAGAGCTTGCGGTAGTCGTGGCCACCCCGCTTGAGGTTCCAGATCTCCTCGTCGCTGAGGTCCTCGACCATCTTGCGGGTCCGCGGGTCGCGGCCGAAGAAGTGCTCCCGCACGTACGCCCCGGACTCCGCCTTGTAGGTCTGGTAGTCGCCGTCGGGCGTGGTGTTCATCAGGTTGACCAGCGCGCCGTCGGTGTCCGCGGCGAGCAGCGGGTCCCACTCCCGGCCCCAGACGACCTTGATGACGTTCCAGCCGGCGCCCCGGAAGAACGCCTCCAGCTCCTGCATGACCTTGCCGTTGCCGCGGACCGGTCCGTCCAGGCGCTGGAGGTTGCAGTTGATCACAAAGGTGAGATTGTCCAGCTCCTCGCGGGCGGCCACGCCGATCGCGCCGAGCGACTCGACCTCGTCCATCTCACCGTCGCCGAGGAACGCCCAGACGTGCTGCTGGGAGGTGTCCTTGATGCCGCGGTGCTGCAGGTAGCGGTTGAACCGCGCTTGGTAGATCGCGTTCAGCGGCCCGAGGCCCATGGAGACGGTGGGGAACTCCCAGAAGTCCGGCATCAGGCGCGGGTGCGGGTACGACGGCAGCCCGCCGCCGGGGTGCGACAGCTCCTGCCGGAAGCCGTCGAGCTGGGTCTCGCTGAGCCGGCCCTCCAGGAACGCCCGCGCGTACATGCCGGGCGAGGCGTGACCCTGGTAGAAGATCTGGTCCCCGCCGCCGGGGTGGTTCTTGCCCCGGAAGAAGTGGTTGAAGCCCACCTCGTAGAGGGACGCCGAGCTGGCGAAGGTGGAGATGTGGCCACCGACGCCGATCTCCGGGCGCTGCGCCCGGTGCACCAGCATCGCGGCGTTCCACCTGATGTACGCCCGCAGCCGCCGCTCGACGTGCTCGTCACCCGGGAACCACGGTTCGTGCTCCGGCGGGATGGTGTTGATGTAGTCGGTGGTCGTCAGGGACGGCACCCCGACCTGCCGCTCGCGGGCCCGCTCCAGCAGGCGCAGCATGACGTACCGGGCTCGCTTTGTCCCGCGCTCGTCGATGACACCGTCGAGTGACTCGACCCATTCGCTGGTCTCTTCAGGGTCGATGTCCGGAAGCTGGCTCGGCAGACCAGCGGTGATCACCGGGCGCTTGCGTTCCGTAGCCACAGGCGTTCCCTCGGTTTCGTGTGGGATAGGTCTCTAGCGCCATCCTGCCCCCTGGTGGCGCGTGCCGTCATCTCTCCCACCCCCAGAGGCGACGCTGAACACAGGTACCCATCAGTAACTTTGCGCGATCACCGGATGCGCTATCGGCGGGCGCGGCGGAGAACAGGGCACTGCGGCAGAATGCGCCCTATGCGTAGTGAGGTGATCACCGTCCGGACCGGCTCCCGGCCGACCGTCCGGGACATCACGAGCGAGGCCGAGCGGTTCGTGTCCGGGGCCGGCGACGGCCTGCTGCACGTCTTCGTCCCGCACGCCACCGCCGGGCTGGCGATCATCGAGACCGGCGCCGGGTCCGACGACGACCTGTTGCGGGCACTCGACGACCTGCTCCCCACCGACGACAGGTGGCGGCACCGGCACGGCTCACCCGGGCACGGCCGCGACCACGTACTGCCGGCGTTCGTGCCGCCGTACGCGACCCTGCCGGTGCTCGGCGGGCGGCTCCAGCTCGGCACCTGGCAGTCGATCTGCCTGGTCGACACCAACGGCGACAATCCCGACCGTCAGGTGCGCTTCTCGTTCCTGGCCGGCTGACCGTCTCCGCCGTCGTTTCCTCCCCGGAGTCCGTCATGATCGGCAGTCGATTGCATGAGGTGCCTCACCGTTCGGCTGATGGAAGATCCACTTGGCAATAACATGAACGGATGGCGCACTCCACCGTTTCCGCCGCCCGCGACCGGGCCGAACTGGCCGGGGAGACGGTGCGCCGGATCCTGCACGTCGCCGCCGCGATGCGGCACCACCAGGGCGTGGGGATCGCCGCGTTGGGACTGACCCCGGCCACCGCCCGCGCGCTGCACGAACTCGACCCGGACCGCCCGCTGCCCGCCCGCGACCTCGCCGAGCAGCTCGGCTGCGACAGGTCCAACGTCACCGGCCTGGCCGACAAGCTGGAGCGGGCCGGGCTGGTGGAACGCCGTACCGACCCGGCCGACCGGCGGCAGAAGGCGCTGGTGGTCACCCGGCGCGGCCGGGAGGTCCGCGAGCGGGTCGGGCAGGTCATGTCGGACTCCCGGCTGCTCGACGGCCTGAGCACCGCCGAGCTGGCCGCGCTGCGTGACCTGGTCTTCAAGGTCTCCGACGGCGGCTGCCCGGAGGGCTGCGGCGAGGTTTGAGCCACGCCGGGCGGAACGTGTCCGACTGGGCGCGGCGGCCCGGAGTCGGTAATGCTGTCCGCGTGAGTACCCCGCAAGATCTCGACGACCGGCTCCGAGCCGAACTGGCCGCGCTCGGTGCGCCCGACCAGCGGCGCGAACTGGGCGAACCGCTGCCCGAAGGCGGGCCGCTGACCGGGGCGCAGGCGCTGGCGCTGTTCGACGCGCAGTCGACCAGCCGGCTGCTCGACCTGGCCGGTCGGTGGCTGTCCGGCTTCGGTGAGGGGTATTTCACGATCGAGTCGGCCGGGCACGAGGGCGACGCCGCGGTGGCCGCCGCGCTGCGGCCGACCGACCCCGCGCTGCTGCACGCCCGCTCCGGCGCGTTCTACTGCCTGCGCGCCGCCCAGGCCGCCGGCGCCTTCCCCGCCGCCCCGCCGCACCTCATCCCCACCGCGCCGGACCTGCCGGCTGCGACCGGTGCCGACGCCGACCCTCAGGACCCCGGGACATCCTGGAGCGAAAGTGCCCCGGTGAGGGCCGTTCCGCACCAAGATCTCGACGCCGAGCCGGGGGAGAGGGAGGCGGACAGCCTTCCCGTGGGAGCCGGGGTGGTCGTGGACGCGGACGGGGACGCGACTGTCGGCGTACCCGATCTGCCGCAGCCCGCGCCCGACGACGCGTTCGCGGCGGCGGCGCGCGACGTGCTGCGCGGCATCGTCGCCTCCGCCGAGGAACCGGCCGCCGGCGGACGGGCGAAGGTGTTCGGCCGCGCGGACCTGGCGGTCCTGCCGACCACCTCGACCGCCGGTTCGCACCTGCCCCGCGCCGTCGGCCTGGGGCTGGCGCTGGAGCGGCTGCGCCGCGGCGCGCGACCCGCCGACGGCGCGGCGGAGGCGGCGTCCTGGCCGGCGGACGCGGTGGTGGTCTGCTCCTTCGACGACGGCGCGATCAATCAGGCCACGGCCACCGCCGCGCTCAACACGACCGGCTGGTACGACCACACCGGCCTGCGCATCCCGGTGCTGTTCGTCTGCGCGGACGGCGACGCCTCCGAGGGCTGGGTGGCCGCCGCGCTGCGGTCCCGGCCCGGTATCCGGTACTTCGGCGCCGACGGCACGGACGTGGCCGCGACGTACCGGGTCGCGGCCGAGGCGGCAGACTGGGTACGCCGGCAGCGCCGTCCCGCCGTGCTGCACCTGAGCGCGGTCCGGCTGACGGAGCCGGGTGACGGGGACGCGGTCCGCGACCCGCTGCTGGCCACCGCGCGGCTGCTGGTGACCTCCGGGTACGCCAGTGGCGAGGAACTGCTGGCCCGGTACGACGAACGGGGCTGGCAGCTGCGCCGCGTCGCCGAGGAGGTGCTGGACGAGCCGAAGCTCGCGTCCCCGGTCGAGATCGTGCGGGAGCTGGCGCCGCGCCGGCCGGTCCGGGTGTCCCGGGCGGTCGCCGAGGCGGGGGCACGGGCGGCCGGTCCGGCCGCCGGCGCGCGGGCCGAGGCGTTCGGCGGCAAGCCGCCGGAGCTGACCGGCCGGCTGACGCTGGCGCAGAGCATCACCGCCGCGCTCGCCGACGGGATGCTCGACCATCCCGGGATGGCGGTGTTCGGCCAGGAGGTGGCCGCCCGAGGTGGGGCGCACGGGGTGACCGGGGGACTGCGGGACCGGTTCGGGGCAGCGCGGGTGTTCGACACGCTGCCCGACGAGACCTCGATCCTCGGGCTCGGGCTGGGTGCCGGCCTGGCCGGACTGCTGCCGGTGCCCGAGATCCGCCACCTCGCGTCGCTGCACGGCGCCGAGGACCAGCTCCGCGGCGAGGCGGCCACCATGCGGTTCCTGTCCCGGGGCGCGTTCCGCAACCCGATGGTGGTGCGGGTGGCCGGCCTGGCGGCTCCGGAGGGGCTCGGCGGGCACGACCGCAACGACAACTCGCTGGGAGCGCTGCGCGACGTGCCGGGGCTGGTGGTGGCCGTGCCGGCCCGGCCGGACGACGCCGCGCCGATGCTGCGTACCTGCCTGGCGGCGGCCCGGGTGGACGGCAGCGTCTGCGTCTTCGTGGAGCCGGTCGCGCTCTACCACGTCCGTGACCTGCACACCGAGGGTGACGAGGAGTGGACCGCCGAATACGCCGAGCCGGGCGCCTGGGGGGACCGCCACGTGCCGATCGGGCGGGCCCGCGTCTACGGGGTCGGCTCCGCCGAGGACCTCACCATCATCACCTTCGGTAACGGGGTGCGGATGTCGCTGCGTGCCGCCGCCACGCTGGCCGAGGAGGGTGTGGGCAGCCGGGTGGTGGACCTGCGCTGGCTCGCCCCGCTGCCGACGGCCGACATCATCAGGGAGGCCTCGGCGACCGGCCGGGTGCTGGTGGTGGACGAGACGCGGCGGTCCGGCGGGGTGGGCGAGGGCGTGCTGTCCGCGCTGGTCGACACCGGGTACGTCGGCGCCGCGCGGCGGGTAGCCGGACTTGACTCGTTTGTACCATTAGGTCCGGCCGCTCGTCAGGTTCTGGTCTCAGCGGAAGCCATCACCCAGGGTGCCCGTACGCTGCTGGCACGGTAAATTCCGTTCCACCCGGTGCGCCACTTGCGCGGCGAGCCGCAACTGTGTGGACTGAGCCCGACGGTGTCACCGGACGCCACGAGCAGTGATGAGATGAGGAGGCACTCGACAGTGAGCGCGACCGCTGGCCAGGCCGACGGGGTACGCAGCCTGGCGGACCGGTTCGGTATCGAGCCGGGCATGGTCGTCATGGAGATGGGCTACGACGACGACGTAGACACCGATCTCCGGGACGCCCTGACCGACCGCTGTGGGGAACTCGTCGACGAGGACACCGACGAGGTTGTCGACGCGGTTCTGGTCTGGCACCGAGACGGCGACGGTGATCTGTTCGAGCTCCTCGTCGATGCCCTCGGGCCGCTCGCGGACAACGGCGTGGTGTGGCTCCTGACCCCGAAGGCCGGCCGGGACGGACACGTCGAGCCGAGCGAGGTCGCCGAGAGCGCACAGACTGCCGGGTTGCAGCAGACCTCCACCATCAACGCCGGCCGCGACTGGAGCGGCGCCCGCCTCGTCATGCGGCGCGGGTCGAAGAGCAAGAAGTAGGGGCCGCGCCGCACACCCGGCGACCACGGTCGCCGGGTGTGGCAGGCTGATCACCTCCAGACCCGATCCCCGAGGGAGCACGCATGCCCATCGAGGTTGGCGCCGAGGCGCCCGACTTCCTGCTCAAGGACCAGAACAACCAGGAGGTCCGGCTCTCCGACTTCCGCGGTCGCAAGACCGTGCTGCTGGTCTTCTACCCGCTCGCCTTCACCGGCATCTGCCAGGGCGAGCTGTGCGAGGTGCGGGACAACCTCAACGAGTACGTGAACGACGACGTCCAGGTGCTGACCGTCAGCGTCGACTCCGTGTACGCCCACAAGATCTGGGCCGACCGGGAGGGCTACCAGTTCCCGCTGCTGGCCGACTTCTGGCCGCACGGCGCTGTCGCGCAGGCGTACGGCGTCTTCAACGACGTCGCCGGCATCGCCAACCGGGGCACCTTCGTCATCGACAAGGCCGGCGTGGTCCGGTTCGCCGAGATGAACATGCCCGGCGAGGCGCGCGACCAGCAGGGCTGGCGCAAGGCGCTGGCCGAGGCCGTCGCCGCCTGAGTCCCACACCCCAGGCACGTCGTTGCGCGGGGCCGGAGGCGGGCAGGTAAGCTGTCCGCTCCGGCCCGCCGTACGGGGCGTTCCGGGCGCGTAGCTCAGTGGGAGAGCACTCGCCTTACAAGCGAGGGGTCGCAGGTTCGAAACCTGCCGCGCCCACCTCCACGAGCAGCGAAACCGCCCCGAGAAGATCGTTCTTCGGGGCGGTGACAGCAACAGGGTCTATGACAGCCGTCCGTCCGAGCGCCTGACGCATCGCGTCGAGGTTGGCATGTGAGTAGACCTTCAGCGTGATCTTCACGTCGGCGTGCCGGGCGATGGCCTGGACGACGTGCGGCGGGACGCCCAACTCCATCAGCAGCGAGACGACGGTGTGCCGCAGGTCGTGCAGCCGGACCTCGGGGCCGTCGAGGCGTTTGGTGCCGAGTGCCGGGATCAGGTGTAGCCGGACGGCGCTTCATAGCCGCGTGCGATGGTGGGTTTGAGGTCGGGTGACGTAGGCGGCGAGCCAGTAGGGCAGGTACTCGGCGAGTTTCCAGGCTAGCCACCCTTGACCCACGTCAGCATCTCTCGCCAGTGGGCAGGAGACGGTGTGTTAGCGGCGTCCTCACCGATGCGGACCTCAGCGTCGGGCATCCGTGCGGCGATCAGTGGCGCGTCGGCAACAGCTCTGCCGGGGTCGTGTCGACCAGCCCAGACGAGGACGCGGCAGGGCACGTCTCGAAGGTGAAACCCTCCCACTTCGCCAACGCCTGCCGAGCATGGTCTGCATCGATCGGCACGTCGGTCAGCGTAGCGCCCTAGCGCTCGGCCGAGCGTCACGCACGTCCTGAGACTGATCTGCCACGCAGGTCCCGAGACCGGACAATTGTCGGGTCTCAGGACCTCCGTGACAGATCAGTCTCAGGACGTCGGTGACACGTTCGGCTAGACGATCTTCGTCGGATGCGTGCTCGGTGGGTCCCTCTGTCAACGGTGCTGGACCTTTCCCTTGGGGTAGGGCCCAGCATCGGCCGTGCCAGCTACAACCGGCATGAGCCGACCGGGGGTTATGGGTATGGGAGCGCCGACGACGGCAGATGGAACCAGCAGCGCCGATAGCGCAACCGGCAGTGCCGGAGGGGGCGCCGGTGGACGCAGGCTGGGTGCATATCTGATGGACCGGCGCCCGCTGGCGATCCCCGCGTATCGGCGGCTGTGGGTCGCGTCGCTGATCGCTGCGGTGGGTGGTTCGTTCGGCGTGGTTGCCATTCCCACGCAACTGTTTACGTTGACCGGCTCGTCCGCGGCTGTGGGGGTCTCGGCGGCGGTGTCGCTGGTCGCGCTGGTGGTCTCGGCATTGTGGGGTGGTGCCCTCGCTGACGCGATGGACCGGCGTCGGCTGCTACTGGTCGCACATGGTTGCCTGGCGCTCGCGTACGCGGGGCTGTGGGTACAGGCGGCACTGGACCTGCGATCGGTACTGGTGCTGCTGGCACTGGTCGCTTGCCAAGGCCTCAGCTACGGAGCTGTCATGGCGGCGATGGGGGCGGTGGTGCCGCGAGTGGTGCCGGCGGATCTGTTGGCCGCCGCAAACGGATTAAGCTCGCTGGTCCGGTATACCGGGTCGATCGTGGGTCCGCTGCTGGCCGGGGTGTTGATCCCGGTGGTAGGACTTGGTGCGTTGTACCTGTTGGACACTCTGGCGCTGCTGCTCGTCATGTGGTCGGTGTTCCGGCTGCCCCGGCTCCCACCGCAACAACCCGTGCCTGCACCGGTGCTGGTGCCGCGCCCTGGGACGCCTTCCTCGGTTGGCGGGAGTCCGACGGCCCGCCGGCCGATGGTCTACCAACTGCTGGATGGCTTCCGCTATCTCTTCTCCCGGCCGCTGCTGGTGGCGCTGATCGGGGTGGATTTGGCCGCGATGGTGTTTGGGGCACCGTGGGCGCTCTACCCGGAGATGGCCCAGCGGGAGTTCGGCGGCGCGGCCGGAGGTGGTTTCGAGCTTGGCGTGCTCTACGCCAGCTACCCGGCAGGCGTGTTCGCGGTCGGGATGGTGTCGGGCGTGTTCACCCGTGCCCGGCGGCACGGTGTGCTGATGGTGTCCGCCGCTGCCGTCTGGGGTGTGACGGTCGTACTGCTGGGGCTGGCACCCCAGCTGTGGCTCGCCGCTGCGGCGCTTCTGGTCGGCGGCGGTGTGAACTTCGTGCTCAGCACGTTCCGTCGAGCCATCAGCCAGGCGAGTACCGACGACGCACTGCGCGGCAGGATCGAGGGCTCGATGATCGTCGTCACAATGGGCGGCCCACAAATCGGCAACCTATTGCACGGCGTAACCGGCGCGGCATGGGGACCGCGCTGGGCAATCTCAATGGGTGGGGTGCTGGCCATCCTCGCCGTGGCAGGCATCATCCGGGCGGTGCCGCAGCTGTGGCAGTACGACGCATCGCAGCGGGCCGAGCAGCCGTCCCGGTAACGCTGCGCTTGGGAATGTCGGCTAGTCACGATGTGTCGGTGGGCTGGTCGGGAACTGATTTAGGGGCCGCTCAAGGGCCAGAACTACGCCCCAAGGTGGGGTGCATCGGCTCACGTACTCGCGAGCACGGGGGAGCGGGTCCTGCCAGTACTGGTGCGGCATGCGGGAGTGGTGTCAGGAACTCCAGCCGCCCACGCCGCCGCTGCCGGTGTTGCTGCCGTCCGTACGATTCCGGTGGTCGTCGAGCCTGCGGCGGGCCTCTGCGGATGCCTGGAGGTTACGTACCTGGCGGCCGTCCACGCCTGCCTGCCGGCGACGGCGCAACAGTCCGGCGACAAGCACGGCCGCCGCGACGACGAGTATGAGGATCACCCAGCGCATGTCGACCTCCCGGGTCATCTGCCTGCCTCCAGTGTGCGCGGCCGGTCAAGGGCTCGCTTCCTCGTGGTCGTTGCAGCTCACGGGCCTGGCGGGAGCGTGGCTGGACGGCAATCTCTCACGCCGGATGGTCGCGCAGGAACGACTGCGCGGCTGCCCTCGTGGCCGCGATCGCCTTCTCCGTCTGGTCGTAAGCCGGGCCCCAACCGGCGTAGAGCTCGAGGAAGCGGTCCGCCACGGGCCGCAGCTCCGGCAACTGGGATTCGACCGCCTGGCAGTAGATCTCGTAGGCCAGGTCCTCGGCGTCGCCCTCTCCCGCGACGATGTCCGCCGCCGCCTGGCGCATGAGGTGCAGCCGAGCGTCACCCTCGTCCGGGACCGGCGAGCCGAGCTCGTCCATCGCCTGCCGGAACAGGTCGACGGACTCCCGCGGCTGACCCTTCGGCAAGCCGGCGAGCTCACGCAAGCTGGGCGAGTCGACGCCCCGGGCCAGCGCGTGCGCAGCCGCCATCGGCAGGTCGTCGCCGACCGGCTCGCCCATCACCAGCCGGACGGCGAGGTCGCGTAGTTGTTCCACGCCCGAGAGACTAGGTGGTGTGTGAACGCGGCTTCGGTCGTCGCCGTGCGGCGCAGCGGCGGGTCAGCGGATGCCCGCGGCGTAGAGGCGCCCTGACGACTGCCGCTACCGGCGGAGGCGGGCGTGGGCCTCGGCGTCGAGCAGGTCGTTGACCGCCAGCGCCGAGTTGATCAGGGCGAGGTGGCTGAACGCCTGCGGGTAGTTGCCGATCTGCTCGCCGGTGGAGGCGATCTCCTCGGCGTAGAGGCCGAGGTGGTTGCTGAAGGTGAACATCTTCTCCAGCGTGAGCCGGGCGTCGTCGAGCCGGCCGGAACGGGCCAGCGCCTCGACGTACCAGAACGTGCACATGTTGAACGTGCCCTCGTGGCCGGGCAGCCCGTCGGGGGAGTGCAGCGGGTCGTAGCGGTGGACCAGGCTGTCCGAGACCAGGTCCCGCTCGATCGACTCCAGCGTGGACAGCCACAGCGGGTCGCTGGGCGTGACGAAGCCGACCGCCGGCATGTAGAGCAGGGCGGCGTCGAGCACGTTCTCGTCGTACGCCTGCACGAAGCTGCCGCGTTCCCGGTGGAAACCGCGGGCCATGACCTGGTTGTAGATCCGGTTGCGCTGCTCGATCCAGCAGCTCATGTCCCCGGGCCGGCCGGTGCGGCTGGCCAGCCGGATGGCCCGGTCCAGCGCGACCCAGGACATCACCCGGCCGAACGTGTAGTTGCGGGGGTGGTGCCGGCTCTCCCAGATCCCGGCGTCGCGCTTGTCCCAGTTGTGGCAGAGCCAGTCGACCAGCCGCACGGTGCTCTTCCACACCTGGTGCGACACGCG
Organism: Micromonospora sp. NPDC005257; assembly: GCF_042872445.1. NCBI lineage: Bacteria > Bacillati > Actinomycetota > Actinomycetes > Micromonosporales > Micromonosporaceae > Micromonospora > Micromonospora sp. NPDC005257. The sequence goes on along the minus strand of NZ_JBIAKL010000014.1, from coordinate 93,065 downwards.
GATGCCCTGCTCGTCGGCGAGGTGCATGGCGTAGAGCGCCTCGCCGTGGATGTCGAGCTGGAGCTGGTCGGCGGCGCCGTTGCCGATGCGCACGGGTTGGGAGCCCCGGTATCCCTCCAGGTGGTCGAGCACCTCCTCGTGCAGGTCCGAGGAGCCGTCCACCCGGTACATGATCTTCAGTGGGTCCTGCTGGTCGCCGGCTTCGCGGATGCGCTCGTCCAGCCAGTTCATGTACCGGCTTACCTCCTCGGTGAACCCGAGGCCGAGCAGCGCGTGCACCGAGAACGAGGTGTCGCGTACCCAGGTGTAGCGGTAGTCCCAGTTGCGGGCGCCGCCGACCAGCTCGGGCAGCGCGGCGGTCGGCGCGGCGATCATCGCGCCGGTCGGCGCGTACGTCATGAGCTTGAGCGTGATGGCCGACCGCTCGACCATCTCCCGCCAGCGTCCGGTGTAGCGGGAGCGTTCGACCCAGCGCCGCCAGTAGTTCCGGGTCCACTCGAACATGCCCTGGACCTCTTCCGGCGGGATGGTCCGGGGTTCCTCGCTGCTGGTCTCCAGGACCACCCCGCCGGTGTCGCCCTCCTTCAGCGTGCCGTACGCGATCAGGTCGCCGTTCTCCATGCGGATCTCGCCGGTCTGGGCCCAGAGTTGCCGCACCGGGTCGATCGGGTTGAAGGCGAGCGTCGCCGAAGGGCTGCGGAACAGGTAGCCGTTGCGGTGCCGCTCCACCTCGTGGCTCTCGCGGGCGTAGTCGAACCGGGGCCGGCACTCCACTCGGAACCGCATGCTCCCGCGCACCATGTTGACCATGCGGACCAGGCGGTGCGAGTCGGTGACCCGCTCGCCGGTGACCGGCATGAAGTCGATCACCTCGGCGACGCCGTCCGCGCTGATGAACCGGGTGATCAGTATCGGCGTGCCGGGCAGGTAGAGCTGCTTGGTGACGTACCGGACCTCGTGCGGGGCGATCTGGAAGAAGCCGCCCTTGTCCTTGTCCAGCAGCGCGGCGAAGATGCTCGGCGAGTCGAAGCGCGGCGCGCAGAACCAGTCGATCGTGCCGTCACAGGTCACCAGCGCGGCGGTCTGCAGGTCGCCGATGAGCCCGTGATCTTCGATCGCCGGATAGCCCTTCACATCGCCCCCCGGTTCCCGACTGCCCCTGCGCTTCAACCTAGGGGAAGAATTGTCAGGTTAGGGGTGATTCCTCGGCACCCGCTCTCGCGTCGCGCCACGCCTCGACCGCCCGCCGGGTCTCCTCCTGCACCAGGTCCGCGTTGATCATCGCCGCCCCGACTCGTCGGCCGGCAGGTACTCGCCCATCCCGCTCCGCGACCAGACTGCTGCCGGCCCCGACAGAACTGCAAAGTCTGTTGCTGATGTGGCAAACTTGCTGGCATGGACGGCGACCTCGATCAGGCCCTCGACGCGGTGGGCCCCCGGCTGCGCGCGCTGCGCCGCGAGCGGGAGACCACGCTCACCGACCTCTCCGCCGCCACCGGCATCTCGGTGAGCACGCTGTCCCGGCTGGAGTCGGGCGGCCGTAAGCCCACGCTGGAACTGCTGCTCCCGCTGGCCCGCGCGCACGGCGTGACGCTCGACGAACTGGTCGGCGCCCCACCGACCGGCGACCCACGCGTCCACCTGCGGCCGGTCGCCGCGCACGGGATGACCATGCTGCCGCTCACCCGCCGGTCCGGCGGCATCCAGGCGTACAAGCTGATCATCCCGGCCGGCGGCCGGGCCGAGCCCGAGCCGAAGACCCACGAGGGGTACGAGTGGGTCTACGTGCTCAACGGGCGGCTGCGGCTCATGCTCGGCGAGCACGATCTGGTGCTCGAACCCGGTGAGGCGGCCGAGTTCGACACCCGCGTACCGCACTGGTTCGGCCGCGCCGACAGCGAGGCGGTGGAGTTCCTCAGCCTCTTCGGCAGCCAGGGCGAGCGCGCCCACCTGCGCGCCCGCCCTCGCGCGTCCCGCTGACTCACCCCACGAGCGCCGGGGCGTCGGCACGCTCCGCCGTGCGCGGGCGCGGCAGCGCGTACGCGAGCGCGACGGCGACCACCAGGAGCCCCGCGCCGATCGCGAACGCCAGGTGGAAGCCGCTGGTCAGAGCCGTGGCCCGGTCGTCGCCGAGCGCGACGCGGCCGGCCGTGCGGGCGGCGGCCAGCGTGGACAGCACCGCGACGCCGAACGCCATGCCGATCTGCTGCGTGGTGTTGAACAGCCCGGAGGCGAGGCCGGCGTCATCGGGGCGGGCGGCGGACATACCGAGCGAGGTCAGCGCCGGTAGCACCAGCCCGCCCCCGCCGGCCAGCAGCATCACCGGGAGCACGTCGGTCAGGTACCGGCCGTCCACCGGCACCCGGACCAGCAGCGCGAACATGGCCACCAGCAGGACCAGCCCGGCGGTCAGCACCGCCCGCTCGCCGAAGCGGGTGTTGAGCCGGGCCGAGACGCCGAGTGACACCGCGCCGATGAGCACGGCGGCCGGCAGCATCGCCAGGCCGGCGCCTGTGGCGTCGTAGCCGAGCACCTGCTGGAGGTAGAGCGTGATGAGCACCTGGAAGGCGAACATCGCGGCCATGGTGAGGATCTGGACCACGTTCGCCACGGCGACGCCACGCGAACGCAGGATGTGCAGCGGCATGAGCGGGCGGCGCGCGGTGGCCTGCCGGACCACGAACCCGGCGACGAGCGCGACGGCGAGCGCGCCGAGGCCGAGCGTGTGCGCCGACGTGGCGCCGTACCGCTCGATCGTGACCACCGTGTAGATGCCCAGCATGAGCCCGCCGGTGACCAGCACCGCGCCCGCCACGTCGGCCCCGGCCGCCAGGCCCAGGCCCCGGTCCGCGGGCAGCGTACGGGCCGCGAGCGCGATCGTGGCCAGGCCGATCGGCAGGTTGATCAGGAAGATCCAGTGCCAGCCCAGCGCGTCGGTGAGCAGGCCGCCGGCGACCTGGCCGATGGCCGCTCCGGCGGCGCCGGTGAAGGCGAACACGGCGAAGGCCCGCGCCCGCTCGGCGGCGTCGGGGAAGAGCGTGACCAGGATGCCAAGGCTCACCGCGACCGCCGCCGCGCTGCCGACACCCTGGAGGAAGCGGGCGGCGACGAGGGTGGCGGGGGATCCGGCCACGCCGGCCAGCACCGACGCGGCGGTGAACAGCGCGGTGCCGCCGAGGAACATCGTCCGGCGCCCGATCAGGTCGCCGAGCCGGCCGGCGAGCAGGAGCAGGCTGCCGAACGCGATCAGGTACGCGTTCACCACCCAGCTCAGGCCGGTCGGGGAGAAGTGCAGGTCGCGCTGGATGGCCGGCATCGCCACGGTGACGATGCTGCCGTCGAGGATGGTCATCAGGGCGCCGGTGGCGAGCACGCCGAGGGCGAGCCGCCGGGAGCGGGGAGCGGACATGGAGTCCTCCTGTCGAGAGGTGCGACAGGAGAGACCGTAACGGATAGTTCCGTTACGGACAATCTATTGGGGGATTATTGGCGGGCCCGGCGTGCCGGCTTGGGGCTCTGCACCGGCGTGGCCAGGTATCCGGCGGTCAGGCGTTCCAGCGCGCGCAGGAAGACCTTCCGCTCGTCGTCCGGCAGGCTCGCCAGCGCCTCGGCGTGCACCCGGTCGACGATCTCCTGGCTGCGCGCGGCCACCCGGGCGCCCTCCTCGGTGACCGCGATGATCCGCGCCCGCCGGTCGGTACGCGACGGACGCCGCTCTGCCAGGCCGGCCCGCTCCAGCGCGTCCACCGTCACCACCATCGTCGTCTTGTCCATGTCGCCCATCTCGGCGAGCTGGATCTGCGTACGCTCCTCGGGCAGCGCATGTGCGAGCACGCAGTGCATCCGGGCGGTCAGCCCGATCTCGGCGAGCGCCGCCGCCACCCGCGTACGCAACACGTGGCTGGTGTGGTCGAGGAGGTACGACAGGTCCGGGGTGCTCATCCGCCCAGCGTACCGATGCTTCCGTGCCGGACGATCCGGCTCGGACCCGGTCCGGACCCGGATACGATCTTGTGAGATGTCGTCGGTGAGAGGGGTTTGGTGCGGTGAGCGACGTGCAGGTCAGGCAAGTGGTGGTTGGTTACGACGGGTCTCCGGCCGCCAGCGCCGCCATCGAGGCGGGCGCGCTGCTGTTCCCCGGCGCGCACGCGTGGATCGGGCACCTGTGGACGCCACCGTTCGCCAGCGAGGAGCTGCGTAAGCGGCTCTGGACCGGCAAGCGCAACATCAACGTGTTCGTGGAGGCCATCGAGCGCGAGGGCGGCCGGGAGGCAGACCGGATGACGGCGGTCGGCGTGATGCTGGGCCGTGCCGCCGGCTGGGACGCCGAGCCGCTCGTGTGCCGCAGCTACGGCGGCGAGGGGCTCCGGCTCGCCGAGCTGGCCGACGAGAAGCAGGCCGACGTGCTGCTGCTCGGCTCACGCGGTCTCGGTGGCGCCCGCGCGGTGCTCGGCAGCGTCTCCGACATGGCAGTGCACTACAGCCCGCGTCCCGTGCTCGTGGTGCCGCACCCGCTGCTGACCGACGAGTACGACGCGCTCGCCGCCGGACCGGTGGTGGTCGGCTGGGACGCCTCGGCCGGGTCCGAGGCCGCGCTCGCCGCCGCCCGCCGCCTCTTCCCCGAGCGGGAGATCGTCCTGGTCGCCGTCGACGGCGACGAGGGGGACACACCGGAGACCTCCGACGGGCAGCCGTTGACCACCGTCCGCGTACATGCCGGTGGCGGCGCTCCCGGGCGCGCGGTGGCCGAGGCGCTATCCACGGTCGCCGCCGAGCGCAAGGCGAGCCTGGTCGTGGTCGGCTCGCGCGGCCGGACGGCGGTCCGCAAGATCCTGCTCGGCAGCGTCGCCATGGCCACGCTGCACCGCGCGCACCGGCCGGTGCTGGTGGTGCCGCAGAGCCCGGTCCGCGAAGCGGAGTAGCCCTTCCGCGCGCTCGCCCGCGCCGAGTGGAACGTCACGGGTGTCTTCCGCGCCGGGAGGCGCCCGTGGCACCCTCGTCACCGATGCCTGCGGCGCAGTCACCGATGCCTGCGGCGCAGTCACCGATGCCTGCGGCGTAGTCGCCGGTACGCCGCCAGGCCGCCGAGCACCAGCGCCACCAGGCCCACTCCCCACCACACCCGGCCGCCGGGGCCCGACGGCGGATCGGCCTCGCGGACCCGGCCGGCGTGCACCACCGAGTCCGCCACGTCGACGGCGAGCACCTGGTCCGGCGCGGTGAGCAGAGTGGCCGGGGCGGCGGCGCCCGGCGTCAGGCCCAGGACCCGGATCGACCGCACGTTGCTGTACGCGGTCCGCTGGTCCATCGCCAGCTCGTCGCCGGACAGGGCCGGCGCGTTCGGCTCGGGCCGGTACGCGACCACCCACGCGGTCCCGTCCGCCAGCCAGCCGAGCAGCCGGATCGCCGTCACGCCCGAGACGGCGGCCAGCGCTGGCGCGGGCAGCTCCCGGCCGTCGGTGTCGACCCGGCGCAGCCGCCACCGGTCGCCGGCCGCGTCGTGGGAGGCCAGGGCCAGTGAGCCGTCCGGCAACCAGGCCCCCTTGCCGGCGAGCGCGGTGTCGGGCGGCAGCGCGAACGAGGAGATCTGCCGCCCGTCCGTGCTGCTCACGAGCACCTTCGTGCCGACCTGGTAGGCCAGCCGCGACCCGTCGGCCGCGAACGCGACAGGCGAGCCGAACACCGGCACCTGCGGGGTCTCCAGCAGGCGCACCGCCCGGCCGGTGTCCAGCCGCACCAGGCTGAGCGTGTTGATGTGCGCGCTGACCTCCGGATTCGCCGGAGTGGTGTCCACGACCACCAGCGCGGACCCGTCCGGCGCCCACCCGGCCGGCGCCGTGTTCACACTGCCCGGTCGCGGGCTGGGCAACCGCCGGGCCGTGCCGACGGTCAGGTCGATCACCTTCACCCCGGGGCTGGTGGGCGCCCCCTCGTCGGGCACCGCGAGGAACCGGCCGTCCGGGGAGAGCAGCACGCCCTCCCCGGCCGGCACCTCCCACCCCACCGTCCACGTCCGGTACTTGTCCGCGGACGCCCCGACGATGGCGACCGTGCCGTTCTCGTCGATCAGGCCGGTCAGCCCCCGAGCCTGCCCGCTGAACACCACCGACGCCGGGCCGAGCGCGGGCCGGTCGGTCGCCCGCAACGCGCCGAACGGCGGCAGCCCGAGCCGGTCCGGCAGCGCCGCCCCGCCCGCGCCCGCCGGTAGGGGCCGCCCGTCACCGCGTACCGTCAGCGGCGCGCCCGCCACCAGCGCCAGCACCGCCGTGACCGCCGTGGCGGCCCGCCACCGCGTGCGCCGCGCGGTCCGTACCGCCCGGTCGTGGACCGGGTACGCGGGCACCTCGGCCGCCGCCTCCCGCAACGCCTCCCGCAGCCGTACGCTCACCGCTCGCTCCTCTCCGGAATCCGCTCCAGAAGTTCGGGGACCAGGTCGCGGAGCCGGCGTAAGGCGTCGTGCCCGTGCCGCTTCACGGTAGTCAAGCGTCGAAAGAAGCCAAAAGATATGCAACCGTTCGCCGCTGACGCGAGAGAGCCGGAACGCGTCGTAGCGACCGCGCGTATCCCTGCTGCCATCAGCCTCGGCCCGATGCGGTTCGCCGAGTCACGCTCGGTGCTTGAGGATATGAGCGACGTGCGGTGATCCGGGCACGGACGGCGGCCCGCGCGGGCCTAGGCTGAGTGGTTGCACGACCATGGGCGAGCGCAGAGGGTGGAGCGGGTGCGGAAGTTGACGTTGCCGCAGTTAGAGCGGCATCTGTTCGCGGCGGCGGACATCCTGCGAGGCAAGATGGATGCCTCGGAGTTCAAGGAGTACATCTTCGGGATGCTGTTCCTGAAGCGTGCGTCGGACATGTTCGACGCCGAGCGGGAACGGGTCCTGGCTCGCTACGCCGACCGCGGCCCTCAGGAGGCCGAGCACCGTGCCGAGCAGCCGGAGTCGTACCGGGAGGCGTTCTTCGTCCCGAAGAACGCCCGCTGGGGTCATCTCCGGCGGCTGCACGACAACGCCGGAAACGGCATCAACAAGGCCTTGTCTGCCCTCGAGGACGCCAACCCGGACTCGTTGGAGGGAGTCGTCCAGCACATCGACTTCAACCGGCAGGTCGGCAACTCCCGCATCCCGGACAAGAAGCTGCGCGACCTAATCGCACACTTCAGCAAGTACCAGCTGCGCACCGAAGACTTCGAGTTCCCGGACCTCCTGGGCGCCGCCTACGAGTATCTGATCAAGGAGTTCGCGGACTCGGCCGGCAAGAAGGGCGGCGAGTTCTACACCCCACGGGCCGTGGTCCGGATGATGGTTCGGCTAGTCAAGCCCGTCGAAGGCATGAGTGTGTACGACCCGTGCTCGGGCTCTGGCGGCATGCTGATCCACGCGAAGGAGTACGTGGAGGAGCACGGCGGTAACCCGCGTAACCTGTTGCTGGCCGGGCAGGAGAACGCGGGCAGTGTCTGGTCGATCTCGAAGATGAACCTGCTGTTGCACGGCATCCCCGACGCGAAGATCGAGAACGACGACACGCTGGCCAACCCGCGTCACGCTCACGGCGGCCAGCTCGACGTGTTCGACCGGGTCCTGTCCAACCCGCCGTTTTCGCTGAACTACTCAAGCGATGGTATGCGCTACAGCAACCGCTTTCGATGGGGCTGGGCACCGGAGGGCGGCAAGAAGGCCGACCTCATGTTCGTCCAACACATGGTCGCCGTGCTCAAGGCCAACGGCGTCGCGGCCACCGTCATGCCGCACGGCGTACTGTTCCGCGGCGGTGCCGAGCGTGATATCCGCACCAACCTCCTGAACGACGACGTCGTCGAGGCCGTCATCGGCCTGGCCCCGAACCTGTTCTACGGCACCGGCATCCCCGCCTGCGTGCTGGTGCTGCGCGCACCCGATTCAAAGCCGCCAGAGCGGGCCGGTCGGGTGCTGTTCATCAATGCTGACCACGAGTACGCCGCCGGACGCGCCCAGAACTACCTGCTGCCCGAGCACATTGAGAAGATCGTATACGCGTACGAGGCGTTCACGGACATCCCCGGCTACGCCCGCGTTATGACTCGCGAGGAGCTGCGGGAGAACGACGACAATCTCAACATCCGCCGGTACGCCGACAACGCCCCGCCACCGGAGCCGCACGACGTGCGCGCCCACCTGCACGGCGGCGTACCGAAGGCCGAGGTCGCCGACAAAAGCGGACTGTTCGGCGCGCACGGCTTCACAACTGACGCCGTGTTCGTCGACCGGGAGAACGCCTACTACGACTTCACCCCAGGCGTCGACCGCGCCGCACTCGCCGCCCTAGTCAAACACCATGCCGGGGTACGAGCACGCGAGGCCGCGATGACGGCCGCGCAGGAATCGTGGTGGGAGGAGCACCGCAAGCTCGTCATCGAGCTGCCGTCCACTAGGCGGCTGATGGCCGCGCGAACGGAGCTGATCGAGTCGTTCATCACCGCGCTGCTGCCGGTCGGGCTGCTTGATCGGTTCCAGATCGCCGGGGTAATCGTCCGCTGGTGGGACGCCAATCAGTACAACTTGCGCACGTTGACGACGCACGGGTTTGGTGGCGTCATCGACGGCTGGATCGTCACCATCGAAACCGCCCTCGGCTCCGACGCGCCGTACAGCCATCCGCTCCCACTCCGGCTGCTCCCGGAGTACCTCGACGAGCTGGCGGCGGTGGAGGCCGAGCGCGTCTCGCTGGAGTCCCAGATTGAGGCAGCCAAGTCCAGCGGCGATGAGGAGGACGAGGACGACGGCACCGAACCTGAGGAGACGATAAGCCCGGCCGATTTGAAGCGCGTCAAGGCCGACCTAGCCAAGGTCAAGCGTCGGCAGAGGGAGCTTCAAGCGGCCCTCACCACACGGCTAGAGAAGGCCCGGGCAAGGCTCAACGAGTCCGAGGAGCAGGACCTTGTGCTAGGGATCTGGCAGGAGCACCTAGCTAGCTACCTTGATCGCTACATTGCCACCCACCAACGCAAACTCGTCGGCGTCCTGGAGAACTGGTGGGACAAGTATGCTATCTCGCTCGGCCAGATCGAAGCCCAACGTGACGCCACCACCGCCCGGCTTGCCGCTTACCTCGAGGAGTTGGGCTATGCGTAGACACTCCGACACCTGGCGCACAATGCGCCTCGCCGATACGGGGCGATGGCTTTCTGGCGGCACTCCAAACACGTCGTTCCCCGCCTACTGGGGCGGTGACATACCCTGGATCAGCGCGTCCAGCCTCAAAGACTTTGATATAGCGCACTCGAATCGCAGAGTTAGCCAGCTAGGAGCTTCTTCGGGAACTCGCATCGTTCCTCCGAACACGACACTCTTCGTCGTTCGTGGAATGAGCCTGAAGAACGAGTTTCGGGTAGGCGTCACTCGGCGAGAAGTTGCTTTTGGGCAAGACTGCAAGGCGATCATTCCTCGACCGGGGGTCGATGCTAGATTTTTGGCCTATAGTCTTGCGGCTAACGCAGATCGCGTGCTTGCGATGGTCGACGAAGCTGGGCATGGCACTGGGCGGCTTCCGACCGATCAACTTGCGGCACTAAAAATCGGCGTACCCGAACCCGCAGAGCAGCGACGTATCGTAGACATTTTGGACTCCCTGGATGGGTCGATCCGCTCGACGGAACGCCTCATCGTCAAGCTTGAGCGCCGCAAGGAAGGGATCTTGCAGGAGCTCGTTGAGCGGGTAGCCGCAGCGGCCACACCTCGTTTTTCGACGGTCGAGCAGGAGTTTGATGTAAAGCCTGGTATCACCCTCGGTGTCCATCGCAGGCCAAGAAGGCGAGCAACGCCGTACCTACGGGTGGCGAACGTACAGCGGGGACGAGTCGACTTCGACGACCTCGCTTTTATGGAGGCAACAAAAGACGACCTCCTTACTTATTCCTTACGAACGGGCGACCTGCTTGTGGTCGAGGGACATGCGAGCCCTTCGGAGATCGGACGATGCGCCGTCATTCGCCAAGATCCTGGCGCACTCGTCTATCAGAACCACCTATTCAGGCTGCGCCCTAAGCGTTTGAGCTCCGAATACGCCCACTTGTGGCTCAACTCCGGTCACACACGAAGCTATTGGCGCCGAATGTGCGCCACCAGTTCAGGTCTTTACACCATCAACTCACGACAGCTCCGAGCCCTGCCGGTGAGAATGCCCGAGCCTAGGGAACAGGACCGAATTGTAGGGTTAGCGCGGTCTCACGACAAGATGGTGGATTGTGAGCGCGCGCAGTTGGAAAAGCTGCGGAAGCTCAGGCACGGACTAATGGAGGATCTGTTGATGGGGTGGGTGCGGGTTCCGATGGAGGGGGCGTAGCAGCGTGGGGTCGGAGTACGAGAGGGTGGAGCGACCTCTGGTCGGCCAGCTAACGGGCATGGGCTGGCAGCACATCGAGTGCCTCAAAGTAGATCCGCCAGCCGCGACCGGGCGGGACAGCTTCCGCGAGACCATCCTGCTCGACCGGCTCCGAGCCACCCTGCGCAGGATCAACCTCGACGACGACGGCCGCGAGTGGCTTGACGACGGGCGGATCAATCAGGCCGTTTCCCAGCTCACCCGACCCCAGGCCACCTCGCTGCTAGAGGTTAACGAGGAGTTGACCGAGAAGCTGTTGCACGGCGTCACGGTCGAAGGTGTGCCAGGCTGGGACGGCAGCCGAGACCGCACCGTCCACTTCATCGACTGGGCGAGCGCCGGCCCGCTGGAGCGCAACGACTTTCTGGTGGTCAACCAGTTCCGGGTCGACCCGCCCGGCGGCCGTGCTCCGATCTATCCAGACGTCGTACTGTTCGTTAACGGCATCCCCCTGGTGGTGGTGGAGGCCAAGTCTCCGACCGTGCCAGGGCCGGTCAACGCCGCGATCGAGCAGCTGCGCCGGTACGCCAACCAGCGCGGCTCCGTGGAGCCGGAAGGTAGCGAGCGTCTTTTCCACACCAACCAGTTCGTTGTTGCCACCTGCTTCGACGAGGCCCGGGTGGGCACCTTCACTTCCCTGGCTGAGCACTACGCGGAGTGGAAGACCACAGCCCCCGTACCCGAAGAAGACATCCAGGCCGACCTCGGCGTGACGCGGTTGTCGCCGCAACAGCGCTTGGTCGCGGGCATGCTGCATCCGGCCCGGCTGCTAGACCTGGTGCGGCACTTCATGCTGTTCATGCAGCCAGAGGACCGCAAGATTAAGGTGGTCGCGCGGTACCAGCAGTATCGCGCCGTCCGGACGACGATCGAGCGGCTGCTGACCGGACCGACCCGAACGCAGGATGGCGAACACGATAGGCGCGGCGGGATCATCTGGCATACCCAGGGGTCAGGCAAGAGCCTGACCATGGTGTTCCTGGTTCGGGCCATGCGATCGCATCCGGCGTTGGTCGGGTTCAAGGTCGTGGTGGTGACCGACCGCAAGGATCTGCAGAAGCAGCTCGCCGAGACGGCGGAGCTGACAGGGGAAACGGTCCGCACGGCGACCAAGGTGGCCAAGGCCAAGGAACTACTGGCCATTCCCGGCAAGGCGCTGATCTTCGTGATGGTGCAGAAGTACCGCAACCCGCAGGCAAAGAAGACCGACGACGCTGCACTGAAGAACATTGGTGAGCTGGACAAGTCCGCCGAGGTGCTGGTGTTGGTCGACGAGGCGCACCGGTCGCACTCGAACGCACTGCATGCGGCGTTGCAAAAGGCACTGCCCAACGCGGCCAGGGTTGGGTTCACCGGTACGCCGATCATCATGGGTGCAAAGAAGAAGACCCATACGATCTTCGGTGAGTACCTGGACCGATACGACATCCGCCAGTCCGAGGCCGACGGGGCGACCGTGCCGATCCTGTACGAGGGCCGTACCACCCGTGGTGGTATCAACGACGCTGACGAAATCGACGAGTTCATCGACCTTTATGGGCTCACCCGGGAGCAGACCGAGGAGCTGAAGAAGCGGTACGCCACCAAGCGGCACGTCGCCGAGGCCGAGCAGCTTATCGCCGCAAAGGCGGCGAACATGCTGCGCCACTATGTCGAGGTGGTGCTGCCGAACGGCTTCAAGGCTCAGGTGGTGGCCACCAGCCGACTCGCCACCGTCCGCTACCGGACCGCGTTCCTGGCTGCCCGGGACGCCCTGATCGCTGAGCTGGATGCTCTCGATCCGGCATGGAAGACCCCAGACGCCCTGGAGCGGGTCGATCGGCTGACCGCCAGGCGTGCCCTACTGGTGCGGGCGTGGCCTTATCGGGACGTCATCGCGCAGCTCGACTTCGTACCGGTGATCTCCGGCACGCAGAACGACAAGGCACCCATCGTGGATTGGACCAGCGGGTACGAGCAGGTAGTCGACGACTTCAAAAAGAAGAAGCTGCCCATGCCGGGCGTGCCCGCCGACCAGACCAGCCCGGTGGCTATGCTAATCGTCAACGCCATGCTGCTGACCGGCTTCGACGCACCTCGCGAGCAGGTGCTCTACCTGGATAAGGCGATTCGAGAGGCGGACCTGCTACAGGCCATCGCACGGGTCAACCGCACCACCTCGGGCAAGAGCGTCGGCTACATCGTGGACTACTACGGCGTCGCGCATCACCTGGCGCAGGCGTTGGAAGCGTATGCAGACGACGACATCGACGGCGCGCTGACCAGCCTCAACGACGAGGTGCCGAGGCTGGCCGCCGCTCACGCCGCGGTGCGTCAGCTCTTCGCGGGCATCAGCGATTTCAGCACTGTGGCGGCGCAGGACGCCTGCGTGGAGGCGCTGGCCGAGGAGCGGCTGCGGGCCAGGTTCGAGGCAGCACTCAAGGCGTTTAACCGCAGCATGGAGATCGTTTTGCCGTCGGATAAGGCCCTGCCGTATGTGGCCGACGCGAAAGCGTTCGGCACGATCGCGCTGCTGGCCCGCCGCCGCTACCGCGACCACACGCTGTTCGACGTTCGGGTCTACGGCGAGAAGGTCCGAGCGCTGATCGACGCGCACGTCCAATCGCTGGGCATTACCCAGAAGATCCCACCGATCTCCATCACCTCGGCCGACTACGCGGAGAAGGTCAGCGGATTGACCAGCCCGCGAGCCAAGGCATCAGAGATGGAGCATGCCATCCGGCACCACATCGGCGAGCGCATGGACACCGACCCGGCCCACTACCAGCGGCTGTCCGAGCACCTGGAGCAGATCATCAGCCAGCTGCGGGACCAGTGGGAGCAGCTCGCACTGGCGCTGGTCGACTTCCTACCGGTGGTGACCTCTGGGCGAACCGAGGGCAGCAACGGACTGGACCCGGGTATCGAGGCGCCGTTCCATGACCTCATCGCCCAAGAGTTGGCCGACTACGGCCGACCGGTCGCTGCCGAGATCGCCGGACCGCTACGGCAGGCCACCATCGACGTCGTACACCTCATCCGCGACGACATACGTCTGGTCGGGTTCTGGGACAACCCGCACAAGCGCGAACAGCTCCGCCGGGCGATCATCGCGCGACTGGACGACAGCCGGCTGGAGGACGGCAGCGACCTGTTCAAGTATGCCATGCTGCGACCGCTCGCCGACCGGCTGCTCGAGCTAGCCAAGCACAACCACTACCGGCTGACGTCGTCGCCATGAGCGTGGCCGAAGCGCTACCCGACACAATGCTCATCGGTGACCTGCACTTCGCGGTCCGCGAGTCGCCGCGCCGCGCCACCGTCGGCATCACCGTTGACCGGGACGGGTCGCTGTACCTGCAGGCGCCTACCGGATGCCCACCGGACGCCTTGGCCGCATGGGCGTACTCCAAACGGATGTGGGTCTATCGCAAGCTGGCCGAGAAGGACCTCCTGCTATCCGCCCGGCCAGCAAAGGAGTTTGTCAGCGGGGAGGGGTTCGCCTACCTGGGCCGCAGCCACCGCCTGCTCCTCGCAGACACCGACGAGGTACGGATGGAGCGCGGTCGGCTGCTTCTTCCCCGCACGGCGGCGGCCGGCCCAGACCCGAGCGGATATCTGGTCCGCTGGTATCGCGCTCGGGGCCGGCAGTGGTTGCCGGGTCGGATCCGTCCGTGGACCGACCGGATGGGGCTGTTTCCGACCGGGCTGGACGTGCGGGACCTCGGCTATCGGTGGGGATCCCTGAGCGCCAATGGTCGGCTCAACATCCACTGGGCAACCCTCCAGCTACCGCCGTCGCTGATCGACTACGTGCTAGTGCACGAGCTCGCGCACGTGGCGCACTCGCAGCACACGCCCGCGTTCTGGGCGACGGTGGAACGGGCTATGCCCGACTACGAACGCCGCAAGTCCGATCTGCTCGGCGCCGGTGCCCGACTATGGATGGGTTGACGTTCGATGAGCATTACTTGGCGAGAGTCACTGCCATCTGCGGCTATGGTCGTCGCACGAGAGCTGTTTCATCCTCGCCTGAATCGGGCCGTCTGCCCCGCCACTGTCGAGACCAGGTCACGCTCACGGTACGCAATCTGAGCATTTTGTGCTTGCACTACGTGACGGTGTAATTTCAGATCGCCCGCGCCTTGAGCAAGTGCTGATAGGGGTCTTCATGCGTGAGGTCGTACGTCGGTCGGTACGGGCGATCCTGTGGGACGAACGCGATCAGCTCGTGTTGATCAAGAGGACGAAGCCCGGCCAAGCCCCTTACTGGACTGCGCCCGGTGGCGGCCTTGAACCGACTGACGTATCCCTCGATGCAGCCCTGCGACGTGAGCTGCGGGAGGAACTGGGCGCGGAGGCAGAGCGGCTTAGCCAGGTGTTCTTGTTCAGCTCGCCTTCCGGCGAGGGAGTGTCCGTACAGCACTTCGTCTCCTGCCGGCTCACCCGGGTTGACGAGAGTGCCCGTACGGGTCCGGAGTTCACTGATCCGGGCCGTGGTGGCTATGACCTAGACCGGGTGGCCGTCGACCGCCTTCATGAGGTGGACCTGAAGCCTGAGGCCCTGAAGGAGTTCATCCTCGCGAACGCCGATGCCTTGCTATCGGAGTTCAGCTAAGGCGGGCCAGATCCCTGCCGGCGCGAGCGTGAAGCGGCGCGCGGCTTGGAACACGTCCTGGGGGCGGCTCGCTCCGGCGGTGATCGCTGCGACCGCGCCGATGAACACTCGGTGCGAGACGATCAAAGCGGTGTTTCCTTCACCCGCGTGTCCGAGGATCGCCGAGGCGGCCGTCGCCCGTTCGTAAAGCGCTGTGAGGCTTTCGCCTCCGGCCAGGGTTGAGTCTGGGTCGCGGAGCCGGTTCGTGCGCCAGGTCTGGTACTCAGCTGGGTAGTCGTCTGGTCCTTTGCCGAGGACGCAGTCGGGGGCGCGCCACTCGGCGTAAAGCGGGTTGGGAGAGGCGAGCGGCACGCCGAGCAGCGCAGCCAGGATCTTCGCGCTTGTGGCGGCGCGCGGATGCGGGCTGGTCAACACGATTGCAGGCCGGACACCGCGGTCACGAAGTGCGTGGGCGGTGGCGGCAATCTGTGCCGCGCCGCGCGAGATGAGGGGCGTGTCGGGGCGGGCATGGGCGTGGGGGTGGGTGATTCCGTCGAGGCTGGTTCCGTGGCGGATCCAGATGGTGGTCATGACATATGCCAGCCGCCGTCGACGTTGATCGCTTGGCCGGTGATGAATCCCGCTTCCGAGGTGGCCAGGAAGGCGATGGCGGCGGCGACGTCCGAAGGTTGACCCCGTCGTTTGATGCATTGTCGGTCGAGCTGGCGTCGGACCATGGCCTCGTGATCGGGTACGACGCTGTGCTCTGCGGGGACCTCGATCGAGCCGGGCCGCACGGTGTTGACGGTGATGTTGTGGGGGCCGAGTTCGCGGGCGAGCGCGCGGACGAGTCCTTCCAGGCCGCTTTTCGCGGCGACGTAGCCGGCGAGGTCGACGCGTCCGAGCTGGGTCATGACTGAAGAGACAGCGACGATGCGGCCGTAGTTGTTGCTGATGAAGGCTGGTGTGGCGGCGCGGATGACCGCGGCGTGCGTGACGAGGTTGAGTTCGAGCTGGCCGCGAAGGACGTTGAGGTCCGTCTGGCTCCACGGGATGCGGGGGTACGCGCCGGCGTTGCTGATCAGGACTGCGAGTTGGGTGGCGTGTTGCTCGATGGTGGCGCGGAGTGCGGTTTGGGTGTCCGCGGCGGTCAGGTCGCCGGTGACGGTGTGGGTCTGTGCGCCGTGGCGGCGGGCGGCCTCGACGACCGCGGCGAGGTTGGTGTCGTCGTGTCGGTGGGTCAGGACGAGGTCGAAGTCGGCGGACAGCCGGGTGGCGATGGCCGCTCCGATGCCTGTGCCTGCTCCGGTGATGACGGCGATGGGGCGGCTCATGAGGGCGGCTCCGCTGGCGTCTGAGTCGTGAGTCCGAGGATCTGCTCCAGTTCGGCGTCGGGTGCGTAGAGGTCGGCGAGTAGGCCCAGCGACAGAGCGACGTCGCGGGGTTCCAGGAGCTGTAGTGGGTATACCGCGAGGATCCGCATGGCGAGGTACGGGCGTATCCAGGTGAGTAGATCCGTGGCGGTGGAGAGTGCGAGCGGCCGGGCGAGCGTCGTGAGGTATCGGGTGATGGCTTGCTGCCGGGCCGGCGATGGCTGGTGCTGGTAGTCGATGCCGACGGCTCGGTGGGAAAGTCTTCTGAGCCGTACGGTGGGTTCGACAGCTTCGGCGAGTGCCTTCCTGTGGTCGGCGTAGGCGTCGGTGTTGTAGTGAGGGACGAGCCAGGCGCCGTGCAGTCTCTGGTACCAGAGGAAGCAGGCGATCTCGCCGGGGAGGGCGTTGAGGCCTGCGGTGTCGTAGTCGAACCAGACGGGCTGGTTGTCGGCGTCGAGGCCGATGTTGAAGTCGGTGGGGTCGCCCTGGGTCATCGCGGCCCAGACCTGCTCGTCCGGGTGGAAGGCGTCGCGTAGCTCGCTGACGAGGGCAGGAAGGTCGAGCCGTCGGGGCTGTCCGTTGACCATGAGGGTGGTCTCCCGCAGCTCGGAGGGGCGGAGACCGTCGGCGTCGGTAAGTTTGAGCAGGATCGGGTTGTGGCCGTAGTAGTGGTCCAGCCTGCCGCCGGGCTGGGCCCGGTCGCGGTAGAGCTTGCTGTTGGCGCGTGAGGCGGGGACTCGGCAGATGGTCGCGTCGATGGTTCGGCGGTAGTGCTGGAAGGTTGCGTCGAGCCCGCAGTCGAGGTTGGCCGCGCTGCCGGGACTCGTGGATGTGAGAGCGTCGAGGAGCAGGCCGGTGTCCGGAAGATCGGGTCGGTGGCGGTCGTAGAGGGTGAGGGTCCAGTGCCCGATGCGGTGCTGGGAATGCAGCCTCGGTAGCCGGTAGTGGTGGCGGATTCGGTGGTGCCCGGCGACTTCGGCCGCAGCCTCCACGGGGTTCGGATTCACCTTGGCGAAGAGGCGGTGTGCGCCGATGTCGAGGTGGAAGGTGCGGTTCATGGTGAAGCGGCGGTAGCGGCCGACGCGGATCATCGAGTCCACCAGCCCGCGCACTGCCCCGCGAAGTCGGCTATGACCTTGGCGGGGATGGCGCGAAGGTCGCTCGCAGTGGACCAGAGCGTGTCGTCGTAGCGGTCTCGCACGGGACACGCGTCGGCGACCGACATCAGGTGCGAGAACGGCGTGGCCACCGCGTGGTGGCCTGCTGATCCGGTGATCCACTTAGCGTAGCCGTGCCGTCCGTAGAGGCCGACCACATGCGGCTGGGTGCCGTCCGCTCGAGTGGTGAGTGCGGCGAGATGGGTCAAGCCGGTGTCGTTGCCGATGACCAGCTCGGCGGTAGCGAACAGGTCGATGCAGTCGACCGCCGTTGGGCCGTGATGTACCTCAATCTGCCCTACGGATGCCGGAGGCTGGTGGTCCGGTGGTGTCACCAGGCTGAAGCGCCAGGCGCCCGAGTGGCGGGCTGACAAGTGTTCGGCGAGGACGCCGAAGTTGTCGATGCCGTAGTCCTTGCGGTCGGGGCGACTCGTCGTGCCCACGAAGACCACGTGAAGTGGCTCCGGCGCAGCGACCGACGACCGGAACCCGGGAGACGGGTCACCGGATGCGGGGAGCCTGACGCCGAGGGCTTGCTCGACGTCGAGGTAGTAGCGCATCGGCAGCGCCGCATGGACCTCGACAGTGTCGACGTCGATGAGGTCGAGCAGCGTTGGAGGCGCTTCCGGTACCGCGTCGAATCCCGAAGCATTGTCGCTGCCGAGCGTGCCCAGTTGGTGCCCGTCTCCGCCCGTGACCGCGACCGGAAGGGTGCACCGGGCGATCAGGTCCGCTCGGCTGCCGGCGTACTCCAGGGCTCCGAACTGATCGTGTGTGGCGTCGTGAAGTGCCTGTGCCATGGCGAGGCCGAGCAGCAGGTCGCCGAGTCCGCGAGAGCCGAAGTCGACGCGCCACCCGGTCTCACGAACCGCGTCGAGGAGTGCCCTCCGGGGTGGGGTCTCTCCGTTAGCCCTTCGATACGGCAGAAGCCGGCCGAGCGGCGCCTGTTCACGTCGGACGTGGTATCGCCCGCCGCGGTGGCACACCGGTTCCTCGACGAGGGTCACAGCGTCGTCAGTACGCACAGCGGGACCCCATTGCGCTCGAGTAGCCGTCGGCCCTCGCCAGCAGTGTCTTCGATGAGGCAGAGGGCGCCGGTGATGTCGGCGCCGGCCGCGCGAAGCGCCTCGACGAGATTGGCCAGAGTGAGTCCGGTGGTGATCTCGTCGTCCACGATGAGGACGCGCAGTCCTTCGAAGTCGCCGTAGGCGAAGACCTCAAGGCGCCGGGCATGCGGCTCATGGAACACGAGCTTCCCGGGTAGGTCGAGGTTGACTTTCCAGGCGAGCCGATACTGGCTACCACTGGCCCAGGCCACCGCGATCGTCGGCACGATGCCGCCGGCGTCCAGGCCCAGGAGAAGATCGTGCGGCCGGTACGCCGGGTGCTCGGACCATCGCTTCCACAAGCTGCGTCCCGTCGCCAGGACCTGTTCCGCGGCCACGTCGGTGCGGATGCCATCAAGGCCGTGGACGACGCGGATCGGACGAGTGGTGTCTCCCACCCCGAGTCGGGTCACTCGATCGGCGTGCAAAACCTCGTCAAAGGCGGTGGTCATCGAAGATCTGATCCTTCCGTCTGGGGCGTGTTGGACGCGACCGAGCAGCCGAGCACGTCGTGGTAGGCGAGGATTTTGGCGGCGGCTCCGCGGACCCGATGGGAGTGGGTTTCGTCCTGTCGCCACCGGTCGCCACTGACCTCGGCCACCGCCGGGAGGTCGATGTCGGCGTCCGGATGGCTGGTGGTGAAGGCGAGACGGACCTCGTCGCTGGCGTCGAGGTCCACCCCGTCGGCGCGCAGGATGATCTTCATGATCAGCACGACGTGCTTGTAGACAGCGCGGACATCGGGCTCGGGGTTCGCGGCGAGTCGCCGCAGCACCATCGCCACGAGCGGCAGCTCGGTGCGTGAGGCGCGGTCGTCGGTTGGTGCGTCGAAGGCGTTGAGTACGAGGTCGCTTCGGCGGTAGAGCAGGCCGCAGCCGTCGCGGGCTATCTGCCGCACCGCGTGCAGTACTCGGGGTGGGACCAACCCGGCGAGCATCTCCCGGGTGGTGAACGACGACAGTGCGATCTTCTCCCCCGCCGGTCCGCTATGGGGTAAACGCCTGGTCTGGAGCCAGTGCAGCGGCAGCGTGTCGCGTACGACAAGGAGGTCGATGTCGCTCCATCCCGGTAGCCAGCCCTGATGGGTGAGGCTCCCGGTGGCGGCGACGAGCGCGGTCTCAGAATCGGTCAGTCTGGCGACGCAGTCGGCGAGTACCGGTTGCAGGGCCTCGGGGATGGCCGTGTCCACGTCTGGTGGAACCGTGGCCCCGGATCTGCGGTGAACAGCTTCCGTGACGGCCCTCTTCAGCGCGGCGAGGCTGTGGCCGTTGTCGATGACCGTGTCGGCGATCGACGCGATGCGGTGTGCGCCCCGGCTTCGCTTGATCGCGTCGCGGGCGGAGAGCGACTCCATGGCCTCGGTGGCGCGCTGCGCGCGAAGCCTGTCCGGGAGGCGGAGGAACACAATCTCGCAGCGCTCGCCCCAGATCCTGCGGAGGTGTGCTGTGGCGTCGAAGCGGTGGGCGCTTTCCAGGCTGACCCGGTGCGAGCCCGGGTTCAGCGCGGCGAACCGCAGGATCTCTTCTGTGAGCATCTGCGCCTGGGTCAGCTCGTCCCATTCGCGATACGGATCTGCCGTACCGAGCCGATCGGCGGCAAGCTGCATGAGGTAGCCGATCTTCAGCCGGGTGGCTGTGTGCTCCGTGCGGAGCAACTCGCCGACCGTGCTCTTGCCGCTCTCGGACATACCAGCGAGCACCCATAGGTGCTGGATCCGGTCTGGTGGCAGCGGAACGACGGGCACGTCGAGTTGCGTCAGGACCTGGCGGATTTCGCGCTGCACATCGAGGAGTGGGCGGTGCCCGCGTACCACGATGGCCTGGTACTCCCCGCTGCCGACTTGGAGATCGATCGCCTCGGCCAGTCGCCGCTGGTACTCGGCGTAGCGCTCGGTGGTCGGCACGGGCTCACGCGCCACGGCGTGGTGAGCCTCGGCCGCCGGCTGGTCGCTGTGGCGCAGCAGCAGGTGCAGCTCACGGCGCGGCGCGGGGGCATAGCGACGTGCTTTGGCCTCGACCTGCGCGAGCGCCTCGGCGGTGGAGATGCCGTCCTTGACCGCCGCTGTCGCCGCGCAGGTCGCCACAAGCATCGGCCAACCGCGGTCCTCCAACGCCAAGGAGCCGCCAGCGGCACACCGTGCGGCGTGGGAGCTGAAGACGAGGTCGATGTGTTCATCGGTGGTGCTGTCGACGAACCACCACTGACTGAAGTCTCCTCGCGACACCTCAGCCCATCGCCGGTCCCACCGATCGACTGTCCCGGTGAACTCGATGTCCCTCATCGCCGACGCCAGCCAGCGGGCATTCGTGGTCTTGCCGACGTTGTCGGCGCCGTTGAGGGTGACGGCGATCCTCATCGCGGCTCCCGATAGCTCTTGAGCGTGCGCCAGTGAGGAATGCGGCGGCGACCTTCATGAATGTCGAGCACAAGGGTGTCGAAGGCTTCGGTGAGTTCGGTGTACTGCTGGAGCGCCAGCGAAGGATCGACGTCGCTCGGGTCCAGTTGGGCGGTCTCCGAGAATCGCCTCCACCGAACCCATGCGATGGCCAGGCGGTCGATTACGGAGCCGATCGTCTCGGTGTGCAACGGTGCACCGCCCGGAGGCCGGAGCACATGCTCAACCCAGGAGTCGATCTCCCCGATGAGTGCGACGCGAGTGGCGTTGAGACGATCGATCGATCTCTTGGCAGCAGCCACCACGTGGTCGTCAGCGGACGGGTCGCGGGAGATTGTCTCCGCCGCCCATTGTTCGCGGTGGTGCGAGGCGAGCCGGGACGCCGCGTGGAGGGGCACCGCCCAAACCTCTGGCAGAACCCGCGGACGGCCGCCGAACGTACTGGTGATCAGGTCTGAGCTGGGCAGCGGTGGACAATGCTGCGGGTCGGGGGCGAGTGGTGGGTGACCGACGGAACGGAGGGGCATGGGTGAGCCTCCTTGGTCCTTGGTAGGGCGGTGGCCAGTGCTCGGCCTGTCAGGGCCGGAGGGTGGTGGCGGTGTCGGTGGTGTGGCCGCGTTCGAGGATGAGGACAGCGGAGAACAGGCCCGGCCGGCGCCCGCTCAGCCGCTCGTGCGCGGCAAGGATCTCGCCACTGTGCGGGTTGACCAGCAGCTCAGAGGTGGATCCGTCGGCGGTGATGGTGAAGGTCAGGCCGGTGCGGCCGACGATGTCGGCGCTCTCTCCGCGGTAGGTGATGCCGGGGATGGCCGCGAGGACGCGCAGGCTTGTGGCCCGTTGGGCTTGATTGAGGTACTGGGTGGTCGCGAGTGCGACGACGCCGTTGGCGAGCAGCCGCGGATAGGCGGGTTCGTTGGCCAGTTCCCGGGGGGCGAGCATGTCGGTGAGGGTGGGCGCATCACTGGGCAGCGGCTCGGGCAGGTACGGATGCAGGCCGCCTGACAGGTGCTCGGTCGTTGTCTGAGGCGCCTGCGTGAACAGGGCCGGCTCGTGGCGCTCGGGTTGGTGGTTCAGTCCCGGCAGGTCGGGGAGGCGTCGGATTTTTTCCTGGCCCGAGCCGTCGATGTCGCGGCGCCATTGGCGCAGGTCGGTGCGGGTGATGGCATTGGTGGCGCGGGTCCAGGACTGGGTGTGCAGGTAGGTGTAAGGCAGAGCGGTGGTGGTGTCGCCGGGCGTGGCGGTGACGGTGTCGGCGAGCACGGTCAGCCGCTGTGACGGCGTGAGACCCGGTCCGGTAGCGGCCGGCTGCGTGGCGACAGTCCGGCTGTCGGCTATTGCGGGCGGCGTCGACGCGGGGTTCTGGTGGGCTGGGGTGCCGGTGTGGCAGCCGCTGAGGAGGATGCTGCCGAGCAGGCTGACGGCCAGGCGGCGGGCGGGGGCAGTCGGGGTGGCTATCACGGTGTCGGGGTTCCTTCCTGGCACTGAGCAGTCGGTGGCGACGGCAGGGCTGGCGTTGTGAGGGTGCGGGCAGTGGCGAGGGGGGCTCACCGCTGACCGTCCTCGTGGTGGTGACTCTTGGTGGCGCAGTCCTGTCGAATGCGGGCGAGGTGATGGGTCATGCGGGCGGTGGTGGAGTTTCCGGGGTGCTCACGGCGCTGCGTGGCGATGGTGTCGGCGAGGAGGTCCTGGGCGGCTTGGCAGTGGCCGAGGTCGTGCAGGACGAGGGCTGTTGTGGCGTGAACGGCGAGGGTGCGGTGGCCGCGTGGGCCGTCGCTGCTCGCGGCGTGCTCGCCGAGCTGCCGATAGAGGTGGTATGCGCGTTGATGGTGACCGGCGCTGCGGTGAGCGGCGGCGAACAGGTGCAGGGCGTGCAGGCTGCGCCGGTGCGTGGGGCCGTAGAGGTGGTCGGCGCTGTGGTGGCCGTACCCGGCCCAGCGGATGGCGGCATCGAGCTCACCGAGCCGCAGGTGCAGTGCGGCCAGAAGGGTGCCGGCTTCGGCATGCACCGGATGGGGTGGGGCGGTCGCGGGGTCGATGCCGGTGAGGCTGCCGTGCAGGAGTTGCCGGGCGCGAAGGGGATCGCTGACGGCGAGGTCGCGGGCGGCGGCGACACGCTTCGCGCGCTCGGTCTCCCATCGGTCTGGACCGGCCACGGGTACCGCGCGCCAGGTCAGAGTCATATCGTGAGCGGCGGTGCCGACGGTGACGCAGGTCAGGACGAGGTGAGCGTGCATGGCGGCCAGGTGTGGGCGCGCTGGTGTCCCTGCGGGGGAAGCGATGATCCGTGGCGCGTGTCGCAGGATCGCTCGACCGACATGATCGGCGATGACGACGGCGTCGAGTGGCCCGGGCCAGCAGTCGTTTCCGCACAGGTACGCCGGTGCCGCAGCGGCCGTCTCAGCCAGAGAAACCGGTTGGTGGCAGAACTTGCAGTGCAGCAGCCCAGGGACCAGATACCCCGGTCGGGTTCCGTCCGCCGCTCGGTCCGCCTGCTGCGCCTGTGGAGCGGTGGCCTTGGTGACCCATTTCTGCACAGTGCGGGGATCGAGGTCCAACTGGCGGGCGACGCTGGTGACGGCGCCGTATGCCTTAACGGTGCGGGCGTCAGCGACGCGCTGGACGACAGCGTCCACAAGGTCGGTCGGGTATTTGCGAGCAAAGGCCATGATCTGTCCTATGGGGTGGACGGGTAGGCGTGCTGGTCTTGCCAGCGGTCACCGACCGGGCGCGTGGGATTGATCGGCATGGCTCTGCTGGCGTGGTGGGGGTTGCGACGCATAGGTCGCAGGCTCGGCCCGTTCGGCACGGTGAGGGGCGGGCGGAGCGTGTACCCATAGCGGGCGAGCAGGTGCTCCGGCTCTGCGGTAACGGCGGTCCAGGAGGGCAGGCCGATGCGGTCGAGGCGGGCGCGGTGATGGCTGAGCAGGGCGCTGCCGCAGCCGGCCTTCTGCCGCGTTGGGGATACGGCGAGGAGCGCCAGGTGGTAGTGCGGTTCGGTGGGCTGCTGCTGTGCGATCAGGCACTCAAGGGCGGTGAAGCGCTCAGCGTGTGCTCCGGCGGCCTCCACGAGGCGGGTCGGGTAGTTGGCCGGTGGCGGGATCGGTCGGTAGCGGTGAAAGCCGACGATGGCGGCGGTGAGGTCGTCGGTGAGGTGCACGTCGCCGAAGAACATCGCGTGCTCCACCCACACCGCGACGACGTCCGTCATCACCTGGCGGCGCTGCGCCGCGTCCGGTACCAGCCAGGCACCGAGCGGGCTGAGGTTCAGGGCATCGGCGATCAACGCGGCGACGGCCTGTCTGTCTGTCCAGCGGGCGGCGCGGATACGAACGCTTGAGTCCACGGCGTTGTCGTCCCTCTCGGCGGTCTATCGGTAGGTGGCGGTGGCGAGGTCACCGATCGCGGCGTCGACGGCGGCGGTGATCTCCCGAATGGGGCGGTGGTGTTGGGCGGCGATGGTCTTCAGGTGGGCGGTGAGGGAGGCGATGTCGTCGTCGAGGTAGAGGTGATCTGCGAGGCCGAGGACGGCGACGAGTCCGGCGAGCGCGGCGGTGTGGTTGTCCGGTTGTTCACGACCGGCGGCGAGGTAGCGCAGCCGGGCGCGGGCGACGACGGCCCACTTGGTGTCGGTGGCGAGGTAGGCGTCGGAGCGGATTAGGCCGCCGAGGCGGCGGCGGGCGGTGTGGCGCAGGATGCCGGCGGCGACGAGTCCGGCGCGGGTGCGTTCGTACAGGTCGTCGGCGAAGCTACGCAGGAACGCCTTCACGGTCGGGGTGGTCCGGGAGTGATGGATCGCGGCGAGGGCGGTGTCGGCGATCAGGTCACCGACTGCCTGGTCGGAGTTCAGGCGTAGCCACCGGTCCGCGGCCGGATGGTCGCCGTAGGAGTTGAGGGTGATCCGTCCGGCGAGGAACAGGTCGATCAGCACTCCACCGGCCATGCCGAGGGCCAAGGCTTGGCGGTGCAGGTGCGGCTGGCCGGTGTCGTCGTGGTGCCCGAGCAGGAACAGCTCGTCGCGCAGCGGCAGCTGGGGTATCGACGCGGTCATCAGAGGCCCCTCTATTCCTGAACTGCGGCAAGGCCCCGCAGCCGGGCGTGCGCGTCGCGGTAGGCAGGCTGCGGCTGCGGGAGCAGGGCTTTGTCGATAGCGGCCAGGACGGTGTAGTTGGGGTCGCAGACGTTGCCGATGGGCGCCCGCCCGGCCTGCGAGATGAGCTGGTAGGCGTCCAGGGTCTGTAGGCCGCACAGGTCGACGGTCCAGGCGGTGAGGTCCTGATGCGCCATGCGGTAGGCGTCCTCCAGGGGGCGGGCGCAGCCGACCGACAAGATCTCGGTGTTGGTTTCCAGGCGCGGCCAGGCGGTGTCGGCGCCCTTGATGACCTTGATGGCGAGGGTGGTGACGGTTGCGATCTCCACGCCGACGCCGCAGGCTTCGCCGTGGCCCTGGCGGGCGTGCCCGTCGCCGAGGGCGAGCATCGCCCCGTGCACGTTCACCCCGAGATACAGGGTGGTGCCGGCGCGCAGTTCCGGGGTGTCGAGGTTCCCGCCGTAGTAGTCCGGAACGATCGTGGACCGGGACTCCATGCCACCTGGGGCGACGCCGATGGTGCCGATCATGGAATCCAGCGGCAGCTCGACGGTGTGCTCGCTGGCGGTGGCCCGGTAGCGGACGATGCCCGCGTGCCGGTCGATGTCGTATACCCACACCCGCTCCTCCAGCGGCGGCTGCAGGGTGGCTGTGTGCGAGGTCGATGTGAGTGCCCCGAAGTACGGGAAGGTAGCCGACACGCCCCAGTCCCGGGCCGGTTCGATCGACAGGAGATGCACGGCGAGGGTGTCGCCGGGCTCGGCGTCCTCGACGAAGAACGGCCCCGACACCGGGTTCAGGTACGGCATCTGGCAGACCTGCGACGGCAGGTCCGCCGGTCCTCGCACGAGGCCTCCGAAGCAGTCCTCGGTGCGCACGGTGATGACGTCGCCGGAGCGGATGTGCGCCACCGGCAGGCGTCCGCCGAAGGTGTAGGCCAACTCGTCGCGGGTGGGCCGGTAGGTGAAGTGGCTCATCGAGATCACACCCGCTCCATGTCACGCCCGGCGGCCTGGGTGGGGGCCAGGCCGGACAGCACCGGCCGGCGGCCGGTCAGGTACAGACCGGCCAGGACGACCATGCCGAGGGCCAGCCAAGCGAGGCCGAGGCGCTGGGCGGCGATGTTGGCGTTCACCACCACGTAGGCGAGGATCACGAAACCGATTCCGGGCATGAGCAGGTGGGCGAACCAGTTGCCGCTGTGACGGCGGATCAGGTGGTGCACGACCACGGAGACGTGCAGGACCAGGAACGCCACCATCGCCCCGAAGTTGATCAGCGACGACAACAGCGTGATGCCATCCGCCCGCGTCGCCATGTACAAGCCCAGGGCGAGGGACACGACGCCGGTGAGCAGGGTCGCGTTGATCGGCACGCTGCGCCGCACCGACACCTTGGCCAGGAAGGCGGGGAGCTGCCGATCACGGGCCATCGCGTACAGCAGCCTGGACGTGGCGACCTGCGCGACCATCGAGTTCGGCAAACCCCATGCAATCGCGGTCGCCACCGCGCACACCGTCGCCAGCCAACTCCCGCCGGCCACTGCGGCGGCGTCGTAGAAGGCGGTGCCGTTCACGTCGCCCTCGGCCAGCAGCACCCCGGGGTTGGGCACGAGCATCGCCGCCAGCCACGTCTGCACGATGAACAACACCCCCGCCAAGACGAGTACGGCTGCCATCGCCCGGCCGATCTGCCGGGCGCCGTCACGGGCCTCCTCCGCCAGCATGGAGATGCCGTCGAAGCCCAGGAACGACAGCACCGCGATCGACACCGCCCCCGCCACGAGGGACCAGGTGAAGGTGTCGGCGTTGTAGAACGCGTCCCAGCTAAACCGGCCCCTACCCGTCGCGAGGGCCCAACCGGCGACGACCAGGAAGACCGCCAGGACGATCAGCTCACCGACGAGCATCACCCGGGTGACCACCGCCGTCATGCGGATGCCGACCGAGTTGACGACGGTGTTGATCGCGACGAACCCGAGCAACCACAGCCATACCGGCACCGCCGGCACCGTGGAGTGCATCGCCACCGACGCCACCAGATACAGCAGACCGGGCACGAGGACGTAGTCGAGCAGGATCACCCAGCCGGCGAGGAAGCCGACCGGCGGGCTGATGCCGCGACCGGCGTAGTTGTAGACGCTGCCCGACATGGGGAACGCCTTCACCATCTGCGCGTACGAGAACGCGGTGAACACCAACGCCACCACACCGATGGCGTAGGCGAGGGCCACCATGCCGCCAGAGCCCGCATAGACGCTTCCGAAGATCGCCATCGGCGCGATCGGCACCATGTACACCAAGCCGTACGCCAACAGGTCCCGAAACCGCAGCTGGCGGCTGAGTTCCTGCCGATAGCCGTAGCGGGCCAAATCGTTCGAGGTTGTCATCGGTAATCCTCACGAGGATGAGAAGCGCGAGCAGGGCGCGGAGAGACGCCTGCCGGGTGGTCGTCAACGACCCGACGGCGACGGGCATCCGCAGTTGGCGTTGCTATGGCAGCCACTTCCTTCATCACGGGCGGTGGCTACATCCGGACCGTTGGTGATCCGGCTCAGCAAGCTTGCCAAGCGCATCCACGTAAATGGATCCCCAGTGGTGGTGAGATTTTTCCCCACCCGCGCATGCCCGCGACCTGCACAAACTTTGATCAATTAGCGGCTAGCTCCCCACCTCCGGGCCGGTGGCCTCGCCACGCCCCGTACCGATTCCGATGAGAGGGGCGATACCGTGCGACAGGAGGCCGCACGTAGGAGGTGACCGCGATGGCAAGGACGACGGGCACCAAGGCGCAGCGTGATCACGTACGCCAGACCCTGGCCGGTTTCGGAGCGACACCCACAGCCATCGCCGCCGAGCTGCAGCGCCGCTTCGGGCTGCGCCCCCGGGATGCCTTCCGCCAAGCCCATGGTTGGACCCAGGACGCGGTAGCCGAAAAATTGAACGCCAAAGGAAACGGTTCGGCGACGTTCACCGGGGCGCGGATCAGCGACTACGAACGGTGGCCCTTCGGCGGTCGTCGGCCCACCTTGGCCGCCTTGAACGCACTGGCGCAGGTCTTCGGCACCGAACCGAGCAGTCTGGTCGACCTCGACGACCTGACCGCTATGCCGGAAGCAGACCGAGCGGCGCTGAGCGGCAGGAATGCCGCCCCGATGCCTGCACCATCGGTCGCATCCTCAGCACCGCCTGGCGCGATGGCTGAGCCTCTGCGGTGGGACCTCGGCGCTCTGCAGGACGAGACGGAACTGGTGATAGCGGTGGCAGAACGCACGGCGAGCTTCGGCACATGGGCGCAAGCCTCCAACGTCGGGCCTTTCACCCTCGACGATGTCGCTGCCTCCACCCGCAGGATCGCCGTCGACTACCTGACCGAGCCGCCCGTCGTCGTCTACGCGCGGGCCGGGCTCCTGGCCGACCGCGTATTCCGCCTTCTGCAGACCGGGCGTCAGAACCCTGATCAGTCTCGGGAGCTCTACACCTGGGCGGGCTACCTCTGCACACTGCTCGCCTGGATGGCCGGCGATCTCGGACACCCGGCCGCAGCCGAGTCCCAAGCGCGCACCGCCTGGATGTGCGCCGAGACCGTCCGCGACAACACCCTCCGCGCCTGGGTCCTCTCCACGATCAGCAAGACCCACCTGTGGGAGCGGCGGTTCGAAGACGCGGCCAACGCCGCCGTACGCGGCTACGGCCATGCCGCCGAAGGCAGCGCGGCGGTCATGCTGGCGTGCCAGGAAGCGGACGCGTGGGCGGAGATCGGCGCCGTCGAGCCTGCACGAGCAGCACTGCAACGCGCCGAAGAGGCCCGCCAACATGCCAGCCGCGACCCCGTGGGTGGCCTTCTCGCCTGCGGCACGGTGCGCCAACACAACTACGCTGGTTCAGTGCTGCTCCGCATCGGCGAGGCCGCCAACGCCATCCAGCACGCCGAGCACGCCCTTACGGAAGCCGCCGCGGACCCCTCGGTCGCCTACGGCACGCTCGCCCAGATCCGCATCTGGGCCGCCGCAGCGCATCTCAAAGCCGGCAGCTTCGACGGTGCGGTCTCGGTCCTGTCGCCGGTGCTCGCTCTGCCACCCGAACAGCGGCTCGACCCGCTGGTGCACCGCCTGCGTGGCGTTGGGCGCAACATCGCCGGCAACCCGTTGCTGCGCACGAGCATCGAGGCCCGCAGTGTCCAAGCAGCCATCACCGAGTTCTGCGCCACCGGCGCCGCCCGGCAACTTCCCTGAAACCTGGAGAACCCATGGCAGTCCCGCACGCCACCGATATCCGTAACCACTGGTACTGGCGACCGGGCTGGGGCATCGGCTCCCGCTTCTACACCTGGCACATCACCTTCGACGGGCAGCCCGAGGTCGAGAAGCTCGCTGACCAGTACCGGTCCCTACTGTCTCCGCAGCCCAGCCTCGACGTCATTCCGAACCGATGGCTTCACCTCACCATGCAGGGCATCGGCTTCGTCCAAGATGTCGCCACCGACGACGTCGACGCCATGGTGGCCGCCGCAAGTGACCGCTGCTCGCGCCTGTCACCCTTCAAGCTCACCATCGGCACCCCCCACGTCGATCCCGAGTCCATCCAGATCGCTGTCGACCCGATCGAGCCCGTTCGGCAACTACGCGCCGCCATCCGTGCCGCCATCGCCGACGTCTGGGGCCAGGATCGCGTACCCGAGGCCGCCGAGCCCTACAACCCTCACCTCAGCTTGGCCTACACCAACACCGACGGTCCCGCAGCGCCGCTCATCGAGGCACTCTCCTCCGCCCCGAAGATCAGCGCTGACGCGCTGATCACCTCGTGCCAGCTCATCGTCCTCAACCGGGACGAGGGCATGTACGTGTGGGAACCGTATGCCACGGTAGAACTCGGTTCCTGAACCCTGTTCTACGCCCGCCATGTCACCGCGTGGTGGTGATCGTCAAACCCATGCTCCTTCGCTCCGCACCTCGTCGCGGGCGACAGAGGTCGCCGCCGCGATGGCTGCTCACTCGGCGGACATTCGGGTGGAGGAGGCTGCGCCCGCCCCGAGGCGGGGCGGGCGCAGGTCAGGCGGCGCGTGGCGGTGCGGGTTGGTGTAGGCGGAGCAGGCGGGCGAGGGCAGCCGCTTGGTCAACGGTCGGGAGGCCGGCTTCAGCGGCCAAGGCTTGGATTTCGCTTTCGGTGGCGGGGTCGGTCAGGTAACGGGCCATCGACAGCGTCCCTGGCAGGAGCGGAGCGTCCGCCTCGGGGTGTGCGGTCGGGGCCTCGCCGTCGGTTGTCCGCGTGGGCGCGGTCGGCGGCGACGGATGTGGTGTGTTCGCGCGTGATTGCTGGTCACGGCGTGCGGCCATGTCCCTCCCAGGACGGCTCGTGGCGTGGGGGTGAGGTGTAGGGCCATGGCATCTCCTCTCTCGGTCGGTAGGGAGTTCTGAAGATCGATCGCCGGATACCGCCAGCTGGAGTCGGGCAGCGGATCGACGCGGTCGCCGGTCGGGCGACTTCTGGTGAGGCGAGCAGCGCGATGGAGGGCCGCGGACTGTACCTCCGGTGGCCACGGAAGTGAAGGCGTTCGCCACTCACAGCGACTCACAGCGGCGTGCCATTGATGTAAGTGCGCGGGCGGTTGCGGCCGTCGCCGAACAACGCTGCACAGACTCTGACAGCTCCCGTCCGACGCGCGCGGGCGGCGTGTGAAAACTTCGGGCCGCCGCTTGCGCCCGCGAGTCCCGCCTGGCCTCATCAGGCGGCCCGCTCATCCGGGGCGGGCTGGTCATTGGCGGGGTATTCCTCGTCGTGGTGGGTGTCGGTGTAGGGCAGATCGATGAGGCGGTGACGGCCGGCGCGGCCGTGCAGTTGCCAGACCCGGTGGGCAGGGCTGGCGGCAAGAGCGGTGCGCAGTTCGCCCGTGGTGGTGGCGATGGCCGCCTCCAAGCTGATGCCAACGAGGCGGTGGTGCAGGTTCGCCTCGCGTCGTGCGGAGGGTAGGTGGAACAGCACCGGCCATGCCCAGGTGCTCATCGTGTACAGCCGTTCGTACTTGGCGATCTTGTCGATGAGGACCCGCAGGTGTTCGCCGCTGGTGTCGTACTCGAGGAAGAACGGCACGGACCGGCCGCGCTCGGTCCACACCCCAGCGCCGTCTGGGCGGGGGAACCCGGTCGCACCGGCGATTATGATCTGCGGGTCGCCGCCTGCGCGGTAGAGGGTGCCAGGTTCGTGGTAAGCCGACGCAGGCTGCCACCGGGCCAGCTCGGTGTCGGCGTGGGTGCGGGCGTGGGCGGCGAGGTCGATGAAGACCTGGTTGCCACCGAGCAGGTGCGGCAGGTCCGGCCGGGAGGTCAGCGATTGTTTGCGGCGGCGGGCCTGGTCTCGGCGTGGTCGTCCGAGTCCGCGTTGGGCGTGGACGTGGTCGTAGCCGAGTTGGTCCAAGACGTAGTGGTAGGGGTAGGACCCGCCGTACGCCCGGTTGGGTCGGAATCGGTCGACTGCCCGCAGGAGGGTGAGGCGACGTAGACGGCGTTGGGTGAAGTCCAGGGAAGGGAAGAGGGCGGCGGCGATCTGGTCGGTGGTGAGCACGCCGTGGTCGTAGAGCCAGTCGAGGAGCTGGTCGTCGCGGGCGGTGATGCTGGCCTGCAGCCGCAGCAGCGGATCCGCGCTGTGTATGGGTTTACGCATGGGCAGCCCCAGGGGGGAGACCCCAGAGTGGAGGGTCTGTCTGGAGCGGCATCGGAGCGCTGACAGCGGGACTGACCTGGGCTGTGAGCGGCTGTGGGGGGTCAGGTTGGGGGTCAGGATCAAGACGGACGGTAGAACGGGGATCGGCGCTGACTGCGACACTGCCGGGCACACCGGGTTCGGCGTGACGGTGCGGTGAGAGTGGGTGTGAGTCGGGTCGGTTGCGCTGGTGAGGTTCGCGGTGCGGGGTGATCATCGTTGGTGCTCCAAGGTCAAAGGTGCGAGTAGGTGTGAGATTGGTGCGCCCGCCGCCGCAGCGGGCGGGAGCGGGTGGACAGCTCCGGTCGGCATCTGTCGGCTCGCGGGCGTGCTGACAGGCGCGCACGCTGGTCTGACAGCGTCGGCTCGGGCTGACAGGAGCCGTGGGTGGGGTTCTGTCACGCGGCCTCCCGAGGTGACCGATCCGCAGTCGGCGGGGTGGTCTCGGCGCGCAGGACGCGCACGAGGGCTGAGGCGGTGGCGTTGGACAACTGGTGCCCGTCCGCGCGGAGTTGTCGGGCGAGGGCTTTGCGGGATAGTGGTGTCCCTTCGGCGGTGAGGGTGTGGGCGGCGGTCCGGGCGGCCGGTACCAGTGCGGCGATTTCCGGACCACTGGCGTCGGGCGCCGCCTGGTGGTCCGGATGGTCCGGGACCGCCGGTGGTTGGTCCCCGACGGCGGGGACCGTTGTCGCGGAGTCCGGGACCGTGGCGGCGGTGACGCGGACCGGCGGGCGGTTGTCCGGGACCGGCGTGTCGACGGTCCGCGGTGGTTCGGGCTCCGTCGGCGCGGGCCGGGCGGTTGAGGTGGGTGGGGTGGGGTCGGCGCGGCCGAGGGCGATCTTCACCATCGCTAGGAAGCCCAGGGCGGGTAGGGCGGCGGCGATCCAGCCGATCACCGACGCCTCGGCCTCGACGACCTGCGCGGCAAGCGACAGCAGCACCGCCGCGGTCAGCATGGTGGCGGGGAAGACGATGCTTTTGCCCAAGCGTCGGTTGCGGCGCAGTTCCAGACCGGCGGCGATCGAGGTCAGCTCCAGGACGATCGCGTCGGCCCAGGCCAGCCAGCCCGGCTGGCCGTGCGCGGCGGCGACGTCATGCACGTGGGTGAACGACGCCGCGCCGGCCGCCCCGCCGATCAGCAGCATGATCGCCACCTGGGCGCGGTCCTCCAGCCGCTGCCGCCCCGGCCCCGCCGCAGCCGGCGGGTCGCGGTGTCGCTGGTCATGTGTCGCCAAGGGCCCACCACCTGTGGTCGGCTGGCCCGGGTGACACCTGGTGAGGCGTCGTCGCCCAGACGTGGACGATCGGGAGGGCGGCCGTGACGGCCGGGCCTGTAGAGACGATGTTGTCGAGTGAGGTCACGATCTCTCCAAAATTGAGGTTGTGGGTTCCAGGTGTGGCACGAGGGCGGGATCGCCCCGTGGGTCGCGCCTGCCCGCCGGGTACGGGCAGGCGCGACCCTGCCGGGTGACGCCCGGCCGGGCGGACCCCTCACGTGGGCGCGGGGGACGGCGAGTCACTATGGCCGAGTCAAGGAACACGCCAGACCCCACGCAGGGGCAGGCAGCAGGGCAAGCAGGCGTCGCCGCGGCCCCCACAGCAGGCTGCGGTCAACAGCGTGGACACAGGGCGGACGGCCAAGCCGAGCCACAGATGATCAGGACCCACCATCGACAGCGCGCATGCGCTCAGGTGGTGTGGCGGCTCAACTCGCCGACAGACGATCCTTCATGGGGTCCTCCCATCACTCGACGTACCCCGACAGGGTCGGCACCAGCAGCGGCAGGCACCCCCCGGGCGGGGGTGCCTGCCCGCTGCGTCTGTGGCCGACCGCGCCAGCCGGCGCTGCGGGAACGTCTCTCCATTACGCCCCGGAAACCCGATGGAGTCAACCACCGATTTCCAACCGATCAGCCACCGAGTCTTGCCACCAGTCCGGCTGAGTGCTATAGATGTCGCCCGCGTCCGTGATGGTCCCTGTCCGTCCACTCCATCGCGGTCGAGAATCTTTCTGCGATGTCTCGCATTTTGGGATGTCGATCTCTGTGGTCGGATGCTGGAACGCGAACCGGGTGGTCATTCTGGCCTCAGCCGCTGGTTCGCGGCCTTCTGTGTCCCACGGCTGTGGTGGTGCCACGAAGTGCGAGTGCCATGGCGAAGATCGTCAGATGGCGATGGCAGTCGATCCTTGGCGGCCGCCGTCAGAGGCAGCCGCTACACTCCCCGGCCGTGGCAAGAGGTCAGTCGACATCAATGCGCCCGGGCGGGGAACACCTCTACGTCCTGCAGTTCGACAACGGGGTCATCAAGGTGGGCCGCACCGGCGACCCCCGCACGCGCCACGAGCGTCACCAGCGAGATTGCGGTCGTTACGGTCTCACCATCAAGCGTCGCTGGGTCTCCGACGAGTGGCAGGGCGCCCAGTGGGCGGAGCGGCAGCTGATCGCCGTCTGCGCCAAGATCGGCAGACGCACGCCGGCGGGCCGCGAGTACTTCCGCGACGTGCCCTTCAGCATCGCGTGCCAGCAGGCCCGGCAGGCGCACCTCACCACGTGCCCAGACTGCCGCCAAGGGGTGGTGGCCGCGCCGATGCGGATGGCCGCCACCGTCGCGAACGACGCCTCCGAACACGATGGTGAGCTCGTCTGCGACTTCCGGCTGCCGTGTGACGGCGTCATCACCGCACGCCTACACGACCCGGACATGGCTCCCGACGGCAGATATCCCATGCGCCGGGGCGAGCACTACGACATTGACCTGGAGTACAGCGAGATCGACGCCTGGAACGTCTGGGGGGCCGACCCACGTACCCAGCCGCTCGCACCTGGCGTGCCCGCTCGACTGTGACCGCCCCACCTTCCGGCCCGTCCAGACGCCCGCCGCGACATCGCTCGGGTACACATGAGCGCTCACCCGGGCATGCCACTGATGCTGGCCCCGCTACGCGACGGCGCCCTCACAGGTGACCAGCGCGGGAGGGTAGCCGAACGGCTGACAGGACGCGTCACCTCGATTGGTGACCGCGTCGTGAACCAACCGGCGAAGCCGCTCCGGGAAGACCCGGCCACCGTCGCGCGCCCCCGGGCTGGTCGGGTACGTGAGGCGGTCGTTCGGGAAGACCGAGCGAGGGCCATCGCGCGGCGGGCAGCGCGCGCGGCAGCGCACGTGCCCCACTGCCCGACACACTGCAGATTCCGGCAGTTGCCACGCTCATTCGGTTGGTGCGCGGCGGCGACATCGAAAGCGAGCCGCCACAACAGCGGATCGATCACATCATCGGGCAGGGCAGCGAGAACACTGAGTCGTTCGCGGGCCACGGCGAGAAACCTTCCGTCGACGGGTCACGTCGCCCCGCCCAATCACGGCGGGACGACGGACACGACCCACGCTCACCTCTACCTGAAGGTCAAGTCGTCCGGCGGGCATCCCCTCAGCAGCCCTGCAGCTCAGACGACCTGCTGGTCTTATAGGCCGACTTTCCCAGTCGACGCGGTGGCGGCCGAAGGTGCGGTCGCTCGCCCATAAACCCGGGCGCGCGGGAGTCTGGCCATACGGACGATCTCGCGTCCGACAGACGTCGTCGACGGCTTCCTGCCACGCCGTCCCGACATGGTCCTCGAGACGTCCGGGGAGCGGGGCGGGCACCGGCTTCGGGGCGGGCAAAATTACATCGCCGACGATTTCCTTCCGGAACACCCGCTCGCCGATGTAGGCAGGTCCATCACTTGCTTCCGCAGGGTCCCCCGCCGCCACATCCTGCCCCTGGGACGCGGGGACGCAAGGCGGGAATGCCGAGGCGGTTCAGTTCGACCTCGCAGGCCGTTAGGGGCATGCCTTCGAAGCTCTTGCGCAGATTGTCCCGTACCGCCTGTTCGTGTGGATACTTCGTCACCACCCGTTGGCCACCACAGCAGCGGCGGATCTTAGTGTCGAGATCCCGACCAAGCAGTGCGCCAACGCGCTGGTCATAACGTTCGGTGTTGAGGTGATTTGCGAGCGCCTGGCGCATTCATTCAACGGCACAAAGGCGACATATCCGGCACATCGGTTATGCTGCATCGGTGATGAACCTTTGTTCTACTCGGGCTATGCTCGGCTATACTCCATCGCACTTAAGGTAGTGGTTCAGCAAATCATCGCACTCATCGGCCGGAGATATTGTGTCTTATAGAAACAAGACTTACGTCGCGTTCGCCAGCGAGGACATCAGGTGCTACCGCCTCATGGAAGCCTGGCGCGACAACGAGCACATCGACTTCAACTTCTTCGACGCGCACGACTTGTATGTGGCCCGCGACACAAGTAAGCCGGAATCGATTAAGGCCCGCCTGGGCGAGAGGCTGAAGAACGCGAAACAGGTCGTTCTTTTGGGTTCGAGCCACTGCAAAAAGAAGGGCGGTGATGGCGTCTCATTCCTAGCCTACGAGGTCGGAGCGATTATTCGACTCGGCCTGCCGGTCGTTGTCGCCAACCTTGACGGGGGTCGGAAAATCGATAAGAGCTTCATCCCTCAATCTTTCCTCGACGCCGACTACTACACCATCTCGGTCTCGTTCCAGCCGGCCATCATCAAATGTGCCCTCGACAACTACGTCCCAAATTTCGCCAAGGGCGGAGCGTCTGGGCCCCACTACTACAAGCCAGAGGTTTACAAGGACCTGGGACTTTAGTGAAGTTCA
The DNA here is from genome assembly GCF_042872445.1 of Micromonospora sp. NPDC005257. NCBI lineage: Bacteria > Bacillati > Actinomycetota > Actinomycetes > Micromonosporales > Micromonosporaceae > Micromonospora > Micromonospora sp. NPDC005257. The sequence continues at coordinate 56,636 of NZ_JBIAKL010000014.1, read as the reverse complement.
GCGCTCTACGGGATATCAAACGCCCCCGCTTCTGGCGCCTGTTCGCCACCCACACCTTCTCTTGCCTCGGTGCGGTCGCCTTTCTCTTTGGACTATACGACGTCCTTCGACCTAACGCGATCTCTAAGGTCAATTTCCCGTTCGCGGCAGCCATCGCGGTTTTTTCGATTATCTATGCGAGTGTCCGATCATACCCGAGGCCGGTCGAGGAAGCTTACACTAAACCAAACACCATGATCCGGATCGTAGAGGGCGATCTCTTTTCTCAGCCGGAGAACGTGGTAGTGGGAATGACCACGACGTTCGATACCCAGATTCCACACATCATCAATCCGGGCAGCATTCAAGGACAATTCCTTGCCAAGGTCTACGCAAATGACGTAGCGGCACTTGATTCCGACCTTGCGCGAGGGTTGATCTCCGTGACACCGAGCGGACATATTCAGAAGCCGGGCAAGGGCATTCGCTATCCGATCGGAACGATCGTTACGATCCGGCAGGCGCGCAAGCACTACTTCTGCGTCGCGTACGGCGAGATGGATGCGGCGAATCAGGCCCAGGCGACGATGGATGGCATCTGGCGGAGTCTTGAGAACCTCTGGCGGGAAGTGCGCGCCCATACGAACGGCGACCCAGTGGCGATACCGGTCGTCGGCGGCGGCCTGGCTCGCCTCTCGCAAATCTTTCCCGCGCAGGATTCCATCAGATTCATCGCCATGTCCTTCATGTTTGCGTCTCGCCATACGCGCGTATGCGACAGGCTCGACATCGTCGTGCGCCCTCAGGACGTGGAGCGGCTCGACATGTTGGAGCTACAGGCCTTCCTCACCTCTCTCAAGGAAATCTGATGGCCGCTTCTCACATTGAACTTCCCCAGACAGACAGCTGCGCTTTTTGTGACTACCTCTCGGGTAGACGGCCCTACACGATCCTGTGTCGCTCGGACCTAGCCGCAATTCTCGTGACAAGAGAACAAAGGGGTTCGGCCCACCTCCTTGTCGTACCGGTGAGACATCGCCCCACCCTGCTTGACCTAAATGAGCAGGAAGCGAACGCCGTGATGAGCCTTTTGCGACGCGCAGCGAGAGCCATCGATTCCACGGAGCAACGACCAGGAATAGCTGTATGGCAAAACAACGGCGTTCCGGCGGATCAAACCATCCCTCACGTTCATTTCCATGTTGCAGGCACGCTTCCGCAAGGAGGCACCGAAAGGGGGCGAGTGGAGGAGCTTTCACTCGAACAGACCGACAAGATTGCCGCCCGTCTGCACGCCTCTATCTAGTGCCTGATGACGCGACGTTCATGCCCAGTCGCTGTTATGAGTGGCTGAGCTAGGAGACCATTCCACCGAGGCCTTGGCTGCCTCAGCAATCAAGCTGCCGGTGACGTTCGCCGGGCACCCCAGCGAACCCTTGCTTGACCTTCTGCCACATGGACCGCTCTTAATCAGTGAAGGCGGCGGCCAACCTCCGATCGATTATCGCTAGCAGTACGGCGGCTGCGTCAGGTGCTGGCCATGTGCCGGCAGCCCGGGCACCTTTCTCAGTGAGTGTGACGGCGGTGATGTAGCCGGCGGAGGCGGGCAGCTCGTGATCGTATCTGCCGTCGAGATACCCGTTGCCGAACAGCCCGCCGAAGCTCGACGTCAACGGCATCGGGATTCAGGTGGGTAGCGGCGGCGATCTGGCCGAGACCCGCCTCCCTCGCGACTTACGGCACCACTTGCTCATCGAGGCACCCACAACGCAGAGATCCATACTCGCCATCCGACGGAGGGCCATGTCCCTCCTTTCCCCGCTGGCTCGGCCAGCCTCAGGCCGTCTGCTGATCTTGCGGGCCGAACTTCCACCGCCAGTCCAGGCGGTGGCGGCCGAAGGTGCGGCGTTCACCCTTGAACCCGGCGCGCAGGAGTTTGATGTCGGCGACGAGTCGAATGATCTCCCGCTTGACCGCGATGTCATCGCCGAGTTCCTGCCACGCCTGCACCGCCTCGTCACCGATGCGCCCGCGCAGCACGGCCGGGATCCCGGCGTCGGCCGCGCGTTGCTCGTGCTCGGCGATCTGGGCGAGGAGGCCCTTCTCGGCGCGTGCGTAGGCAATCGCGGTAACCTCGCCCTCCTCCCCGAGCTTGCGCCAGTCCTCCAACTCCCCGCGCAGCCGTTGGGCTTCGGCGCGGGCGTGGGCGACTTCCTCGTCGGTGGCGCTGGCGGCGGTGAGGATGTCGTACACGTCGGGGCGCGACAGCCACGCCACCACCGTGCGCTGCACGTACTCGTCCAAGTACTCGGCCTTCACGGCGGCGCACCGCTTGTGCAGACAGGAGTACACCTGCCCGGTCCAGCCGTGCCGGTTCACCTTCTGCGACGACAACGGCCCGTCACACACGCCACAGCGCACCAGGTACGACAGCAAATGCACCGCACGAGCGGGCCGGGTCGTCGTCCGGGACGGGTCGCCCAGCATCCGCACCACCGACCAGTACGTCTCCTCCTCTACCAGGGCTGGCCAGATGCCGTCGCCGACGATCTCGCCTCGGAGCACCCGCTTGCCGATGTAGGCCGGGTTCATCACCTGCTTGCGCAGGATGCCGCGCCGCCAGAGTCCGCCCTCGGAGGCGGGGATGCCGAGTCGGTTGAGTTCGGCCTCGACCGCGATCAGTGGCGTGCCTTCGGAGACCTTGCGGAAGTTGTCTCGCACCACCTGGGCTCGCGAGTACTGCGTCACCGTCCCGTCGGTCGCCACGGCCGTGCGGATCTCGGTGTCCGGCTCCTGACGAAGCAGGGCACGGGTGCGCTGGTCGTAGATCCGCCGGTACCCGTAGGTGACCTTCCCGTGCGGGCGGCCCGCTTCGGCGGCGCCGACGATGCCGCGCAGCACGTTGTCGCGGATCGAGTCGGCCATCCACTCGGCCTGCACGGCCTGGAAGCCGAGCATCATCCGGTCGTTCTTGTCCCGCAGGTCATACAGCACGCCGCCGACGAGCCAGAAGTTGAGACCGACCTCGTGGCACATGTCGCGGATCTTTACGAACACCGCGAGGTCGCGTTCCTTGCGGGAGATTTCCCAGACCACGAGCACGTCGCCCTTGCCCGCGCGGATCTGCTCGATCAGCAACTCGAACTGCTCGCGCTCCTTCGTGGCACGGCGGCTGGCCGAGCGGTGGTTGTCGGTAAACGACCCCGCGTCCGTCCACGACCGCTTCGTGATCTCGGCCAGGTTGAGCACGCCCTGGTCGTGGACGCTCTTGCCCTGCTCCTTCTTGTCCTGACTCGCGCGCTGATACCGCAACGCCCGCACATCCGCGCCGCCGGCGAGCAGCGCGTCCTTGCTGTCGAACCGGCCCTGGTTCCCCGACCGGGCCTTCCGCCGTACCATCAGAACCGTCCCCCTAGATCGACGTTCGTGTCGGCAACATCGACCATAGCTTCTAACGATCCTTGACGGTGCCCACCGAGCAGCCGAGCGCCTCGGCCACCTGCGCCTCGGTCAGGTCCTCGTAGTACCGCAGGACCACCACGGCCCGCTGCCGCGCGGTGAGCCGCCGCAGTGCCGCCACCACGCTCAGCCGCAGCGCCGTCTCCTCGCTGTGGTCGCCGCCGCCACGCTCGGCCGGCGTCGCGTCCAGCCGCTCGACCACCCGTCGGCGGCGCCACCAGGAGACCTGCTGGTGGTACATGACCCGGCGCACGTACGCCTCCGGATCCCCGTCACGAATCCGCCGCCAGTGGCGGTAGGTGCGCGCCAGCGCGCTCTGCAACAGATCCTCGGCGAGCTGGTGATCGCCGGTCAGCAGGTACGCGGTCCGCGACAACGCGGGTGACCGCTGCACCACGAACTCCCGGAACGACTCCGACATGCCCACCCCCCTCGCCACAATGAACGCCGGTCGGGCCCTCGATGGTTGAGGCGGCCGTCCCCGCGGCGGGCGCTGGCAGCCGTCGATGTGCGGGAACTATCCTCGGGCCACGAGCCAGTCGCCATCCGACGGAGTGGTCGATGCTGAAAGGTCTGGCAGTGGACCGGCACGCGCAGGGGGACAGCCGCCGGCTCAACCTCGGCGCGCTGCTGCGGCGCGTCCACCTGACCGGCCCGGTCACCCGCGTCGAGCTGGCCGACTGGATGGGCGTCAACCGCAGCACAGTCATGGCGCTCACGGCGGAACTGGCGGCGGCCGGCCTGGTCCGGGAGGTGGCGGCCGGCGGCAGCGGGCGGGCCGGGCGTCCCTCGCGTGTGGTCCGTCCCGCCTCCGACACCGTCTACGTCATCGCCTTCGACATCGCCGTGGACCGGCTCGTGGCCGCCCGCGTCGGGCTCGGCGGCGTGGTGTCGGCGCGGCTGGAGGCGGAACGGCCGCGGGCCGGGGCCGACCTCGACTCGGTGGTCTCGGTGCTCGCCGACTTCGGGCGGGCCCTGCACCACGCCGCGCCGCCCGGGTCGGTGTGCGTGGGCGTGGGCGCCTCCTACTGCGGCATGATCCGGCCGGGTGACGGGATGGTCCGCTTCGGACCCGACATGGGGTGGGTGGATCAGGCGTTCGGCGCCGAGCTGGCCGGGCGGCTGGATCTGGGCCTGCCGGTCCTGGTCGGCAACGAGGCGCACCTGGGGGCGCTGGCCGAGCATCAGCGCGGGGCCGGCGTCGGCGTGCAGAACCTGGTGTACCTGCACGGTGACGTGGGTGTGGGCGGCGGGATCATCGTGGGCGGGGAACTGCTCGACGGCGACGGCGGGTACGCCTCCGAGGTCGGGCACATGCTCGTGAACCCGTACCAGGGGCGGCCCTGTGGCTGCGGCTCGCGCGGGTGCCTGGAGGCCGAGGTCGGTGAGCGGGCGCTGCTCGACGTCGCGGGCCGCCCGGCGCAGGAGAAGGGGCGCGAGGCGGTACGCGCTGTGCTCGCCGCCGCCGTGCGTGGAGAACCGGCCGCGCAGGACGCGCTGCGGCACATCGGTGACTGGCTGGGCATCGGCGTGGCGAACGTGATCAACCTGTTCAACCCCGGCGTGGTGATCTTCGGCGGCACGCTCAGCGAGGTCTTCCCCGCCTCGGCCGCCCATGTACGCAGCCGGATCGCCGCCAACGTGCTGCCCATCTCCCGCGACAAGGCCCGCCTGCGCGTCAGCGCGCTCGGCTACGACGCCACCTTGATCGGCGCCGCCGAGCTGGGCTTCTCACCGCTGTTCGCCGACCCCCTCGGCACCCCAGCCCGCGTCCCCGGATAGGCGGCGGGCGGGGGCTAGCCGACCAGGCGGCGGGTCAGCCAGGGGAGCAGGGACTCGCCCTGTAGGCGCTGGAATGCCCGCACGGTCGGGATGCCGGGTGGCGGTGGCTGGCGGGCGCCGTCGAGGAAGAAGCCGGTGAAACCGGCGAGCACTCCGGTCAGGTCGGCCGTGTCGACTCCGGCGGTCAGTCGCCGGGCGGCCAGCAGCGCGTCCGGATCGTGTCCGCCGTACACCTGCACGTTGACGACGGTGAGCAGGGTGTCCAGCCAGGCCGGCCCGCGGCACGCCCAGGGCCAGTCGACCACGGTGACCGATCCGTCGGGGCCGAGCAGCAGGTTGTCGGCGCGCACGTCGACGTGGCAGAGCGTGTCGCCGGTGAGCGCGGCCAGTCCCCGGTCGGCGGCGGCGCACAGCTCGGGCAGGTGGGACCGGGCCCACGGGTCGAGGTCGGCCGGCGGGTCGGCGGCGAGGCGGCGCCAGCCGCCGAAGTCGTGCGCGAGCAGTTCGGCGGCGGTGGGCGCGGGCGCCGCGGCGGGGGCCGGGGTGAGCGTGCCGGCCATGGTCTCCAGCGTGGACAGCACGGCGGTCAGCTCGTCGGCCCGCCACGGGGTGGCGGGGTGCCGGCCCTCGACGTCGGCCAGGACCAGCGCGATCCAGTCGCCGTCGTCGTAGCTGCCGAGCAGCTCCGGCGCGGGCGCGTCCGGCGGCAGGGCGGCGGTGATCCGGGCTTCGGCGCGGTACAGGCCGGGGCTGCGGTCGTTCTGCGCCGGGCTGACCGCCTTGACGAAGGCCCGGCCACCGCCGGCGGTGCGGACCCGGTCGGCGGTGCCGGGGGAGAAGCCGCCCGGCTGCGACTCTGCCGTCACCACGCGGTCGCCGAGGACGGCCTCGACGCCGTCGCGTACGTGCGTGGGCAGTTCGGGCCAGTGCAGCCGGGTCTTCGTCACCGTTCCACGGTGCGTGCCACCCGCCGCCGGGGCAAGCGGGTTAACCGTCGCGCGTGTAGCGCAGGACCACCACACCGGAGTCGAACGGTCGCGCCGAGGTGAGCGTGAGCCGCCGCGGGTCGAAGCCGCTGTCGACGAGCTTGATGCCGCTGCCGACCACCACCGGGTTGAGCTTGACCACCAGCTCGTCGATCTCGTCGGTGAGCTGACCGGCGAGCCGGCCACCACCGCAGAGCCAGATGTCGCGGCCGGGCCGGGTCTTCAGCTCGCTGACGAAGGCGGCCGGGTCACCGGCGACGACGTCGACGTCCGGGTAGTCGGCCGGGGGCAGCGAGCGGCTGAACACGTACTGCTTGAGGTGCGCGTACGGGCTGGTCACGCCGATCTTCAGGCCGGGCTCGTAGGTGGCGCGGCCCATCAGCACGGTGTCGAGGCGGCCGGTGGGCGGGGAGTCGACGCCGAGCTGGGCGTGGGCGAACGTGGGCAGCGTCTGGGGCCACTCGGCCACCAGATAGGGCGCCACATCGGGCATCAGCGGGAGGAAGTCGAACGACCCGTCGGGCGCGGCGATGAAGCCGTCGAGGGTGGTGGCGACGAAGTAGACGAGCTTGCGCAAACCGGCTCCGATGTCCGATGTCCGAGGTGATCCACGACGGCTGTCGTGGTTCGGCATGAATGTACAACACCTGTCGTGGTTGTTGCTAGTGTGTTCGCGTGGCCAGGAACCCGGAACGCCGTACCCTGCTCGCCGACGCCGGCCTGCGGGTGCTCGCCGACGCGGGCGCGCGCGGGCTGACCCACCGCGCGGTCGACGCCGAGGCGGGCGTGCCCACCGGCACCACCTCGAACTACTTCCCGTCCCGCGCGGCGCTGCTCGCCGGCCTCGCCGAACGGATCTTCGCCCGGATGGCGCCCGACCCGGCCGTGCTGGCCGCCCTCGGCCGTCGCGAGCCGTCGCTCGCCCTGATGACCGACTACCTGCGCGACATCGTCGCCCGCACCACCCGCGAGCCGGGCCTCACCCGGGCGCTGTTCGAGCTGCGGCTGGAGGCCGCGCGTCGCCCCGAGTTGCGGTCCGCGCTCGGCGGCGTGCTGCGCCAGGGGTACGCCGACGACGTCGCCCACCACGCCGCCGCCGGCCTGCCCGGCGGGGCGTACGAGGTGGCGCTGCTGCACTACGCGGTCGACGGGCTCCTGCTCGACCTGCTCACCACCTCGATCGACGCCGGGTTCGACACCGATCAGGTGGTCTCCACCCTCGTCTCCCGTCTGGTCGGCAACGCCACCGGCTGAGCGTCCTCGCCGTGCGTTAACCCGGGCTGGCCAGCGGGAACGCTGGCCCGGAGGCCCTGGGAAGGAGCAACGGATGAGGGAACGCACCGGCCTGACCATCGGCGTGCTCGGCTCCTACGGCGGACGCAACCTCGGCGACGAGGCGATCCTCACGGGTCTGCTGGACGATCTGCGCCGCCACGAGCCCCATGCCCGGATCATCGTCTTCTCCCGGAACCCGGCGCACACCGCGCTGGCCCACCCGGAGGTCGAGGCGGTGCCGTGGGAGGGTGTCAGCCGGGTCGACTCGTCCCCGGTGCTCAACCAGCTCGACCTGCTCATCCTCGGCGGCGGCGGGATCCTCTACGACAAGGAGGCCCGGCGCTACCTGCGCGTGGTCCGCGTGGCCCAGGAGCGAGGGCTGCCGCTGATCACGTACGCGGTCGGGGTCGGCCCGCTCACCGACACGCTGGACAGCGACATGGTGCGCGAGACGCTGGCGCAGGCCGTCGAGGTGACCGTCCGCGACCAGGAGTCGCGGATGGTGCTGGAGGAGGCCGGCCTGGTGAACCCGATCACCGTCACCGCCGACCCGGCGTTCCTGCTCGAACCGGAGGAGTTCCCCCAGCAGTGGCTGCGTGACGAGGGCGTACCGGCCGGCTCCCGGCTGGTCGGGCTGAGCGTGCGCGAGCCGGGCCGGGCCGCCGAACGGCTCGACGTGGACGGCTACCACCGCCTGCTCGCCCAGATCGGTGACTTCCTGGTGCACCGGATCGACGCGCACGTGCTGTTCGTGCCGATGGAACGCGACGACATCCGGCACTCGCACGGCGTGCTGTCGCACATGACCGCCGCCGACCGGGGGCGGATCCTGCACGGTGACTACCGTCCGGCGCAGATCCTCGGCCTGATGCGCCACTTCGACCTGGCGGTCGGCATGCGGCTGCACTTCCTGATCTTCGCGGCCATGATGGGCACGCCGTTCCTGCCGCTGCCGTACGCCGGAAAGGTCTTCGACCTGGCCCAGCGGCTCGGTGTGCCGGCGCTGCGCGGCGTGGAGCGGGAGGTGGAGGGCCCGTTGCTGGCCGAGGTGGACCGGCTGTGGGACGAGCGGGCGGCCCGGGCCGAGGCGACCGCGCGCCGGGTCGCGGAGGTCTGCGAGCAGGCCCGCGGCACCTCCCAGGTGACCCGCAGCGTGCTGGACAGCATCCGGGCCCGCACGCTGACGCACGCGGGATGAGCCGTCAGACCGCCGGACCGCGCCAGGCGTAGACCCACTCCTGCCCCGGCTGGTCGTCCGACTCCAGCTCGTAGATCTGCGCCTCCGCCAGACCCTGCGCCCCGAGGTGGTGGTGGGTCAGGGGCGGACGGCCGTTGCCGTCCAGCTCGACGGTGACGCTCTCGCCGTCGGCCGCGCCGCCCACCAGAGGGATCTGCACCGAGGAAGCCATGCGCCCATCCTGCCCCGGCCCGCCCGGTCGCGCAGGCGATCACTCGGGGCGGCGGGTCGGGCACACCGCGTACTAGGGTCCGGGAATGGCGCACCCAACGATAGACCCGACCCTCGGTCCGGTCCTCGCCCGTACGGGCGGCGAACGGGCGATCCTCGACGCGTTCCTCGACTTCCACCGGGGCACGGTGCTGCGCAAGGTGCGTGGTCTGACCGACGCCGACGCCGCCCGGCGTCTGGTGCCCTCGCAGACCACCCTGGCCGGGCTGCTCCGGCACCTGACGGTGGTGGAGGGGAACTGGTTCCGCTGCCTGTTCGCCCCCGGGCCGGACGACGTCTACCGCACCTCGCAGGCCGACGCCGACGCCAGCTTCGCGCTGCGCCCCGGCGACACGGTCGAGACGCTCGCCGCCGCGTACGAGGCGGCCTGCGAACGGTCCCGCCAGGTCGCCGCCCGGTTCGACCTCGACCACGTGGTGCCGCACCCGCAGCTCGGCGAGGTGTCGCTGCGCTGGGCGCTGGTGCACCTGATCGAGGAGACGGCCCGGCACGCCGGGCACGCCGACATCCTGCGCGAGTTGACCGACGGCGAGACCGGCGCGATCTGACGCCTCAGTCCCGGGGCAGCAGCCCGTCCGGGTACTCCATCCCGTCGTGCGTGCAGGCGGCGGCCGCCACCCGGGCGGCGTACCGGGCCGCGTCGTGGACGTCCCCCCGGGTACGGACGTCCACGCCGAGTCCGCCGATCACGAGAAGGTCGACCATGGCGCCGACGATATCCGCGCCCGGCGGCCTATCCTGACTCCCCGGGGCGCCGTCCTTCCGCCCCGGGTCGGCGAGGGGGAGCAGTGCTGGTCATCCACGGGTTGTGGCTGCCCGGCGCCGGGCTCGCCCTGTGGGCCGAGGACAGCACGCTCCCGGCCCGCGCGCCGCGCCGCCCCGGCCGCGTGCCGCGCGAGCGCCCGCACCCGTTCGCCGCCGACCACGCCGCGCTCGCCGCCGCGCTCGACGGCGTGCCGGGCGAGCCGACCTCCGTACTGCTGGATCTGCCGACCCGGGCCGGCTCGCCGCTGGGCTCGCCGGAGCTGGTCCGGGCCACCGTCGAGGAACCGGTCCGCGGCCCGGTCACCCGCGCCGGATGGCGGGCACCCGCCCTGGGGTACGCCCCGGACGCCGCGTACGCGCTGCTGCGCGCCCCGATTCCGGGCCCGGTCGGGGCGAGCCTGCGCCACCTGTGCGAGCTGGCCGACTTCGCCGCCGACCTGGTGGCACGGGGCCGGCTGCTGCCGGTCGCGTTGGAGGCGTACCCCGACGGTGTGCCCGGCGGTGGGTCGGCCGCGACCGGCCGGCGGACCCCGGCGCGGCGGTCCCCGGCGGTTTCGGGCGCGGCCGGGTCCGGGCGGCGGCTGCGGGCCGTGGGGGCGGACGACGTGACGACCGGTTGGGCGCTCTGGCGGCCGCTGCTGACCGGCACCGACGCGGCGTGGGCGCGCGACCTGGCGCTGGCGTTGCCGCAGGCGGCCCGCGCCGCCCGGGAGTGGCGGCCGGAGCCCTCGGCGAGCGGGTCCGCCGCGACGCCGGCTGACGCGTGGCGCGGGCGGCCCGACGACGTCGGCGCCGGTGCGCTGGTGGCAGAGGCGCTGGACGCGCTCGTCGACGCCGCCGCCCGGGTGGCGCTGGCCGACACCCGGCTGCACCGGGGGATGCGTCCGGTCGGCGCGGTGCCGCGCTGGCTGGCCGCGCTCACCGGACCGGAACGCGCGTTCCCGGCCGAGCCGGACGCGCTGGCGACGCTGCGCGAGGAACTGGACGCCTGGCAGCGCGACGCCGCGGGCGGCTCGGTACGGGCCACGTTCCGCCTCGTCGAGCCGGCCGTCGACCCGGTCGCCGAGCTGGTCGAGGACGCGGTCTGGCGGGTCGAGTTCGGCCTGCACCCGGCCGACGAACCGGGCCTGGTGGTCGACGCCGCGCACATCTGGCAGCGGCCCGCGCCCGTGCTCGCCGCGCGAGGGGTGGAGCCGCAGGAGACGCTGCTGGCCGAGCTGGGCCGGGCCAGCCGGTTGTGGCCCGAGGTGGACGCCGCGCTGCGTACCGCCGCGCCCGAGGGGATGGAGCTGGACGCCGAGGGCGCGCACCGGTTCCTGCGCGAGGGCGCGCCGGTGCTGCACGCGGCCGGATTCGGTGTGCTGCTGCCCTCGTGGTGGCGGCGTTCCTCGTCCCGGCTGGGCGCGCGGTTGCGGGCGCGCAGCCGTACCGCGCCGGGTGCGGTCGCCACCACCGCCGGGAAGCTGGGCCTGGACGCGCTCGTCGACTACCGCTGGGAGCTGGCGCTCGGCGACCAGCCGCTGACCGCCGAGGAACTGGCGTCGCTGGCCGATCTGAAGTCGCCGCTGGTCCGGTTGCGCGGCCGGTGGGTCGAGCTGGACCCGCAGCGGCTGGAGGCCGGGCTGAAGCTGCTGCGGTCCTCCGGCGAGCTGACCGTGGCCGACCTGCTGCGGATGGGACTGTCCGGTGACGACAGTGCCGGTGAGCTGCCGGTGCTGGAGGTCGTCGCCGACGGCGCGCTGGGCGAGCTGCTGGCCGGTGAGGCGGAGCGGCGGCTCACCCCGGCCGACCCGCCGCCGGGCTTTGTCGGCACGCTGCGGCCGTACCAGCGGCGCGGGCTGGCCTGGCTGGCGTTCCTCCAGTCGCTCGGCCTCGGCGGGATCCTCGCCGACGACATGGGCCTGGGCAAGACCGTGCAACTGCTCGCGCTCCTCGCCGGCGACCCGCCGGAGGCCGGGCCCACGCTGCTGGTCTGCCCGATGTCGCTGGTCGGCAACTGGCAGCGGGAGGCGGCGAAGTTCGCTCCCGAACTGCGGGTGCACGTGCACCACGGCGCCGAGCGGGCCCGGGGCGAGGGCTTCGCCGCCGCAGTGCGGGAGGCGGACCTGGTGCTCACCACGTACTCGGTGGCGGCCCGGGACGCGTTCGAGCTGGCCGGCGTCGACTGGCACCGGGTGGTGGTGGACGAGGCACAGGCGATCAAGAACGCCGCCACCCGCCAGGCCGAGGCGGTACGGTCGCTGCCCGCGCGGCACCGGGTCGCGGTCACCGGTACGCCGGTGGAGAACCGGCTGGCCGACCTCTGGTCCATCATGCAGTTCGCGAACCCGGGGCTGCTCGGCCCGGCCGCCACGTTCCGCAAGCGCTTCGCCGAACCGATCGAGCGGCACGGCGACGCCGAGGTGGCCGAGCGGCTGCGCCGGATCACCGGCCCGTTCGTGCTGCGCCGCCTCAAGACCGACCCGACGATCATCACCGACCTGCCGGAGAAGCTGGAGATGGAGGTGGTCTGCAACCTCACCGCCGAGCAGGCCGCGCTCTACCGGGCCGTGGTCGACGACATGATGGCGAAGATCGAGTCCAGCGACGGGATCGAGCGGCGCGGGCTGGTGCTGGCCACCATGACCCGGCTCAAGCAGGTCTGCAACCATCCCGCCCAGCTGCTGCACGACGGCTCCGCGCTGGACGGCCGGTCCGGCAAGCTGGAACGCCTCGACGAGATCGTCGACGAGGTGCTCGCGGCGGGGGAGAAGGCGCTGCTGTTCACCCAGTACGCCGAGTTCGGCGGCATGCTGCGCGGGCACCTGTCGGCGCGTACCGGCCGGGAGGTGCTGCTGTTGCACGGCGGCGTCGGCAAGGCCGAACGGGACGCCATGGTGACCCGGTTCCAGTCGCCGCAGGGGCCGCCGCTGTTCGTCCTGTCGCTCAAGGCCGGTGGCACCGGGCTCACCCTGACCGCCGCCAACCACGTGGTGCACGTGGACAGGTGGTGGAACCCGGCCGTCGAGGACCAGGCCACCGACCGGGCGTTCCGCATCGGACAGCGCCGCCGCGTCCAGGTACGCAAGTTCGTCTGCGCCGGCACCGTCGAGGAGAAGGTGGCCGCGATGATCGCCGACAAGCGCAGCCTGGCCCGCTCGGTGGTGGGCAGCGGCGAGCAGTGGGTCACCGAGCTGTCCACCGACACGCTGCGCGACCTGTTCCGGCTGGAGTCCGGGGCGGTGGTCGAGTGAGCCCGGTCGACAGGTTCGAGGACTACGGGCCGCCGGTACGGGTCGAGGGCGGGCTGCGGGCGCGCAGCACCCGGGGCGCGATCGGGCAGTCCTGGTGGTCGCGGCGGTTCGTGGAGGTGCTGGAGTCGTTCGCGCTCGGCTCCCGGCTCACGCGGGGCCGGGCGTACGCGCGCCGTGGGCAGGTGCTCCGGCTGGACGTGTCGCCGGGGGAGGTCACCGCCGAGGTGCAGGGCTCCCGGCCGCGTCCGTACCCGGTGCGGATCGGGCTGGCCGCGTACCCGGAGAAGACGTGGCGGCGGATCGAGGCGGAGCTGGCCGGGCAGGCGTTCTTCAGCGCCCGGCTGCTCGCCGGTGACCTGCCGGCCGAGTTGGAGGAGCTGTTCGCCGACGCGGGCGCGCCGCTGTTCCCGGCCGAGATCGACGAGCTGGACCAGCGGTGCGGCTGCCCCGACTTCGCGGTGCCGTGCAAACACCTGGCGGCCACGTTCTACCTGCTCGCCGAGGCGTTCGACGCGGACCCGTTCCACCTGCTGCACTGGCGCGGCCGGTCCCGCGCCGACCTGCTGGACCGGCTGCGTACGCTGCGCGGCGCCCAATCCGGTAGCCCGGACGGGAGCGGCGGCCCGGCGACCGGCCGTGGTGGACCCGGCGGCGCGGAGGCCCCGGGCGCCGGGCTGGACTCGGCCGCGACGACCGGTGTGCCGGTGGTCGGTGCGGCGCGGGCCCTGGCCGGGTTGCCGGCGGTCGAACCGGACGCCGAACCGGACCGGTTCTGGCTGTCGCCGGTGGCGCTGCCGGACCGTCCGCCCACGCTCGCCACCGGTCCGGAGCTGCTACTGCGCCAGCTCGGTTCACCCGGTGCCGGGATCGGCGGGCCGGGCCTGGCCGAGCGGCTGCGCCGGGCGTACCGGGAGTTCGGTCGCGGCGAAGCCCAGGGCGAGCGTCAAGAAGGAGCCCGTGCTCACGGCTAAAGGAGGCGGCGGCGAAAGCGCCACATCACCGCGGCGTTGGCGACGAGCACCACCGCGCATATCGCCCCGGCCAGCCGCCCGACAAGCACTGTCATCGCCGGCAGCGAGGCCCACAGCACGATCGTCAACAGCATCATGTACCGGCCCCGCCGGCCCTTGGCCCGGTTGTTCAACCGGGCGAAGAACCGTGGGTCACTCTCCCGTAGATGGCGGGTGATCTGTTCGAACCTGCGCTGATCCTCTTGGCTGAGCATGGCGGTGCCTTCCCCTCACGGCTTCAGCGGTTCGGCGGCATACCCGGATCGGAGGCCGGTCACGCGCCGCCGCTGCTGCTGTTTCGGCGGGCCGGACAGGCGGAACGCGGTTCTCATCGCAGGCTTATCGGTACCTTAAGTTTCGGTGAGGTGGTGAACGTGTCCGGCGGCGTCGCCGGGGTGCGAAACCTCGCATCCGGGCGGTGCGCGCCCGAGTCGGCCCTGTTCCGGAGGTCGTCGTGCACCGGTCGTCGAAACCGGCCTCTCACATCGGTTCTCAGCACTGTCTTAAGTGCGCTCGGGAGCGCGATCGGCGCGCCTTGAGCTGCCGGTTCGGCATGGCTACGTTGCCGTAGCAACTCTCCGGCAACCGTCGCCGCCCCTGCGTCACCCGACCCCCCGGGTGGCAGGCGTGCCGGCGCTCGAAGAAAACGGGATAGGTACATGGCCGACCTGAACGTGCCACCGCGTCGACCTCGGGACGACCGCGGCTGGGACGGATACCAGCACCCCCAACCGGACGGGTACCGCGACCTGGACGCCGCACCGTACGCCGGCGGTCACCCCGCCCCGGGCCCGCAGTGGGTCGGGCCGAACGGTTTCGCTCCCGCCGCGCCGGCCCCCGCCGGCTACCCCCAGCCCGGCGGTTACGCCCAGCCCGCCGGCGGGTACGGCCCGCCGCCCGGCGGCGGACTGCCCGACCTGGACGACGACGGCGACGAGGCCCCCAAGCGGGGCCGGCGCCGGGCGCTGGCCACCCTCGGCGGCGCCGTGGTGGTCGCCGGTGGCGCCGCCCTGGCCATGTCCCCGCAGGTGCGCGGCCTGTTCAGTGACGCGCCGGCCGGTGACGCCACCGGCACCGTCAACACCGACGGCAGCTCCGCCCGGCCCAGCGGGCAGCAGCCCAGCACGGTACGGACCTACACCGAGCAGAACGAGAGCTACATGGGCTCCCGGGCCGGTGAGGCGCTCAAGCGCAACGCGCCGTCCGGTGGCCGGCTCTACGGCAGCCCGGCCGAAGCCGCCGCGGCGACCAAGGTGACGGTCAAGACGGTGCTCGCCAAGGACCCGATCCGGCACCTGGCCATCCGCACCACGTTCGGCGCCACCCCGAGGGTGATGGCCGACATCAAGCGGCTCGGCATCGACGACTGGCTGCGCGAGCAGCTCGAACCGGAGAAGATCGCCCCCACGAAGGCCGAGCTGAAGCTGGCCGACCTGCAGTCGCTCAAGCTCAGCCCGACGCAGCTGCGCGACCAGCGCGAGCAGCTCAACGAGAAGGGCGTCGACCCGGCTCGGGAGACGGTGGACGCCACCATCGCCCGGCAGATCTGGTCCGACCGGCAGCTGTTCGAGGTGATGGTCGACTTCTGGAACGACTTCCTGCACGTCGCCGCCGACTTCGACGGCGGGGAGAACTACCGCAACGCGTTCGACCGGGACGTCATCCGCAAGCACGCGCTGGGCAGCTACCCGGAGATGCTCGTCGCCGCGAACAAGCACCCGGCGCTGCTGCTCTACCTGAACCAGGTCGACTCGCGTAAGGACGCGGTGAACGAGAACCTGGCCCGGGAGAACCTGGAGCTGTACTCGGTCGGCGTCGACGGCGGTTACACCGAGAAGGACGTCCGCCAGGCCGCGCTGCTCCAGACCGGACGCGGTGTCGCCGACGGCAAGTACAAGTTCTTCGCCGAGCGGCACTACCTCGGCAAGGTGAAGATCCTCGGGTTCAGCCACGCCAACAACTCCGACGATCCGGTGGCCGCCGACAAGGTGATCGACTCGTACATCCGCTACATCGCGATGCACCCGTCGACCGCGCGGTACGTGGCACAGAGCCTCGCCACCCGGTTCGTGTCCGACACCCCGCCGAAGTCCGTGGTGGACCGGCTCGCCAAGGCGTACACCACGAACAAGGGCCAGATCCGTCCGGTGCTGGCCACGCTGTTCAGCTCCTCGGAGTTCTGGGCCGCGATCGGCCAGAAGGTACGCCGCCCGATGGAGTACCTGGTCGCCACGTACCGGGCGCTCGGCGTCTCGCCGGAGGCGGCCCCCGGCTACTCCGGCGACAACCGGCGTACCCCGTTCGCGCAGGGCCTGCGGCAGATCCAGGACAAGATGCGCGAGCTCGGTCAGTACCCGATGGGCAAGCCCACCCCGGACGGCTACGCCGACGTCTACCTGGCCTGGACCTCGGCCGGCACCATGATCGATGGCTGGAACGAGGCGGGTGACCTGATCGCCGGCTACCGCAAGCAGTTCACCTTCGCCAAGCCGGAGAAGCTGGTCGCGAAGCCGCCGGCCACCGCCGGGGCGTACGTGGACGCGCTCGCCCAGCGGCTGGTGCAGCAGAGGCTCAGCGCCAAGGAGAAGAAGCTCGTGCTCGCCGTGGCCGGCGTGTCCGAGAGCGCCAAGGTCGACGCCACCTTCAACGGGGCCATCGCCGCTGTCGCGCGGACGATCCTCGCGTCCCCCCAGCACCACCTCCGGTGAGGCATTCGATGGAGATGACCGTGAACCCGTACCCCCTGCACCCCGAATGCCCCGACCTGCGGCGGCTGGCCGACAACCCGGCCGAGGCGCTGCTGCGCGCGGAGGCGGACATCGTCGCGGCCGAGAACGCGGCCGAGGCCGACCGGTACCGCCGGCTGGAGGAGATCGAGGAGGCGCAGCAGGACGGCCGGGGCGTCACCCGGCGTACCTTCGTCGCCGGCGCCGCGGCGACCGCCACCGCGCTGGCGACCGCCCAGTTCGTCACCACCTCGGCGTCGTTCGCCGCGACCAAGACCGGCACGCTGATCCACGTCTTCCTCTACGGCGGGCTGGACGGGCTGAGCCTGGTCGCACCGGCCGACGACCCGGTGCTCGCCAAGGCGCGCCCCGACCTGCTGCTCGGCAACGACTCGCTGGCGCTGGCCCGCGGCTTCAAGCTCACCAGCGCGTTCGCCCCGCTGGACAAGTGGCTCAAGGCCGGGCAGCTCGGCTTCGTGCCCGCCGTGTCCGACCCGCGGCTGTCCCGCAGCCACTTCCAGGCCGCCGACGCGTGCAACCTGGGCGGCCTGCCGGGCGAGACCGGCGGCCGGGGCTGGCTGGACAGCCTGGTCGACTCGCTCGGCAAGGGCACCGCGTTCCGCAGCGTCGGCATCGGCAGCACGCTGCCGCGTTCGCTGGTCGGCGTGAACGGCGCGATCTCCCTCAACAGCGTCGGCGACCTGCGGCTCAACGGTGACGACAAGTACCGGGCGGCCACCGAGAAGGCGATCCGCGGTCTGTTCACCGGCATCAACCACCCGGTCGAGGAGGCGGTGCAGGAGGGCATGGGCGCGCTGGCCACCGCCCAGAAGCTCGCCGCGAAGCCGTACGCCGCCGCCGCGGGCGTCCAGTACCAGGGCGTCGGCAACTCGTTCAAGCAGCTCGCCCAGCTCATCAAGGGCGGCGCGAACGTGCGGGTGGCCACCGTCGGCATGGGCGGCTACGACACCCACGAGAACCAGGGCACCCGCGAGGGCGGCCAGCTCTGGCGGCGGCTCAACGAACTCGCCAACGCGATGGCCGCGTTCTTCACCGACCTGGGCGACCAGGCGGCGGACGTGACGATCATGGTGTCCAGCGAGTTCGGCCGGCGGGTCGGCTCGAACGGCGGCGGCACCGACCACGGGCACGGCGGCGTGGTCACCGTGCTGTCCGGCCGCAAGCTGGCCGGTTCGCTGCTCGGCACCTGGAACGGACTGGACAAGCTGGACAGCGGCGACGTGCCGGAATACAACAACATGTTCAACGTCTACGGATCGGTCGCGCAGGGCCGCTTCGGCCTGACCACCGCCCAGGTGGACAAGGTCTTCCCCCGGCAGAAGTTCACCCCGGTCAAGATCTACGCGTGACGTACCAGGACACCCACGCCGCCGGCCGCCGTACCGGGCATCCCGCCCCGTACGGCGGCCGTCCGGCTGCTCCCGTACCCCCGGGTCGTCCCCGGCGCGGACCCGGCGGCCGGCGCGCGCTCGCCGCGGTGTTCTGGCTGGGCCTGGTCGCCGCCGTCGGGCCGTGGTGGCTGGACACCCCGGCCGGAACGCTCGCCGGCACCGCCGACCTGCTCACCGCGGGCGGCCGGATCACCGGCCTGATCGCCGGCTACCTGCTGCTGGTGCAGGTGCTGATGATGAGCCGGCTCGGCGTGCTGGAACGTGCGCTCGGTGGCGAACGGATCTCCCGGCTGCACCGGGACCTCGGCGCGACGCTGCTGGTGGCGGTGCTCGCGCACATGTCGCTGCTGGTGGTCGGCTACTCCCGCCAGGAACGCAAGACAGTGTTCGGCGAGGTCGGCGCGCTGCTGACCGACTACGACGACATGATCACCGCGTTCGCCGCGGCCGGCGTCCTGGTCACCGTCGCGTTCACCGCGGTACGCGCCGTGCGCCGCCGCCTGCCGTACGAGCTGTGGCGCCTGCTGCACGCGGCCAGCTACCTCACGCTGCTGCTCGGCTACGCGCACCAGTTCAGCAACGGCGCGCAGCTCTACGAGCCGGGCCCGGTGCGAACCGGCTGGATCGCCGCGTACCTGCTGGTGGTGGCCGCGCTGGTGTGGGGCCGGATGGTCGCGCCGCTGGTGTTCAACATGCGGCACCGGCTGCGCGTCGCCGACGTGGTGGCGGAGAGCCCGGACACCGTCTCGGTCTACCTGACCGGGCAGCGGCTCAACCAGATCGGCCTGCTCGGCGGGCAGTTCTTCCGCTGGCGATTCCTCAACCCCGGCTGCTGGTGGCAGTCGCACCCGTTCTCCGTCTCCGCCGCCGCCAACGGCCGCTGGCTGCGGATCACCGTCAAGGTCGTCGGCGGGTACACCGCCGAGCTGCGCGACCTGACGCCCGGCACCCGGGTCTGGGCGCAGGGCCCGTCGGGCACGTTCACCGCCGCGCACCGCACCCGGGAACGGGCGTTGCTCATCGCCGGGGGCAGCGGCATCGCTCCACTGCGGGCGATGCTGGAGGAACTGCCGCCCGGAGCGGCCCTGATCTACCGGGCGCGTACCCCGGCCGACGTGCTGCTGCACCAGGAGCTGGACTGGCTCGCGCAGGCCCGGCAGACCTCCCTCTGGTACGTCGTCGGCCGCCGCGACGATCCCGGCCCCCGGCAGGTGATGAGCCCGGACGGGCTGCGCCGGCTCGTGCCCGACCTGACCCGCCGCGACGTCTACCTGTGCGGCCCCGGCGGCCTGGTCGACGAGGCGGTCGCCGCGCTGCGGGCCGCAGGCGTGCCCCGCCGCCAGATCCACCTGACCGCGTTCGAGCTGTAGGAGAGGCACCGCCCATGCGTCGCGCGCTGTTCGCGATCACCGGCCTGGCCGCCGGCACCACCGCGCTGGTCGTGCTCAAGGGCGCGCCGGGCGCCGGGCAGGCCGCGCCGGACGTGCCGGCCGCGCTGGCCCCTGTCGTCCCGGGCGGCTCGGCCGCGCCGGAACCGCCGTCGCCCACCGGCTCCGCGCCCGGCGACGTCACGCCGTCGCCGCGCGCGTCGGCGAAGCCGGCACCGAAACCGTCCGCCGACCGCAGCACGGCCAGCCGGGGCGGCACCCGCACCCGCACCACACCGGCCGCGCCCCGGACGACCACCAAGAGCGCACCCAAGGTCACCACCCGCACGGTGACCGGTCCGTCGGTCACCTACGAGTACGGCTCGCTCCAGGTCCGGATCACGCTCAGCGGCAGCCGGATCGTCGACGCCACGGCCATCGGACTGCCGCTGGGCGGGCAGTCCGGGCAGCGCAGCGACGACGTCCAGGCCCGCTACAGCGGCACCTCCGGCGAGGTGGTGGCCCGGCAGAGCGCCAACCTGAGCACCGTCTCCGGCGCCACCTACACCAGCACCGCGTACAAGCAATCGTTGCAGGCCGCGCTGGACAAGGCGTGACCGTCCCGGCTCGGGCCGGTGCCGTTCGTCCCGGCCTGCGCCGGGTCGAGCACGTCATGGGTACGGCGATCAGCCTCGACCTGTCCGACGACCTGCCCGCGTCCACGCTGCACCGACTGGCCGAGGACACGTTCGGCTGGCTGCGCGAGGTGGACACGCGGTTCAGCACGTACCGGGACGACAGCGAGGTGTGCCGGGTCGACCGGGGCGAGTTGCGGGCCGTCGACGCCTCCGCCGACCTGCGGGCCGTGCTGGCGGCCTGCGCCGACCTGTGGACCGCCACCGACGGGTTCTTCGACGCGTACGCGACGGGACGGCTCGACCCGTCCGGCTACGTGAAGGGCTGGGCGGCGCAGGTCGCCTCGGACCGGCTGGTGGCCGCCGGCGCCCCGAACCACTGCGTGAACGCGGGCGGCGACGTGCGGGTACGCGGCCACGACGCGACCGGCGAGCCGTGGCGGATCGGGGTACGGCATCCGTGGGACGCGGCGGCGACCTGTCTGGTGCTGACCGGCACCGACATCGCGGTCGCCACCTCCGGCGTGTACGAGCGCGGCCACCACGTGCTGGACCCGCGCCGGGGCGTACCGGCGACCGGCCTGCGCTCGGTGACGGTGGTCGGTCCCGACCTGGGCGCAGCGGACGCGTACGCGACGGCGGCCGTGGCCATGGGCGAACCCGCCCTGACCTGGCTGGACCACCTACCGTCCCCCTGGCTGCACGCCGTGGTCACCGACGACGGGCACCTGCACCACTCCCGCGCCCTCCCCACCTGAGCCCTCGCCCTCGTCGACAGGCGGTGGGTGGTGGGGCGGTGGGGCGGCGGGTCAGCGGACGGGGCGGTGGAGGGTGGCGGGGCGGGAGCCCGTCGGGCGGGGGCGGCCGGGGCGGGCGCCCAGAGGGCGGGTGAAGGCCCACGGATGCCGGCGGCGGGGCCGCGCCGGCTCGGTACCGCCGGTGTGGCGGGCAGCGTCGTCCCTGGACATGGTCAAACCCCCGCTCTGGCGCACACGCGCCCTCGGCAGGAACAACGAGTCCGGTGCCGGGGAGGTCGCTGTCGGGCGCCCGTCCGAGGCGGGGGCCGCCTCCGCCGAGGTCAACGGCCACGGCGGGGCAGCGGCAGGTGGCCGGGCAGCGGCTCCGTGCCGAACGTGACGCCGGCCGCGCGTAACGCGGCGATCAGCGCGTTCTGCACCAGGTAGGAGTCGGGTAGCTGCCAATGGGCCTGTTCCGGCGCGACCGCCCAGCGCACCGTCCCCTCGGGGAGCCGGGTCGGCGGGGCGGGGATCCACGAGCCGGGTCCGTGGCGTACCACGTGGAAGCAGTGCTCCAACTCGGGCCGCAGCGGGTCGCCGGGGCGTACCAGGAACATCCAGCGGCCGGTCGGGGTGACCAGCGCCGGCCCGCGTACGCCGAAGCCGGCGGGATGGGTGGCGACCGCGTCCAGCACCTGCCGGCCCAGGTGGGCGGCGACCTCCAGGACGTCGAACGCGTGCCCGGTGGGCAGCAGGATGCCGTGCGGGCGGCTACGCCACCAGGCGGCCACCCGGGCCGGATCGGCGCTGGCGGCGTGCTCCCAGTCCTCGAGCGCCGGGTGGCAGCCCACTGTGGGACAGCCGGGCCGGCCGCAGACGAACCGGCTGTTCGCGAGGCAGGCGCCGGGGGTGACCGGCCAGTGGTGCAGCGCGTACCGCACCGCGACCCGGCGCAGCCGGACCCGCTCCAGCGGCGAGAGGTGAGCGACGCGCGGTCGGACGTTCCTCCACATGTCTGCCGTCCCCTCTGGTCCCGCCGGACCGTCCACACGATGGGCCCGCCGCACCGTCCACAAGCCATACGTCGAGAGCCGTCACTGCCGTAACCCCCGCTCGTTGTGCTGACGAACGGCCGGTGCAACTTGCACGAAAGCTACGAGAACTGGCTGCACGGTGGACGCACAACCTGTGCGATCGGCGCAACCTGTGGGACGTGAGGGGACCGGCCGGCACCGTGAGGGGGAGGGGAGCGGGGATGGACGAACTGCCCACAGGCCGGCGCGTGGCGTACTGGCGGAGTCGCCGCAAGATGTCCCAGCAGGTCTTCGCCGACCGGCTCGGCAAGTCGAAGAGCTGGGTGGACAAGGTGGAGCGCGGCGTCCGCCGGCTGGACAAGTTCTCCGTGCTCTACGAGATCGCCGACATCCTCCAGATCGACGTGCAACTGCTGCACGGCAGGGACCCGGAACGGCGTACCGACGCGCTCAACTGCATCGACCAGGTCGAGGTGGAGGAGATCCGGACCGCCCTGGAGCGGTACGACTCGATGAGCGCCTACTTCGACGCGGCGCCCTGCCCCCCGCCGCTCGCCGACATGCGCAAGGCCGTGAACCACGCCTGGCTCACCTACCAGTACGGCCGGTACGGCATGCTCACCCGCGCGCTGCCCAAGCTGCTGCGCGACGCCCAGGCGGCGGACGCCGGCTACGCCGGTGACGACCAGGTGCGCGAGGCCGCCCACCTGCTCGGGCAGGTCTACCAGATCGCCTCCTCGGTGCTGCGCAAGCTCGGCGAGTGCGAACTCGCCTGGCTCGCCGCCGACCGGTCGATGGCGGTGGCCCAGCGGGCCGACGACCCGCTGCTGGCCGGCATCGCCACCACGAGGGTCTGCAACGCGCTCGTCGCGATGGGCCGCCCCCGGCCGGCGCTGGAGCTCAACGTCCGCATCGCGGGCCGGCTCGCGCCCGGCGGCGAGAACGACGTCGCACCGGAACGACTCTCCGTGTACGGCCTGCTGCTCCTGCAGGGCGCGATGGCCGCCGCCCGGATCGGCGACTCGGCGACGGTGGACGACCTGCTCGCGGGCGCCGGCGAGGCGGCCACCATGCTCGGCGGCGACCACAACCACTACTGGACCTCGTTCGGCCCGACGAACCTGGAGCTGCACCGCGCGGCGGCGGCGGTCGAGTTGGGCGACGGCGGCCGGGCGGTGGAGACGCACATGCGGCTGTCCGTGCCCGCGTTCAACGCGTTGCTGCCGGAACGGCGCGCGCACCACCTGCTCGACCTGGCCCGGGGCTACTCCCAGATCGGTGACGTCGCCAACGCGGGGGACATGCTGCTGCGCGGCGACCGGCTCGCGCCGTCGGAGATCCGGTGCCGCCCGATCGCGCACGAACTGATGTCCGAGATTCTCCGTCGCACACGTGGTGCGCCGCCTCCGCCGATCGCGGAGTTGGCTGAGCACATGGGAGTCGGAGTATGAGCGATCCGAACATCGCCGGCGGGCACCGGCGCGTGCTCTACGTCATCGCCTGCGGTTCGCCGCTGGCCCGTCACGTCGGCCGGCTGGTCGACCTCGCGCAGCGGGAGGGCTGGACGGTCTGCGTGGTCACCACGCCGGACGGCGCGAGGTTCGTCGACCGGACGGCGCTGGCCCGGCAGACCGGCCATCCGGTCCGTACGCACTACAAGAACCCGGGTGACCCGGACGTGCTGCCCCCGGCCGACGCCATGCTGGTGTGCCCGGCGACCGTCAACACGATCAACAAGTGGGCGGTCGGCATCACCGACACCCTGGCGCTCGGCCTGCTGATCGAGGCGCAGGGGATGGGGGTGCCGATCGCGGCCGTCCCGTACACGAACGAGGCGATGGCGGCGCATCCGGCGTTCCGGGCCAGCCTCGACCGGCTCGCGCAGTGGGGCGTCCGGGTGGTCTTCGGCGACCACGTCGTACGCCTGCATCCGCCCGGCACGGGGGAACGGCGCGCGGACGCCTTCCCCTGGGACGCCGGTCTGACCGCCCTGCGCGGCGCGGACCGGCCGGTCGCGCCGGTCGCCTGAGCGGTGAGCGTGGTTCCCGGGCACGCCCAGGAACCACGCTCGGCGGCGGCCGGCGTGTGCCGGCGCGGACGCCGGTAAGCTGGCCGCCCGTGAGCACAACCGTCGCCGATGTGGTGGCCGCCATGGACCGCCGTTATCCGCCCGCCTGGGCCGAGGAGTGGGATCGGGTCGGCCTGGTGCTGGGGGAGCCCGCCAACCCGGTGCGCCGGGTCGCCTGCGTGGTGGACGTGGTCCCGGAGACCGTGGACGAGGCGCTCGCCGCCGGCGCGGACATGATCGTCGCGCACCATCCGCTGCTGCTGCGCGGCGTCTCCTCGGTGGCCGCCACCACGTACAAGGGCCGGATCGTGCACCGGTTGATCAAGGCGGACGTCGCGCTGCACGTGGCGCACACGAACGCCGACGTGGCCGATCCGGGGGTGTCCGACGCGCTCGCCGCGCGGTTCGGGCTGACCGGGCTGCGCCCGCTGCACCCGCCCCGCCCCGGCTCGCCCGCCGCCGGGCCCGGCCGGGGCATCGGCCGCGTCGGCGAGCTGCCTGTCCCGATGACGCTGGCCGAGCTGACCCGGCTGGCCGCCGCGGTGCTCCCGGTCACCGCCTGGGGAGTTCGCGCCGCCGGGGATCCCGGGCGTATGGTTCGTACCCTCGCCGTCAGCGGCGGCTCGGGGGACGGCTTCCTGACCGAGGCGACCGCGGCCGGGGTGGACGCGTTCCTCACCGCGGACCTGCGCCACCACCCGGCCGGGGAACACCTCGCCGCGGGCGGCCCGGCGCTGCTGGACGCCGCCCACTGGGCGACGGAGCGACCCTGGCTGGACGACCTGGCCGCCTACCTGGCCGCCGAGCTGGACGTCGAGACCGTGGTGTCCGACCTGGACACCGACCCGTGGACCGTGCACGCCGCCGCGCCCCGGCCGGACGACAAGGAGCCCCGACGTGAAGGCTGACCCGAAGGTGCAGCGCCGCCTGCTCGACCTGCAGGCGATCGACACCGCCCTGGTCCAGCTCGCGCACCGCCGCCGCACCCTGCCGGAGCGCGCCGAGCTGGAGGCGCTGGCGCGTGAGCTGTCCGCGCTGGAGGACGAGCGGGTCCGCGCCCAGGTGGCGGTCGACGACCTGGACCGGGACATCGCCCGGATCGAGAAGGACGTCGACCAGGTGCGGGCGCGCAAGAGCAAGGACGAGGCCCGGCTGGCCGCGGGCGGCGGCCCGGCGCGGGAGCTGGAGGCGCTCCAGCACGAGCTGGTCTCGCTGAACCGCCGGCAGAGCGAGCTGGAGGACGCCGAGCTGGAGCTGATGGAGCAGCGGGAGACCGCGCAGGGTGTGCTCGACGGCGTGGAGAGCCGGCTCACCGAGACCCGGGAGCGCCGCGCCGCGACCGAGCAGCGCCGCGACGAGACCCTGGCCGAGATCACCAAGGAGGAGGAGTTCAAGCGCACCGCCCGCCAGCCGCTCGCCGGTGACCTCCCGGCGGACCTGGTCGTCCTGTACGACAAGATCCGTGCGGACACCGGCCTGGGCGCCGCCCTGCTCACTGCGGGCCGCTGCGGCGGCTGCCGGCTGGAGCTGTCCGGCGCCGACCTGGCCCGCATCCGCAAGGCCGACCCGGACGACGTGGTCCGCTGCGAGGACTGCCGGCGGATCATGGTCCGGACCAACGAGTCGGGACTGTAGCCGCCGTGGCGGTGCGCGCGGTCGTGATCGAGGCCGACGGCGGCTCCCGGGGCAATCCCGGCCCGGCCGGCTACGGCGCCGTGGTCCGGGATCCGGAGACCGGCGAGGTGCTGGCCGAACGATCGGAGTCGATCGGCACGGCGACGAACAACGTGGCCGAGTACCGGGGCCTGATCGCCGGGCTGGAGGCCGCCGCCGAGCTGGGCGCGGCCGAGGTCGAGGCGCGGATGGACTCCAAACTGGTGGTCGAGCAGATGTGCGGCCGCTGGCAGATCAAGCACCCCGGGCTGCGCCCGCTCGCCGCCCAGGCCGCCGGGCTGGTCGGACGCTTCACCGCCGTCCGGTTCACCTGGATCCCTCGGGAGCGCAACCGGCACGCCGACGCCCTGGCCAACACGGCCATGGACGCCGCCGCCTCCGGCGCCGCACCGGAAGCGAAGGCCGAGGCGCGGGCGGCGACTGTCGTGCGGGCCACCGGCACCGACCCGGCCACCACGCCCGCCTCCTGGGAGCCGCGCCCGACCGAGGAGGCCACCCGGCTGATCCTGGTGCGGCACGGCGAGACCGAGCGCACCGTGCAGAAGCGCTACTCCGGCCGGGGCGACGTGCCGCTCACCGAGCGGGGCCGGGCCCAGGCCCGGGCCAGCGCCGCCCGGGTGGCCGCGCTGGCGCCGTCCGTCGCGGCGGTGGTCAGTTCCCCGCTGTCCCGGTGTACGGCCACCGCCGAGGCGGTCGCCGCGCAGGTCGGAAACCCTCCGGTACGCACCGACGACGACCTGATCGAGTGCGACTTCGGTGCCTGGGAGGGGCACACGTTCGCCGAGGTACGCGAGGGCTGGGCGGCCGAACTGGACGCCTGGCTCGTCTCCACGGCCGTCGCGCCGCCGAAGGGCGAGTCGTTCGTGACAGTCGCCGAGCGGACCGGGCGGGCTGTCGACCGGCTGCGTTCGGCGTACCCGGGGGAGACGGTGGTGGTGGTCTCCCACGTCTCGCCGATCAAGCTGGTGCTGCGCGACGCGCTCGCCGCGAGCGACGCGTTCCTGCACCGGCTCTACCTGGACACCGCCGGCATCTCGGTACTGGACCTGTACCCGGACGGCGGCGTCGCGGTCCGCTCGGTGAACGACACCTCTCACCTCACGGACGTCTGACGGCCGTTCGGCGCATGCCGACGGCCGTTCAGCGCATCGACATCGCCCGATCGAACGTGACCCCTGTCACAGGGTCGTAGCCTCCGGCCGTCACAGGCCCGCTACGAATGCCCGGAGGGTGTCACATGTCCGCACCGGAACCGGAGGCGCTCGACACGGCGCGATCCAGGGCGAAGGACAAGAGTCCCTGGAACTGGTTGCTCTTCATCCCGATCGTGGTGCCGCTGATCCCGGCGCTGTTCAACGCCGACTCGCCCCGGCTGTTCGGGTTCCCGCGCTTCTACTGGCTGCAACTGGCCTGGATCCTGCTCGGCGTCTGCACCACCACGCTGGTCTACCAGATGACCAAGAAGCGGGGTGACCACTGATGTGGCGGGACCACCTCACCGAGATCATCGTGTTCACCCTGCTGTTCCTGGTGGTCAGCGCCATGGGCTTCGTGGCCGCCCGGTGGCGCAGGCCGACCGACATGGCCCACCTGGACGAGTGGGGACTGGGCGGGCGCAGCTTCGGCGGCTGGATCACCTGGTTCCTGGTCGGCGGTGACCTCTACACCGCGTACACGTTCGTGGCGGTGCCGGCGCTGATCTTCGGGGCCGGCGCGGCGGGCTTCTTCGCGGTGCCGTACACGATCGTCATCTACCCGCTGGTGTTCCTGGTGCTGTGCCGGCTCTGGTCGGTCTCGCACCGGCACGGCTTCGTCACGCCGGCCGACTTCGTCCGCAACCGCTTCGGCTCGCCGGTCCTGGCGCTGCTGATCGCGATCACCGGCATCGTCGCCACCATGCCGTACATCGCGCTGCAACTGGTCGGCATCGAGGCGGTGCTCAAGACCATGGGCGTCACCGGGGACAGCGCGGTGGCCCGGCACCTGCCGATCATCATCGCGTTCGCGATCCTGGCCGCGTACACGTACCAGTCCGGGCTGCGCGCGCCGGCGCTGATCGCGTTCGTCAAGGACTCGCTGATCTACATCGTGATCCTGGTCGCGGTGATCTGGCTGCCGTACAAGCTCGGCGGCTGGGGAGCCATCTTCGACGCCGCCGACGCGAAGTTCCAGGCGTCACCGGCGCCCGGCGACGGCATCCTGCTCAACGACAACAACCAGATCCAGTACGTGACGCTGGCATTCGGCTCGGCGCTGGCGCTGTTCCTCTACCCGCACAGCATCACCGGTGTGCTCGCCAGCCGGAACCGCGACGTGATCAAGCGGAACATGTCCGCGCTGCCCGCGTACAGCCTGCTGTTGGGGTTGATCGCGCTGCTCGGCTACATGGCCATCGCGGCGAACGTGAAGCCGCTGCCCGGCGCCAAGGCCGGCAGCGTGGACGGCAACACGGTGGTGCCGCTGCTGTTCGACCAGCAGTTCCCGGACTGGTTCGCCGGAGTGGCGTACGCGGCCATCGGCATCGGCGCCCTGGTGCCCGCGGCGATCATGTCGATCGCGGCGGCGAACCTGTTCACCCGCAACATCTACAAGGAGTACCTGAAGCGGGACGCCACCCCGGCGCAGGAGGCGAACGTCTCGAAGATCACTTCGCTGGTGGTGAAGGTCGGCGCGGTGGCCTGCATCGTCTTCCTCGACCCGCAGTTCTCCATCGACCTCCAGCTCATCGGCGGCGTGATCATCCTCCAGACGCTGCCGGCGGTGGCGCTGGGCCTCTACACCCGCTGGTTCCACAGGGGTGCGCTGATCGCCGGCTGGGCGGCCGGCATGGGCCTGGGCATGTGGATGCTCTACCAGATCGGCAACCCGGCGACCGGCAAGAAGCACTTCGCCGGGTCGGCGTTCCCGCTGGAGAAGTTCGGCTTCGACACCCCGAAGACGATCTACGTCGGCATCGTGGCGGTGCTGGTGAACCTGGTGGTGGCCGCGCTGCTCACGCTGGTGCTGCGCGCCGCGAAGGTGGCCGACGGGCCGGACGGCACCACGCCGGACGACTACTTCGCCGACGAGGGCGACCCGCGCGTCACGCCCGGCGCCGACCGCGACGCGGACTCCGCGCGCGAGCCGGTGGCGTGAAAGCAGGGGCCCTCGCTCGACGCGTTCCGCACGGGTGAGGGCCCCTGCCGGCATCGCCGCTCACCCTGCCGGAGCCGGCGCCAGGTGGGCGGAGATGCGGTCGAGGGCGGCGGGGTTGCCGCGGCACAGGTGCGCCTGCATGCCCGCCCTGGCCGCGGCAGCGACGTTCGCGGGCGCGTCGTCGACGAAGAGGCAGTCCTCGGCGCGGACGTCCAGCCGCTCGCAGGCCGTGGCGAACGCCCTCGGGTCCGGCTTCTCCACGCCGATCTCGTGCGAGTAGAGGATCTCGTCCACCAACTCGCCGAAGGCGGCCGGATACGGCGAACGGGCCATCTGGAACCGGTCCGTCCGCCGCGCCGAGCACGCACCGGAGGAGCCGGTGGGGGGAGGCCTACTGATTAGCCGCGGCCCTGGTCCGGCCCGGCGGCGTCAGGTCAGCGCCGCCACAGCAGGTAGAACCCGATGGCCGTGCCGAACACTACGATCACCGTCTTCAACACCACCTGCGGCAGCCGGCGGGCCAGCCGCGCGCCCGCGTACCCGCCGAACAGGGTGG
This sequence comes from Micromonospora sp. NPDC005257, assembly GCF_042872445.1. Taxonomy (NCBI): domain Bacteria; kingdom Bacillati; phylum Actinomycetota; class Actinomycetes; order Micromonosporales; family Micromonosporaceae; genus Micromonospora; species Micromonospora sp. NPDC005257. Next base: position 27,335 of record NZ_JBIAKL010000014.1, on the reverse strand, counting down.
CCGGCGCGACCACTGCGACCGCCGCCCAGTTCACCGGGCCGAACAGGGCGAACACGATGAGCGTGGTCAGCCCCACCACCGCGGAGAGCAGGTTCTTCACCGCCGACACCCGGGCCAGCGTCGCGTCCAGCACCAGCGCCAGCCCGGCCACGAGCATCACCCCGAGGGCCGCGCCGAAATAGCCGCCGTACACCGTGCCGAGCGCGACCATGGTCTGGACCGTGACGGTACGGCGGCGCGCGCCCAGCCGTTCCGGATGGCCGACCAGCCGGCGCAGCGGACCCTGGAACGCGAGTACGGCTGTCGCGCCCAGCACGAGGAACGGCACCACCAGCTCGAACGCGCGCGCCGGGGTGGCGAGCAGCAGCGCGCACCCGGCGATCGTGCCGAGCACGGCGGTGGGCAGCAGCGGCCACAGCTCCCGCCCCCGTGGCAGGTCCACCCGGCTGCCCGCCACGCTCGCCACGTACCCGGGAAAGACCGACACCGAGTTGGAGACGTTGGCCGCCACCGGCGGCAGGCCGGTCGCGATCATCGCCGGGAACGTGATCAGCGAGCCACCACCGGCCACCGCGTTCACAGTGCCCGCGGCGAGACCAGCGGCGAGCAGGAGCGCGGCGTCGGAGAGATCCATGGTTCCCCGAGGCTAGTACGGCGCCGGCCCCGTTGCCGCGCTGGCCTTGCTCGTCCCGTATGTGGTCTTGCCTGGCTTGTGCCCGGCTTGGCTTGTGTCTGCGCTGGCCGGCTCCTGCTCGGGCGGTTCCTGCTGGGGCGGGCCGGGGCGGAAATGGGCGCGGCGGGTGCGTCGTTAGGATGAGGGCGCGACGGACGAGTCGACCGGGCGGTCGCGTCGACGGGCTCCGGCCCGTCGCCGAGGAACGTCCGGACTCCACAGGGCAGGGTGGTTGCTAACGGCAACCCGGGGTGACCCGCGGGACAGTGCCACAGAAAACAGACCGCCGGCCCGTAACGGGACGGTAAGGGTGAAACGGTGGGGTAAGAGCCCACCAGCACCCCGGGTGACCGGGGTGGCTCGGTAAACCCCACCCGGAGCAAGGCCAAGAAAGGGCCGTCACCGCAAGATGACGACCCGCGCAGACGCTTGAGGGCTGCCCGCCCGATGTCTGCGGGTAGGCCGCTGGAGCCTGCCGGCAACGGCAGGCCGAGATGGATGGCCGCCGCCGGTGCGCCTTCGGGCGTGCCGGGCACAGAATCCGGCGTACAGGTCGACTCGTCCGTCGCCCACCCAGACACTGCGGGATAGCCGCCGAGCATGCGCTACCTCAGCCGGTCGTTCCTCCTCGGCGCGCGCCGCACCGCAGGAAGGAGGTCGAGCAGTTCCTCGGTCCCGGCACGGTGGGGGCATCGAGGTCGTCCGCTGGTGTCCATCTGGCCATGGCAGGACGGCTACAACGAAAATCGCTGTCCGGTCGTCGGAGACCACTGGTAGAAAGCCGCGTGGATCAAAGTCTCACGTTCGCTGATCATCTGCGGCTGATCAGCGAACGGTCTGCCGCCTTCCGTGCTGCCGTCGCCGCGGCACCCGGTCTCGACATGCAGGTTCCGACCCATCCCGGCCGGACCCTGTTCGATCTCGTCCAACACGTCGGCATGGCCCGCCGCAAATCGGCCGCCGTCGTCGCCGCCGGGCCCGCTGACGCACCCCCGGAGAAGTCGGCCTGGGACGACGGCACGGGTGCGCCTCTGGAACGCGAGGCGCTGCTGGCCTGGTGGACCGAGTCCATCGACCTACTGACGAGCGTGCTGCGTGAGGCCGGCCCGGATCGCAGGTGCTGGACGTGGTGGGACGACTCGCCGTCGCCGCAGACCTCTGGTGCCTGGGCGCGACGACAGGTTCCCGAGATCGCGGTGCACACCTATGACGCCCAGCTCACCGTGGGCGCCCCGCAGCCGTTACCGGAAGAGGTCGCCCTGGACGGCTTCGACGACTGCCAGTTCACCCTCTGCGCAACCACCGTCGCCTGGCCGCACGCCCCCGCCGTCGTCGACTACCACGCCGTCGAGGGCCGCTCCTGGCGCCTTCGGCTCTCCCGCGACGGCGCACAGGTCGCCCGCCTCACGCCCGCTGCCGGCGGGGATCCCGAAACGGCCGACGTCTCCGCCCGGGGCACGGCAAGTGACCTGGTGCTGTTCTTCTACGGCCGCATACCGCTGGATTCGCTGCAGTTCGCAGGCGACCGTCGGATCTTCGACCAGCTCGCCGACTGGGACCCCTCCGTGTGACCACCCGACATGCTGTTGGCCTTGTCGGATTTCCGACGTGGAGCGGGGCCGATCGGTTGGTCCGCGCTTGCGGAAAGTGACTGACACTCGGACGTCATGGACGAGGAACTTGGCAGAGCGGCTGTCCGTGTCCTGGTTGCGGCAACGGGTGGCACCGCGGGCGCCGGGCTTCAGGAGGCGGCCGAGAAGTTGCGTGCGCGGGTTCATTCCCAGCTCATGGATGTGGACAGCAGCGAGATATACGAGAACTGGGAGGATGCCCCACGGAGTACGCGGAAGCAGGGCGATCTGGCTGCCGCCATCGGTTTCCTGGCCGACGACTTCCCGGATTTCGAGGCCGAGCTGAGGGAGTTGATCGAAGAGGCCAGGGCGCTGTCGATGGTGCATGAGGGCAGGCTGGGCGGGGGAGATCAGACGAACAGCTCCGTCGAGGCCGGTGATGACTCCCGGGTTGTCAGCGGCATGGTGTACGGCGATTCCTACGCAGGCGACGACCTGGCAGCCTCGTACAACACCTCGAATTCGAGAGCCGTCGTAATCGGTGGTGGAATCGTCTTGGCCTGCTTGCTGGGGCTCGCCCTGATCCTCGTTGTCCAGCGGTTCGGTGCCTCGGCTGGATAACGGCAGACTCGACGTGCCGGGAATTCCTTGCGGCGCCCTCCGAGGAGGGCCTGCGGGATCTTCGCCGCGTCGGGAGAGACCTGGGCGTAGAAACGGGGAGTTCGCCCACGACGAACGCCGCACTGAAGGATCTGTGGGACGCTGCGATGGTGATCGAACTTGCGGACATCCAGGCGGCCGCCGACCGGATCGCCGACGTCGTCGTCCACACCCCCACCCTGTCCAGCCCGGGACTGTCCGAGCTGCTCGGCGTGCCTGTCACCGCCAAGCTGGAGCTGCTGCAACGTACCGGATCGTTCAAGGCCCGTGGTGCGGCGGCGAAGCTGCTCGCGCTCGACGACGCGGAGCGGGCGGCGGGGGTGGTCGCGGTCAGCGGCGGCAACCACGGCATCGCGGTCGCGGTGATGGCCGGCGCGCTCGGGGTGGCGGCGACAGTGGTGATGCCCCGTAGCGCGCCCGCCCGTGCGGTCGAGGTGGCCCGGGCGGCCGGTGCGGACGTCCGGCTGACCGAGGACATGGCCGGCGCGTTCGCGCTGATGAACCGGTTGCGGGACGAGGGCGTGACACTGCTGCACCCGTTCGACGACCCGATCGTGCTGGCCGGGCAGGGCACTGTGGGGCTGGAGCTGGCCGACGACGCCGGTGAGCTGACCGACGTGCTGGTCAGCATCGGCGGGGGCGCGCTGATCTCGGGTGTGGCGGCGGCGCTGCGGGCGCGGCGGCCGGGGGTACGCGTCTGGGGCGTGGAGACCGAGGGTGCGGAGGCGATGTCGCAGGCGTTGGCGAAGGGCGGCCCGGTCGAGGTGCCGCTGTCGTCGATCGTCACCACGCTCAGCGCGCCGAGCGTCTCGCAGCTCACCTACGAGCACGTGACGGCTCTGGTGAGCGACGTCCTCGTGGTCTCCGACGCCGAGGCCGTGCGGGGCACGCTGGAGTTGGCCGAGCACGCCAAGGCGTGGGCCGAGCCGGCCGCCGGGTGCCTGCTGCCCGCCGCCCGCCGGGTGGTCGAGCGGGTGGGCGGCGACGTCCGGCTGGGCCTTGTGGTCTGCGGCGGCAACGCCACTGTGGCAGACGTGACCGCGTGGGCGGGCCGCTTCGGCCTCTGACCACCACGAGCGACAGAAGCCGGGGGTACGCCGGCCGCCTCGGTCCGGACGGGTGGAACCGAGACGACCGGCGTACGTCAGGACGTGGCCGGGGTGACGCCGTCGAGCAGCTCGGCGAGCCGGGCCGCGGTGGCCGGGGCGTGCAGGTGCAGCCGCGCCACGTTGATGCTGTCCGTGCCGACCACGGCGAGCAGGGCCTGGCCGTTGATCGCGTACACGCTGAGGTAGCCGCCCGCGTTGCGCACCGTGGACTGCTGGAAGTCGCCCTGTCCGAGCCGGAGCCCGACCTGGCGGCCGAGTCCGTACGTGGTGGCGGCGAGCGCGGCCAGGTCGTCCGGGTCGGCGCCGTTCTGCAGGTTGTGCGTGACGAGTAGGCCGTCGACGCCGCCGAGGACGCAGCCGTGCACGCCGGGGATCTGCAACCGCAGCGCGGACAGCTCCTGGCCGATTGCCGGGTACGGCAGCGCCGGGTTGCCGGACAGCGAGGGCGGGAGCGCGCGTGGTGGCGGCAGCGTGCCGGCCTGGGCGCGCGAACGGCGGGGGAGGTCGTCCACCCGGCTCACAGCTCCAGGCTCTCCTCGATCGCACGCAGTTGGTGCCGCGCCATCGCGAGGTTGGCCCGGCTCTTGCTCACCATCAGGTAGAGGAACAGGCCCTTGCCGGTGCGGGCGCTCAGCGGGCGGATCAGGTGGTACTGGCTGCCGAGCGTGATCAGGATGTCCTCGATCTCGTCGTCGAGCTTGAGCATCTCGATGGTGCGCAGCTTGGCGCGTACGACGTCGGTGTTGCCGGCGGCGGCGACGGTCAGGTCGATCTCGCCGGTGCCCCCGGCGACGCCGAGCGTCATGCCGCTTGTGTAGTCGACGAGCGCGGCACCGATCGCGCCGTCGATGTTCATCGCGTTCTTCAGCGCGATGTCAAGGTTGCTCACGTTTTTTCTCCCCAACTCGGGCCGCTGTCCGCCGGAAGCGGGCGGACAGCGGGTTCGGTCCGTCGAGGCTCGCATATGGAGCCGCGTGGTGCACACGGGCCACCGGTGATCCACCTGAGCGGGCACCGCCGGACCGGCCACCGGTCCCGTCAAAGGGGACACGGCGTCCCATTGTCGATCACCGTTTGTCCTGCTACGACGGTGCGCCCTCCCTATGTAGAGTTCCGATAGAGTGTGCCCGTGCGACTGACCATCCCGGTGGCGAAGGTGCTCTCGGCGCTGCTCGCCGAGCCCGAGGCCCCGCGCTACGGCCTCGACCTGATGCGGCTCACCGGCCTGCCCAGCGGGACGCTCTACCCGGTGCTGCACCGCCTCCAGGCGGCCGGCTGGCTCGCCGCCGACTGGGAGGACGTCGACCCGGTCGCCGCCGGCCGCCCGGCCCGCCGCTACTACCGCCTCACCGGCGAGGGCATGCGGTCGGCCCGGCTGGCGCTGGCCGAGCTGCGTTCGCTCGTGCCCGTGGAACGTGCCGGCGTGGACCCGGCCGGGGCACCGGCATGGTGACCCGGGGGGTGGCCGCCGTCCTGCTGCGGGTCGCGGTGCGGCGCTGGCCGGTGGAGCTGCGCGCCGACCTGGCCCGGGAATGGGCTGCCGAGCTGCACGAGCTGGCCCGGACCGGGCGGCGGTGGGGGATGCTCCGGTTCGCCGGGAGCCTTGCGGTCAGCCGGGCGGCCACGCCACTCGCCGGCCGGGCCGGGTCGCGGCGGCTGGGGCGTACCGCTGGGGTGTTGCTGCTCGCGCCGCCGGCCTGCGTGGCGGTCCTCGCAGTCGCTGCCGCGGTGATGGGCGTGGCCCACGCGTGGCTGGAGATGCGCGTGCCGTGGGCCACCGCCGCGCAGTTGCCGGTCTGGTCGGCGCTCACCGCGCTGCTGGGCGGGGCGCTCGCGCTCGTCGTCGCCCGGGCCGCGCGCCGGACCGTGCGCGTGGGGGCGCTGCCCACCGCGCTCGGCGTGGTGCTGCCGATCGCCGCGACGGTGACCGCGACGCTGGCGCTGTTCGCCGGCCGGGGCGAGAGCCGCGTCTGGGAGAGCGCACCAGGGCTGCTGCTCTGGCTGGCGCTGCTGGTCCCGGCGCTCTGGGCCGCCGGGGCGCTGGCGCGCCGGGGCCGGGTCCGGGCCGCGTGGCTGGCCGGGCTGCTCGGCGCGCTGGTGGCGGCCGACGCGGCGGTGGTGCTCGCGGTGGTCACCTCGATCCCGGCCACCGCACCCGTGGCGGACGGCCTGCCGCCGGACGCGGTGGACCGGATCTCCGCGCCGCTCTGGCTGTTGACCTGCTGGACCGACTCGTCGTTCGGGCTGCCCCGGCCGACCGAGTGGGAACGGTTCCGGATCACCGACCGCCTGGGGGTCGAGCCGCAGTTCTACCTGGCGTGCACGCCCTATGTCCTGGCGTACGCGATCGCGGCGGCCCGGCCGACGGCGGCCGTGCCCGGCCCGGAGCCTGTCCCGGCGCCTGCCTGAGGGTCAGGCGTTCCAGCTCAGCGCCCGGCCGGCCCGCTCGTAGTGCCGGCCGGCTCGGCGTCGATCCGCCGGTCCTGCGCCGTTCCCCGTCGCAACCACCCTGAGCAGGTCTAATGTGGAGAACGGTGACTATTTGCGCCGTTCCGGTGGCGGACGGGCGGTTCGCGGTGCACAGTGATCGCATGAGCGACGACGGAAGTGGTGGGCACTACTACTGGTGCACGCGACACCACCGGGTCGAGACCGATGCCGACGTGTGCCCCGCACGGCACGTTCTCGGACCGTACGCCTCAGCCGCCGACGCGGACAACGCCCTGCAGACGGTGCGGGAGCGGAACGACGCGTGGGACGCCGAGGACGCCCGTTGGGCCGGGGAGGGCCGCTAGACGGCGCGGGAGGGCCCGCGTCGAGGTGATCCGTGCTCCGCGAGGGCGAGAGCACGTCCCCAGGAAAGGGAACCGAGATGGCCGAAGCACAGCAGGCCACCCGCCCGGCCGCGAAACGGACGACCGCGAAGAGGACCACCGCGGGCAGGTCGACCACGGTCACCAAGGCGTCGCCGAACGCCTCGGGCGCCGGCGCCGGGCGGACACCGGCGAAGAAGGCGGCGGCCAAGAAGGCGGCCGCCCGGAAGGTCGTGGCGGCAGCCCGCAAGGCGCCGGCCACCAAGGCCACCACCAGCAGGACGACGGCGAAGAAGACCGCGGCGCGGACGGCGCCGGCCGGCCGGGCCACCGCCAAGAGCGCGCCGGCCAAGAAGGCCACCGCGAAGAAGGCCACGGCGAAGAAGACGACGGCGGCGAAGAAGACCACGGCGGCCCGGAAGAGCACGACGGCCCGCACCACTGCCACCGCGAAGAAGGCGCCGGCCCGCAAGACGACGACGGCGAAGAAGACCACGGCGGCCAAGAAGACCACCGGCGCGCGCAAGGTCACCTCGGCGGCGAAGAAGACCACCGCCGCCAAGAAGACCACCGCGGCGAAGAAGGCGCCGGCGAAGACGACGACCGCCTCGACGCGTCCCACGGCGCGCAAGGCGGCGGCGAAGAAGGCGCCCGCGCGCAAGACCACCACGGCGCGCAAGACCACCACCACGGCGAAGACCACCGCCGCGAAGAAGGCGCCGGCCCGCAAGAGCACCGCCGCCAAGAGCACCACCGCACGTAAGGCGCCGGCCCGCCGCGCCTGACGCCGCGGACACCGCTCCCTCCCGAGGGGCGGAACGTGCGGGGCGCTGTCAGGATTGACCGCGTGCTGATCCGACGCGTACTGGCGCCCCGTATCGACTTCGGCGCGCTGCGCCGCGAGCTGGGACTGCCCGAGAGCTTCCCGGCCGCGGCGCAGCGCGAGGCCGACCTGGCCGCCGCCGCGCCGCCGCCCGCCGTCCCCGACCGGACCGACATCCCGTTCGTCACCGTCGACCCGGCGACCTCGCGCGACCTCGACCAGGCCATGCACCTCACCCGCCGTCCCGGCGGCGGCTACCGCGTCCGGTACGCGATAGCCGACGTCCTGACCCACGTACGCCTCGGCGGTGAGCTGGAGGCCGAGACGTGGCGGCGCGGGCAGACGGTCTACCTGCCCGACGGCAACGTGCCGCTGCACCCGCACACGCTCAGCGAGGGTGCGGCCAGCCTGCTGCCCGACGCCGACCGGGCCGCCGTGCTCTGGACCGTCGACCTGGACGCGGACGGCGGCACCGTCGCGGTCACCCTGGAGCGGGCGCTGGTGCGCAGCCGGGCCAAGCTCGACTACGGCGGCGTGCAGCGCGACGCCGACGCCGGCCGGCTGCCCGAGCCGATCGCCCTGCTGCCCGAGATCGGGGCGCTGCTCACCGCGCGAGGACTGCGCCGGGGCGCGATCAACCTGCCGCTCCCGGAGCAGGACGTCGAGCCCGACGGCGACGGCTGGCGGCTGGTGCTGCGCGGCCCCGGCCCGATGGAGGAGCACAACGCCCAGATCTCGCTGCTGACCGGGATGGCCGCCGCCGACATCATGCTGGCCGGCCGGATCGGTCTGCTGCGCACCATGCCCGGCCCGCGCCCGGAGGCGGTCGAGCGGCTGCGGCTGGCGGCCGGACCGCTCGGCGTGCCTTGGCCGGACGGCACCCCGGTGGGTCAGGTGCTCGACGGGCTGGACACCTCCCAGCCCTGGGCGGCCGCCTTCGTCGACCAGGCCGCCGAGCTGATGCGCGGCGCCGCGTACACCGCGTTCGACGGGGAGGTGCCCGAGCAGCCCGAGCACGGCGGGGTGGCCGCCGCGTACGCGCACGTCACGGCGCCGCTGCGGCGGCTGGCCGACCGGTACGCCACCGAGGTCTGCCTGGCGCTGCACGAGGGCCGCGAGGTGCCCGAGCAGGTCCGGGCGGCGCTGCCGAAGCTGCCCGAGGTGATGGCCTCGACCGACCGGACCGCGGGCGCCGCCACCCGGGGCGCCGTGGAACTGGCCGAGGCGGTACTGCTCGCGCACCGGGTGGGGGAGACGTTCGAGGCGGCGGTGCTCGACGTGGACGAACCGCGCCCGGCGGGCGACGGACGGCCCGGCCGTCAGCCCGGCGGCACGATCGCGCTGGACGAACCGCCGGTGCGGGCCCGTTGCACGGGCGAGATGCCACTCGGCGAACGCGTCCGGGTACGGCTCACCGTCGCCGACCCGGCCCAGCGCCGGGTCGCCTTCGAACGGGCGTGACCAGGGCGGCCATTGTCACAGCATCGGGATGCACCGCACGCCGTCGCGCTTTGCGAGGATGAGCCCATGGCTTACGACGCGACCACGCTGCCCGACGTCTCCGGGCTGACCGTCGGCATCATCGGTGGCACCGGCGACCAGGGACGAGGGCTCGCCTACCGGTTCGCCCGGGCCGGGCAGACGGTGCTGATCGGCTCCCGCACCGCGGAGCGGGCCACCCAGGCCGCCGCCGAGATCGCCGCCCTGCCCGGCGTACCGGAGGGTGCCGTCGTCTCCGGCGGCGACAACGAGGACGTGGCCCGGCGCAGTGACGTGGTGATCGTGGCGGTGCCGTGGGACGGGCACGCGGCCACCGTCGCCGCGCTCGCCGAACCGCTGGCCGGCAAGATCGTGGTGGACTGCGTCAACCCGCTCGGCTTCGACAAGCAGGGTCCGTACGCGCTCACCGTCGCCGAGGGCAGCGCCGTGCAGCAGGCCGCCGCGCTGCTGCCCGAGTCCCGGGTCTGCGCCGCGTTCAACCACGTCAGCGCTCCGCTGCTGGCCGACCCGGAGATCGACCGGATCGACCTGGACGTGCTGATCTGCACCGAGGACCGGGAACTGGTGGGCGTGGTCGGCGCGCTGGCCGCGCGGATCCCCGGCATGCGGGGCATCTACGCCGGGCGGCTGCGTAACGCCCACCAGATCGAGGCGTTCACGGCCAACCTGATCGCGATCAACAAGCGCTACAAGGCGCACGCCGGCATCCGCGTCACCGACCTCTGAGAGCGCGGCGAGGGCCGGCCGGCGCCGGCCCTCGCCGCACCCGCATCAGAAGGTGTGCTCGGCGGCGGGGAACTCGCCGCCGCGTACCTCGTCGGCGAACCGGCGGGTGGCGTCGGTGAGCGCGCCGGCCAGGTCGGCGTAGCGCTTGACGAAGCGCGGCGCCCGGCCGGTGCGCAATCCGGCCATGTCCTGCCAGACCAGCACCTGCCCGTCGGTGTCCGGGCCGGCCCCGATGCCGACGGTGGGGATGGGCGACTCGGCGGTGACCCGCTTGGCCACCTCGCCCGGCACCATCTCCAGCACCACCGCGAACGCGCCCGCCTCGACCACCGCACGCGCGTCGGCGAGCACCTCCTCGGCGGCCTCGCCCCGGCCCTGCACCCGGTAGCCGCCGAGCGTGTGCTCGCTCTGCGGCGTGAAGCCGATGTGCGCCATCACCGGGATGCCCGCGCCGGTGATCGCCTCGATCTGGGCGGCGCAGCGCCGCCCGCCCTCCAGCTTCACCGCGTGGCAGCCGCCCTCCTTCATGAACCGCACGGCGGTGCGCAGCGCCTGCGCCGGGCCCTCCTCGTACGAGCCGAACGGCAGGTCGCCGACGACCAGCGAGTGCTTCGTGGCCCGTACCACGGCGCGGACCAGCGGCAACAGCTCCTCGGCGGTCACCGGCAGCGTGGTCTCGTAGCCGAAGACGTTGTTCGCCGCCGAGTCGCCGACCAGCAGCACCGGGATTCCCGCCTGGTCGAAGATCGAGGCCGTGTACTGGTCGTACGAGGTCAGCATCGCCCACCGCTCGCCGCGCTCCTTGGCGGCGATCAGGTCACGGGTGCGTACCCGCCGCGTGGCCGGCCCGCCGTAGAGGGCGGTCACCTCGGCCGGGGTGGACTCCACCATGACAATCTCCTTCCTCGAGGCCGCGCACGCGGTCCCCGGGTTCCCCGCGATCGTCGCACCGGGCGACGGGCCGCGGGCAGGTCGCAGTGGAGGATGTCACTCCCCGGCCGGGCAGCGGTCAGCCGTCCTCGCGCCACCGGTTGGTGATCGGCAGCCGCCGGTCCCGCCCGAACGCCTTCATGGAGATCTTGGTGCCGGGCGCCGACTGCCGCCGCTTGTACTCGGCGGTATCCACCATCCGCAGCACCTTGTCCACCACCGCCGGGTCGTGGCCGGACTCGACCAGGCCGTCGCGGCCCAGGTCGCCGTCGACGTAGCCGATCAGGATCGGGTCGAGCACGTCGTAGTCGGGCAGCGTGTCGCTGTCGAGCTGGCCGGGGCTCAGCTCGGCCGAGGGCGGCTTGCCGATCGAGTTCTCCGGGATCGGCGGGGTCTGCCCGCGCCGGGCCGCGTCCGCGTTGCGCCACTTCGCCAGCCGCCACACCAGCGTCTTCCAGACGTCCTTGACCGGGTTGTAGCCGCCCACCGAATCGCCGTACAGCGTCGAGTAACCCACCGCCAGCTCGCTCTTGTTGCCGGTGGTGAGCACCAGGTGGCCCTCCTGGTTCGACAGCGCCATCAGGATCACGCCGCGCACCCGGGCCTGCAGGTTCTCCACCGCCACCCCGGACAGCGACATGTTCGCCAGGAACGTGTCCACCATCGGCTGGATCGGCTCGACCCGGTAGTCCAGGCCGGTGCGCTTCGCCAGGTCCTCGGCGTCGGTGCGGGAGTGCTCGGAGGAGTGCTGACTGGGCATCGAGACGCCGACGACCCGCTCCGGGCCCACCGCGTCCACGGCGATCGCGGCCGCCACCGCGGAGTCGATGCCGCCGGACAGGCCGAGCACCACAGAGGGGAAGCGGTTCTTGTCGACGTAGTCGCGCAGGCCCAGCACCAGCGCGTGCCACACCTCGGCCTCGTCGGCGACCGGCTCGATGATGCCGCCGTCGGCGGCCGGGCCGGACGGCGCGGCCGGGATCGCCGGGATCTCGTGGCGGGCCACGCGCATGCCGTCGCTCAGTTCACCGGTGCCGCCCGGCGCGCCGGCCGCCGCCGGCAGCTCCAGATCGTGCACCAGCAGGTGCTCGACGAACTGCGGCGCCCGGGCCAGCAGCGTGCCGTCCGCGGCGACGACCATCGAGTCGCCGTCGTAGACCAGCTCGTCCTGGCCGCCGACCATGTTCACGTACGCGACGGCGGCCCCGGCCTCGGCGGCACGCCGGCCGACCAGCGGCAGCCGTACGTCGTCCTTGTTCAGCTCGTACGGCGAGCCGTTGATGCTCAGCACCAGCCCGACGCCGGCCTGCCGGGCCACCGCGAACGGGCCGCCGGCCTGCCACAGGTCCTCGCAGATGGTCAGTGCCACGTCCACGCCGCCGACGCGCACCACCGTGAGCGTGTCGCCGGGGACGAAGTAGCGGTCCTCGTCGAAGACGCCGTAGTTGGGCAGGTGGTGCTTGAAGTAGGTGGCCACCACCTCGCCCCGGTGCAGCACCGCCGCCGCGTTGCGGGCGCCCCGGCCCGGCTCGGCGTCGGAACTGACCTGCGGGGGCCCGTCCGCGTCCAGGTAGCCGACCACGACCGGCAGGTCACCGAGACCGTCGGCGGCCAGGTCGGCGGCGAGCCGGTGCAACGCGGCCCGGGACGCGGCCACGAACGAACGCCGGAACACCAGGTCCTCGACCGGGTAACCGGTGAGCATCAGCTCGGGGAACAGGACGAGCTGGGCGCCGGCGTCGGCGGCCCGGCGGGTCCACGTGCGGACCAGGCCGGCGTTGCCGGCGAGGTCGCCTACCGTCGGGTTGACCTGGCACAGGGCGAGACGCAGGGTGGGCATGTCTCCATCTTCCCCCAGCCGTCCGGGCCGGGTCCGACAGGTCGCGGGTGGCCGGGCGGCGCAGCGCGCGTCCCAGCCGACCGGACACGGCGGGACGGCCGGCCGGGGAGGGCGTAACGTCGGCGTAACGAGCCCGGTGGAGACTGGGCGGTCAGGCCGAGCCGGCCCGACCGGTGCGGACGTACGTGTCACGAGGGGTGGAAGTGGACCGTCAGCAGGAGTTCGTCCTCCGCACGCTGGAAGAGCGGGACATCCGTTTCGTCCGGCTGTGGTTCACCGATGTGCTCGGCACGCTCAAGAGCGTCTCGGTGGCCCCGGCGGAGCTGGAAGCCGCCTTCGAGGAGGGCATCGGCTTCGACGGTTCGGCGATCGAGGGTTTCGCCCGGGTCTTCGAGTCGGACATGGTCGCCATGCCGGACCCGACGACGTTCCAGGTCTTCCCGTTCGAGGGCGGGGTCAGCGGCGAGAGCGCCCGGATGTTCTGCGACATCATGCTGCCCGACGGCAGCCCGTCCTGGGCCGACCCGCGGCACGTGCTGCGCCGGATGCTGTCCCGGGCGGCCGACAAGGGCTTCACCTTCTACACCCACCCGGAGATCGAGTTCTTCCTGCTGGAGAACGGTCCGCAGGACGGCTCGGTGCCCATCCCGGTGGACACCGGCGGCTACTTCGAGCACACCACGCACGCCGTCGCGCGGGACTTCCGCCGCCAGGGCGTGCTGGCGCTGGAGCGCATCGGCATCTCGGTGGAGTACAGCCACCACGAGGTCGCCCCCGGCCAGCAGGAGATCGACCTGCGCTACGCCGACGCGCTCACCACCGCCGACAACATCATGACGTTCCGGCACGTGGTGAAGGAGGTCGCGCTCTCCACCGGCGTGCAGGCCAGCTTCATGCCGAAGCCGTTCACCGACCAGCCGGGCAGCGGCATGCACACGCACCTGTCGCTGTTCGAGGGGGAGCGCAACGCGTTCCACGACGCCGGCGACCCGATGAAGCTCTCGAAGGTCGCGAAGTCGTTCATCGCCGGGCTGCTCACCCACGCCCGGGAGTACACCGCGGTCACCAACCAGTGGGTCAACTCGTACAAGCGGCTGTTCCCGCAGGCGCTGCCGGACCGGATCACCGAGAGCCCCGCGTACGTCTGCTGGGGCCACCTGAACCGGTCCGCGCTGGTGCGGGTGCCCGCGTACGGCAAGCCGAACTCGGCCCGGGTCGAGGTCCGCTCGCTGGACTCCGCGACCAACCCCTACCTCGCGTTCGCGGTGATGCTCGGCGCCGGCCTCAAGGGCATCGAGGAGGGCTACGAGCTGCCCCCCGGCGCCGAGGACGACGTCTGGTCGCTGAGCAGCGCCGAGCGCCGGGCCATGGGCTACGAGACGCTGCCGGAGAACCTGTCCGAGGCGATCGACGTGATGGCCGAGTCCGAGCTGGTGGCCGAGGTGCTCGGCGAGCACGTGTTCGACTTCTTCCTGCGCAACAAGCGCTCCGAGTGGGAGCAGTACCGCCGCGAGGTCACCCCGTACGAGCGGCAGCGCTACCTCTCGCTCTAGATCGTTGTGGCGCGGTGCCGCTATCGTCTGCGGCACCGCACCGGCACCCCCGCCGGGCGGCGTGAGCCGGGGAGGCGTTGGTGCTGGGAGATCTGCTCGACGGGGCGTGGCAGAGCATCGTGTTCGGGATCGTCGGGGTGGCGCTGATGGCCGCCGGGTTCCTGCTCGTCGACCTGCTCACCCCGGGCAAGCTGCGGGAGCTGATCTGGGTACGCCGCAACGGCAACGCGGCGCTGCTGCTCGCCGCCAACCAGCTCGGCATCGCCGGCATCGTCTTCACCGCCATCCTGACCAGCTACAGCTCGTTCGCCAAGGGGCTCGCGTCCACTGTGGTCTTCGGGCTGGTCGGCCTGCTGGTGATGGCGCTCGCGTTCCTGGTGCTGGACCTGCTCACCCCCGGCAGGCTGGGTGACGTCATCGCCGCCGACGAGCCGCACCCGGCGGCCCGGGTCAGCGCCGCCACCCACTTCGGCGCCGCGCTGATCGTCTGCGCCTGCATCGCCTGAGCGGTGTCGTACCCCCGGGTTAGCGTCCGGGGGTGAACCGTACCGATCGCCTCTACGCCCTGGTCGAGGAGCTGCGGGCGGTCTCGCCGCGCCCGCGCAGCGCGAGCTGGCTGGCCCGCCGCTTCGAGGTGAGCACCCGCACCGTCGAGCGCGACATCTCCGCCTTGCAGGGTGCCGGGGTGCCGATCTGGGCCGAGCCGGGCCGCTCCGGCGGCTACGTGGTCGACCGGGCGCGCACGCTCCCGCCGGTCAACCTGACAGCGGCCGAGGCGGTGGCGATGGCCGTCGCGCTGCACCGGCTCGGCGGTTCCCCGTTCGCCCCGGCGGCCGGGGCCGCGCTGCGCAAGCTGGTCGCGGTGATGCCGCCCGCCGCGGTGGCCGAGGCGCACCGGCTCGCCGGCCGGGTCCACCTGGTCGGCGACGGGCCGGGCACGCCCGTCCCGGCCGCCGTCGCCGACGCGGTCGCCGCCGGGCGGGTGCTGCGCCTGCGGTACGCCGACCGTGGCGGCACGGATTCGCTGCGCGACGTGGAGCCGCTGGCCTACCTGGGCAACTCGGTGCACTGGTACCTCGTCGCCTGGTGCCGGCTGCGCGACGGTCTGCGCTGCTTCCGCACCGACCGGATCGTGTCGGTGCGTCCGCTGGCCGAGCCGGTGACCCGGGAGCTGCGTCCCGGCGATCTCGATGTGCCGGTCGACCGGGTGCGTCCGCTCACCCTGGTCTGATCCGGGTGGAAACACCGACAGGACGCTGTCGTGGCCCGGTATCACGCTGAATCCTGACGACGTCGGCCGACCGCCGGCGCGAATCCCAGGAGGAAGCATGTCCAGTACGCCCGTGACCTGGTTCGAGATCGGCTCCGACCGCCCCGACGAGGCGCAGCGGTTCTACGTCGAGATGTTCGGCTGGAGTTTCGAGCAGGGCGGCCCGGGTGGGTCGTACCGGCAGACGACGGCCGGCGGTGAGCGGGGGATCGGCGGCGCGATCCGGGGCACTGACGACGGCAACTACGCGACCTTCTACGCCCAGGTGGACGACGTGGCGGAGACCTGCCGCCGGGCCGAGAAGGCCGGCGGCGCCGTACTGACGGCGCCGGTGACCACGCCGGCCGGACTGGTGCGTGCCACGCTGCGTGACCCGTCGGGCAACCTGTTCGGGGTCTTCAGCCCGCCGGCCGAGGGCTGAGCGAGGCACGGTGGCGGCCACCGACGAGGTGGCCGCCACCGGTGTACGTCTCGGCTACGACCCGATGCCGGCCGGGCCGCCCTTGTCGTGTCCGCCCCGCGGGCCGCCCTTGCCGTCGTGGCCGGGACCGCCCGGGAACACGCCGGCCTCGGCGGCCTTGAGCACCGCGTCGGCCTGCTCCCGGGTCAGCTTGCCGTCCTCGACGGCCTGGTTCAGCCGCTCCTTCAGCGCGGCCTGCCGGTCCTCGGTCGAGGGCCGCTCCGGCCGCTCCGGGCGGTCGCCCTGGCGCTGCTCGTGCAGCTTCTCCAGCGCCGCGGTGACCTTGTCGGTCGGGACGCCCAGCTCCGTGGCGAGCGCCTCGGCGAACTCGGCCTGCCGGTCGGCGTGCTTCTGGCGGCGGTCGTCACCCTGGTCGGTGGTGCTGGCGCTCGAGGACGGCTTCGGGCTCTTGTCGTCGGCGAGGGCCACCGTCGGGGCGGCGATCCCGACGCCGAGCACTCCGGCGGTGGCCAGGCCGGCCAGCAGGTGCTTCTTCGACATCGTGCGGATCATGCGATTCTCCTGTTCGGTGGTGGTGCGATGACGTCACCGACAGTGGCTGCCGGAACTGAGGGCGACCCGTGGCGAACCTGTCAGCGAGCTGGCAATCACGCCCGGAAGGCTCGAATTACTCGTGTTGCCGCGTCGCCGGGGTACCCGCAAGGCTGGGCCAAACCCGACGAAAGGCCTTCTCGATGACACAGCCCGCCATCAGCGAGATTCCGCTCACCGGGCCGGGCTCCGGGCCGTACTCGATCACGGTCGGGCCCGACGGCGCGCTCTGGCTGACGCTGGCCGGTTCCGGCGGCGTCGCCCGGCTCGGCCTCGACGGTGAGGTACGCGCCTACCGCGACGACCCGCCGGACAGCCGGCCGCTGATCATCGTCGCCGGTCCCGACGGGGCGCTCTGGTACACCCGCTCGGGCGACGACCGGCTCGGCCGGATCACCGTCGACGGCGAGACCGGCTCGGTGGCGCTGCCGCCCGGCTGCGGCCCGGGCGGGCTGGCGGTGGGCGCGGACGGCGCGCTCTGGTACGCCGGCATGAACGACGACACGGTCGGCCGGGTGACAGTCGGCGGTGAGGTGACCTCCTTCCCGCTGCCGGTGACGAAGGGCTTCCCGTCGATGCTCGCGGCCGGGCCGGACGACGCGCTCTGGCTCACGCTCAACCAGGCCAACGCGATCGCCCGGGTCGGCCTGGACGGGAAGGCGACCGTTCATCCGCTGCCCACCGAGGCGGCCGGGCCGGTCGGCATCACCCGGGGCGGCGACGGCGCGCTCTGGTTCGTGGAGATCCTCGCCGGGCAGCTCGGGCGGATCGCGCCGGACGGGCGGATCGTCGAGTTCCCGCTGCCGGACCGGACGGCCCGCCCGCACGCGATCGTCGCGGACCCGGCGGGCGGGTGCTGGTTCACCGAGTGGGCCGCCAACCGCATCGGCCACATCGACCCCGACGGCCGCATCACCGCCCACGACCTGCCCACTCCCGACTCCGAGCCTCACGGCCTCACGGTGACCCCCGACCGCACGGTCTGGGTGGCCCTGGAGACCGGCGGCGTGGCCCACCTCACGCCGGTTCAGGGTTGATCATGAGGTTGGCGGCAGTTGTGGATCTCCAGAGTGCCGCCAACCTCATGATCGCCGGGCCTCGGCGTCAGCAGACGGCGGACGTCACCGTGAGGGTGCCGTCGGTGGCGTCCAGGACGGCGGGGGTGTTCACCGGGACGGTCAGCTGGCCGGGGCCGTGGCCGACGGGGAGGCCGCCGAGGAGCGGGACGCCGAGGTCGCCGAGGCGATCGGTGAGCACGTCCACGACAGTGGTGTCCCAGCCGTCCGCGCACTCGGTGAACTGACCCACCGCCACCCCGGCGATCCCGTCCAGCGCGCCGCAGCGGCGCAGGTGGGTGAGCATCCGATCGATCTTGTAAGGCGGCTCCTGCACCTCCTCGACCAGCAGGATCGCCCCGGTCAGGTCCGGCATGTCCGGCGTGCCGATCGACGCGGTGATCAGGCACAGGTTGCCGCCGATCAGCCGGCCCTCGGCCCGCCCGGGCACCCGCACCCGGTACGTCTCCTCCGCCTCGACCGCCGCCACCGTCACCGGCTCGGTGCTCGTCAGCGCGGCGTGCAGCGACTCCGCCGAGCGGATCGGCGTGCGCTCGTCGCGCCACGCCGCACCCGGCCCGTGCACCCCGGCCAGCCGGGCGCCCCGCCAGAGCGCGAACTGCAACGCGGTGATGTCGGAGAACCCGGCCACCACCTTCGGATCCCGGCGTACCGCCGCCATGTCGATCAGGTCGACCACCCGCTGCGCGCCGTAGCCGCCCCGGGTACAGATCACCCCGCGGATCTCCGGGTCGGCGAACGCCGCGTTCAGGTCCGCGGCCCGCAGCGCGTCGTCGCCGGCCAGATAACCCCGCCGGGCGTACGCGTTCGGCGCGGGCACCGGCCGCAGCCCCCAGCCGGTGAGCAGCTCGATGCCGCGGGCCACCCGCTCGGGACGGGTCGGCCCGGACGGGGACACCAGCATCACCGCGTCGCCGGGACGCAGGGCCGGTGGGCGTACGCAGTCGTCAGGCACGATCGCGAGCCTAGGGCCTGCCGGACCGGCCGCTGTCGGGCGCACCGGCTAGCCTCGACGTCGTGGCGACCGCGCTGGTGATCGAGAACGACCCGACCGACGACCTCCGCCGCCTGGGGGAGTGGCTCACCGAAGGGGGCCTTGAGCTGCGCGTGCTGCGTCCGCACGCCGGTGACGCGCTCCCCGCCGACCTGGAGGGGTACGCCGCGCTCGTGGTGCTCGGCGGCGACCAGCAGCCATACCCGGGGCCCGACGGCGCACCCGGCGCACCCTGGTTCCCGGCGCTGGAAGGGCTGCTGCGCAAAGCGGTCCGCCAGCGCGTGCCCACGCTCGCCGTCTGCCTCGGCGCGCAACTGCTCGCCACCGCGCACGCCGGCCGGGTCGAGCGCAGCCCGTCCGGCCCCGAGGTCGGGCCGGCGCTCGTCGGGCGGCGCGACGCCGCCGAGAACGATCCCCTGTTCCGGTACGTGCCGTTGATGCCCGACGTGCTCCAGTGGCACGCCGACGAGATCACCGAGCTGCCGCACGGCGCGACGCTGCTCGCCGCGTCCACCCGCTACCCGCACCAGGCGTTCCGCCTCGGCGACCGGGCCTGGGGGTTGCAGTTCCACATCGAGTGCGACACCGCGATGATCGCCGAGTGGTCCCGCGACTCGGCGGTGCTGGCCGAGCTGGGCTACGACCCGGAGCTGGTGGTGGCCGCCTGCGACCGGGTGATGGCCGACGTCGAGGAGGCGTGGCAGCCGTTCGCGATCCGGTTCGCCGCGCTCGCACTCGGCGAACTCGGCGACGACAACCCCCGCCGCAGCCTGCCGCTGCTGGGGGCCTGACGGTGACCCGGCCGGTCCGCGGGCGCCTGGCCCGCTACGGATTCGCCGAGGGTGACGGGGCCAGCCGAGCGGAGAACCTGCTCGGCCCGGAAGGGCTCGCCCTGTGGCGGCCCGACACCCAGGAACCCCCCGACGAGCGCGCCGCCGAACTGCTCGCCGCGCTGTCCCGTGCCGCCGACCCGGACCTGGCCCTGCGCCAGTTGCACCGGCTGGTCGAGTCCGAGCGGCGCTCCGGCGACGAGGCGGCCGTACGCGATGCCCTGGCCGCCGACGCCGGGCTGCGCCGCCGGCTGATCGCGGTGCTCGGCGCCTCCTCCGCGCTCGGCGACCACCTGGTCGCCAACCCCGGGCAGTGGGCGGTGCTGGCGACCGAGCCGGACGGGCTCGCCCCCGCCGCGGACGGCCGGCTCGACCTGAGCGTCGCCGCCCGGCTCACCGCGATGACCGGAGCGGTCCCGCTGCTGCGGCAGGCGTACCGGCTGGCGTTGCTGCGGATCGCGGCGGCCGACCTGACCGGTGGGCGCGGCCTGGAACAGACCATGGCGGCGCTGTCCGGGCTGGCCGACGCGACGCTGGCCGCCGCCTATGACATCGCCGCCGACGAGCTGCCGGAGGGCACGCCGCGCCCTCGGCTCGCGGTGGTGGCGATGGGCAAGTGCGGTGGCGACGAGCTGAACTACGTCTCCGACGTCGACGTCATCTTCGTCGCCGCGGCCGACGACGACCTGCCCGCCGCGACCCAGGTCGCCACCCGGCTCATCCAGATCTGCGGGCTGGTGGCCTGGCCGGTCGACGCGGCGCTGCGGCCGGAGGGCAACCGGGGTCCGCTGGTGCGTACGCTCGCCAGCCACCTCGCCTACTACAAGCGCTGGGCCCGTACCTGGGAGTTCCAGGCGCTGCTCAAGGCCCGCCCGGCGGCGGGCGACCTGGAACTGGCCAAGGAGTGGACCGACGCGTTGGCTCCGCTCGTGTGGACCGCCGCCGAACGCCCCGAGGCGGTGGAGGACATCCGGTCCATGCGCCGCAAGATCCTCGACAACGTGCCGCCCAAGGAGCTGGAACGCGAGATCAAGCGCGGTCCGGGCGGGCTGCGCGACATCGAGTTCGCCGTCCAGCTGCTCCAGCTCGTGCACGGCCGGGGCGACGAGTCGCTGCGGGTGCCCGGCACCGTGCCGGCGCTGCGCGCGCTCGTCGCGGGCGGCTACGTGGGCCGCGCCGACGGGGAGGCGCTGCTGCGCGGCTACCGCTTCCTGCGCGCCATCGAGCACCGGCTCCAGCTCCAGGCCCTGCGGCGTACCCACACCGTGCCGACCGAACCGGCCGCGCTGCGCTGGCTCGCCGCCGCGCTCGGCTACCTGGCCAGGCCGGGCCGCAGCGCCGTCGAGGAGTTCCGCGCCGAGTGGGTCACCCACGCCACCGAGGTACGCCGGCTGCACGCCAAACTGCTCTACCGGCCGCTGCTGGAATCCGTGGCCCGGGTGCCGGCCGAAGGGCTGCGCCTCACGCCCGAGGCGGCCCGGCACCGGCTGGAGGTGCTCGGCTTCGCCGACCCGGCCGGCGCGCTGCGACACATCCAGGCGCTCACCGGCGGGGTCAGCCGTACCGCGGCCATCCAGCGCACCCTGCTGCCGGTGCTGCTCGACGAGTTCGCCGACGCCCCCGAACCGGACCGCGGTCTGCTCAACTACCGGCAGGTGTCCGACAAGCTCGGCAGCACTCCGTGGTACCTGCGCCTGCTGCGCGACTCCGGCCCGGTGGCCCGCCGGCTGGCCCGGGTGCTGTCGTCCTCCAGGTACGCGGCCGACATGCTGGCCCGCGAACCGGAGGCGCTGCGGCTGCTCGCCGAGGACAGCGAACTGACCCCGCGTCCACGGGAGACCCTCGTCGACGGCTTCGCCGCCGCCGCCGCCCGGCACGACGACCCGGTCGAGGCGATCCGGGCGGTCCGCGCGCTACGCCGCCGGGAGCTGGTCCGGATCGCCGCCGCCGACGTGCTCAGCCGCGCCGGTTCGCTCGCCCCGCTCAACCCCCGCCCGGTCGGCGGCGGGGAACGCCGGCCCACAGTGGTGGACGTGACGGCGGTCGGCACCGCGTTGTCGCACGTCGCCGACGCCACGCTGGCCGCCGCGCTGCGCGCCGTCCGTACCGTCCACCCCGGGCCGCCCGGCCTGCGCTTCGCGCTGATCGGCATGGGCCGGCTCGGCGGGTACGAGTCGAACTACCTGTCCGACGCCGACGTGCTGTTCGTCTACGACCCGCCGCCCGGAGTGGAGGAGAGCGCGGCGAGCGCCGCCGCGCACGCCATCGCCGAGGAACTGCGCCGGCTGCTGTCCGCGCCCGCCCCCGACCCGCCGCTGGGCGTCGACGCCGACCTGCGGCCCGAGGGCCGGCAGGGTCCGCTGGTCCGAAGCCTGGCCGCGTACGCGCAGTACTACGCGCGCTGGTCCCGGGTGTGGGAGGCGCAGGCGCTGCTGCGCGCCCGGTACGTCTGCGGTGACGCCGACCTGGGCGCCGAGTTCGAGGCGATGATCGAGCCGGTGCGCTACCCGGCCGACGGGCTGACCCGCGAGCAGGTCATCGAGATCCGGCGGATCAAGGCGCGGGTGGAGACCGAGCGGCTGCCCCGCGGCGCCGACCCGGCCACCCACACCAAGCTGGGCCGGGGCGGGCTGGCCGACGTCGAGTGGGCGGTGCAGTTGCTCCAGCTCCGGTACGCCGGTCAGGTGCCCGCCCTGCGCGGCACCCGTACGCTCGACGCCCTCACCGCCGCCCGCGACGCCGGCCTGCTCGACCCCACCGACGCCGCCGAACTGGCCGCCGGTTGGACGCTTGCCGCCGAGGTGAGGGACGCACTGATGCTGGTACGCGGCCGGGCCGGGGACCAGTTGCCCCGGCACGGGGTGGAACTGGCCGGGGTGGTGCGGTTGCTGGGCCGGGAGGACCAGGGCGAGTTCCTCGACGAGTACCTGCGCACCGGCCGCCACTCCCGCACAGTCGTCCAGCGAATCCTGGAGTCCTCCCTCTAACCGTCGGAGCGGGACGGCCCGGGGGACGGCACTGGCTCCAGGTGTGTCAGCTTGTGAGGGTGTAGGTGCCTTCTCGGGGGACCGTCACGGTGGTCCACGTGCCGTCTCGGGTGACTGTGGCGCCGCCCGTCGCGGTGAGCCATCGGGTGTGGCGTACCCGGATCGGGATCGGGCCGGCGGCGGGGGCGCGGAACGTGATCGAGGCGCCGTCCTGGCGGACCAGCTCACCCGGTGCGCCGACGAGCGGGGTGGGCTCGGCGACCGCGTACAGCTTCCAGTGCCGGTCCGACCAGACCTCGGTCAGGTAGGGCTGGCCCATCTCCACCAGCTTCGCCTCCGACGACCCCACCCAGGACAACTCGGCGGCCGGCACCGCGACGTACTGCACCGCGTTGTCGGCCAGCCAGTCCCGATACGTGATCGGGGTCAGCGGAACGCCGGTGCCGGACGCCCCCGGCACAGTGGTGAAGAACAGCGGGTTGCGGTCGATGTCGGCCTGGCGTAGCCAGCCCCGGGCCAGCGGCACGTCCCCCATGTGGGCCGCCTCCCAGTAGTTGCGGGTCGGCGGCACCTCCACCCGCCCGGTGAGTCCACGCCGGCCCAGTTCCGCGCGCAGCGGCGCGAAGTACGCCGGGTCGGCCGTCGGGTCGTCGGCGCTGCGCAGGTCCGCGGTGACCACCGGCGGCTGCCACCAGCAGACCACGGCGAGCAGCGCGGCGAGCCCGGCTGCGCCGATGACCCGGGAGCGCCGACCGGCGACGCGCAGCCGATCGGAGAGCGGGGCGGGGAGCGTCGCGGCGGCGGCCAGCACCGGCAGCGCGAACATCACCACCAGGCGGGTGGCGTTCAGCCCGACCGGCGTGTGCAGCAGCGCCGACGCCAGCACCCCGGCCGCGGACAGCAGCGCGCCCACCCGCGCCGGCCGGTACGCCACGAGCGCCGCCACCACCAGGCTCGTCACCACGGCGTGCACGGTGTCGGCCGTGCTGATGTTCATCCAGCCGCCCTCGCCGAACAGCAGCCCGGTGACGGCGAGCGGCACGGCGGCCGGTACGGCGAGCAGCAGGCCGTCGGCGTACCGGCGGGTCAGCAGCAGCGCGGCACCGGCGAGCCCGACGAACAGCCCGGCCACCGGGCTGGCCGCCGAGGCGAGCAGCGCGGCGGCAACGGCGGCGACCGGCCGGGCGCGGCGGGCGGGGACGGTGAGCGCGAGCAGCGCGGCCAGGCCGAACGCGACGCCGAGGGCGTAGGTGACCCGGCCGGAGACCAGGTTGCCGGCGATCGTCGCCACGCCGACCAGGCTGCCCAGCAGTGGGCGGGGCACCCGGGTCCGCACCAGCAGGGCGGCGAACGCGGTCGCGGAGGCGAGCAGGGCGAGCGCGCCGGTCAGGCGTACCCCGAGTAGCGCCATCAGCGGCGGCGAGACGAGGCTGTAGCCCCACGGGTGCACGCCGCCGTACCAGCGCAGATCGACCAGGGCGGCCCCGTGGTCGGCGAAGAAGCCGGCGCGGGCGACCTGCGCGGACAGGTCCGAGCCGGTGGCCGGCAGGATGAGGTGGAGCACGGCGAGGACGAGCGCGGACACGGTGGAGACCGCCACCACACGACCGCCCCGCATGCCCACCTCCTGATCGCGAACCACCGTACTGGCAGCATGTCGGGCGTGTCTCACCACCTCTCGCGTTGGATCGGCCTGGCGGGTTCGGTGCTGCTCGCCGTGGCCGCGTTCCTCGGCGGCGCCCTGCCCGACGGCGAGTTGCGTCCCACCCCGGTCAGCATCTGGCAGGGCCCGAACGGGCCGCTGACCATCGGGTTGTGGCTGGTCGGCACCGGGCTGCTGGCGTGGGCCTGGTGGTCGCTGCGGGACCGGGTGCCGTCGTCGCGCTGGGTGCTGGTCACCGTGGCGCTGTGGCTGCTGCCGATGCTCGTCGCGCCGCCACTGGGCAGCCGCGACGTGTACGCGTACGCGTGCCAGGGCGCCAGCTTCTCGGCCGGGATCAACCCCTACGACCAGGGCGTGTCAGCGCTGCCCTGCCCCTGGCTGGACACCATCTCCTACATCTGGCGGGACACTCCGGCGCCGTACGGGCCGCTGTTCGTGCTGCTCGCCGGCGCGGTGGTGGAGGCCACCGGCTCGCTGCTCGGCGCCGTCGCGCTGTTCCGGGTGCTCGCCGTGGCCGGGGTGGCGCTGACCGCGTGGGCCGTGCCGGTGCTGGCCCGCCGCTGCGGGGTGCCGCCGCAGCGGGCGCTCTGGCTGGCGCTGGCGAGCCCGCTGGTGCCCGTGCACCTGGTCTCCGGCGCGCACAACGACGCGCTGATGATCGGCCTGCTCGTGGCCGGACTGGCAGTGGTGGCGGCCCGACCGGGCCGGCCCGGACCGCTGCTCGCCGGTGGGGTGCTGCTCGGCCTGGCCGCCGCCGTCAAGATCACTGCGCTGGTGGTGATGCCGTTCGCCGCGCTCGCCGCGATCGTCGGGGCGTACCGGATCAGGACGCTCGTGCGTGACGGCGGGTGGGTGGTCGGCGGCTCGCTCGCGGCGCTCGCCGCGGTGACAGTCGTCTCCGGCCTGGGCCTGGGGTTCGTCAGCGGGCTCGAACAGGGCGGGCTGGTGGTGGCCTGGACCTCGCCGCCGACGGCGGTGGGGCAGACCGTCGGCTACCTGCTGGTGCCGTTCGGGGTGCACGTCGACGCGTTGCCGGTGACCCGGGCGATCGGCATGGTGGTGCTGGTCGCCGTGCTGATCTGGCTCTGGTTCCGGTCGTTCCGTCGCGGTGAGCCGTTCTGGCACGCCGGGCTGGCGCTGACCGCCACCGTCGCGCTGTCCCCGCTGTTCCACCCCTGGTACTGGCTGTGGCCGCTGGCGGTGCTCGCCGCCACCGCCCGTCGCACCCTGTGGTTCTCGATCGTCACGGTGGTGTCGGCGTTCCTGGTGCTGGCCGACGGCACCGGTCTGGCCCGGTACTCCAAGATGCCCGGTGCGCCGCTGATGACCCTGTTCGTGATCGGGCTGGTCGTGTGGTTGGTACGGTCGGCTCGCAAGGGTCGGCAGCCGGTTCCCGTGGACTGAGGAGTGTGCCGGTGAGCGAGCCCGACGGACCCGTCCGGCCGGTCGCCGCCGGTCTCGCCCGCCACGCCGGTCTCGCCGGGGCGGTGCTGCTCACCGTCGCCGGGTGGCTCGGCGGCGCGCTGCCCGGCACGCCCTCGCGCGCCACGCTCGCCGCGATCTGGGCATCCCCGCACGGACCGGTGACGCTCGGCTGCTGGCTGGCCGGGACGCTGCTGCTGGTCGGCGCCTGGTGGTCGCTGCGGTGGGGCACGCCGTCCGGCCGGTGGGCGTACGTGACCGCCGGGCTCTGGTCGCTGCCGCTGCTCGCCGCGCCGCCGCTGGGCAGCCGCGACGTCTACTCGTACGCCTGCCAGGGCTGGACGTGGACGCGAGGGCTCAGCCCGTACCGGGTGGGGGTGGCGGCGGCCGGCTGCCCGTGGACCGGTTCGGTGTCGCCGATCTGGCGGGACACCCCGGCGCCGTACGGGCCGTTCTTCGTGCTGCTGGCCGGGCTCGCAGTCCTGGCCGGTGGCGGCCTGATCGGGACGATCGTCGCGCTGCGGCTGGTCGCGGTGGCCGGGGTGCTGCTGGCCGCGCTGTGCCTGCCCGGCCTGGCCCGCGCCGCCGGGGTGCCCACCCGCCGGGCCGCCTGGCTGGTGCTCGCCTGCCCGCTCGTCGGGATCCACCTGATCGCGGGCGCGCACAACGACGCGCTCGCGCTCGGGCTGCTGCTGCCCGGCCTGCTGGTGCTGGTCCGCCTGCCGGGCAGGCCGCGCGCGCTGCTGGTGGCCGGCATGCTGCTGGGCCTGGCCGTGGCGGTGAAGGCGGTAGCGGTCGTGGCGCTGCCGTTCGCGGCGCTCGCCGCGGTGCACGGCCGCTACACCTGGCGCGCGCTGCTGCGCGGCGGCGGACAACTGGCCGCGTCGGTGCTCGGCACGCTGCTCGTCCTCTCGCTCGCCACCGGCCTCGGGCTGGGCTGGGTCGGAGGGCTCGGCCACAGCGGCGACTCGCAGCAGTGGACCTCCCCGCCCACGGCCGTCGGGTTCGTGATCGACTACGCCGGCGAGCTGGCCGGGCAGCGGCCGGCGGCGGTGCCGGTGGTCCGGACCGTCGCGCTGGCGCTGCTGGCGGGGACGCTGATCGCGCTCTGGTGGTGGGCGTGGACGGCGCTGCGCCGGCTCGACGACGCCCGGCAGCGGGTGGCCCGGCTGACGACGGCCCGGCACCGGGTGGCGCTGCTCGGCGCGGGACTGGCGCTCGCCGCCACGGTGCTGCTCGCGCCGGTCTTCCACCCCTGGTACGCGATCTGGCCGCTGGCGTTGCTCGCGGTGGCGGCGGTGCCACTTGCCCGGGAGGCCTGGTTCGTGGCGCCCTGCGCGGTCGCCGCGCTGCTCACCCTGCCGGACGGCTCCAACCTGGCCCGGTTCACCAAGGCGCCGGGCGCGGTGCTGATGACCGTGCTGGTGGCGGTCGTCGGGGTGATCGGTGTCCGGGCCGCGCTGCGCCGCCGCGCTGGATGAACGGCCGGGCCGGCTCCGCCATCGCGGAGCCGGCCCGGCCGGTGCTGACGAGCGTGCTCAGCAGTCGAAGTACATCGCGAACTCGTGCGGGGTCGGGCGCAGGCGCACCGGGTCGACCTCGTTGGCCCGCTTCCAGTCGACCCAGGTGGAGATCAGGTCGGGCGTGAACACGCCGCCGTCGAGCAGGTAGTCGTGGTCGGCCTCGAGCGCGTTGAGCACCTCCGGCAGCGAACCGGGCACCTGCTTGACGTCGCCCCACTCCTCCGGCGGGAGGTCGTAGAGGTCCTTGTCGATCGGCGCCGGCGGTTCGATCTTGTTCTTGATGCCGTCCAGACCGGCCATCATCATGGCCGAGAAGGCCAGGTACGGGTTGCTGGACGGGTCCGGCACCCGGAACTCGAC
>NZ_JBIAKL010000013.1:74957-168517 GCF_042872445.1 Micromonospora sp. NPDC005257 | reverse complement strand
ACCTCCAACTGCTCTACCAAGGCCGCTCCCCCAACTCCGGCGGCGACTACGGCCTCCTGCCCTACCGACCCGGACTCCTCACCCTCCAGCGCTGACCCGGCCGAACAAGGAGAGAAGGCTCGATGAGAAGACACCTGACGACCCGTACCGCGGCGTTGTCGGCCGGGGCCGTCCTGCTGGCGTCGACCGCGGTCGCCGCGGCGCTGCCGGCCGGCGCGGCGGCCGTCGGCTGCGCGGTCGACTACGCCGTGTCGTCGCAGTGGCAGGGCGGCTTCGGCGCGAACGTCACAGTCACCAACCTCGGTGACCCGGTCAACGGCTGGACGCTCACCTGGTCCTACGCCGCCGGTCAGACCGTCACCCAGGCGTGGAACGCCACTGTGACGCAGAGCGGAGCGGCGGTCACCGCCCGCAACGTCGACTACAACGGTTCCATCCCCACCAACGGCACCACGTCGTTCGGCTTCAACGGGGCCTGGACCAGCAGCAACCCCGCGCCGACCAGCTTCGCGCTCAACGGGGTGACCTGCACCGGCGGCACGACGACGCCGACCACGTCGCCGTCCACCTCACCGTCGACTTCGCCGACGACTTCGCCGACCACCTCACCCAGCAGCCCACCGCCCACCGGGGCGGCGGACATCACCGTCAACACCGCCAGCCGCTACCAGACGATCGACGGATTCGGCGCCGCGGTGCCGATCTGGGGCGGCGCGTGGTCGACGGCCGACACGCAGACGCTCGTCGGGCTCGGTCCCAACCAGCTCGGCCTGTCCATCGTGCGTACCGGCATCTCGCCGGTGTCCGGCGAGTGGGGAACCCAGGTCAGCGCGCTGCGGACGGCGAAGTCGTACGGGTCGAACGTGAAGATCATGGCGTCGCCGTGGACCGCCCCGGCGGCCTGGAAGACGAACAACAGCCGGATCAACGGCGGCAAGCTGCGCACCGACTACTACGACGACTACGCCGGCCACCTCAACAGCTACGTGCAGTACATGCGCAACCAGGGCGTGACGATCGACGTCACGTCCGTACAGAACGAGCCGGACTGGCACCCGGACTACGACTCGATGGACTGGAGCGGCACCGAGCTGCAGACCTTCGTGCGGGAGCAGGGCGCCAAGGTGCAGAACACGAAGCTGATGGTCGCCGAGGCGGTGAACCTCAACTACGGCTACACCGACCCGACGCTCAACGACGCGGCGGCCCGCAACAACATCGGCTACATCGGCGGGCACCTCTACGGCACCGAGGCGTCCGGCCGGCTGAAGCCGTACACGCTGGCGCAGCAGTACAACAAGCCGGTGTGGATGACCGAGTGGAACCTGCACGAGGCCGACGGCGGCGGCTCCAACATCTGGGGCAACCCGGCCAACGCCGCGGCCTGGAACGAGACGCTCGACGACATCATGCGCACCGTGCACAAGTCGATGGAGTCGAACTGGAGCGCGTACGTCTGGTGGTACGGCAAGCGCTACTACTCGTTCATCGGTGACGGCGAGTCCGCGTACGGCACCGTGGCGGGGGCGCCGCTCAAGCGCGGGTACGCGTTCTCGCAGTACGCCAAGTACGTGCGGCCCGGCTACCAGCGGGTCGCCCTGACCAAGAGCTCGAAGGCCTCGCCGCTGGAGGTGACCGCCTACTCCGGCGACGGGAAGGTCACGCTGGTGATCCTCAACCGGTCCACGAGCGCGGTGAACAACGCGGTCATCCAGGCGCCGCAGAACGTCAGCCGGGCCGAGTACGTGGCCACGTCGCAGAACGCCAGCGCGGCGAGCCAGCCGGTCGGCGTGAACGGCAACCAGGTGACGGTGAACGTCGGCGCGCGGAGCATCTCCACGGTCGTGCTCACCCTCTGACCGGCGACACGCACGAGGGCGGGGGCGGCCGGATCGGCCGCCCCCGCTCGTGTGTGACCGCTAACCGGCGTACGTCTCGAACTCGCCGACTCTCGGCGTACCGCCGGAGCTGTTGATCTTGAAGTTGATCTTTCGCAGCGTGGTCGCGGCGAAGGTGATCTGGCCGGCCCCGCCGCCGGAGGCGAGCACCGCGCCGGTGTCGTTGTTGACCAGCTGCCAGGACCCGATCGAACCCGAGGTGCCCGACGGCTCCCGGATGACCACCCGGGACACCCGCGTGTCGGAGCCCCACTTGATCGAGATCGTGCCGGTCGACCCGGACGGCGACCAGTAGGTGCTCAGGTTGCCGTCGCGCACGTTGCCGTAGCTGGTGCCGTCGGCCTTGCTGGACCCGTCCGCGCCGGCGCCGGAGACGAGGCTCAGGTTGGTCCCGCCGGACGGGGGCGGCGTGGTGGTTCCCGGCGGGGGCGTGGTCGGCGCCGGCGTGGTCGGCCCCGGCGTGGTCGGGGCCGGGGACTGCGGCGTGCAGTTGCCGTCGGAGACCCGCAGGCCGGTGTTGGCGCCCGCGGTCTGCCGCACGATCTCCGGCACGCAGCTCGCCGCGTCGAGCCGGTACGAGTACGGGACGCTCACGGTGGTCGTGGACGTCACGTTCGGACCCGCCGGGTAGTTGTCGCTGCCGGGCGAGGACCAGGTCACGTTGTCGAAGATGTTGCCGCTGACCTGCCAGGTGCCGCGCTCGCTGGTGTAGAACGTGCCGAGCACGTCCTTGGAGTTGCGGAAGTAGTTGTTGTCCACCTTGGCCCGCGCCCCGGCCCGGGAGTTGATGCCCGACTCGTGCAGCCCGGTGTAGTGGTTGTTGTACATGTGGGCGATGCCGCCGCGCAGCAGCGGCGTACGGGAGTCGATGTTCTCGTACAGGTTGTGCTCGAAGGTGATGTAGCCGTTGCCGCGGTCGCTCTCGCTGGACCCGATCAGGCCGCCGCGGCCGGAGTTGCGCAGGATGCTGTACGACAGCGTCACGTACTGGGTGTCGTCCTTCATGTCGAACAGTCCGTCGTAGCCCTCCGACTCGCCGCCGGACGCCTCCAGCGTGACGTGGTCGACCCACACGTTGCGGACGGTGCTCTCCATGCCGATCGCGTCGCCGCCGTTGGAGGTGGGCGAGCCGGACTTCTTGACGTTGCGCACCGTGACGTCGCGGATGATGATGTTGCGGGAGTCGCGGATGTGGATACCGAGCTGGTCGAAGACGGCTCCGCTGCCCACCCCGACGATGGTGACGTTGCTGATCTGCTTCAGCTCGATCACGCCGTCGGCGGTGTTGCAGCTCGATCCGGAGACCTTGCTGGTGTTGCCGTGATTGATGGTCCCGGTCACCTCGATGGTGATCGGGGTGCTGCTGCTGGCCCGGTTGCACAGCGCCGCGTGGATCGCGGTGCCGGTGGTGGCGCGTACGGTCTGCCCGCCCGCGCCGCCGGTGGTGCCGCCGTTCTGGGTGGCGTAGCCGGTGGCGCTGCCGGCCGCCGCCGACGCCTGCGGTGACGGTAGCGCCACGGCGACGGCGATACCGACGGCCGCCGTGGCCAGTGCCGCGTGGAGTCGCAGAGCGACTGTTCTTCTCATGTCGCCTCATTCCTTTTTCGAGCATGCGGGAATCGCCGCCGAGCAGCGGCGGTCACCGAATGGAGATAATGAGGAGCCGCGCCGCGATCAGGCGCGTCGCCAGCGAATGTGGTTCATCTGCGATGCCCGGCCCGCACATGAAACATCGATGTAACGCAATCGTATGAAAGCGCTTTCCAGGAAGGCAAGGGCTGGCGTTTGCAGGTTTTTTGCACCGCCCGGCCGCGCCGGACGCCAGGACCGCCTTCTTGACGGGACGCGAGATCGATGGTTGCCTGCACCTCACCCTGAAGATCGACGCTCGTCTAACTCATGCCTCACGAGGAGCGCCATGCCCCATCGCCGCAGCACCCCCATGCGGGCCGCCGTCGCCGGTGCGATCGTCGCGGCCCTGGCCGCCTCACCCGCCCTCGCCGCGCCCCTGGACCCACCGTCCGGCGGCAACACCTGGAGCGCCGAGCTGGCCGTCATCGACGCCGACGACGTGAACGTCACCTGGACGGGCAGCGGGCTCCGTCTCGCCGACACGGCACGGCCCGCCGCCGCGCAGCGACGCGCCGCGGCCCAGGGCACGCTCCTCGTCGCGCCCCACTCGCTCGCCGCCCCGGCCAACCGGGTCCGGGCCGACGTCGTCGCGAGCGCAGGCCGGGACGGCGCCGTCGAGGTGTCGGCGCGGGGCTGGCGGTCGGGCGCGTGGACCGAGTGGCGGTCCCTCTCCGGCGCCGCCGTCTTCGACCAGCCGGTCACCCGGGTGCAGATCCGGGTGACCCTCACCGCCGAACGGCCGTCCGCCACGCCCACCCTGCGTGAGGTCCGGCTCGTCACCGACTCGGTCGCCGCCGTCACGGCCGCCACCCCCGGCCTCACCTACCGGGTGTACGCCACCCGCGAAGGGCTGGTCGGCGGCACCACCGCCAACGGGCACGTGATCGTCTCGCGGGACCACTTCGTCGCGCTGCCGTCGGCCCGAGGTCTCGCGCCGAAGAACACCGGCGACTACACCGTGCGGGTCTGCACCACCACCCGCAGTCGCTGCGAGTACGCGCCGGTCTGGGACATCGGGCCGTGGAACACCAAGGACGACTACTGGAACCCGAGCAGTGTCCGCGAGTCGTGGAAGGACCTGCCGCAGGGCCGGCCCGAGGCACAGGCGGCGTACCAGAGCGGCTACAACGGAGGCCGGGACCAGTTCGGGCGCGTGGTGGGCAGCCCGGCCGGCATCGACCTCGCCGACGGCACGTTCTGGGACGGCCTGCTGCTCACCGACAACGCCTGGGTCGACGTCGCCTACCTCTGGACCGGCAGCGGCACCCGGGGCCGGATCGGCAGCGGCCCGCTCAACATCCGCTCCGGCCCGGCCACCAGCAACCCCGTCGTCGGCCTGGCCGCCACCTACGCCAACGTGCCGATCGAGTGCTCGGTCACCGGCCAGTCGGTGAGCGGCCCGTACCGGACCACCAGCCAGTGGAACCGGCTCGCGTCAGGTCACTTCGTCAGCCACGCGTACATCTCCAGCGTGAGCGGCGCCATCCCGGCCTGCTGAGGACGGGCTGCCCGGGGCGCGCGCCGGTGCCGCGCCGCCCCGGGTGCGCTGGATGAGCACGACGCAGGCGAGCACCGCGCCCGCCACCACCAGCGCGCCGGGCGTGACCGCCTCACCCAGCAGCACTGCGGACCACACCAGCGTGAGCACCGGCTGGACGAGCTGGATCTGGCCGACCTTGGCGATCCCACCCCGGGCCAGCCCGGCATACCAGGCGAAGAAGCCCAGGAACATCGACACCACTGTGAGGTAGCCGAATCCGGCCCAGGCGGCGACGCCGCCCTGCGGGCGGTGCAGGAGCGCGGCCCCCGCGGTGACCGGCACGGTGACCGGGAGCGACAGCAGCAACGCCCAGCAGATCGTCCGGGCGCCACCGAGTTCGCGGGCCAGCCGGCCGCCCTCGGCGTACCCGAGGCCGCAGAGCACCACGGCGGCGAGCAGGAACGCGTCGGCCGGTGACAGCGCGCCGCGGATCGAGCCGCCGGCGGCGAGGAACGCGAGCACCAGCGCCAGGCCGGCGGCGCCGGCGACCCAGAACAGCGGCGGCGGCCGTTCACCGGCCCGCAGCACCGCGAACACCGCTGTCGTGGCGGGCAGCACGGTGACGACCACCGCGCCGTGCGCGGACGTCTGCGTGGTGAGCGCGAGCGAGGTGAACAGCGGGAAGCCGACCACGACGCCGAGCGCGACGATCGACAGCCGGCGCCACTGGTCGCGGGTGGGACGTGGCGCGCCGGTCAGCCGCAGGTAGGCCCACGCGAGCAGCGCCGCGCCGACCGCCCGTCCGAAGGCGACGAACCAGGGGTCGAGTGTGTGCACCGCGACGCGGGTGGCCGGCAGCGACATGCTGAAGGCCAGCACGCCCAGCGCGCCGAGGGCGACCCCGCCGCCCGGGCTGGCCGTTATCGTCGTCGGGACAGTAGCGCTACTCTGTTCCTTCATGGGTGATGGTAGCGCTATCGATCGCGTCGTTCGGTACCTGGATGCGCTGGCGGCGTCCGCCGCCCCGGGCACGCGGCTGCCTTCCGTGCGGGAGCTGACCGCGCATCATCACGTCTCCCCCGTGACCGTCGCCGAGGCGACCCGGCGGCTCGTCGCGGACGGGTTGATCGAGACGCGGCCGGGGCGCGGCGCGTTCGTGGCCGCCCGGCGCACCGGGCCGCCGCGGGCCGACCTGTCGTGGCAGACCGTCGCGCTGGGCCCGCGGCGGGGCGGCGAGGAGGAGATGCAGGCACTGCTGGCGTTACCTCCGGCGGGCGCGATTGCGCTGACCGGTGGCTACCTGGACCCGGATCTCCAGCCCGCCGCCGCGCTCGGCGCGGCGCTCGCCCGTGCCTCCCGCCAGCCCGCCGCGTGGCAGCGCGGCCCGGTGGAGGGGCGGGCGGATCTGCGAGCCTGGTTCGCCCGCGAATCAGGTGGCGGCCTGCGCGCCGAGGACATGGTGATCTGCGCGGGCGGACAGGCCGCGCTCTCGTCGACCCTGCGGGCGCTCACCACGCCCGGCGACGCGCTTCTGGTCGAGTCCCCCACCTACCTGGGCGCGCTCGCCGCCGCCCGCGCGGCCGGGCTGCGGGTGGTGCCCGTACCCGCCGACGCCGACGGGGTACGGCCCGACCAACTCGCCGCCGCGTTCGCCCGCACCGGCGCCCGGCTGTTCTACTGCCAGCCGCTGCACGCCAACCCGCACGGCGCGACACTCGCGCCGGCCCGCCGTGATCAGGTCGCCGAGGCGGTACGCGCGGCCGGGGCGTTCCTGATCGAGGACGACTACGCCCGCGACCTCACCGTCGACGGCGACGCCCCGCC
Source organism: Micromonospora sp. NPDC005257 (assembly GCF_042872445.1). Classification (NCBI taxonomy): domain Bacteria; kingdom Bacillati; phylum Actinomycetota; class Actinomycetes; order Micromonosporales; family Micromonosporaceae; genus Micromonospora; species Micromonospora sp. NPDC005257. Next base: position 161,683 of record NZ_JBIAKL010000013.1, on the reverse strand, counting down.
CCCGCTCGCCGCCGACGACCCGGACGGGCACGTCGTCTATCTGCGGTCGCTGACCAAGCTGGCCGCGCCCGGCCTGCGGATCGCCGCGCTCGGCGCGCGCGGACCGGCCGGGGCGCGGCTGCGCGCCGCCCGCCTGCTCGACGACCTCTTCGTCGCCGGGCCGCTGCAACAGGCCGCGCTGGAGTTCCTCACCGCGCCGGCCTGGGACCGGCACCGCCGTACCCTGCGCCGGGAGTTGCGGGCCCGCCGGGAGGCGCTGCTCGCCGCGTTGGACCGGCACCTGCCGGCACTGGCGCCACGCGACGTCCCACGCGGTGGCCTGCACCTGTGGGTACGCCTGCCCGACGGTGCCGACGACGTCGCGGTGACGGCGGCAGCGGCCGCCGCCGGGGTCACCGTCTTCCCCGGGCGCCCCTGGTACGCGGCCGAGCCCTCCGCCCCGCACCTGCGCCTCACCTACGCCGCCGCACCACCCGAGCAGATGGACGAGGCCGTCCGCCGCCTGTCCACAGCCCTCCCCCACTGACCGGCCTCGCGCGAGGTTCGGGCGGGCGCGGCGGTGGGTGAGACGACGCGACCCCCGCCGGGGGGGCCGGCGGGGGTCGCGGTCGGGTGGATCAGGCCTCGGTGAGCTGGCCACGCAGCTTGGTCAGCGCGCGGGCGAGCAGCCGGGACACGTGCATCTGGGAGACACCGACCCGGGCGGCGATCTCGCTCTGGGTCAGGTTGCCGTAGAAGCGCAGCGTGAGGATCTTCTGCTCGCGCTCGTCGAGGGTGGCGAGCGCCGGGCCGAGCGAGGCGCGCAGCTCGGCCAGCTCGTACTCGTTGTCCTCGGTGCCGAGCGTGTCGCCCAGCTCGGTGGCGCTGTCGCCGTCGCCGATCGGGGTGGACAGCGAGACCGCGTTGTACGCGCGGGCGCCCTCCAGGCCCTCCAGCACCTCTTCCTCGGTGACGTCGAGGTGGGCCGCGATGTCGGCGACGGTCGGGGCCCGGTTGAGCGTCTGGGTCAGCGTGCTGTTCGCCTCGGAGATGCGCAGCCGCAGCTCCTGGAGGCGGCGCGGCACCCGGATGTTCCAGGTGCGGTCGCGGAAGTGCCGCTTGATCTCGCCGAGGATCGTCGGGATGGCGAACCCGGCGAAGTCGACGCCGCGCGAGGCGTCGAACCGGTCGACCGCCTTGATCAGGCCGAGCGCCGCGGTCTGCGCCAGGTCGCCGGCGGGCTCGCCGCGACCGCTGTAGCGGGCGGCCAGGTGGTTGGCCAGCGGCAGCCACGCCTCGATGACCTGGTTGCGCAGGGCGGCCCGCTGCGGGTGGTCGGCGGGCAGTGCGGCGAGCGCCGTGATCAGCTCGCTGGCACGGGACTCCTCACCGGTCTGCGGCGCGCGGTGCACCTCGGTCGCGGTCGAAGCCATGGTCATCGTGGTCATGCTGCCCTTCCTGTCCTCGGAGAACGGGTGGCCTCCCACACCGGTCGTGCCAGCCACACTAGACCAAAGGCCACCGCCAAATCAACCGAAAGGACGATGGAGATTATTGAACATAACCGGACAAAGGGCCGATGCGGGTGCATCAGCGAGGCATCAGCGGGCGGTAGTCGGCAGCGGTGAGCGGCAACACGGAGAGGCTCCCGTCCGCGCGCGGCACCTCCAGCGGCTGCCCGTCCCGGCGGAACACCACGCTGTACACGTCGGGCCGCTGAGTGAGGCTGCACACGATCTGCCCGAAGGCGAGCACCTCGTCGTTGCGGCCGGTCTCCTCGCCGACCTGGCGAACGTCGACGGTGGCAAGCGTGCCGGCGAGCGTCGCCCCGGCGACCGCCACGGTGCCCGGAAGCGCCGTGGCCAGCCCCTGCCGGCGCTCACCGCCGTCCGGCCCGGCCAGCAGGTGCTGAAGATGCGCGTCCACCTCCGGCAGCCCGTCGACCCGGCGCTTGACCACGACCAGGCCGTCGTCCCGGACGAAGCAGAACGGCTCGTCCACCCGCCCGTCCGCATCGACGGTCGAGGACACGGCCGGGGTCGGGAACGCGCCGGGCGGCGTCTGCACCAGCCGGGGCTCGTCGTCCACCGGAACACCGCAGCCGGCCAGCAGCACGGCCGCGAGCAGGCCGGGCAGGAGCCGCCGCCGGCTCATCGCAGCGCTCCGGGCAGCTCGACGCGGAAGCGCGCGCCGGGCTCGCGGTCCAGCACGGCGGCCGTCCCCCCGTGCGCGGCGGCGTGCTGCGCCACCAGGGCGAGCCCGAGGCCGGTGCCGTCGGTGCCGGCCCGGTCGTGCGCCGCCCGCCCCCTGACGAACCGGTCGAAGATGATCTCGCGGTCGGCGGGCGGCACGCCCGGACCGGCGTCGTCGACCTCCAGCACGCCCACTCCGTCGCGTCCGCCGAGGCGTACGGCGACAGGCCCACCGCCGTACCGCTCGGCGTTCTCCACCAGATTCAGCAGCGTCTGGGCGAACCGGCGCCGGTCGACCCACCACAGGTGCGAGGCGTCGCCGTCGACAGTCACCAGGCTCTCCGGCAGCGACCGCTCCCGGCAGCAGGCCCGGGCCAGCTCCACCACGTCGACCGTCTCGCGGTGGGCCGGCTGCTCGGTACGGGCCAGCTGGATCAGGTCGTCGACCAGGCGCTGGAACCGGGTCACCTCGTCGGCGACCAGGCCCGCCGCGGTCGCCGTGCGTTCGTCCTGGTGCTCCCGGCGGCGGTTGAGCACGCTCGCGGCGGCGGACAGTGTCTGCAACGGCGAGCGCAGCTCGTGGCTCACGTCGGCGGCGAAGCGCCGGTCCCGCTCGATGCGGTGCACCAGCTTGTCGACCATCTCGTTGAAGGAGCTGGACAGGCGGGTGAGGTCGGGATCGGTGGTCGGGTCGAGCCGGGTGGCGAAGTCGCCGGCCGCGATCCGCTCCGCCGCGTCGGCCACCGCGGTGAGCGGCCGCAGGCTGTGCCGGGTGGCGTACCAGCCGAGCGCCGCGCCCGCCCCGGCGACCATGATCGCCACGGCGATCAGCGCCAGCCCCACCACCTGGAACGTCTCCTCGACCTCCCGCAGCGAGGTCAGCTCGTAGTAGCCGAGCGCGCCGGGCAGCGGCACGCCGACCAGCAGCGCGGGCTGACCGTCGAGCCGGATGCGCTGCACCGCGGGTTTGCCGGCGGCCACCATGCGCTGCAACTCCGGCGGCACCGAGCTGGCGCCCACGTCGGCGGTCCGGGCGTACCAGCCGTCGGGCAGGTGCAGCAGCGGCCGGCGGGCGCTGCCGGTGTCGAGCGAGCGCAGCACCGCCACCACGTCCGGGGTGCCGGTGTCCAGGCCGGAGCGAACCACGGCGGCGTCGTAGTAGGCGGCCCGCACCGCCGCGCGCTCCCGCTCGTCGAGCAGCGAGCGCCGGGTCAGGTCGTACGAGAAGAGGGCCATCAGCGCCGACAGCAGCAACGCGCCGACGGCGAACGCCGCGGTGACCCGGGCGCGGAGTCCGGGACGGGTCATCGCTGGAGCTTGTAGCCGAGACCGCGCAGGGTGACCAGGTGGCGCGGGTTGGCCGGGTCGGGTTCGATCTTCTGCCGCAGCCGACCCACGTGCACGTCGACCAGCCGCTCGTCGCCGGTCTCGTAGCCCCAGACCCGGCTGAGCAACTGCTGGCGCGACAGCACCCGCCCGGCGTGCTCGGCCAGCTCGCAGAGCAGCCGGAACTCGGTCCGGGTGACCGGCACCGGCCGGCCCGAGCGCCGCACCTCGCCGGCCTCCGCGCTGATCTCCAGGTCGCCGAAGAACTGGGCGGGCACGGGCCCGGACACCGTGCGCACGCGCCGTCGCAGCGCCCGCAGCCGGGCGGACAGCTCCTTGATCGCGACCGGCTTCACCACGTAGTCGTCGGCGCCGGCCTCCAGCGCGGCGACGATGTCGTGGGTGTCGTCGCGGGCGCTGATCACCACGACCGGCACGTCGTCGTCGCGGCGCAGTTGCCGGATGCAGTCGAAGCCGTTCATGCCGGGCAGCATCAGGTCGACGAGCACGTAGTCGGCCGGCTTCTCCCGCTGCCGGCGCAGCCCGTCCTCGGCGGTCGGCTCGCCGTGCGCCTCGTAGCCCTCCTCCTCCAGGGCGAGCTGCAACGCGAGCCGGATGCGGTCGTCGTCCTCGATCACCAGTACGGCCGTCATATGGGCATCATGACCGGCCCCGCACGGGTCGCCCAATTGCGCAGGCCGTTCGTGCTTTTTGTCATCGAACCGTCATGCAACCGTCCGGGGACCTCCAAGATCCGCGCGCAGAGTGAGGTCTGCCCCGATCCGACCACGGAAGCGACGCGATGCCCGCCACCCTGCCGTCCCCGCCGGAGTCCGCCGTGCCGCACGTGCGCGTGGACATCACCGACGAGCTGGACCTCGCCGGGCTGCCCGAGGTCGCCCACGTGCTGGACCGCATCCTCGCGCTGCGGCCCCGCGAGCTGACGATCGACCTCGCCGGGTGCCGGCATGTGGACCCCGCCGCCCTCGCGCTGCTGCTGGACGTGCACCGTCGGCTGGCGCGGCAGGACGGCCGGCTCACGCTGAGCAATCCACACCCGCGGATCCGGCGCATCCTGGAGACCTCCGGGCTGGGTGCGGTACCCGTCGTCGACACGCCCCGTCCGGCCGCGCGCGGCCGGGCCCGGGTCGCGTCCGCATCACGCTGAGGAGGATCGGTGACCGGCAGCACGCTCGTCGGAGCGCTCGTGGTGGGCCTGGCCGTCGGCGGGTTGGGACGTCTCGTCCTGCCCGGGCGCAAGGCCGTCCCGGTCTGGCTGACGCTCGCGCTCGGCGTGGCGGCCGCGCTGCTCGGCGCGATCGTGGTCGGTCTGGTGGATCACCGCACCGGCGGCTCGCCGCTGCTGCCGCTGATGGTCGAGACCGGTTTCGCCGCCGTGGCGGTCGTGCTCGCGGTGGTGGCCGCGGGCGGGTCGGAGGCCGAGGGGCAGACGCCGCCCGCACCGGGTGGCCGGCGAAAGGAGGAGGTGTGACTGTCGTACCCGCGGACCACCTGATGATGCTCATCTGCGACGGCTGCGGCGACAGCGTCACCGGTACGGGCACCACGCTGCCCGACGCCGAGGTGGTGTGGACGCTGGTGTTCGACCACGACTGGGTCGGCTCCCCGTTCGCGTCCGGACCGCACCACTGCCCCCGGTGCAGCACCCGGGCGGCCATCGCCGACGGCGGCCTGGGCCTGGACGATCTGGAACAGGTCACCGGCACACCGGCCGCCCTCGACGTCGACCCGGCCGCGACGGTACGCCGTGCCCTCGCCGAGCGCTCCGTCCGCGACGACGTGGAGCTGGTCGACCTGTCCGGGCTCGAGGTGATCGACCCCACCGGGCTCAGCCTGCTGGTGCGCGCGCACCAGGACGCCCGGCGCGACGGCCGGCGGCTGTGCCTGCTGTCGCCGTCACGGTTCGTGCTCACCGTGCTGCACACCATGCGGCTCGACGGCGTCTTCACAGTCGTCGACGGCCGCGTCCCGGCGCCGGGGCCCGTGTCCCGCCGGCCGGTCCTGACCGAACAGAAGGAGACCTCCCCGTGGTGATGCCCTGGCCGTACCCCGAGTTCCCGTTCGCCGACGGCCGGCCGGAGCCCGACGACGCGGACACCCGGCTCGCGTCGCTCGTCGCGCAGCGGCTCAGCGCCGACTGGACCACCCGGCGGCAGCAGATCACCGTGACCGTGCAGAACCGGGTGGTCATCCTCGCCGGCCTGGTGGCGGACCCGGCGACGCGTCTGGTCGCCGCCGAACTGGCCTGGGACGTGCCGGGCGTGTTCGACGTCTGCAACGCGCTTAGGCTCTACGGCGGGCGGCGCGGCGGCCGCTGACCCGCGTGGTTGCACGCATCGGCGTCCACCTCTACGCTCTGGCGTGGGAGCGCTCCCCCAGGCAGCCACGTCGAGCTTTCCGGGCAGGTTCACGACGGGCACCGTCCGATCACCATCCAGACGATGGGACCTTCCCGTATGTTCTCGATTCCCCGTCCGTCCCGGCGGCACCTGCTCGTCGGCGGCGCGGTCGGCGCGCTCGCCCTGGCGGCGACCGCCGTGCTGCCGTCGACGAACGCGATGGCGGCAACCGGCTGCGCCGTCACCTATACCACCAACTCCTGGCAGGGCGGCTTCACCGCGACAGTGGTGGTGCGCAACCTCGGCGACCCGGTGAGCAACTGGACGCTGGGCTTCACCTTCCCCGACGGCGGCCAGCGGGTCGTGCAGGGGTGGTCGGCCACCTGGCAGCAGAGCGGCTCGGCGGTCACCGCGCGCAGCCTGGACTACAACGGCGCGCTCGGCACCGGCGCGAGCACCACCGTCGGCTTCAACGGCTCGTGGACCGGGTCGAACCCGAGTCCCACGTCGTTCACGCTCAACGGCACGGCCTGCACCGGCGGCACGAGCACCCCGCCACCGAGCACGCCCCCGCCGAGCACGCCCCCACCGAGCACGCCGCCGCCCACGACGCCGCCGCCCCCGACCGGCACCACGCCGGTCGCGATAAACGGCCAACTCCAGGTCTGCGGCGTCAACCTCTGCAACCAGTACGGGCGGCCGATCCAACTGCGCGGCATGAGCACGCACGGCCTCCAGTGGTTCGCCAACTGCTACACCGACTCCTCGCTTGACGTGCTGGCGAACGACTGGCGGGCCGACCTGCTGCGCATCTCGATGTACGTGCAGGAGCAGGGCTACGAGACCAACCCGGCCGGCTTCACCAACCAGGTGAACTCGCTCGTGGACAAGGCCGAGGCCCGGGGCATGTACGCGCTGATCGACTTCCACACGCTGACGCCCGGCGACCCGATGTACAACCTGGACCGGGCCAAGACGTTCTTCGCCAACGTGTCGGCGCGCAACGCCGCGAAGAAGAACGTGATCTACGAGATCACCAACGAGCCCAACGGCGTGAGCTGGTCGACCATCCGCACCTACGCCGAGCAGGTCATTCCGGTGATCCGGGCCAACGACCCGGACGCGGTGGTCATCGTCGGCACGCGCGGCTGGTCCTCGCTCGGCGTCTCCGACGGCGCCAACTCCGACGAGATCGTGAACAACCCGGTGCGGGCGCAGAACATCATGTACGCGTTCCACTTCTACGCCGCGTCACACAAGGACAACTACCGCAACGAGGTGCAGCGGGCGGCGAGCCGGCTCCCGCTGTTCGTCACCGAGTTCGGCACCGTCACCTACACCGGCGACGGCGCCGTCGACACCGCCAGCAGCAACGCCTGGCTCGACCTGCTCGACCGGCTGAAGATCAGCTACGCCAACTGGACGTTCTCGGACGCCCCCGAGGGTTCGGCGGCGCTTCGGCCGGGCACCTGCGCGTCCGGCTCATTCGGTGGAACGTCGGTGCTCACCGAGTCCGGCGCGTTCATGCGCGACCGGATCCGTACCCCGGACAACTTCCCCACCTCCTGACCGGGCGGCCGGCGGCGATCCTTTCCCCTTCGGGTCGCCGCCGGTCAGCCCTCCACCAGCCCGGCCCGGCGCCACAGCACCCGGCCCGGCCCGGCGACGAGTCCCAGCTCGGTCAGATGCTCGGCGATCCGCTGCGCGGACCAGCGCAGGGTGGCCCGCCAGTGCGGGTTGGCCCGCGCCGCGGCCCGGCCGGCCGCCGGGTCGATCCCGACCGCCGCGTACGCCCGCGGGTGCACCAGCCGCCGCGTGATCGAGTACGCGGCCCGGCCGATCACCAGGCGCGCGTACGCGAGCGCCACCGGCCCGGCGTCCTCGACCTGCCGGGTCAGCTCGTCGCGGGCGAAGCGCACGTGCCGTGCCTCCTCCACCACGTGGATGCGCGACACCATCCGGATCAGCGGCTGCAACGACTCGTCGGCCATGATCTCGCGCTGGAACGAGTCGAGGATCTCCTCGGCGATCAGGATGGCCGCGTACATCTGCGGGCCTCTCGCTGTGGACTTGAGCCAGCGTCCGAGCAGGTGGTCGAACGGCTCGGCGCGGTAGACGGGGGCGCGGGTGGCCTCGATGAGCCGGCCGAACATGATGGAGTGCCGGCACTCGTCGGCGACCTCGGTGAGCGCGTACTGGGCGTGCCGGCTGGTCGGGTCGGCGTCGTAGTACTGGCGGATCAGCATCTGCATGAGGATCGTCTCGAACCAGATCCCGGCGCTGGCCGCGCTGGCGACCTCGTGCTTGGTCAGCTCGATCCGCTGGTCCTCGGTCATGCCGTCCCACAGCGCGGTGCCGTAGAGGCTGCTGCGCGACGGCGGCAGCCAGTACGCGCCGGGCACGGGCGGCGCCGACCAGTCGATGTCGACCATGGGGTCGTAGCTGGTGCGCACCGAGGCGGAGAGCAGGCGGTCGGCGACCGCCTCGCGCGGGAATCCGGCCATGACCCCTCCATGTTGACGTAACTTCGAGTAACTGTTACGAGTGGTAGCATGCGACGCACCACCACCGATGTCAATGGCCCCGACGCCGCCGGGGAGCCGGCCGCGCCCCGCCCCGGCGGGCGGCGCGACCGCTGGGCCGACCACCGCGAACAGCGGCGTCAGGAGCTGATCGCGGCCGCCGTGCAGGCGCTGCTGCGGCACGGCCCGACCGTCGACATGGACCAGGTCGCCGCCGCCGCCGGGGTCAGCAAACCGGTGCTCTACCGCTACTTCGCCGACAAGGCGCAGCTCTGGCTCGCGGTCAGCGAGGTGGTCGCGGCGCGCGTGGTGGCCGCCATCGCGCCCGCGGTGGAGCAGGTACGTGAGGAGCGGGCGCTGGTCGAGGCGACGATCGACGCGTACCTGAGCGTGGTGGAGTTCGAGCCGTCGCTCTACCGGTTCCTCGTGCACGAGTCCGGGCATCCCGGCATCCAGCAGGTGGTCACCGGCACCAGCCGGCAGGTCGCGACCGGGCTGGCCCGGGTCATCGGCGACCGGCTGCGCGCGCTCGGCCTCGACGCCGGCCCGGCCGAGCCGTGGGCGTACGGGCTGGTCGGGTTCGTGCAGGCGGTCGGTGACTGGTGGACCACGCACGGGCAGCCGATCCACCGGGCCGCGCTCACCGAATACCTGACCACGCTGCTGTGGAACGGCATCGAGGGGGTCCGGCGCGGCGCGGACCTGCCGCCGGAGCTGACCCGCGCGCACGAACGGATCGACAGGTGACCTGGGAGGGCACGGCCGAGATCGCCGGCACCACGGTACGGCTGCACGCCGGGGGACGGTTCGAGCCGGTCGACGGCCAATACCACTGGGCCGGGCGGGTGGAGCCGGAACCACGCCTGGTCCGGCTGCTGCGCTCCGGCCGCCGGGACGTGGAGGTCCGGATCGGCGAACGGGCCGCCCGGGCCCGGCTGACCGAGGTGGACCCGTGGGGTGGCGTCCGCATCACCGGCGTCGGCACACCGCCCTGGCCGCCGGACGACGAGTGATCCGGCCCGTACCGTGAAGGGATGACGCCTCCCGCCACCGTGCTGCTGGTCTTCGGCCGTGGAGTGACGGCCGGCGACGGCGGCTACCGGCTCACCGCGGAGAGCGTCGCGCGCACCGAGGCGGCGGTGGCCTACGTCCACGCGCACGCCGAGGCGTTCCGGCGCACCCCCGGCGCACGGGTGGTGTTCACGGGCGGCTGGCCGCACGGCCCGGCCGGTGAGCCGGCCCCGCCGCCCGGCTTCCGCGAGGCCGAGCTGATGCGGGCGCTGGCGCGCGAGGCCGGGCTCGACGCGTACGCCCGGTCGGCGGCCGAGACCCACTCCCGCACCACAGTGCAGAACCTGGCGCACACCGTCCAGGACGGGCTGCTGGGCACAACGGAGTTCACCGCGCGGCGCCCGCTCGGGCTGGTCTCCCACCCGTGGCACCTGCCCCGCGTCCGGCTGCTCGCCGCGCGTGTGCTCGGCCTGTCCGGCCCGGCGCTGGTCGACGTGCCGGTGACCGCGCCCGACCCGGTGCCCGTGCGGCGGGAGCGGGCCGCCCGGGCCCTGAGCCGGATCGGCTTCATCGGCGTGCGCACCCCGGAGGCGTCGCTGCGCCGCGAGCGGGCGCTGACCCGCGCCGCCGAGCGGGTCGGACGCCTCACGCCCCGACGGTGATTCAGGCGAGCGCGCCGGGGGTACGACCGTCCTTGATCGACCCGGCGGACCCTGCCGGCGGGCGAGACCACCCCCGGGAGGCCCCGTGATCGTGCTCGTGCCGGTGTACCGACCGGGCGACCGCCTGCCACCGCTGGTCGGCGACCTGAAGGACGCGCTGCCGGGCGCGGACGTGCTCGTCGTCGACGACGGCAGCGGCCCGGCCGCCGACGGGGTGCTGCGCGCGGCCCGCGCGCGGGGCGCGACGGTGCTGCGCCGCCGGGTCAACCGGGGCAAGGGCGTGGTGCTGCGCACCGGCTTCCGGTACGCCGCGACGCGCCACCCGGGACGCGACGTGGTGTGTGTGGACGCCGACGGCCAGCACAGCGTGCCCGACGTGTGCCGTGTGGTGGAGCGGATGCGCGTCAGCGGAGCGCCGACGCTCGGCGTACGCGCATTCGACGGTGAGGTCCCGGCGCGCAGCCGGTTCGGCAACGCGGCGACCCGGGTGGCGTTCCGGCTGACGACCGGCCGGGACGTGCGCGATACCCAGACCGGCCTGCGTGCCTACCCGGCGGCCCTGCTCGGCTGGCTCAGCACGATCCCCGGTGACCGTTTCGAGTACGAGATGACGGTGCTGCTGCGGCTGGCGGGCGCCGGGCTGCCGGTCGAGCAGGTGGACATCGCCACCCACTACCACGGCGGCAACTCGGGTTCGCACTTCTCCGCGCTCGCCGACTCGGTACGGATCTACCGGCCCCTGCTCGGCTTCGCCGCGGCCCGGCTGACCGGACGCCGCGACGTGGACACCGCGCCGGACCACGCGTTCCCGGCGTCGCCCTCCGCACCCGTGACCCGGACTCCCTGAGCGCGCGGCGGTGCCCCTGCCCGCCCGCGCCTGATCGGCGCGGCTTAGCCGAGGTGGCGGCATCCTGGAGATGCCGCCGCCTCGGCGTGGAGCGGATCAGGTGGTCGTGCAGGGGTTCCCGTTGAGCGTGAACGCGGCGGGCCTACCGGTGTTGCCGGTGTGGGTGGCCTGGAAGCCGATGTCCACCGAGCCGCCCGGTGGGATCGACGCGTTGTAGGACACGTTGCGGGCGGTCACCGCGCCGCTGGACGGGCTGTACGTGGCGTTCCAGCCCCCGGTGATGGTCTGGCCGCCCGGCAGCGTGAACGCGAGGGTCCAGCCGTTGAGCGCCGTGGTGGACGTGTTGGTGATGGTCACCGAGGCGGTCAGCCCGTTGTTCCAGGCGTTCACCACGTACCCGATCCGGCAGGCGCCCGACGGCGGCGGCGTGGTCGGCGGCTCCGTGGTCGGCGGCGCGGTGGTGGGCGGCGCGGTGGTGGGCGGCGCGGTGGTCGGGGGCGCGGTCGTCGGGGGCGCGGTGGTCGGGGGCGCGGTCGTCGGCGGCGCGGTGGAGTCCAGGCCGAAGAAGCGGATGGCCTGGGCCGCGTCGACCGGCAGGTTGTGCGTGACGCCCTGCATGCTGATCGCCTCGACCGTCGCGGTGCCGCCGGTGCCGCCGTAGCGGGTGCGGGTGTAGCCGGCCTGCGGGCTGTCCGTGTACGCGGGCGTCTGGCTCAGCCCGTTCACGTTGGTCCACTGGTCGATCTGCTCGCCGAAGTTCGGGTAGCGCAGCGTCTCGTCGTTGGTGCCGTGCCAGATCTGCATCCGCGGACGCGGGCCGGTGTAGCCGGGGTAGGCGTTGCGCACCAGGTCACCCCACTGCTGCGGGGTCTTGAGCACCTGGCCGTTGGCGCACTCGCTGTTCCACTCCGAGCCGTTCGTGGTGGCGAAGCAGGCGAAGGGCACACCGGCGAAGGCGGCGCCGGCCCGGAACACGTCCGGGTAGTCGCCGAGCAGCACGTTCGTCATCATCGCGCCGGACGAGGTGCCGGTGGTGAAGATCCGCTGCGAGTCGACCGGGTAGCGCTGCCGCACGTAGTCCACCATCGACTTGATGCCCACCGGGTCGCTGCCGCCGTCGCGGCGCAGCGCCTGCGGCGAGGAGACGTCGAAGCACTTGCTGCTGCGGGTCACCGACGGGTAGACCACGATGTAGCCGTACCGGTCGGCGAGCGCCGCGAACTGAGTGCCGGAGTACATGGCCGGGCCGCTGCCGGTGCAGTAGTGGTTCACCACGAGCAGCCCGGGCCGGGCCGCGACGGTGTCCGGGACGTACAGGTACATGCGCAGGTTGCTCGGGTTGGCGCCGAAGTTCGTCACCTCGGTCAGGGCGGCGGCCGAGGCCGGCCCCGGCAGGGCGAGCGCCGCTCCGACGGCGAGCCCGGCGGCGGCCAGCGCCGCGCCGAGCAGCCGGAATCTGCTCATTCTGGACAGCATGTGTTCTCCTCGATGGTGGGAACGCCGCAGGTGGCGGCGTTCTCGCCGGCGAGGCGCCTGCGACGGGCGGCCCGGACCCTCGGAGACGAGATAGACAGTCGCTGATCGATGCGACCCGAATCGGAGTCTAGGCCCCGACCGGCGCGCGGACAACCGCGGCGGCCACCCGGCGGGCCCGGTCCGGGCGGGTGAGCACGTCCACGTTGTCCACGTACTGGTCCACCGCGCCCACCGGCGGCCGGTCACGCAGCTGCGGGTCGGTGATCGCGGCGCGCAGCGCCTCGACGAACCGGCCGGCGTCCACCACCAGAAACGGCCGGTCGTGGAACGGGCGGGCGGCCGGGTCCACCGGCGCCGCCAGCGCGGCGTCGTTCGTCCAGCCGGCCACCGTCTCCAGCGCCCCCACCAGGCCGGGCTCCCGGGCCGTCCAGTCACCCGGCCCGAGCGCGGCGCCGAGCCCGTCCACCACCGGCGCCGCGGCCGGCAGCGCCGTGAACACCGTGCCGAGCCATTTCGCGTACGGCGGCCAGCGCCGGTGCAGCAGCAGGCCGAGGCGCATCAGGTCCCGGGCCAGTCCGGCGACCACGATCCGGCTGCCCAGTTCGTCGCCGACCTCGGCGCACCGGCCGGCCAGATGCTCGGCCTGCGCGACCCGCTGCCAGCCGGACGCCAGCACGTGCCGCCACACGTCGTCCGGATACCAGGCGAGCCGGTCCCGGACGGTGGTGAGCGCGCCGTCGAGCCCGTCGTGGAATACCGCTCCCCCGGTCAGCTCCGCCAGACGCTGCGTCGGCGTCGCCAGCCAGTCCGCAGTCGCCAGCCCGGCGCGCGGGTCGGCGCCCAGCCGCTCCCGCAGCCATCCGCCCAGCTCGTCCACGCTCACGCCGTGCCGGTCGCCGTCGGCGCGGACCGTGCCGAGCCGCGCCGCCGGCCCGCCGGCGTACCGGGTCGGCCAGCCGAGGAACCGCGCCGGCAACTCCGCGTCGAGCACCGCCCGTACCGGCGCCACGTCGTGCGCGTCCGCCACGAAGACCTGGGTACGCGGACCCCAGTCGTGGTCGGTGGAGCGCGGCGTGTCGAGGCCGAGCAGCTCGGAACCGCCGTCGAGCAGACCGGCGGAGTACGGCAGGCCGGGCAGCCGCCGCGCCAGCAGCGGACCCACCACCTCGTCGTGGAATCGGCGGGCCAGGGTCAGGCCGGGTACGAAGCTCACCCCGCCAGTCTGCGCACCGCGGGCCCCGCGCGCCCTCCGGTTTACCGCCCGGCGGTCGCCTCCCCCATCTCGTCACAGGGCTGTGGAAGGCTTGCCGGCGTGGCATACCGACAGCCGATCCTCCTGATCGACTCCCCCAGCCTCTACTTCCGCGCCTACTTCGGCATCCCCGAGTCGGCCGCCAGGACCGGCGACGGCCAGCCGGTGAACGCCGTACGCGGCTTCCTCGACATGCTCGCCCAGCTCGTGCGCACCCGCCGGCCCGACCGGATGATCTGCGCGCTCGACCACGACTGGCGGCCGGCGTGGCGGGTGGAGCTGCTGCCGTCGTACAAGGCGCACCGGGTCGCGCCCCAGGGCGGCGAGGTCGTGCCGGACACGCTGTCCCCGCAGGTGCCGATGATCCTGGAGGTGCTGGACGCGCTCGGCATCCCGGCCGTGGGCGCGACCGGCTACGAGGCCGACGACGTGCTCGGCACGCTCGCGGTGACCCAGCCGGGCCCGGTCGAGGTGGTCTCCGGCGACCGCGACCTGTTCCAGCTCGTCGACGACGCCCATCCGGTGCGCCTGCTCTACGTGGGCCGGGGCGTGGCCAAGCTGGACGACTGCGACGACGCGGCGGTCCGCACCCGCTACGGCGTGCCGGCCGACCGGTACGCCGACTTCGCGGCGCTGCGCGGCGACCCCAGCGACGGCCTGCCGGGCGTGGCCGGGGTCGGTGAGAAGACCGCGGCCCGGCTGATCGACCGCTACGGCGGGCTGGACGGCATCCTGGCCGCGCTCGACGACCCGCGCTCCGGTTTCGCCCCGGGGCTGCGGGCCAAGCTCGACGCCGCCCGTGACTACCTGGCCGTGGCGCCGAAGGTGGTCCGGGTCGCCACCGACGTGCCGCTGCCCGAGCTGGACCCGACGCTGCCGACGGCCCCCGCCGACCCGGACCGGCTGCTGGAGCTGGCGCAGCGCTGGAACCTGGCCGGCTCCTGCCGCCGCCTGGTGGACGCACTGGCAGGTGACCGATCGTGATCAGTTGATCACGAACGACGGTCGGTGCTCCGGCGGGACGGGAACGGGGCGCCGGGCTGCGCCAGCGTCGACCGGGCACGCAGGCCGACCGGGTCCGGCGCCGGTTCGGCGGGCGCGCCCTGCGGCGCCTCGCCGAGCCGCGAGCTGACGTACGCCAGACCGGCGCGGTCGTCGTCCGACGGCGCGGCGAGCAGCGCGTAGACCAGCCCGACCACACCGAAGACCACCGCCAGCACGATCGGCACCAGCAAGCCGCTCACCTCGGTGCCGGAGACCGGGCCGCGGCTCTCGTGCAGGTGCACCGACAGGGCGCTCATGCCGGTGAAGTGCATGCCGTTCACCGCGATGCCCATGACGAGCGCCGAGGCGCCGATGGCGAGCACCCGCCGCACGGTCATCGCCAGCCAGAGCGCCACGGTGGCGGCCACGATCGCGATGACCACCGACAGCGTCACCCGCAGCGGGTCGTAGCCGAGCGAGCCGTCCAGGCGCATGGCGGCCATGCCGGTGTAGTGCATGGCGGCCACCCCGGCGCCGGTGAAGAACCCGCCGGCGAGCAGCCGGGGCGCGGCGAGCCGGCCGGTGCCCACGATCGCCAGGCCGATGCCGACCGCCGCCACCGCGATGGCCGTGCTGGCGGCCGTCAGCGGCACGTCGTAGCGGATCCGGGTGCCGGCGACGGCGAACCCGAGCATCGCCATGAAGTGCATGGCCCAGATGGCGGTGCCACCCAGCGCCCACGCGGCGAGCAGGCCCCACCAGACGCGCTGGCCGCCGCTGGTGGCGGTCCGGATCCGCCCGGCGCAGACCAGCCCGAGCGCCGAGCCGAGCACTGACAACGCGTAGCTGAGCGCGGGTGTGATCCACCCGTACTCGAAGTGATTGATCTCGCCCACGAGGCCCTTCCCTCACATCCGCCCACGAGCGCGAAGCCACGGCGCTCCCCGGCAATGATCGGGCAGCACGTGGTCAGGTCGCACGCCGACCCCCCGACAATTCGCACGGTCGCGACAGGGTGACGCAGCGGTGTGCCGGTTCCGGCAACCGGTGACCCGAAATGACCATCAGGCGGACGCGTGGTAGGCCAGCACGCCCCGGTTCACCGCCGCGATGGCCTGCCGGGCGGTGCCGCGCAGCTCGGCCGAGGCGCCACCCGAGTCGGCGAGCTGGCCGAGCAGGTCGACCACCTGGCGCGCCCAGCGGACGAAGTCGCCGGCCGGCATCTCCCCGTCGATCTGGTGGCCGCTGGCCAGCACCTTCGCCAGCGCCTCACCGCGCGCCCACCGGTAGATCGGCCAGGCGAAGCCGAGATCCGGCTCCCGGGTCACGGCCAGGCCGCGCGCCGCCTCGTCCGCCTCGATGTCGCCCCACAGCTTGAGCGTCTCGTCGACCGCGTCGGCCACCGCGCCGCGCGGCAGCGAGGCCCGCTCGTCGACGTCCCGCCGTGCCTCGAAGACCACCACCGACACGGCGGCGGCCAGCTCGGCCGGGGACAGGCCGTCCCACACCCGGCGGCGCAGGCACTCGGCCACCAGCAGGTCGGCCTCGGTCCAGATCCGGGCCAGCATCCGCCCGACGTCGGTGACCTCGCCGTCGGCGGCCAGGTAGCCGCGCGCGGTGAGCAACGCGACGATCCGGTCGAAGGTACGGGCAAGCGAGCCGGTCCGCCCGGACACCCGCTCGCGCAACTCCTCGGTGTCGCGCTCCAGCCGACGCCGCCGCTCCGCCCAGCGGGCGTGCTCCTCCCGGTCCGGGCAGGCGTGGCACGGGTGCGCGCGCAGCTCGACGCGGAGCTGGCTGAGCCGGTGGTCCTCCCCCACCGCCTGACGGGACCGACCGCCCCGCCGGCCGCCGTGGCGGTCCAGGCCGGTGCCGCTGACCGCCGCGGCCAGGTCCCGCCGGGCGGCGGGCGAGCGGTGGTTGAAGTGCTTCGGCACCCGGATGCGGGTGAGCACCTCGGCCGGGGTGGTGAAGTCGCCCGGGGTCACCCGCCCGGCCCAGCGGTCCTGGGTGAGGACCAGCGGCCGGGGCTCGCCGAACCCGCCCGTGGCCGGATCCAGCACCACGGCCAGGCCGGCCCGCCGCCCGGACGGCACCCGGATCACGTCACCGACCCGCAGCCGCTCCAGCGAGGCGACGGCCGCCGCCTTGCGCTGGGTCTGCCCCTGCCGGGCGATGGCGCGTTCCCGGTCGGCGATCGCCACCCGCAGCGCGAAGTACTCGTCGAAGTCGCCGTGGTGGCAGGCGGCCTCCGCGCCGTAGGCCTCGATCGTCTCGGTGTTGCGCTGCACCTGCCGGGCCAGGCCGACCACCGACCGGTCGGCCTGGAACTGCGCGAACGAGGACTCCAGCAGCTCCCGCGCGGGCGCCGCGCCGACGCTGCCGACCAGGTTGACGGCCATGTTGTACGACGGCCGGAAGCTGGAGCGCAGCGGGTAGGTGCGGGTGGAGGCGAGCCCGGCGACGTGCCGGGGGTCGGTCTCCGGCGACCAGACCACCACCGCGTGGCCCTCCACGTCGATGCCGCGGCGGCCGGCCCGGCCGGTGAGCTGGGTGTACTCGCCGGGGGTGAGGTCGACGTGCGCCTCGCCGTTGAACTTGACCAGGCGTTCCAGCACCACGCAGCGGGCCGGCATGTTGATGCCCAGCGCGAGCGTCTCGGTGGCGAAGACGGCCTTGACCAGCCCGCGGACGAACAGCTCCTCGACCACCTCCTTGAACGCCGGGAGCATGCCGGCGTGGTGCGCGGCCAGGCCGCGCTCCAGCCCGTCGAGCCACTCCCAGTAGCCGAGCACCGACAGGTCCTCGCCGGGGATGGCGGTGACCTTGGACTCGACCACCCGGCGGATCTCGGCGCGTTCCTCCGCGGAGGTCAGGCGCAGCCCGGCGGCGAGGCACTGCTGCACGGCGGCGTCGCAGCCGGCCCGGCTGAAGATGAACAGGATGGCCGGCAGCAGGCCCTCCCGGTCGAGCCGGTCGACGATGTCCGGGCGCATCGGGCCGCGCCAGCGGGGGCCGCGCCGTCCGCCGCCGGGACCGGCGCTGCGGCCCTCGCCCAGCTCCAGGCGGCGCATCGTGTCCCGGGTGTAACGCAGCAGCTCGGGGTGCACGTCGTGCTTGCGGGCCGCGTCGGCGTCGTGGAACAGGTCGAACATCCGCTTGCCGACGAGCATGTGCTGCCACAGCGGCACCGGCCGGTGCTCGGAGACCACCACCGCGGTCTCGCCCCGCACGGTGACCAGCCAGTCGGCGAACTCCTCGGCGTTGGAGACGGTGGCCGACAGCGACACCAGCGTGACCGACTCCGGCAGGTGGATGATCACCTCTTCCCAGACCCCGCCGCGGAACCGGTCGGCCAGGTAGTGGACCTCGTCCATCACCACGTACGCCAGGCCCTTGAGCGTCGCCGAGCCGGCGTAGAGCATGTTGCGCAGCACCTCGGTGGTCATCACCACCACCGGCGCGTCGCCGTTTATCGCGTTGTCGCCGGTGAGCAGGCCGACGTGCTCGGCGCCGTAGCGGTCCACCAGGTCGTGGTACTTCTGGTTGGACAGCGCCTTGATCGGCGTGGTGTAGAAGCACTTGCGCCGGGCCTCGGGCGCGTCTCCGCCGGGCCGGCCGCGCAGCGCCAGGTGCACCGCGAACTCGCCCACCACGGTCTTGCCGGCGCCGGTGGGCGCGCAGACCAGCACGCCGCTGCCCCGCTCCAGCGCCTCGCACGCCTCGCGCTGGAAGTCGTCGAGATCGAAACCGAGATCCAGGGAGAATTCGTCCAGGGCCGGGAAGGCGGAAGCCTGCGCGGCCCGGCGGCGCGCCGCGGCGTACCGCTCGGCGGGGCTCGACATGACACCAAGATTAATCGGTACGACCGACGAGTACCGGTCAAGGCCGTCCGGCAGGGCAGTCGGAGCGGGTAGGTAGGGTGCACGACGTGCCGGACCGTACCGAACTGCCCCACCTCTCGAGCGGCGCGGACGACGCCGTCCGCGCGAGCCCGTCCCGCCGGCCCGTGGAGGCGGTGCTCTTCGACTTCCACGGCACCCTCGCCCAGGTGGAGGAGCCGCTGGCCTGGGTGCTCGCCGCCGCGGCGGCCTGCGGCGTCGAGCTGGACCGGATCCGGGCCACCTCGCTGGCCGACCGGCTGCTCACCGCCGGACGCGCCGGCGGCCCGCTGCCGGCCCGGGTGCCGCCCCGGCTGGCCGAGCTGTGGGCCGACCGCGATCTCTACCCGCACGCGCACCGGGGCGCGTACACCGGGCTGGCCGAGACCGTGGACACCGGCATCGACGGGCTGGCCGACGCGCTCTACGAGCGGGTGCTGGTGCCCGAGGGCTGGGTGCCGTACCCGGACACCGCGCCGGTGCTGGGCGCGCTGCGGTCCGCCGGGGTGAAGGTGGCGGTGGTCAGCAACATCGGCTTCGACCTGCGGCCGCTGTTCGCCGCCTGGGATCTCGACGCGCTCGTCAACGCGTACGCGCTGTCGTACGAGGTGGGGCGTTGCAAGCCGGACCCGGGCATCTTCCTGCGCGCCTGTGGGATGCTCGGCGTCGACCCGGAGCGCACGCTCATGGTGGGTGACACACCGGCCGACGCCGGCGCGGTGGCCGCCGGGTGCGGCGTGCTGGTGCTGCCCTGCGCCGACGCGGGCCGCCCGAACGGGCTCGGCGCGGTGCTCGACCTGGCCGGAGCCGGCTGAGCGCCGGCCCACCCGGCGGCGGAAGGGCGTCGCGGCGGACCGGCTACCGTCAGGGCATGACCGGTGCCCACCCCGTGCCGTCGCGCGCGCCGGGACGGCTCGGCGGGGTCGCGCTGGTGCTCGGCGGGGCGCTGTCGGTGCAGTTCGGCTCCGCGCTGGCCGCGCTGCTGTTCCCGCGTACCGGGGTGGCCGGGGCGGTGACGTTGCGGCTGACCATCGGCGCGCTGGTGATGCTCGTGGTCTGCCGCCCCCGGGTACGCGGGTACGGCCGCCGCGACTGGGGCGCCGTGCTGGCGTTCGGGCTGGCCCTGGCCGGCATGAACTCGATCTTCTACCAGGCGATCGGACGGATCCCGCTCGGCCCGGCCGTCACCCTTGAGGTGCTCGGCCCGCTGGCGCTGTCAGTGCTCGCCGCGCGCCGGGTGGCCGCCTGGTGCTGGGCCGCGCTGGCGCTGGCCGGGGTGGCCCTGCTCGGGCAGGGCGGCTTCGACCGGCTCGACCCGGCCGGCGCCGCGCTCGCGCTGACGGCGGGCGCCCTGTGGGCGGCGTACATCGTCTGCTCGGCGCGGGTCGGCGCGCGGTTCGCCGGCGCCGACGGGCTGGCCCTGGCGCTGACCGTGGCCGCGCTGCTCACGTTGCCGTTCGGGCTGGCCGACGCGGGCGGCCGCCTGGCCGATCCGGTGGTGCTCGGGCTGGGCGCCGCGCTGGCGCTGCTCGCCTCGGTGCTGCCGTACAGCCTGGAACTGGCCGCGCTGCGGCGGCTGCCGACGGCGACGTTCGCGGTGATGATGAGTCTCGGTCCGGCGATCGCCGCCGTGGCCGGCTGGCTGGTGCTCGGCCAGGCGCTGCGCCCGGTCGAGGTGCTCGCCATCGCGCTCGTGGTCGCCGCGAGCGCCGGCGCGGTCCGCGCCGCCGCCCCGCCACCGGACCCGATCACCGCGGCGGACCCGGCGGTCAGCGCAGCAGCCGCAGCGCGCCCGGCGCGGCGCTGACGGTCACCGGCAGCTCGAAGGCGCGCTCCCCGTCGGCGTACGTGGTGATGCCGTCGGCGGCCAGCTCCACCGTCCGCGCCCGGTAGACGCGCGCCAGCGGGTGCGTGACATGGGTGCCCTGGTAGATCTGCGGCTTGACCCGCATCAGCGTGCGCCTGTCGAAGCGGCCGCCGACCACCACGTCCAGCAGGCCGTCGTGCGGGTCGGCGGCCGGGCAGATCCGCATGCCGCCGCCGTAGCTGGCCGTGTTGCCCACAGCGATCAGCACCGCGTCCACCTCCTGCGCCACCCCGTCCAGGACCAGCCGGTAGCGGCGTGGTCGCAGCCGGGCCAGCTCCACCACGATCGCCAGGTCGTACCGGCGAGGGCCGCGCGGCCAGCGCATCCGGTTGGCGCGTTCGTTGACGATCGCGTCGAAGCCGGCCGCGAGCACCGCGCCGAACCAGCGGTCGGCGACGCCGGGCCGGGACAGCCGCGCCAGGTCGACCGGGCGGGAACGGCCGGCGGCGAGCGCCGCGGTGATCACCTCGACCGCGGCGGCCGGGTCGGCCGGGAAGCCGGTCTCCATCGCGAAGTCGTTGCCGGTGCCCGCCGGGACCGGCCCGAACGGCACTGCCGTGCCGGCGACCGCCTGCACCGCCCGGTGGACGCTGCCGTCGCCGCCCACCGCGACCAGCGCCCCGGCGCCGCCGGCGACAGCGGCGTGGCACGCCGCCTCCGCCTCCTCGGGGGTGCCCGCGCGCAGCAGCTCGACCGGGCGGCCCGCCGCGGCGAGGCGCTCCAGGATCCCGGGCAGCAGACCGCGGTGCCGCCCTCGGCCGGCGGTCGGGTTGGCGAGCACGGCGACGGGGCCGGGCGGGACAGGGTCGTGCTCGGTCACGGCGAGCACCGTACGGCACACCGCGCGCGGCCCACCAGAGCCAGGTCACGCGGCGGGCGGGCGGCACACGCCGACGGCGCCCGGCAGGGGGTGCCGGACGCCGTCGCGGGGGTGGTTCAGGGCAGGTCGATCGGGCGCAGCACCCGGTCCACCGCGTGCGCGATCTGCTTGTTGCCCTTGTTGATGTCGTACCGCACCACCCTGGCGTTGCGGTCGCTGGTGTCGGCGTCGACAAGCCGCACCTCGCGGCCGTACCAGCAGCGCTTCACGTCCACCTCGACGGTCGCGCCGAGCGCGGTGGTCAGGTCCGCGCCGTCGGCCTTCAGCGCCGCCTTGCGGTCGATCGTCGCGCCGGGCACGACGTGGTAGAGCAGGACGTCCTCCACGGTGTCCACGCCGAGCCCGGCGACCGCGTCGAAGGCGGCCTTCTCGCCGGGCAGCTTCCTCGCGTCGGTGATGTCCCGGACCAGCTCCCGGAACGCGTAGTCGTTGGGCACGAACGCGGTCAGCGCGACAGTGCCGTCGGTGAGCACCTTCACCGGCGAGTCCGGCTTGGCCTGCAGCACCGTCAGGACCGCCTTGGTGAGGACGTCGAAGTCCCGCGAGTTGCGGTCGAAGCCGCTCTTGTCGGCGGTGAGCACGGCGGCCAGCGACCGCGTACCCGGCTGCTTGGCGCCGGCCTGGGCGGGCACGGCCGCGGCGGTGGTGGCCACCGCCGCCGCGGTGGCGCCCACGGCCAGCCGGGCGGCGAGACGAGCAATGTTCATCGGGGAGCCTTTCGTCGAAGCGACCAGGTCCGTGACTGTCGTCACGACCATTGCTTCGCCCGGACCGTCCCCGGTGGATGCACCCGGATCGACGAAACTCGGATCGACGCCCCTGTGCCTCAGCGCACCACCAGTCGCTTGCTCACCGACGGCACGCCGTCGCCCTTGACCTTCAGCGACCAGTCACCGGCGGCGCCGAGCGTCACCACCGTCTCGGCGGTGCCGTTGGCCTCCGCCTTCATCTCGGCGACCCGCTTGCCGTCGGGGTTGAGCACGTACAGCGTCCGGGCCCCGGCGGTCTTGTTCGTCACCTTGAACGCGAGCTTCTCGCCGGGCTCGGCGATCAGGCCGTCCACGCCGCTGATCGCGTCGCCGGTCAGCTCGATCGCCACCGACCGGTCGTAGGCCACCTCGGCGGCCGCGCTGGCCAGGTTGCCGTCGTCGGAGACGGTGATCTTGGTCCGTACGCCGTCGCCCTGCCGGCCGGGCTTGCAGGCCACCTCGTACGTGCCGGTCTGCAGCGAGGCGCGCAGGTCGCCGCTGCGGCCCGCCGGCACGTCCGCGACCTCGGCGATCACCTTGGTGAAGCCGTCGCCCTCCCGGCCGTAGACGTAGACGCCGGTGGCCTGCTGGCCCCGGTTGGTCACGGTGAAGGTGACGGTGCCCGGGGTGAACAACGTGGTGGTGACCTCGCAGCTGGTGTCGGTGGCGGTCACCGGCACCTGCTGGCCTTTCGGCGCGGGCTCGTCGTCACCGCAGGCGGTGAGCGCGGTGGCCGCGCAGAGGACGGTCAGGACGGCGGCGGTACGGCTCTTCATCGGGTTCTCCGGAGCGGAGGTCAGGCGGGCTGACCGGAACGGGGCGCCGACGCACCCCGGCACACCGCCCGGGGGGCTCGGCGGAGTCAGCAGAGTCTAAGCGCGTACGGCATCCCGGCAAGGCCCGAGGGCGGTCCGATGTCCGCCCGGGCCAGCTGTGGGGCGTGCGGGCATGATGGCGGCATGCGGCTGGTCTCCCTGCTCCCCTCCGCCACCGAGATCGTGTACGCGCTCGGCCTCGGCGACGACCTGGTCGGTGTCACGTTCGAGTGCGAGGTGCCCGCGTCGTACCGGTCGGGCACCACTGTGGTCGTCGGTGGCCGGGACACGCGCGGCATGAGTCCCGGCGACATCGACGCGTACGTCCGGGCGCAGGTAGCGGCCGGCGCCGACCTCTACACGCTGCACGCCGGGGCGCTGGCCGGACTGGATCCGGACCTGATCCTCACCCAGGATCTGTGCCGCGTCTGCGCGTTGCCCTCGGGCCGGGTCGCCGACGCCGTGGAGCACCTGGGGTGCCGGGCGGACGTGCTGTCGCTCGACCCGTACACACTGGACGACGTGCTGGAGTCGATCCGGGCGGTGGGCGCGGCGGCCCGGGTGCCGGAGCGCGCGGAGGCCCTCGTCGACGGCTTGCGGGCCCGGCTCGCGGCGGTCGGCGCGGCGGTGGCGGACCGGCCCCGGCCCCGGGTCGCTGTGGTCGAGTGGGTGGACCCGCCGTTCGGCGCCGGGCACTGGATCCCCGACCTGGTCGACGTCGCCGGCGGCGAGCCGGTGGCCACCCATCGCGGCGCCCGGTCCGCGCCGACCACCTGGGAGGCGCTACGGGCCGCCCGCCCCGAGGTGGTGCTGGTCGCGCCGTGCGGGTTCCGTCTCGACGGCGCCGCCGAGCAGGCCGCCGCGGTGGCCGCTCACTTCCCGGACGCGCAGGTGTGGGCGCTGGACGCGGACGGCCTGATCGTGCGCGCCGGCCCGCGCCTGGTCGACGGCGCCGAGGCGATAGCCGCGATCCTGCACCCCGACGCGGTCCCCCGCCGGCCCCCAAAGCGGCTCTTCACGATCGAGGGTGTAGTCGCGGCCTGAAGCCTCCGGTCTCCAGCAGCGATCTGGCGATGTAGTTCGTGAGGCTGCGGAACCCGAGTGCGGAACCGCGCAGGTGCTCGAGCCGGCCGTTGATCGCCTCGGTGGGGCCGTTGCTGGTTCCGGGCCGGTCGAAGTAGGCCAGCACGTCGGCTGCGCGCTTCTTCAACGTGCGGCCGAGCGTGGTGACCTCGACCAGTGCGTTCGGGACACCGGTGCTGATCGTGTCGATCAGCTTGACCATCAGCTCGCGGCCACGGCGCCGGTCCTCGTGTCGGTAGGCGGCGATCATTCGCTGGTAGATGCCCCAGGTCGCCTCGACTTCGACATGCGCGTCGTCGGCGAACAGCGCGGTGAGCCGAGCGGCCTGCTCGTCGGTGAGCAGCCCGGCACCTGTGTGCAGGGTCCTGCGCGCGGAGTAGAGCGGGTCGTTCTTCATGCCGCGGTGGCCGTGGATCGCCAACTGGACCCGGCGGCGGCACCGGTCCAGCGCATCGCCGGCCAGGCGCACGACGTGGAAGGGGTCCATGACCACGGTCACGTCGGGGAGCTCTTCGGCGGTGGCGGTCTTGAAGCCGGTGAAGCCGTCCATCGCGACCACGTCCACGGCGTCGCGCCAGGCCTCGTCGCGGTCGGCGAGCCAGGACTTGAACGTCTGGTTGGAGCGGCCCTCGACCATGTCGAGCAGCCGGGCGGGACCGGTGCCATCACCGCCGCAGCGGACTTCTTCGCGTACCCACTCAGATCGGTCATCGGCGCACCCGATAGCGCAGGTGAAGCACCCGGTTGCCCTGAACAACTACGTCTGGGCCTTCCAGCAGGTGCTGCGCGTCGACGGACCCGAAGTAGCGCTTGCCGGAGCCGAGCACGACGGGTGCGACGTCCATGCGTACCTCGTCGACCAAACCTGCGGCGAGCATCTGGCCGCCGACGTCGCCGGCGGCCACCTCGACAGTGCGGTCACCCGCAAGCTCTCGCGCCTTGGCCACGGCTGCCTCGATGCCGTCGACAAAGTGGAAGGGCGCCTGAGGGTCCCAGCCCTCGGGCGCACCACGGCGACTCACGACGACCACATGGTCGATCCCACTCGGAGGCGTCCCATCCCAGCCGTCTGTGATGTCAAAGACGTGACGGCCGGCGATCGTCACACCGATCTCGTCCCAGTACGGCCGGATGTGGTCGTAGGACGCCTGCGACACCTTCAGAACGCCACCGTCGTCCAACGGCACGTCACCGCTGACCAGCCACTCGAATATCGGACCGGGATCGTCGTTCTCAGCTGCGATGAAACCATCCACCGAAACCGACGCGTTCATGACCACTTTGCCCATGGATTCCTCCTCTGTTGGGAGTCCCCAGTCTTGTGCGGCGTGAGCTGTCGCTCTTGTACGAAATCAATCGGCTGGCAGCGGCCAGCCGCCCAGTGCGTGGCCAGGATGGTCGCGCAGGAATCGCCGCCGGACTTCGACGTACCTGGTCGGCGTGAGACCGGTGAACTCCCGGAACTCGCGCACGAAGTGGGCCTGGTCGAAGTAGCCCGCGTCGGCGGCAACGTCTCCCCAGTCGATCGGTGCAGCGACGTCGATCGCCAACACGGTGGAGGTGAAGCGGTAGCTGCGAGCCAGCCGTTTCGGCGTGACACCGACGACGGTCTTGAACCGCTTCGCCAAGTACGTGCTGCTGGCGCGGGCCGCCACACCGATGTCGCTGATTGGCACTGTCCCGCCTGTCGCCGCGATGGCGCTGCTCACTTGGCGGACCACGTCAAGACCGTCGATCGCCCGCAGCCGTCGCACCAGTTCCTCTTCGAGCAACATCAGCATCTTGTGCGGTGCGTCTGCCAAGGTCAGTCGGCGTCGCAACTCAGCGATAGCGGGCTGGCCCCAGATCTGCTCGACCGTCGCCGGTCGGTCGCACAGCTCGGCCGCGGGCATCGGAAGGAACGGTGCCAGCCCCCACGGCTTGAAGTGGACGCCGACGGACCGGGTCGGGGTTGGGTAGCTGAACTCCCACGCGCGGGTGGGCGTGGTGACCGCGCAGCCGTCGGCGTACTCCACGGCTTCTACGTCGGTGCCTGCGCGGATGAGAAACGGCGCCCCGAGGTTGACGATGAGCAATGGCGCAGGCGCCGCCGGCAGCATCAACCGGGAGTACGGCGGGGCGCCCTCCAAGTAGTAGAGGTCGTCGATCAGCCCGTCCAGCGGCGGACCGGGCACCCTGGACACATACTCCACGCCGACATCATCGCCGACGGCCCCCCATCCGGCATCACGCGCCGCCGCCAGCATCGAGCCGGCGCCGATCACTGACGGGCCCCCGGCGCATTTCGGTCCCCAACTACACCCCAAGTTGTGAAGAGCCCCCAGAGCAGCCCGCCGCCTAACCTGACCCACCGTCCCCGCCCCAACCCCGCCCGACGGCGATCTTGCGGTTTCGGCCCGGGCACAGTGCGGATATCCGGCATTCGAGGGGCACAAAGTCCAAGATCGCCGCAGGGTGGGCCGAGGGCACCAACTCCGAGGTCGACGCGGGACGGGCGGCTGCGGAGACGCGGACGCCGCCCCCGTGCGGCGGGGACGGCGTCCGGAGATGAGCGGGTCGGATCAGGTCATGTCGTCGTAGCGGCGCTCGATCGGCTTCGGCGCGACGATCGGCTCCGGTGCTCCGATCGGCTCGGACGCCTCGATCCGGGCACCGGTCGGCACCGGCTCGTTCGACAGGTCCAGCGGTGACACCTCGTCGTCCGCGATGCCGGCGTAGACCTCACGCCCGCGACCGCGCCGCCTGTCGTTGAGGAACGCCACCCCCACCGCGGCGAAGTAGAGCGCGCAGAGGCAGATCGCCAGCGCCGTCATGCCGAACGGGTCGGGTGTCGGCGTGACCACCGCGGAGAACGCGAAGAACACGAAGACCGCGATCCGCCACCAGCTGAGCAGCCGTTTGGCGCTGGCCAGGCCGGCGAAGTTGAGCATCAGCACGATCAGCGGGAACTCGAACGCCACCCCGAACAGCAGGATCAGGTTCGTGACGAACGAGATGTAGCGGGTCACCTCGAGGTTGGTCGCGATGTCGTCGCCGGAGACGTTGAGCAGGAACTCCAGACCCTTGGTGGTGACGAAGAACGCCAGCACCGCGCCGGCTGCGAAGAGCGGGGCCGCGAGCGCGGTGAAGACGTACGCGTAGCGCCGCTCGTGCCGGTGCAGGCCGGGCGCAATGAACGCCCAGAGCTGGTAGAGCCAGACCGGCGCCGCGATGATCAGACCGACCCAGAGACCGATCTTCAGATTCAGCAGAAAGACGTCGGCGACGCCGAGCTGCACGAACAGGCACTTGCCGGTTTCCGGATCGGTCGACTGCGGCAGGTCGCAGTAGGGCTTCGACAGCAGCACCCGGACCGGCGTGGCCAGCCAGATGCCGAAGCCGAAGCCGACCAGGATCGCCAGCGACGCCCGGAACAGCCGGTTACGCAGCTCACGGATGTGCTCCATGAGCGTCATCGAGCCGTCGGCGGCCCGCGCGAAGTCGCTCGGTCCGCGCTTCTTCAACCCGAAGGCCACGGTGGTTGAGGCCTCTCGGATCAGTTCTCGCGGACGCGCTGCACCGGGTCGGCCGGCGGGGCGACGGGCTGCTGCTGCGGGGCGTACGGCTGCTGCTGGGCGTACGGCTGCTGCACGTACGGCTGCCCCTGGACCGGCTGCTGGGGCTGGAGCGGCTGGTAGCCGGCCTGCGCGTCGGCCTTCTCGGCGAGATCGCGGTCGTCGTCGTCGTGCAGGCTCTTGGTCTCAGCCTTGATGATCCGCAGCGAACGACCCAGCGAGCGGGCCGCGTCGGGGAGCCGCTTCGCGCCGAACAGCAGGATCAGCACGACCACGAGTACGGCGATGTGCCACGGCTTGAGGGCACCCATGGGAAGCTCCAGTCGCTCTGTGTAGTAGTGAGGGGTAGGTCGTCGCCCATCGTACGTGCGTAGCAGCGCCTTGCCACCCCCGCGGGCCTGCTCGTGCGGGCCCGGTCGGTGAAGTTTCGGCCAACCTGGACTGTCCCGTCAACCATCCGGCACCGCGCATTTCTGCGCGGAACCGCCCAGGAATGCGCAAACGGCGCTCAACCGGCCGACGGGCGTCGATCAGTCGCCGCGTCTGGCCTTGATCAGCTCGATCCGCTCCTGCGCGACGGCCGCCCGCTCCTGGAGCGACTCGGCCCGCGCCTGCACCTGCTCGGCGGCGGCACGCAGCGACTCCGCCTCGGCCGCCCGGCGTTGCAACGCCAGCGCGGAACGGCGCAGCCCGGGCAGCCGGCTCACCACCGGACGGATCGCCAGGGCCAGTACGACCAGCGCGAACACCACGACACCGAGCACGATCCACATCACCACGGCGGTCAGCCTATCGGGTGCCGCCGACCGCCGCCGGGTCGGCGCTGCCGGCCGGGGTGGCGTACGCGTCGAGCGCGGCCACGGCCTGGGCGCGTACCTGGTCGGCCAGCTCGGCCGGGGCCACCACAGTGACCTCCGGGCCCAGCCCGAGCACGAATCGCCGGGCCCACCCGAGGTCGGTGACGCGCAGAGACACCAGCCACTGCTCGCCGTCGGCCTCGACCCGCTCGCACGGATAATATTCGGTGATCCACCGCTCGCCCCGGCCGATCCGCAGCGTGATCAGCGGCAGGTCGGCCGACGGGCGGAACACGCCGTCGCTGAGGTCGTGCGGGCGGGCCTGCGGCGGCACCACCGCCTGCTCCGGCAGCTCGGTCACCGCGTCGATCCGGTCGGCCCGGAACAGCCGCACCGCCTCGGCGCGGCGGCACCACGCCTCCACGTACGCCCGGCCGCCGACCATCAGCATCCGCAGCGGGTCGATGGTGCGTTCGGTGGTCTCGTCCCGGGCCGCCGTGTAGTAGGTGATCCGCAGCGCCCGGCCGCGCTCGACGGCGGCGCGCAGCTCGCGTACCCGGGCGGTGTCGCCGGGCAGGCGGACCTCGACCGGCGCACCGGCCAGGTCACCGGCGGCGCTCTCGATCTTGGCGAGTGCCCGCTCGACCGCCTCCCGGTTGGCCACGCCGGGCGTCTCGGCCAGCATCCGCAACGCCACCACCAGCGCCAGGGCCTCGTCCGGGGTGAGCCGCAGCGGGCGGTCGATCCCGGCGTCGTAGGTGATGGTGACCCGGTCGCCGTCGAACGCCATGTCGATCAGGTCACCGGGGCCGTAGCCGGGCAGCCCGCACACCCACAGCAGCTCCAGATCCTCCCGGAGCTGCTTCTCGGTCACCCCGAGGTCGTGCGCCGCCTCGGCGATCTCGATCCCGGGGCGGGCCAGCAGGTAGGGCACCAGGTTGAGCAGCCGGGCCAGCCGGTCGGCGGAGGCGCGGCCCGGGCGGCCCGCCGGGCGGGTCACCGGGCACCCCCGGCGACCGCCAGCTCGTCGTGCCGGGCGGCCACCTCCTTGAGCCGCTGGATGACCGCCTCCCGCACCTCCGGTGGCTCCAGCACGCGCACGTCCGGGCCGTACCCGACGATCTGGCCGGCCAGGTAGTCGGCGTCGGCGTACGGCAGCACCAGCCGGTCGCCGTCCGGACCGGCCTGGCACTCCACCGCCCAGCGGCGCAACCCGGCCACGCGGCCCGGCGTGGCCAGCACCGTGGCCCGGCCGGTGTGCTCCACCGGCCCGGACCAGCGCGCCACGTGGCTGATCAGGTCGACCCCGGCGGGCGGCGCGTAGGCCCCCGGCTCGCCCGTCGCCCGGACCGCGCCGACCACCCGGGACAGCCGGAAGCAGCGGGTCGCCGCGCGGTCCAGGTCGTGGCCGACGACGTACCACCGGCCGCGCCAGCAGACCACGCCCCACGGCTGCACCCGGCGACGGGTGGGCGCGTCCCGGTCCGGCACGCGGTAGTCGAAGCTGACCTCGCGCCGGTCCCGTGCGGCGGCGGTGAGCGGCGCGAACGCCGGGTCGACGGTGACCATCGGCTCCAGGCCCAGCGTGGCCTGCGGATCCACGTCGATGCCGGCGGCGCGCAGCTTCGCCAGCCCGGACGACGCGGCGGCGGCCAGCCCGGCGTGCTGCCACAGGCGGGCGGCGATGCCCACCGCGGCGGCCTCGTCCGGTTCGAGCGGGATGTCGGGCAACGCGTAGGCGCGCGGCGCGATCCGGTAGCCGGGCTCGGCGTCGAAGACGCTCGCCGTGCCGGTCTCCAGCGGCACGCCCAGCTCACGCAGCTCGGCCTTGTCGCGCTCGAACTTGCGCTGGAACGCCTCGTGGTCCTTGGCGTCGTCCGGGTCGTGCTCGTAGCCGGGCACGGTCGCGGCGATCTGCGCGGCGGTCAGGAAGCGTCGCGTCGACAGCAGGCAGATCACCAGGTTGACCAGGCGTTCGGTACGGGTCCGGGACACGTGCAAACGCTAGCAGCCCGCGTGTCCGGCGCGGGCACCCGCGCGGCGCGGCGCGGGGGTCTTCCACCCGGCGGCGGACATCGACCGGTCATAGGGTGAGCGCATGGCGGAGCCGGAGGTCAAGACCGAGAGCGTCGGCACTGTCGTGGTGGCGGGCGCGGCGAACCTCGCCATCGCGGTCGCGAAGCTGGTCGCGGGCCTGATCTCCGGCTCCGCGGCGATGCTCTCCGAGGCCGTCCACTCGCTGGCCGACACCACCACCGAGGTGCTGCTCTACCTGGCGCTGCGCCGCGGCGCGCGGCCGGCCGACACCCGGCACCCCTTCGGGTACGGCAAGGAGAGCTACGTGTGGGCGTTCCTCGCCGCGCTGTTCACCTTCGTGGCCGGGGCGGGCTTCGCCGTCACGCACGGCGTCACCACCATCCTGGTGCACGAGCACAGCGGCGAGTACGTGGTCTCGTACGTGGTGCTGGCGGTCTCCTTCGCCATCGAGTCGGTGTCGCTTGCCCGGGCGGTCCGGCAGGTGCGCGGCGAGTCCCGTCGCTGGGGCACCACCTCGCGCCGCTACCTGCGCCTGACCGCCGACACCACGGTGAAGGCGGTCTTCCTGGAGGACAGCGCCGCGCTGATCGGCCTGCTGATCGCCGCCGGCGGGCTCACCCTGTCGCACCTGACCGGCGACGAGCTGTACGACGGCGTCGCCTCCATCCTCATCGGCGTGCTGCTGCTGGTGGTCGCCGCGATCCTGGCCCGCAGCAACATCTCGCTGCTGGTCGGGCGCTCGGTGTCCGACCGGCTGCACCGGCGCATCGAACGGGAGCTGGCGGACGTGCCGACGGTGGACCGGGTCGACACGCTGATGACCATGTTCCTCGGCCCCGACGACATCCTCGTCGCCGCCAAGGTCGACTTCCGCGACGACGCCACCGGCGCCGACATCGAGGCCGCCGCCGACGAGGCCGAACGCCGGCTCACCGGGCACTTCCCGGAGATCGCGTACGTCTTTCTCGACCCCACCCGGTCCCGCTCGGCCGACCGGCCCGCCCGCACCACCCAGGACGAGGCGGGGCGCCCTGTCGACCAGGACACCTGACCCGCCCGGGTAACCGCCCGGCGCCGGCCGATACCGTGCACCGCATGGTGCGATGGCGGTCCGGCACGGTCACTGCGGTACGGCGGCGGTGGACCGGCGCCGTCGAACTCGACGTCGAGCTGCCCGACGGTGGACGGATGCGCGCCCTGGCCTACCCGGCCCTGGTCGGCGAGCCGGAGCCCGGCGACCGGGTGCTGCTGAACGCCGGGGCGCTGCTGATGGGCCTCGGCACCGGCGGCTACGCGCTGGTCGTGGCGCTGCCCGACCGGCTGCCCCCGGACCCGCCGCAGGCCGGCGACAGCCGCGACGCCGGGCACCTGGTCAAGGCCCGCTACACGCCGCTGCAACCGATCCTGCTCGGCGTGGACGAGGAGGCCTCACCGCACCACGACACCCTGGCCGCCGCCGACACCGTCGACGGCATGCCGGTGGTCACCGCCGACCTGCACTCCGCGCTGCCGGCGATCCTCGCCGGGGTACACGCCGACGCCCCGGACGCGCGGGTGGCGTACGTGCTGACCGACGGCGGCGCGCTGCCGGCCTGGTTCTCCCGGACCCTGGCCGGCCTGGCCGGGCACCTCACCGGCACGGTGAGCGTGGGTCAGGCGTTCGGCGGCGACCTGGAGGCCAGCACCCTGCACAGCGGCCTGCTCGCCGCGCGGCACGTGCTCGGCGCGGACCTGACGATCGTCGCCCAGGGCCCCGGCAACCTCGGTACCGGCACCCGCTGGGGCTTCTCCGGGGTGGCCGTCGGCGAAGCGGTGAACGCGGTCGCCACGCTGGGCGGGCGCCCGGTCGGATCGCTGCGCATCTCCGACGCCGACGCCCGGCTCCGACACCGGGGCGTCTCCCATCACAGCCTCACCGCGTACGGCCGGGTCGCGCTGGCCCGCGCGGAGCTGGTGGTGCCGGACGGACTCCATCCCACCCTGGCGGCGGAGGTCGCCACGGCGCTGGCGCCGCTGGCCGACCGGCACACGATCGTCACCGTGCCCGCCGACGGCCTCGACGCGGCCCTGCGGGCCGGCCCGGTCGGCCTGTCGACGATGGGCCGGGGCCTGGACGCCGACCACGCCTACTTCCTGGCCGCGGCCGCGGCCGGCCGCCACGCGGCCCGCCTGCTCGGCTGAACATGCGGAACGCCGCGGGGATCAGCGCCGGGACAGGTCAGCACGATTGAAGAACCGGGGCCCCACGCGGCCTCCCATACTGTCCGGGAAATCGACTCCGGTCACCCCGTCACCGCCGTCGCACCAGGCAGCCGCGCGGAAAACGCGGCTGGCCGCCGTTTAGGAGGCGACTCCCATGGCACTGCGACAGTTCCCGAACGCGACCCCCGACGCCGGAATCTCCACTGACCGCCCGCCGCATCCCCTCCGATTCGCCCTGATCAGCGCGGCAGCCGGCGTGCTGCTGGCCGTCCTGTGGTCCTTCGAGTTCGTCGACAAGGTCATCGGCGACAACGTCGCCAACACCGT
This sequence comes from Micromonospora sp. NPDC005257, assembly GCF_042872445.1. Taxonomy (NCBI): domain Bacteria; kingdom Bacillati; phylum Actinomycetota; class Actinomycetes; order Micromonosporales; family Micromonosporaceae; genus Micromonospora; species Micromonospora sp. NPDC005257. Next base: position 128,880 of record NZ_JBIAKL010000013.1, on the reverse strand, counting down.
GCTCGGCCACGACGCCAAGGGGACCGCCATCACCGGCGCCGTCGGCGGGATGCTCTTCGCCTTCGTCTCCGGCTTCGCCGGCACCTTCACCGCCTGCAACATCGCGGTGGCGGCCTCGGTCGGGCCGATGAGCCAGGCCTCCGGCGCCGACCCCGCCGGCGGCACCCGGCCCGCGCTGCGCGCCCTGCTGCGTCCGGTCGGCTGGCTCGCCCTCGGCATGGTCGTCGTCTCGGCCAGCTACGGCATCATCGGCGTCCTGCTCGGCGAGCGCCTGCCCCAGCTGTCCACCGAGGTCGTCGGCGGCGTCCCGGTACGCCTCATCCAGTCGTCGGTCGTCTTCGGCGTCATCGGACTCGCCCTCACCTATCTCGGGCTCGCCGCGCTCAGGCTCGTGCCGGACATCTTCGCGCACCGGCCCGTCGCCCGGGTGATCACCATCGGCGCGATCGTCGGCGGGTTCCTCGTCGGCCGCCCCTACCCGATGTTCAACAAGCTGTTCCACTGGGCCGTCGACACCGGCAACCCGCTCTACGGGGCGCTGGCGTTCACGCTGCAGTCCCTCGGGAACATCCTGCTCGTCACGGCCGTGTTCGCCCTCGCCGTGGCGATCAGCCGGGGACGCTTCCTCGCCTGGATGGCCGACCCCCGCCGCGCCGCCACCGTCACCGGAGCGCTGCTCGTCGCGCTCGGCGTCTTCACCGTCATCTACTGGGACATCCGGGTCCCGGCCATGTTCGGCTTCGGCTGGTTCCCCCGGATGCCCTACAACTGAGCCGCCCCGACCTCAGCCGAGCAGCAGGATCAACGCCAGCCAGCCGCCGACGATCAGCACCAGCGCCGCCGCCAGCACCCAGGTCGGCACGGTGTAGTCGCCGCGCCTGTTGCGGTCGACCTCGGCGCGGATCTTCTCCCGGCGGCGGTCGATCCAGTTGAGCTTCTCGGCGCCGTCACGGCCCGAGGACGTCTCGCGGCCGGACCCGCCGGCGGATTCGGAAGTGTTCATCGCGACGCCAGCGTACCGGTGAACGGGCGGCCGGTGCCGGGCACCGGCCGCCCGTGACGATCACATGCTCGCGATCAGCCGTTCCACCCGCTCGTCGTAGGCCCGGAACGGATCCTTGCACAGCACCGTGCGCTGCGCCTGGTCGTTCAGCTTCAGGTGCACCCAGTCCACGGTGAAGTCCCGCCGCTTCTCCTGGGCGTGCCGGATGAACTCGCCGCGCAGCCGCGCCCGGGTGGTCTGCGGCGGCGTCTCCTTCGCCTCGAAGATCTCCGGGTCCGTGGCCACCCGGTCCACCTCGCGGCGGCGCTCCAGCAGCCCGTACAGGCCGCGACCGCGCCGCAGGTCGTGGTAGGCCAGATCCATCTGCGCCACCCGCGGGTGCGACAGCGGCAGGTCGTGCTTGCGCTGGTAACGCTCGATCAGCTTCAGCTTGGTGACCCAGTCGATCTCCCGGGCCACCGGGTCCAGGTCGCCGATCTCGACCGCCCGCAGCACCCGGCCCCACAGGTCGACCACCCGCTTCGCGGTCTGGTCCCCGCCCCGGCGCTCCACGAACTCCGTCGCCTTGGAGAGGTATTCCTGCTGGATCTCCAGCGCCGAGACCTCCTTGCCGGAGGCCAGCCGCACCTTGCGCCGCCCCGTGATGTCGTGCGACACCTCGCGGATCGCCCGGATCGGGTTCTCCAGCGTCAGGTCGCGCATCACCACGCCGGCCTCGATCATCCGCAGCACGATGTCGGCGGTGCCGACCTTCAGCAGCGTGGTGACCTCGTTCATGTTCGAGTCGCCGACGATCACGTGCAGCCGGCGGTAGCGCTCGGCGTCCGCGTGCGGCTCGTCCCGGGTGTTGATGATCGGCCGGCTGCGGGTGGTCGCCGACGAGACGCCCTCCCAGATGTGCTCGGCCCGCTGGGACAGGCAGTAGACCGCGCCGCGCGGCGTCTGCAGCACCTTGCCCGCGCCGCAGATCAACTGCCGGGTGACCAGGAACGGGATGAGCACGTCGGCCAGCCGGCCGAACTCGCCGTGCCGGGACACCAGGTAGTTCTCGTGGCAGCCGTACGAGTTGCCGGCCGAGTCGGTGTTGTTCTTGAACAGGTAGATCTCGCCCGCGATGCCCTCGTCGTGCAGCCGCTTCTCCGCGTCGACGAGCAGCCCTTCCAGGATCCGTTCTCCGGCCCGGTCGTGCGCCACCAGGTCGGTCACCGAGTCGCACTCCGGAGTCGCGTACTCCGGGTGCGAGCCCACGTCCAGATAGAGGCGGGCGCCGTTGCGCAGGAACACGTTGCTCGACCGGCCCCACGACACCACCCGCCGGAACAGGTACCGCGCGACCTCGTCGGGGGACAGTCTGCGTTGCCCGCGATAGGTGCAGGTGACGCCGTACTCGGTTTCGAGGCCGAAGATTCGCCGCTCCATGATGAGACATTAGCCGCCCGGAGCCCCAGATGGGCACCGCCGGCGTTCGCCGCTTGCGATCTGCCCCGCGCGGAGCGGCGAGGTGGCGGTCTCCGTACGCGAAAGACCCCGCCACCTCGGCGAGGTGGCGGGGTCCGCAAGCGCATGTCACTCGGCGGGCTTGTCCTCCGCGTTGCCCTCCAGATCGGCCGAACCCGCCGACGTGGTCGGCTTCCCCGCCTCCTCCGTCGGCACCGTCGGGGTCTTCGCCCGGCCCGGCGCCGGCGCGATGTCCCCCTCGGCGTCACCCTCCAGCAGCGCGGTCAGCGCCGCGCCGGTGATCCGCCGGAACGTACGCCCCACCCGGCGCCGGTCCAGCACCGCCACCTCGAGCTGGTTCGCCGCGATGGTGCGGGCCGCACCGCCCTCGCCGCCGACGCTGCTCAGCGCCTTCATGGCGGCACGCACCGCCTCGGACAGCGACATCTCCGGCCGGTGCTCGTTCTTCAGCACCCCGCTGATCGCCTCGGCCTGGCCTCCCATCGCCATCCGGCCCGGCTCGTCGTTCACCGAGCCGTCGTAGGTGACCCGGTAGAGGGCGTCGTCCTCGGGCGAGGCGCCCACCTCGGCCACGCAGATCTCCACCTCGAACGGCTTCGACTGCTCGGTGAAGATGGCGCCGAGCGTCTGCGCGTACGCGTTCGCCAGCGCCAGGCCGGTCACGTCCCGCCGGTCGTAGCTGAGCCCGTTGAGGTCGGCCATCCGCACGCCCGCGCGGCGGAGGTTCTCGAACTCGTTGTACCGGCCGACCGCGGCGAAGCCGATCCGGTCGTAGATCTCGCTGACCTTGTGCAGCGTGCTGGACAGGTTCTCGGCGACGAAGAGCACCCCGCCGTCGTAGCTCAGGACCACCGCGCTGCGGCCCCGGGCGATGCCCTTGCGGGCCAGCTCGGAGCGGTCGCGCATGATCTGCTCGGGCGAGGCGTAGAACTGCATGGCCACGGCGGCGGTTCTCCTTCTGCGGGACTGCTGACTCGGTGGACGGTGGGAGCGGGCTCAGCCGCCGGGGTTCTCCATCCGGCCGGACACCACGCTCTCCGCGATCGCCGCCGTCTCGGCGGCGGTGAGCCGGTGGGTGCCCTCGGCGGTAGCGGTCATCACGACCGGGTAGATCCGCCGGGTCAGGTCGGGGCCGCCGGTGGCGGTGTCGTCGTCCGCCGCGTCGTAGAGCGCCTCGACCGCCAGCCGCGTCGCGTCCTCGACCGACAGGCCGGTCCGGAACCGCTTCTTCAGCGCGGACTTGGCGAACAGCGAACCGGAGCCGATGGCGTCGTAGCCGGTCTCCTCGTACGGGCCGCCGGTCACGTCGAAGCTGAAGATCCGCCCGGCCCGCGCCGGGTCGCTGGCGGCCAGGTCGAAACCGGCGAACAGCGGGACCACGGCGAGGCCCTGCATGGCCGCGCCCAGGTTGCCGCGGATCATCGAGGCGAGCCGGTTGGCCTTGCCGTCGAGCGAGAGCATCGCGCCCTCGATCTTCTCGTAGTGCTCCAGCTCCACCTGGAACAGTCGCATCAGCTCGATGCCGATGCCGGCGGTGCCCGCGATGCCGACCAGCGAGTACGCGTCGGCCGGGTGCACCTTCTCGATGTCGCGCTGGGCGATCAGGTTGCCCATCGTGGCCCGCCGGTCGCCGGCCATGACCACGCCGCCGGCGGCCGAGATGGCGACGATGGTGGTCGCGTGGGGCGCCAGGTCGGCGGCCATGCCGGGCGGCAGTGGCCGGCGGCCGGGCAGCATCTCGGGGGCCACCCTGCTCAGGAACGCTGTGAAGGAGGACGTCCCCGCGTTGGTGAACACATCTGGAAGACGCCCGGATGGATCAAAACCCGCTGCCACGTGGTTCCTCTCAGGTACGTGATCGCCCTGGCCAGGACGTCGGCGTTGTCCTTGAACTGGCCAAGACCACCGTTGCAGTTGAAGCAGAGTATCCCGCGCACCCATCCGGTGCGATGATCGTGGTCCAGATGTTCCGGATCGGGGCGCCGGCAGATCGCGCACACGCCGCCCTGCTCGGCCAGGAGCTCCTGGAACTCCTTCTCCCCGACCCCGTAGCGGCGACGCAGGTGGTACTCGCGATTGCCGCCGTAGAGCCGCGCTTGGACTCGTTGCCGCGGGCCACATGGCACGGTTTGCAGTAGCTGTGCCGGCCGCTGGCGTTGGTCGTTCGCGGGAAGTCGTCGACGGGCTTGATCTGCTCGCAGTCGGGGCACCACTTGAGGCCGTCCGCGACCGGCACCGCTGCCCTTCGCTGCGGGGCCATCCCGCGCTTGCGGCGGCTCGCCTCCGAGCGGGCAGCGGCACATGTCTTGCAGTAGAACGCCAGCCCGTCCGGACGACGGCGATTACGGTGAAACGCCGACGCGGGCAGCGATTGGCGGCACTGGGGGCAGAGCTTGTCCGACGCCTCCGGCAAATCGGACACAAGCCTCATTGACCCCCCTTCTGCACATATCCCCTCACGAATTCCTCTGCGTTCTCCTCCAGGACGGAATCGATCTCGTCGAGCAGGTCGTCCACGTCCTCGGTGATCTCGGCGTGCCGCTCGGCCACCTCGGGGTTGGCCTGCGCGGTGACCTCCTCGACCTCCTCGCGGGACTTGCCGGACTGGGTCTGCCCACCCTCTTGTGTCGCCATGGTGGTGCCTCCTCCACGATCGCCTGCGATCAACTTACCTCGCGGGAGCGACGAAAGACCCGCCGCGAGCCCGTTTCCGGCACCCGGCGGGCCTTCCGGCACCGGGGTCACCCGCCGGTGAGCGTCTCCAGCAGATCCTTGGCGCTCGCGCAACGGTCGAAAAGCTCGCCGACGTGCGCGCGGGTGCCCCGCTCGGGCTCCATCATCGGCACCCGGACCAGCGACTCCCGGCCCACGTCGAAGATGACCGAGTCCCAGCTCGCGGCGACCACCTCGGAGGCGTACCGGTCCAGGCAGCGGCCCCGGAAGTAGGCCCGGGTGTCCTCCGGCGGCTCGGTCATCGCGGTGCGGGTCTGCTCGTCGGTGAGCAGCGTCTTCATCGAGCCGCGCTGCACCAGTCGGTGGTAGAGGCCCTTCTCCGGCCGCACGTCGGAGTACTGCAGGTCGACCAGTTGCAGCTTGTGCGAGCCCCAGCCGAGCTTCTCGCGCTCCCGGTAGCCCTCCAGCAGCCGCAGCTTGGCCACCCAGTCCAGCTCGTCGGCGCACTCGAACGCGTCCCGGCCGAGCCGGTCGAGCACGCTCTCCCAGCGGCGCAGCACGTCGGCGGTCTGCGCGTCCACGTCCTGGCCGTAGCGGTCGTCCACGAAGGAGCCGACCCGCTCCAGGTACGCCCACTGCACGTCCAGCGCGGTGAGCTTGCGGCCGTCGCGCATCCGCATCAGGTGCTTGAGCGACGGGTCGTGGCTGACCGCGCGCAGCTCGGCCACCGGGTCGGCGATGCCCAGGTCCGCGCCGAGCGCCTTCTCCTCGATCATGGCGAGGATCAGCGAGGTGGTGCCGACCTTGAGGAACGTGGAGATCTCGGAGAGGTTGGCGTCACCGATGATGACGTGCAGCCGGCGGTACTTGTCGGCGTCGGCGTGCGGCTCGTCGCGGGTGTTGATGATGGGCCGCTTGAGCGTCGTCTCCAGCCCCACCTCGACCTCGAAGAAGTCGGCACGCTGGGAGATCTGGAAACCGCTCTGGCCGCCGTCCTGGCCGATGCCGACCCGACCGGCGCCACAGACGATCTGCCGGGTGACGAAGAACGGCGTCAGGTACGCCACGATGTCGGCGAACGGCGTCTGCCGGCGCATCAGGTAGTTCTCGTGCGCGCCGTAGCTGGCGCCCTTGTTGTCGGTGTTGTTCTTGTAGAGGTGGATCGGGTGGGTGCCGGGGATGGTCGCGGCCCGGCGGGCCGCCTCGGCCATCACCCGCTCCCCCGCCTTGTCCCACCGCACCACGTCCAGCGGGTTCGTCACCTCGGGCGTGGAGTACTCCGGGTGCGCGTGGTCGACGTAGAGCCGGGCGCCGTTGGTGAGTATGACGTTGGCGAGCCCGAGGTCCTCGTCGGCGAGCGCCTCGGCCGGGTCGTACGCGGCGCCGGAGTAGGTGAATCCGCGGGCGTCGCGCAGTGGCGACTCCTCCTCGTAGTCCCAACGGGCCCGGCCGCCCCGGTTGAGTTCCGGCCGCGCCCCGTAGGCGTTGACCACCTGGGAGGAGGTGACCATCGGGTTGGCTCCGGCCTGACCGGGCACGGAGATGCCGTACTCGACCTCGGTGCCCATGATCCTTCTGACGCTCATCGACCTACCCGCTCCGCTCGCCGTCGGGGTCCCCGTCATGTCGAGCGTAGTCGGCGTGACGCGCCGAGGGGGCGTCGCGGCAGCGCCGGTCCGGTGTGGCGGCTCACCCGGGGTACGCGCGGAGGCCCGCGGCGCGTACGCCGCGGGCCTCCGTCGAAGGGTCGGACTACAGGTACTGACCAGTGTTGCTGGCGGTCTCGATGGACCGTCCGGCCTCGGTGCCCTTGCCGCCGGAGACGAGCGTCCGGATGTAGACGATCCGCTCGCCCTTCTTGCCGGAGATGCGGGCCCAGTCGTCGGGGTTGGTGGTGTTGGGCAGGTCCTCGTTCTCGCGGAACTCGTCGACGCAGGCGTCGAGCAGGTGCTGAAGGCGCAGTCCTTTGCGTCCAGAGGCGAGGAACTCCTTGATGGCCATCTTCTTGCCCCGGTCGACGATGTTCTGGATCATCGCGCCGGAGTTGAAGTCCTTGAAGTAGAGGACTTCCTTGTCGCCGTTGGCGTAGGTGACCTCGAGGAAGCGGTTCTCCTCGGTCTCGGAGTACATCCGCAGGACCACCGCGTCGATCATCGCCGCGACGGTGGCCTGGGCGTCGCCGCCGTGTTCGGCCAGGTCGTCGGCGTGCAGCGGCAGGCCGGCGAGGATGTACTTGGAGAAGATGTCCTTCGCCGCCTCGGCGTCCGGCCGCTCGATCTTGATCTTCACGTCGAGCCGGCCGGGGCGCAGGATCGCCGGATCGATCATGTCTTCCCGGTTGGAGGCGCCGATGACGATGACGTTCTCCAGGCCCTCGACGCCGTCGATCTCGCTGAGCAGCTGCGGGACGATGGTGTTCTCCACGTCGGAGGAGACGCCGGAGCCGCGGGTACGGAACACGGAGTCCATCTCGTCGAAGAAGACGATCACCGGGGTGCCCTCGCCGGCCTTCTCCCGCGCCCGCTGGAAGATCAGCCGGATGTGCCGCTCGGTCTCGCCGACGTACTTGTTGAGCAGCTCGGGGCCCTTGATGTTGAGGAAGAAGCTGGTGTGCCGGTCCTTGCCCTCCCGCTCGGCGATCTTCTTGGCCAGCGAGTTGGCCACCGCCTTGGCGATGAGCGTCTTGCCGCAGCCGGGTGGGCCGTAGAGCAGGATGCCCTTCGGCGGCCGGAGCTGGTGCTCGCGGAACAGGTCCGAGTGCAGGAACGGCAGCTCCACCGCGTCGCGGATCTGCTCGATCTGCGCCTGGAGGCCACCGATGTCCTCGTAGTTGACGTCGGGCACCTCCTCCAGGACCAGCTCCTCGACCTCGCTCTTCGGGATCCGCTCGTACGCGTACGCCGAGCGGGGCTCGATCATGAGCGAGTCGCCGGCCCGGATCGCGCTGCCGATCAGCGTCTCGGCGAGGTGCACGATCCGCTCCTCGTCGGAGTGCGAGACCACGAGCGCCCGGTCACCCGGAGCGCCCTCGGGGCCCGCCAGGATCTCCTTGAGCATCACCACCTCGCCGACCCGCTCGTAGCCGAACGCGTCGACGATGTTGAGCGCGTCGTTGAGCAGGACCTCCTGGCCGCGGCTCAGCTCGTCGACCTCCAGCGAGGGCGAGACGGCCACCCGGAGCTTGCGCCCGCCGGTGAACACGTCCACCGTGCCGTCGTCGTGCTTGGCCAGGAAGACGCCGTAGCCACTAGGCGGCTGGGCAAGACGGTCGATCTCCTCCTTGAGCGTCACGATCTGCGCGCGAGCCTCCTTGAGGGTGCCCACGAGCCGTTCGTTGTTCTCGGTCAGCCGCGCCAACTGTGCCTGGGTGGCCGCCAGCCGCTCTTCGAGCTGCCGGACGTGTCGAGGGCTTTCGGTCAACTTCCGCCGCACCAGAGCGAGTTCCTCTTGCAGGAACGCGACCTGCGTGGAGAGATCGTGGGCTTCCTTTTCCCACCGTGCGGCGCGCGAGTCCGCGTCGTCGCTGCGTGCCACGTCCCACCTCCCCGGGGGGCTTGAACGTTCTGACCTAACACTAGCCGCTATGAGCCCGATTCGGTCCACAGCAACGCGCTCGTCACCGAAGCTTGATCGCGAAGGGCTGGTCGCGGGGCGGGTACGGGCGTTCGGGTACCGTCGGAGTGTGGGACGGGAGAACATGGGGGGTGCTTCGTGACCGACGTCGCGACCGACCAGTTGCAGGTCTGGGTTGATCAGGACCTCTGCACCGGCGACGGGCTCTGCGTGCAGTACGCGCCGGAGGTCTTCGAGTTCGACGTCGACGGCCTGGCGTACGTCAAGGGGCCGGACGGCGAGCTGCGGCAGGCCCCGGGCGCCCGGGCGGACGTGCCGGAGCACCTGCGCCTCGAGGTGATCGACTCGGCGAAGGAGTGCCCGGGCGACTGCATCCACGTGGTGCGGGGCAGCGACGGCGTCGAGGTGGCCGGCCCGGAGGCCGAGGACTGAGGCGGAGACGAACACGACGGGCCGGGGACGTGGTCCCCGGCCCGTCGTGTGTCCGCCCTAGAGCAACGGCCGCCCTAGAGCAACGGCCGCCCGACGACCGAGGCCACCAGGCGGGCGAACTCCTCCAGCCGGGCGATCTGCCCCGCGCCGCCGTCGTCGAGGGTCTTGCCGAAACGCAGCGCGTCGTGCCGGGGCGCGCCCACCACCTCGTCGCTGGGCGGCGCCTCGTCGAGCGAGCTGAGCAGCAGGTACACGTCGATGCTGTCGACCCGTACGGCGCCGTTGTCGGCGCGCATGAGCCGCCGCCGGCAGCCGACCTCGGTGACCGTCGACAGCGGCACCACCCGCAGCGAGGAGGTCATCGCGCCGGGCGGCCCCTCCCCCGGCGGGACGTCCTCGCCGTGCCAGAGCACCAGCCGGCTGCCGTCGCAGACGACGACCTCCTGCCACACCCCGTTCACCTCGTTGACGAAGCGCTCCAGCGTGAAGCCGAGCACGGACGCGCCGCGCAGCACGCCGTCGAGCGCCTCCAGCGCGATGTCCGGGTCGCGCAGGTACGCCCGGGCAGCCGATTCCAGGTCCTTGTAGGGGGACCAGTCCGGGAAGACGGCGGGCAGGTCACCGTTGCCGTAGCCGGGGTCGCTCACGCCGCCTCCCGCCCGGCCGCGCCGTCGTGCTGCCACCGGCCCCGGTCACCGGCACGGGCGCGCCGCCCGACGCGCGCCCCGATCCGCTCGCTCATGCCACCGTCTCCACCCGCTTCGGTGTCGTTCCCACCGGCACACATGATCCGCCCGTACGCGCGCGGCCGCGCGGCGGGGGTCAGGACTGCTCCGGCTCCTCGGCCGCGCGGGCCGCGGCGGCGGCGCGCAGGGCGTCGCGGCGCTGCGCGTACGCCTCGGCGCCCTTGCTGGGCTTGCGCCGGCGCGGCGGCGCGGTGACCCCGGGGGCGAGCTTGCGGGCGGAGACCAGGAACGCGGTGTGAGCGATCATCCGGTGGTCCGGGCGGACCGCCAGGCCCTCGGCGTGCCAGTCCCGGACGAGTGACTCCCAGGCGCGCGGCTCGGTCCAGCCGCCACGCTCGCGCAGCGCCTCGACCAGCTCGGACAGCTGCGGCGTGGTGGCCACGTAGCCGATCAGCACACCGCCGGGCACGAGCGCCCGCTCGACCATGTCGAGCATCTCCCACGGTGTGAGCATGTCCAGGATGATCCGGTCGAAGCCGGTCTCGGCGCAGTCGGCGACGTCGCCGACGTGCAGCCGCCAGGCCGGGTGCGAGCCGTTGAAGAACGCCTCGACGTTGCGCCGGGCGATCTGGGCGAAGTCGTCGCGCAGCTCGAACGAGTGCAGCTCGCCCTCGGTGCCGACGGCCCGCAGCAGCGAGCAGGACAGCGCGCCGGACCCGGCGCCGGCCTCCAGCACCTTGGCGCCGGGGAAGATGTCGCCCATGGCGACGATCTGCGCCGAGTCCTTCGGGTAGATCACCTGGGCGCCGCGCGGCATGGACAGCACGTAGTCCGACAGCAGCGGCCGCAGCGCCAGGAACGCGGTGCCGCCGCCGGTGGTGGTGACCACACTGCCGTCGGGCAGGCCGATCAGGGCGTCGTGCTTGAGGATCCCGCGGTGGGTGTGGAACTCCTTGCCGGGCTCCAGCGTCACGGTGTGCATCCGGCCCTTCGGGTCGGTGAGCTGGACCCGGTCGCCCGGCCGGAACGGCCCGCGGTGGACCGGGGGCAGCGCCGGGACGGTGGAGATCTCTGCGGTCACGTGTTCGTCTTCCGTTCGGGTTCCAGGAGCTGGGCGAGATCCGCGATGTGCAGCACGCCGACCACATCTTCGCCTGCCGTCACGACGTACTGCGCGCCCGGGTGGGTGCGCACGGTCTCCAGCACCCGCTCGCCGTCGGCGCCGAGCGGCAGGACCGGCACGGCGGACAGGTCGCGGGCCACCTCGTCCACCGCGACCCACGGCCGCCGTTCCCGGGGTACGGCGGCGACGCGGACCGGGTCGACGAGGGCGACGGTACGGCCGGCCGAGTCGACCACGCCGAGCGCCGCGTCGGGGGTGCCCGCCTCGTCGCGGCGGCGCTCGGCCTCGGCCAGCGGCGTGCCGGCGGGCACCGGCAGCACCGGGCGGGCGAGCCGGGCCAGGTCGACCAGGTGCAGCCGGCGGCCGATGCGGGCCAGCCGGATCGACTGGCCGGCGCCGCGCCACAGCGTCAGCGCGACGAGCAGCAGCAACGGCAGGGCCAGCGGGGCGAGCGCCCGGCGCATGGTGAGCACCACCACCAGCACGAGTGTGCCCAGCGCGACGGCCCGGCCCACCCAGCCGGCCACCTCGGTGCCGCGGTGCCGGTCGCGGGTGAGCGCCCACACCGCGGCGCGCAGCGCCCGCCCGCCGTCCAACGGCAGCCCGGGCAGGCTGTTGAAGATCGCCACCACCACGTTGCTGACCGCGAGCTGGAAGGCGAGCTGGTGGCCGAGCGTGCCGGCGGGCAGGGCGAGGGTGGCGGCGACCGCGACCGCGCCGAGCACCGCGGAGACGGCCGGCCCGGCCAGGGAGATCAGCAGCTCGACCCGAGGGCTGGGGGCGTCGCGGTCCATCTCGGTGTAGCCGCCGAGCAGTTCCAGCGTGATCCCCCGCACACCGATGCCGTACCGGCGTGCGGTCAGCGCGTGGCCCAGCTCGTGCAGCAGCACGGAGCCGAGCAGCGAGATCACGAAGCCGAGACCGACCAGATAGCCGCCGAGCGGGCCGAGGTCGAGCTGGCGGCGGGCCAGCGCGGCGTACAGCACCGTGACCACGACGGTGAGCAGCAGCATCGAGGCGTCGACGCGCAACGGCACCCCGAGGATCCGGCCGAGGCTGAGCCCTGGCCGGCGGGGTCCTCGGCTCCGCTGCTGCACCGGCCCGATGCTACGTGAGCCCGAGGAGCGGGCCGCCGCGGTGAGCACCGCGGGCGCGGATCGGCGATCATGTTCCGGTACGGCGACCACGCCCCTGTCACACGGGTGCCCTAACCTTCCGGGCATGACGGCGGAACCGATGATCGACAGTCACGGCGACCAGACGGCGGCACCGGCCCCGGTCACCGTGCGGGCCTCGTTGTCGCCGTCGCGGGCGGCCGACTTCAAGACCTGCCCACTGCTCTACCGGTTCCGCAGCATCGACCGGCTGCCCGAGCGGCCGACCGTCGAGCAGGCCCGGGGCACGCTCGTGCACGCCGTGCTGGAGCGGCTGTTCGACCTGCCGGCCGCCGCGCGCACCCCGGAGTCGGCCGGTGACCTGGTCTCCCCGCAGTGGGACCGGCTGGTCACCGAGGAGCCGGAGCTGGCGACGCTGTTCACCGACGGCGACACCGTCGGGCCGCAGGAGTTCCTCCGGTCGGCGACGGCGTTGCTGGACGGCTACTTCGCGGTGGAGGACCCGCGCCGGCTGGAACCGGCCGAGCGCGAGGCGCTGATCTCCGCGGTGGTCGACGACGAGCTGCTCATCCGGGGCTACCTCGACCGGCTCGACGTCGCGCCGGACGGCGCGCTGCGGGTGGTCGACTACAAGACCGGCGGGGCGCCACGCGAGGCGTTCGAGGCGCGGGCGCTGTTCCAGCTCAAGTTCTACGCCCTGGTGCTGTGGCGCACCCGGGGCGTGGTGCCGCGGGTGCTGCGCCTGCTCTACCTCAAGGACGCCGAGGTCTGCGACTACGCGCCGGACGCCGACGAGCTGGTGCGCTTCGAGCGCACGGTGGTGGCGCTGTGGCGCGCGATCGAGCAGGCCACCGCCCGGCAGGACTTCCGTCCCCGGCCGAGTCGCCTGTGCGACTGGTGCAACCACCAGGCGCTGTGCCCGAGCTACGGCGGCACGCCGCCGCCGTTCCCGGTGGCCGCCGCCGCGCCCGACCCGCTCGTGGACGCCCGATCCCGCCCGGTGGCGCCCGGCGCCGACGAGTAACCCCCGGGCCCGCCCGCCATCCTGCGGGAACCGGGCGGCCTGGTCGGGGTGCGGGCGGTGGCCGCCCTCTACCGTGGTGCGGCCGCCCGGTGCCGCTACCGGGCGGCTCGTGGGCGTGCGCCGATCCCCGGACGGACGGCCTGACCGCCCCGGGGACGACGAGGGGGACGCATGACCGATGGCGCCGTGTTCCGGCCGGTGCGGGTGCTGCTCGCCGACGACCAGCCGCTGCTGCGTACGGGATTCCGGATGGTGCTCGGCGCGGAGGACGACCTCGACGTGGTGGGCGAGGCGGGCGACGGCGCGGAGGCGGTGGAGCTGTCCCGGCGGCTGCTGCCCGACGTGGTGCTGATGGACATCCGGATGCCCCGCCTGGACGGGATGGCCGCCACCCGGGCGATCGTGGGGGCCCGGCTGCCGGTACGGGTGCTCGTGCTCACCACGTTCGAGCAGGACGACCACGTCGTCGGGGCGCTGCGGGCCGGGGCGACCGGCTTCCTGACCAAGGACGTGCCGGCCGAGGATCTCGTCGCCGCGATCCGCACGGTGGCCGCCGGTGGGGCGGTGGTGGCCCCGCGCGTCCTGCGCCGGCTGCTGGACCGCTTCGCCGAGCTGCTGCCGGACCCGGCCGCCGCGCCGGCGCGGGCCCTGGATCCGCTGACCGACCGGGAGCGCGAGGTGCTCACCCAGATGGCGCGCGGACTGTCCAACGCGGAGATCGCGCGGGCGCTGTCGGTCAGCGAGACGACTGTGAAAACCCATGTCGGGCACGTGCTCACAAAGCTACGGTTGCGCGACCGGGTGCAGGCCGTCGTGCTCGCGTACGAGACGGGCCTGGTCCGTCCGGGCGCCGAGGTGGCGCGGGTCACCTACCGTGACCAGCGGTGACGCTGCGGTGTTGACCCTGACACGAGGTCAGGGCCGGATGCCGGCGCCGCCGGCCTGGTCAGGGGTCACCCTGACCGGCGAATGGGGGGCGACCCCCAGCGAAGACCAGCACGGATTCCACCGCAGGTCGGAGGATTTTCCACCGCCCGGCCACGAGGATGGACTCCGCCGCACCGGCCAGCGGGGGCGGTGCGGCTTTGCGCAGAACGACGGAAGAGGTATGAACGTGACCGCGACGGTAGACCGACGGCAGGCCGCAGCCAGGGCGAACGACGTGTGGAAGGTGTACGGCAGCGGCGAGGCGCAGGTCGTCGCGCTGCAGGAAGTGACCGCCGAGTTCGAACGCGGCCGGTTCACCGCGATCATGGGGCCGTCCGGCTCCGGAAAGTCCACCCTGATGCACTGCCTCGCCGGTCTGGACACGGTGACCAGGGGCACCGTGTCCATCGGCGAGACCACTGTGACCGGTCTCAACGACGCGGGCCTGACGAAGCTGCGCCGGGACAAGGTGGGCTTCATCTTCCAGCAGTTCAACCTGCTGCCCACGCTCACCGCGCAGGAGAACATCCTGCTGCCGCTGTCGATCGCCGGCCGCAAGCCCGACCCGGCCTGGTACGACACCGTGATCGACACGGTCGGCCTGCGGGATCGGCTCGGGCACCGCCCGGCGCAGCTCTCCGGCGGCCAGCAGCAGCGCGTCGCGTGCGCCCGGGCGCTCGTCTCCCGCCCCGAGGTGATCTTCGCGGACGAGCCGACCGGCAACCTGGACTCCCGCTCCGGCGCCGAGGTGCTCAAGTTCCTGCGCAACTCGGTCCGCGAGCACGGCCAGACCATCGTCATGGTCACGCACGACCCGACCGCCGCCGCCTACGCCGACCGGGTGGTCTTCCTCGCCGACGGGCAGATCGTCTCGGAGCTGATCGAGCCGACCGCCGAGACGGTGCTGGACACGATGAAGAAGCTGGACGCCCCGGTCGAGGTGGGCAACTGATGCTGCGGGCAACGCTCAAGAGCCTGCTGGCGCGCAAGCTGCGCCTGCTGCTGTCCGGGCTGGCGGTGGTGCTCGGCGTCATGTTCGTCTCCGGCGCGTTCGTGCTCACCGACACGCTCGGGCGGTCCTTCGACGCGGTCTTCGCCGACGCGTACTCCGAAGTCGACGTCAGCGTCGAGGCGAAGCCGAAGATCGACGTCTCCACGACCGAGGGCATGCCGGTGAGCACCCCGATGCCGGCGTCGGTGCTCGACCGGGTCAAGGCGGTGCCGGGCGTCGCCGACGCCGAGGGCGTCGTGGCCGCCGAGGGCGCCCGCATGATCGGCAGCAACGGCAAGGTGGTCACCTCGTTCGGGCCGCCGCAGCTCGGCCAGAACTGGCTCGGCGAGGGCGACCTGGTGGAGATGCGCGAGGGCCGCGGCCCGCAGGCCGACGACGAGATCGTGATCAACGCCGCGCTGGCCGAGGCGGGCAAGGTGAAGGTCGGCGACCGGGTCGGCGTCCTGACGCTGGCGCCGAAGAAGGAGTTCACGCTCGTCGGCGTGTTCGGCTACAGCGGCGGGCGGGACTCGATCGGCGGCGCCAACGAGGTCTACTTCACCACTCCGGTGGCGCAGCAGCTGATGCTGGGCAAGCCGGACGTGTTCAGCAACGTCAGCGTCCAGGCCGCCGACGGCACCACGCCGGCGGCGCTGCGCGACGAGTTGGCCCGCACGCTGGGCGCCGACTACCAGGTCAAGACCGGTGAGCAGCTCGCCGCCGACGCCTCGGCCGGCCTCAAGGAAGGGCTGTCGTTCTTCAACAAGATCCTCCTCGGGTTCGCCGCGGTGGCGCTGCTGGTCGGCACGTTCCTGATCCTCAACACGTTCTCGATCATCGTGGCCCAGCGCACCCGTGAGCTGGCCCTGATGCGGGCCATCGGGGCCAGCGGCAAGCAGGTCATCGGCTCGGTGGTGCTGGAGGCGCTGGCGGTCGGCCTGATCGCCTCGGTGCTGGGGCTCGCCGCCGGCATCGGCGTCGGCGCGCTGCTGGCGTACCTGTTCGGTCAGCTCGCCGGTGGCCTGACCCTGGCCGGGCTGGGCGTGCCGCCCTCGGCGGTGATCGGCGCGTTCGCGGTCGGCATGCTGATCACGGTGATCGCCGCGCTGCTGCCGGCGTTGCGCGCCTCGCGCATCCCGCCGATCGCCGCGATGCAGGACGTCGCCACGCCGGACCGGCCGCTCACCAAGGTCACCGTCGGCGGCGCGGTGGTCACCGGCATCGGCGCGGTGCTGCTGTTCCTGGGTCTCGGCGGGCACGCCCGCGGCAACACCCTGGCGACCATCCTCGGCGGCGTGCTGTTCGCGTTCATCGGGGTGGCGCTGCTGACGCCGATCATCAGCCGGCCGGTGGTCTCGCTGCTCGGCGCCATGTTCTCCTGGTCGGTGCCGGGCAAGCTGGGCCGGCTCAACTCGGGCCGCAACCCGCGCCGCACCGCCATCACCGCCGCCGCGCTGATGGTGGGCATCGCCCTGGTCACCGGCGTGACGGTGATCCTGGACTCGGCCAAGGGCAGCATCGGCGCCCTCGCCGAGGACACCATCAAGGCGGAGCTGGTGATCTCCGGGTCCTCGTCCGGGCCACGTCCGGCGAGCTTCGACCCGGCGGTGCTGGAGAAGGCCGCCGCCATTCCCGGCGTGCGACTGGTCTCCGGCGAGTACGGCGACATGGCGATGGTCGGCGGCGAGCGGACCTGGGTCTCCGCGTCGAGCAACGTGGCGGCGCTGCAGCAGATCTTCGGGGCGAAGGCCACCGCCGGTGACATCAGCAAGCTGGCGCCGGACCAGATGCTGGTCAGCTCCGACACCGCGGAGGCCCGTAACCTGACCGTCGGCTCGACGGTGCCGGTGCAGTTGTCCCGCGGCGAGGCCCGCACCTACACGGTCAGCGGCATCTACGAGAGCTCGCAGCTGACCAACCCGGTGACGCTGCCGCCGCAGGCCACTGCGGACTTCAGCATCCCGCAGCCCATCCAGGGCTTCCTGCAGCTCGCCCCCGGCACGTCGGTGGACGCGGTGCAGCCGCAGGTCGAGCGGCTGCTGGCGGACAGCCCCGAGGTGTCGGTGGCCGACCGGGCGGCGTTCATCGAGCAGCAGACCGGCCAGCTGGACTCCCTGCTCCAGATGATCCAGATCCTGCTCGCGCTGGCCATCGTGATCGCGGTGCTGGGCATCATCAACACGCTCGCGCTGTCCGTGCTGGAACGGACCCGGGAGCTGGGCCTGCTACGGGCGATCGGCCTGCGCCGCGCCCAGACCATGCGCATGATCACGGTCGAGGCGGTGGTGATCTCCATCTTCGGCGCGCTGCTCGGCGTGGTGGTCGGCGCCGGTCTCGGCGCGGCGGTGGTCGAGGCGCTCAAGGACGAGGGCATCACCGACCTGATCCTGCCCTGGGGTCAGATGGTGACGTTCCTGATCCTGGCCGCGATCATCGGTGTGATCGCCGCGGTGCTCCCGGCGATCCGGGCCGCACGGATCAACGTCCTGGGCGCCATCGCCCACGACTGACGTGAAAGGCAGGGCCCCTTCCTGACGCCTCGCGCACAGGAAGGGGCCCTTCCTAACGGTTGAGCAGCGCCGCGAGCAGCTCCAGGTCCGCGCCGAGCAGGCTCTCCACCTGGTGTACGCCGTCGGCCGGCGCCAACGGCACCTCGGCCGGCACGGCCAGCACCGCCGCCCCGGCGGCGAGCGCGCTCGCCACCCCGGTCGGTGAGTCCTCGATCGCCACGCACCGCTCGACCGGCACACCCAGCAGACGCGCGGCGGTCAGGTACGGCTCCGGGTGCGGCTTGGCCGCGCCGACCTCGTCGCCGCAGACCACCGCGTCGAAGCTGTCCCGGCCCAGGGTGTCCAGGGCCACCTCGACCAGGGACCGGCCGCTGGAGGTGACCAGCGCGGTGGGGATGCCGGCCTCGCGTACCGCCCGCAGCAGCGCCAGCGCGCCGGGACGCCACCGCAGCCCGGTGCGGAACAGGTCCAGGATGCGGGCGCTGATCCAGTCGGCGCTGGCCTGCACGTCCCGCTCCGGCTGGCCCAGGTCGTCGTGCACGATCCGCATCGCGTCGGCCATCCCGGTGCCGACGATCGCCCGGCGGGCCGAGTCGGACAGGACACCGCCGTACACGGCGGCCAGCTCCTGCAACGCGACGTCCCACAGTTTCTCGCTGTCGACCAGGGTGCCGTCCATGTCGAAGAGCACGGCGGCGGGGTGTGAGCTGCTCAGCGGGGGCCTCCTTCGGTGCGCGTACCCCGCCGATCCTGCCAGCCGCGCCTGTCACCGTCCCCGATCGGGGTGACCCGGCCCTCAGCCGAGGCCGCAGGCGCCCAGCGACTTCTCGTACCCCCGGAAGAACGACTCGCTGCGCTGCTCGGCGGTGCCGTGCGAGCCCTCGGCGAACCAGGGCTGGTCGGGGTCGTCGCCGACCGCCAGCAGCCCTTCCTTGAACTCCTCCAGGTCGCCGTCCTCCACCTCCAGCGCCCCGGAGCGCACGCTGTCCCCGAGGTACGCCCCGGCCATGCAGTCGGCCTGCAGCTCCTGCTGGATGGTGAAGTTGTAGCGGATGCCCAGCCGCACCTGCATGCCGTGGGCGTACTCGTGGCCGAGCAGGTAGAACAGGAACGCGTCGCCGATCTGCCGGAACGCCGCCACCGACCAGTTCACGTCGTAGGCGATGAAGTCGCCCGCCGAGCAGTAGACCGCGTTGTTGCGCGGCAGCCCCTGCCCGGCACAGGCCACCTCGCCCTCCCGGGTGTAGGGCACCACCCGCCGGATCGGGGTGAACCGCTCGCCGGAGGCGCGGAACTGCTCCGCCCAGTAGCGTTCGGCCAGCCGGACGGCGTCCTGGATGTCCTGCTTGAACTCGGCCACGCTCGTGGTGCCGTCCGCCCGGGTGGTCTGCGACTCGGGCTGCGCGCCGCGCGGGGGCGCGGGCTGCCGCGGCTCGCCCTCGTCGAAGCCGCCGGCCATGCAGCCGGCCGCCACCAGCGCGGCCACCACCAGCCCGGCGATCGGCCCGCGCCCCTGCCGTCGCGCCCTGTCCCCCACCATGACCTCCCGGCTGTCGCACCCGTGTCCCCCCGCAGTACCCCCGGCGGGCGCCGGTGATGCTCACCGACTCTCACGCACCGCCACCGGGAAACGTTCACCCGGACCGGTGGCCCGGGGAACGATCTTCGGCACGATGCTGCTGAGCGTCGGCGGCAGCCGGTACGCCCTGGTCGCCGTGGGCACCACCGTCTCGCCGGCACCGAGCGCCGGACAACTGCGACGGCTGGACGAGTACGAGGTCCGCGCCGAGCCGGTTCCCGACCTCGCGTCCTGGTGGGAGGTGCTGGCGCGGGCCGGTGTGGCGGTGCGCTGACCGCGCGGCGGTCAGTCCAGGCCGCGCATGATGTGCGGCTCGCCGTCGTCGTCGCCGAAGCAGCGGTGCAGCACCTGGGCACGCGCCCACAGGTCCAGGCTGCTCGGCGGCCCGACCCGCCCGGCGCCGGCGGGTGTGCTCAGCACGGGAGCCGGTTCCGGCGGGACCTGCGACGTCACCTCGTCGGTCATGTCCGCCCCTTTCGTCGTACCCATGCTCGCCCTCGGGCGTTTCCGCCACGTCAACGGGACGGCGCGGGCGTGGACGCGGCGCCTGGCCCGGCGTCGGCCCGTACTCCGGTGACGGTAGCCCGCCGGACCGGCGAGCACAGCCGTATTCCGGACGTCGCCGCAGGTCGCGGCCGGGAAGGGTGGACCGGCGGCCGGCTGGGGTGACGGTGTGGCGGGTGTCGCCGCCCGGTGACCGGCACTTGCATCCGGTACCGGGTACGGGCTTACCGTCGAGGCATGACCGATGACTCCTGGATACCCGACGCCTGCACCCTGCCCACCGCCGAACGGCCGCTGCGGCTGGCCGAGTTCGACGGGCTGTTCCACGACGCGCTGCGCGGCGCCGACCGGCTCTCCGCCCGGCATCTGCGGCTGCGGCTCGACGGCCGCGCCGAACCGGTCGCTCGCGACCTGGTCGCCCGCGAGTCGTCCTGCTGCTCCTTCCTCACGTTCGACGTCGCCCGCGCGGACGGAGACGCACTGACGCTCGACATCCGGGTGCCGGCGGGCCGTGCCGGCGTACTCGATGCCCTGGCCCGGCGGGCCACGGCCGCGCGGGGCCGGTGATGGGCGAGCCGGGGCTGCGCAGCGGCCGGCTCGCCCACGCGGCCGGGGTGAACGTGCAGACGCTGCGCTACTACGAACGGCGAGGGCTGCTCCCCGCGCCCCGGCGGTCGCCGGGCGGGCATCGCCTCTACCCGGCCGAGACGGTCACCCTGCTGCGGGTGGTGAAGGCCGCGCAACGACTCGGCTTCACCCTCGCCGAGGTCGCCGACCTGCTGGCTGCCGGACGGCGCGACACCGGCCTGCGGACCCGGGCCCGGGACAAGCTCGCCGAGGTGGAGCGGCGGCTGGCGGACCTCACCGTCGTCCGCGACACGCTCCGGGCCGCCGTCTCGGCCGGCTGCGACGACCTGATCACCTGCGCCGCGAGCCCTCGCTGTCCGCTGCCCCTCGTCGATCCGGACCACGGCCCGGCTACGGTCTGACGCATGACGGTCGCGCGTTCCATGCTGCTGTTCCTGCTGGCCGCGCTCGCCGAGATCGGCGGCGCCTGGCTGGTGTGGCAGGGCTGGCGGGAGAACCGCGGGCTGCTCTGGATCGCCGCCGGGGTGATCGCGCTCGGCGCCTACGGGTTCGTGGCCACGTTCCAGCCGGACCCGAACTTCGGCCGCATCCTCGCCGCCTACGGCGGCGTGTTCGTCGCCGGGTCGCTCGCCTGGGGCATGCTGGTCGACAAGTTCCGGCCCGACCGCTACGACCTCGTCGGCGCGGCCATCTGCCTGGTCGGCGTCGCCGTCATCATGTACGCCCCGCGCACGGGCTGACGTACGCACGCCCTCAGGCGTATCGGGCGATGAAATCCTCGGAACGCCAGCGGGCTCCCTCGCTGAGATACTGGAAGTTCAGCGTCACCTCCGCCCTGCCGGCCTGCTGCGCCATCTCCCGCAGCGGCATCGTGAGGAAGACGGAGTCGCGGTCGATCGAGAACTGCATGGGCGAACCGTAGTACCGCCTGTCACCTCCGCCGCAGCGCCTGCCGGCGACCGACCGGGTGCCACGGCCGACACAGCTTATTGCGATCTACAGGATTCGATCAGGGAAGTTCGGGAACTTCGATACGGACCACACGCCGGGTGCCGCCAGTCGGCGCCCGGCGCCATGTACGACCGAGAGGTGACACCATGACCTTCCGCGCCAGGCTCGTCGGAGCCGCACTCGTCGGGACGCTCGCCGCGGGTGGATCGGCACTGGCCACGGCTACCACGGCCAGCGCGCAGGCCGAACCCTGCGTTCAGCGCATCGCCGTGGTGAACAACGCCGCCTTCCTGATGTCCTTCAGCGTCCAGGCGAGCAACGGCCTGGAGACGGCGAACACCGACACGTACCCGATCAACCAGTCGCGGACGATCGATCTCACCACCACCGCGCTGCCGGTCGGCTCGGATGTCCGGCCCGTCGTGGACGCGGTGGCCGGAACGCAGCGGACCCCGAGCAGCTTCGTGTCGTACTGCGAGAACGGGCAGACCGCCACGTACTCGGTGACCGGGACGACGTACGACTTCTCGGTCACGCTGATCGGCTGATCGACGCGTCGATCCTTCGGGGCGCCCGCCATCCCGGCGGGCGCCCCGCGCTCGTCCGCTACGGTGATCAGGTGCCTGTGCCCCGGCTGATTCCCATCGCGCGCGAGCCCGGCTACCGGACGGACACGATCGGCCGCTACGACGACGGGCTGTTCCTCGCCTCGGCGTGGGACCACCACGCGTACGTGCACCTCTTCGACCACGACGGAACGTACCGGCACTCGACGATCACGCGGATCCGGGACCGAGGCGCGCTGCACGAGGCGCTCGACGGGCTGCTGGCAAGCCTGCCCGGCAGGTCGTACGGCGACATCGCCGTTCGACTGTTCCAGACCCGTCACGACGGCGTCCTCTTCGGCCTGATCGACGAGTCCGGCGACCGGGCGGGCGACGGCAGCCACGTCGACTGGGTCGAGCTGTATCCGGATCGCCTCGGATTCCGGGAGCCGTGGGACGGGCTCTACGACACGTGAAGCCGCGACGGCAGCCGGACAGCGCGGTGACGCTGGACCCGGCGGCCCTGACCGATCTGTGGGAGCAGCGTTGGTCCGGGTGCCCGCCGATCGCCCACCTGCTGCGCGGCCGACATCCGGATCGGTGGGTGAGGTTCCACAGCCTGCCGGGGTCCAAGCGCTACGCGATCGTGCTCGACCGGCACTACACGGTGCTGTCGGAACTCGGCCCAGGCGCCGTACTTCTCGTGGTGACCAGCGAGCGGACAGCGAGCCCGGCACCCGCCCAGGGGAGTTCGACGGACTGGCTCTCCCGGCAGCCGTCCGGGCTCCAGATGCCACGGGAGGGGAGCCGGGGTGTCCCCGGCTCCCCTCCCCGACGTCTCCGTCGGTCAGGAGGCGAGGGTGAAGTCCGCAACGACTCCATTGTGGTCGGACTCGGTGTCCCCGACGATGCGGTAGTCGGTCATCCACATCACCTGCAAGCTTTCGAGCCGCTTCCAGAAGTAGATGTAGTCGATGTGCCGGTTGCCGTGCGTACCGGTCCCCTTCACCCCGTGGAGGTTGTAGCTGGAGCGCAGGTTCGGCAGCTCGTTGGCCTCGAAGACCTTCCACGGGAACTTCGCGTACCCGCGGGCCTTGTCGGCGCTGAAGTCGACGTTCAGGTCACCGCTGACGACGACCTGGCCGTCATCCTTCTTCTGGCGGGCCAGCTCCTTGATCTCAGCGAACTGCTTCTCCGCGCACCGGGTGCGCGGAAGGTCTTCCGGCCAGCCGTTGTTGTCGATACCGGCGTTGGCGTGGAAGTTGATGTGGAACACGTACCGCCCGGTCACCTTGTGCCGGTACTTGACCCAGTTGTTGTAGCGCGGCGGCGGCGGCTCGTCGGGGTTGGTGTCGCACACGAACTTCGACCCCTTGTCGACCACTTCGAACATGCTCTTCTTCGCCAGCAGCGCGTCACCGGCCGCGTGCACCGAAGTGGTCGGGGCGTAGAACGTCCAGCCGTTGTCGGCGGCCCAGTCCACCAGGAAGGCCCTGCGGGAGCCCACCTCGTTGAGCGCGACCATGTCCGCCTTCGAGGTGATCAGCTTCAGGTCGTGGAGGAACTTCTCGTGGCCGAGGCCGGCGTAGATGTTCAGGTGGCCGGCCTGGAAGGTCGATGCCGCCGCAGCCGGAGACGCCGGCGTCAGGATGGTCACCAACGTGAGCGCGGCGAGCAGGGCCACGGCACGGCGGCCGGCCCGAAGGGCTTTTCTCACTCATTTTCCTTTCGTGTGAGGACACACCGGTCCGGTGCCGCCATTGGTGGCGGTCGGTGTCCGGCGACAATTGTCAGAGCTCCACCCTGAAGTCGGCGTCGGAGCCGGAGCCGGTGATGACCAGACGCCCGGTCCGGCTCTTACGCCCAGAGCTGTCGTCGGCGAGGTAGTTCCACGTCACCCACGGCTTGCCGTCCCGGGCCCGGTAGACGTCCATCGCACCCGGCCCACGCCTGTTTCCCGGCAACGAGTACTTGCGCATGGTGTCGGGCAGGTGCGCGGCCGGACCCGAGTAGGAGAACCAGGCCCGGTTCGGTCCGGGCATCGGCGAGCACAGGCCGTCGTCGATTCGGTCGCCGCAGAAGGCGATGCCGGTCGAGTAGTAGTTCTCCCGCCAGGCGTTGCCGGAGTAGAAGAGATACCAGGAACCGTTGTGGGGAAACGCACTCGGATTCTCGATGACGGCGACCCCGCCGGTGTCCCGGTACGTGACCCAGGACAGATTGTCGCTGCGGAAGATGACGACCGGATCGCTGTCGCGGTCGACGGTGCCGTTGGGGTTGAACTTCAACCTCATGACGGAGAGCGCCGACTCCGCCCCTTCCGCCCGCTGCCCGTCCCGCCAGGTCATCCAGATCGCACCCGCGGGACCGGCGACGACGTCCGCGTCGAGTGCCCACCGGTCGCCCTTGTCCGGGCAGGCGATCGGCGTGTCCTCGGCGGTGAACCCGCCGTACGGGTTCTGGGAACGAGCCACGCCGATGCACTTGCGCCCGCCGTCGTTCTTACGGCTCGCCGTGTAGAAGAGGTAGTAGCGGCCGACCCCGTCCTTGACGTGGTAGAACGCCCCCGGGGTCCAGATCCCGGAGCCGGCCTCGACCCACGCCCCACCGCCGTCCGGCATGGCGTCGCCGGCCACGATCGGCGAGGTGCCCACCACATCCCCGGAGCCCGAAACGGCGTACGGCACCTTGCGTCCACCGCTACTGGCCCCGTACGTGATGTATTTGTTGGAGCCGTCATGCAGAGCGATGGTGTCCGCGCCGGGGAACGGAAAGTCCTGCGACTCGTCGGCCGGGTCGACGACGGCCGCGCCGGCGGACGGCGCGGCGGCGACGCCGACCGCGGCCGTGAGGGCTACTACCAGCCCTGCCGCACACGCGCGGATGGTGACTCGCATGAGACTCCTCTGATCCAGCTCAAATGCTGAGCGCAGATTTAAGCATGGAAATCAAAGAATTTCTAGCGCTCGGCGAGGGGACACGTCGGGTAGCCGAAGCCTCACAAAATCGACACCGACAGTCTCCGAAATTCCGCCGAAACGCCCGTTAGGCGGGTGCCGTGATGGTTTCGGGGCAGTTCAATGGAAGTGTGGGAGCAACGTGGCGTCGAACCGTGCATTGACCATAATTGCTAGGAATAGGCGGTCGGCGTCCCGGCGACCGCCTGACCTGACCGACGCAAGACGGCTTCGACCTCTCGCATGGGGCAGCCACCGCCTGCGGCGCCACCGGCACGCCGATCCGTTCGCCCCACTTCGCTCATCGGTGGAGCCATCGAGGCCGGCAGTCGTGCACGTGCCGGGATGAAGACGTCAAGCACGTGGTGGGACTAGACAGCCGGCAGCTGGCCGTGTCCTGGTCACGGGACACGCTTGACGCTTGACGCTCGCGTCCCACCTGATGCCCGACATGATCCTCAAGGAGAGTCACGAAGGCCCTCACGGTCCGCGACAGGGCGCTCATTGCGGCAGATGAGTTAGCAGCACTGCCAGAGAAATCTGCCTTCGGCGCCGTCTGGCGAAACGAAGATGTAGCCGATTCCGGCGTCGCCGAAGTTATGGAAACGGTCGGTCAGCTGTCCGATCAGCTGCCAGCCCGGCCCAGGCGTCTCGTCACCCTGCAGCCACACCGGCTCGCCGCCCAGGAACTCCCACGCTTCCTCGTCGCCGGGGACCTGATGATTCACAGGTAGGTGATCCTCCACGGGCCAGGACGGACCCTCGCTGATGTCAGTCACAGCGAAGAAGGCCGGCACCGATCCCCCAGGCTGAACGATCACGGCGTTCTCACCACCCTCAGGCTCCCAGGTGCCATCGACGTACTCGTCAACTGCAGTCATGAACACGTAGGCCATACGGAGCTCGCCATCGGCATCGAGGCGGAACTGGCCGATGAACGTCATCGGCTCGCCGAGCGAACGCGACACCGGCCACTGCGGAGCTTGCAGCCACACCGGTTGTCCGCCCATCTTGGTGACCGGCATGCCGGCCACCTCGCTGCTTCGCTCGAATCGAACTGGACGACGCATGCTGGGAGCTCCTCGTACAGCGGGCGGTAGGTCTGCTGGAGCTTATGGGACCTCTACGACAGACAGGAGCCGGTGCAAGCCCGTGGACGTTGCTAGCGCGCGCGGTCGGCGGATGTGCGCGTTCTTTCGCCGGTCGCGGCCGCCGAGACGTCACTTTTGGTAATACTGCACGACGCAGAACTCGTTGCTCTCCGGGTCGGCCATTACCAAAACCACGCCTTCCGGGTAGTCGTGCCGTTCGCCGGTCCACCGGCCGCCCAGCGCCCTGATCCGGTCCACCGCTTCACCGGCATCGGCGACAGCGATGTCCAAGTGCAGACGCGCCTTGCCGACCTTGGGCTCCGGTACCGGTTGGAACGTCAACACCGGCCCGCCGTCGGTGACGACGACTCGCCGCCAGCCGGGTAGGGACTCCACGACCCGGCCGCCGAGCACGGCGGACCAGAAGTCAGCCAGATCCTGTGGGCCTTGACAATCTATTGTGACGCCGGCAAACCGGCCCAAGGTCGTCGTCATGGGCCCTAACGTAGCCGTGACACAAAGCCCTTGTCAGGGAGCGCTCCACTCGGCATGTGAGTGCGCCCCAGGCGCTCAGGTGTCACCACTTGTAACCGGGCCAACTGAGCAGCCAAGGCCCGTCATCGATGTCATCCCCGGCGATCCCTGCCGGACCCCGGTCACCATCCGTGCGGCGACACCACCGCCGTCATTCCCTGCTACCGGCACGAACCGGCCGACCGCCAGTGCGGAGCCTGCCGGATCATCGTCACCTCTCCTGCGATGAGTCGACCCGTGAACGGCTGGAGCGACAGTTCCGCCTGCACGTCTACCCGGTCTTCGGCGACCGGCCTCTCTCGGCCGTCCAACCGAGCACGATCAGGGCCTGAGCCAAGCAGCTCCAAGACTCGGGCATGGCGGCCAGCTACCGCCGCAACCTCTTCAACGACGTGTCAATGATCCTGATTGCGGCAGTCGACGACCGGAAGGTCATCAGCAACCCCTGCGCGCTCAAGACGATCCGGGCTCCCCGGCACGTCCCGGCCAAGGTCGCCCCCTGGTCGACGGAACGGCTCGCCTGCTCCGTTCGGTGATGCGGGAACGCTACCGGGTCGCCTTCGACCCGGGTGCCGGCTGTGGACTCCGGCAGGGCGAGATCTTCGCCGTCAGCCCGGACGACGTCGACACCACGCGCCGGCTGCTCCACTCGTCCGTCAGATCAAGATCGTGCGAGGAACGTTGGTGTTCGCACCGCCCAAGGGCGGCGAACTGCGCGAGGTCCCGCTACCCGACGCGGTCGCTACCCGGCTACGTGAGCACGCCGAGCAGGTCGACCCCGTCACTTGGCGTTGAAGTAGCTCGCCTCCGGGTGGTGCACCACGATCGCGTCGGTGGCCTGCTCCGGCACCAGCTGGAACTCCTCCGACAACTGCACCCCGATCCGCTCCGCGCCCAGCAGCTCCACGATCTTCGCCCGGTCCTCCAGGTCCGGGCAGGCCGGGTAGCCGAACGCGTACCGGCAGCCCCGGTAGTCGGTGCGCAGCAGGCCGGCCAGGTCGGCCGGGTCGTCGTCAGCCACCGTGCCACCGCCGGGCAGCACCAGCTCGGCCCGGATCCGCCGGTGCCAGTACTCGGCGAGGGCCTCGGTGAGCTGCACGGACAGGCCGTGCACCTCCAGGTAGTCGCGGTACTCGTTGCCGGCGAACATCTTCGCCGTGTACTCGCTGATCGGCTGCCCCACGGTGACCAGCTGCAACGCCACCACATCGAGCTGGCCGCCCTTGGGCCGGAAGAAGTCGGCCAGGCACAGCCGCCGCTCCTGGCGCTGCCGGGGGAAGGAGAACCGGACCCGCTCGCTGTGCCCGTTCTCGTCCAGCACCACCAGGTCGTTGCCCTCGGAGTACGCGGGGAAGTAGCCGTACACCACGGCCGCCTCCAGCACCTGGTCGGAGATCAGGCGGTCCAGCCAGTACCGCAGCCGGGGCCGCCCTTCGGTCTCCACCAGTTCCTCGTACGACGGGCCCTTGCCGCCGCGGGCGCCGCGTAGCCCCCACTGGCCCAGGAACGTGGCCCGCTCGTCGAGCAGCGCCGCGTAGTCGGCCAGCGGCACTCCCTTGACGACCCGGGTGCCGAAGAACGGCGGCTTCGGGACGGCAACGTCGGCCGCCACGTCGGAGCGGACCGACGCGTCGTCCAGTTCGGGCAGCGCCTCGCGGACCTGGGCCCGCTGGCGCTCGCGGCGCTCCCGGCGGGCCGCCAGCGCCGCCTCCCGCTCCGGGTCGACCACCGGCGCGCCGCCGCGCTTGGCCGCCATCACCCGGTCCATCAGGGACAACCCCTCGAACGCGTCGCGGGCGTAGTGCACCTGACCCGGGTAGATCGACCGCAGGTCGTCCTCCACGTACGCGCGGGTCAGCGCAGCCCCGCCGAGCAGCACCGGCCAGCGCTCGGCCACCCCGCGGGAGGCCATCTCGGCCAGGTTCTCCTTCATGATCACTGTGCTCTTCACGAGCAGGCCGGACATGCCGATCGCGTCGGCCCGGTGCTCCTCGGCGGCGTCGAGGATCGCGTTGATCGGCTGCTTGATGCCGATGTTCACCACGTCGTAGCCGTTGTTGGACAGGATGATGTCGACCAGGTTCTTGCCGATGTCGTGCACGTCGCCCTTGACGGTCGCCAGAACGATCTTGCCCTTGCCCGCGGCGTCCTCGGAGTCCGTCTTCTCCATGTGCGGCTCCAGGTAGGCCACCGCGGTCTTCATCACCTCGGCGGACTGGAGCACGAACGGCAACTGCATCTGGCCGGAGCCGAACAGCTCGCCGACCACCTTCATGCCGTCCAGCAGCAGGTCGTTGATGATGGACAGCGGCGCACGCCCCTGCGCCATCGCGGTGTCCAGGTCGGCCTCCAGGCCGTTGCGCTCCCCGTCGATGATCCGCCGCTTGAGCCGCTCGTCCAGCGGCAGCGCGGCCAGTTCCTCGGCCCGGGTGGCGCGCGCCGACGCCGCGTCCACGCCCTCGAAGGCCTGGAGGAACCGCTGCACCGGGTCGTAGCCCTCGCGGCGGCGGTCGTAGACCAGGTCGAGCGCCACCTCGCGCTGCTCGTCCGGGATCCGCGCCATCGGCAGGATCTTGCTGGCGTGCACGATCGCCGAGGTCAGCCCGGCCTGGGCGCACTCGTGCAGGAACACCGAGTTGAGCACCTGCCGGGCCGCCGGGTTGAGGCCGAACGAGACGTTCGAGATGCCGGCGGTGAAGTTGACGCCCGGGTAGCGCGCGGCGATCTCCCGGATCGCCTCGATCGTCTCGATGCCGTCGCGGCGGGTCTCCTCCTGCCCGGTGGCGATCGGGAACGTCAGCGCGTCGATGAGGATGTCCTCCCGGCGCATCCCCCACCGGCCGGTCAGGTCGTCGATCAGCCGGCAGGCCACCCGTACCTTCCACTCGCGGGTGCGGGCCTGGCCCTCCTCGTCGATGAGCAGCGCCACGACGGCGGCGCCGTGCTCCTTGACCACCGGCATGATGCGCGCGTAGCGGGAGTCGGGGCCGTCGCCGTCCTCGAAGTTGACCGAGTTGACCACGCACCGGCCGCCGAGCATCTCCAGCCCGGCCTCGATCACCGCCGGCTCGGTGGAGTCCAGCACGATCGGCAGCGTCGAGGCGGTGGCGAACCGGCCGGCCAGCTCGCGCATGTCCCGCGTACCGTCACGGCCGACGTAGTCGACGCAGAGGTCGAGCAGGTGCGAGCCGTCCCGGGCCTGGCTGCGGGCGACGTCCACGCAGGCCTGCCAGTCCCCGGCGAGCATCGACTCGCGGAACGCCTTGGAGCCGTTGGCGTTGGTCCGCTCCCCCACCATCAGGACGCTGGCCTCCTGGGCGAACGGCACATGGTGGTAGATCGAGGAGACCCCGGCCTCCGGCTTCGGCTCCCGCGCGACCGGCGCCCGCCCGCCCAGCCGCTCCACCAGCACCCGGATGTGTTCCGGGGTGGTGCCGCAGCAGCCGCCGATCAGCCCGACGCCGTAGTCGTCGACGAACTGCTCCAACGCGTCGGCCATCTCGTCCGGTCCGAGCGGGAAGTAGGCGCCGTCGGCGGTCAGCACCGGCAGGCCCGCGTTCGGCATCACCGACACCGGGAGGCGCGAGTGCCGGGACAGGTAGCGCAGGTGCTCGCCCATCTCGGCCGGGCCGGTGGAGCAGTTGAGCCCGATCAGGTCGACCCCGAGCGGCTCGATCGCGGTCAGCGCCGCACCGATCTCGCTGCCCAGCAGCATGGCGCCGGTGGTCTCCATGGCCACCTGGCAGATGATCGGCACGTCCCGGCCGGCGGCGTCGCGGGCCCGCTTCGCGCCCACCACCGCGGCCTTGACCTGGAGCAGGTCCTGACAGGTCTCGATGATCAGCGCGTCCGCGCCGCCGGCGATCATGCCGGCGGCGTTCTCCTGGTACGCGTCGCGCAGCGAGGCGTAGCTCGCGTGGCCGAGCGTGGGCAGCTTGGTGCCCGGGCCCATCGAGCCGAGCACGAACCGGGGGCGCTCCGGCGTCGCGTACGCGTCGGCTGCCTCCCGCGCGATCCGCGCGCCCGCCTCGGACAGCTCCCGGATCCGGTCGGAGATGCCGTACTCGGCGAGGTTGGGCAGGTTCGCGCCGAACGTGTTGGTCTCCACGCAGTCCGCGCCCGCGGCCAGGTACGCGTCGTGCACGCCGCGGACCACGTCCGGCCGGGTCGCGTTGAGGATCTCGTTGCAACCTTCGAGGCCGTCGAAGTCGTCGATGGTGAGATCGGCGGCGTGGAGCATCGTCCCCATCGCGCCGTCCGCGATCAGGATCCGATCGGCCAGCAGGTCACGCAACGAGATAGACACATGCTCCAGGGTAGTGCGCCCGACTGCGGCAGAGTTATCCGAACCGGCCCTTCCCACATACTGCCGACCGGGCCCGCGTATCCCTTTCCTCCGGTTCGCCCGGGTGGTCCGGCCGGGCGACCGGCGCGGCCGACGGGCCGGCCCCGGCGGCGGCACGTAGGCTGACGGACGTGAAGGACAACAGGGGTGCGACAGTGCGACGGGGCGGCGCAGCGCCCGACGAGCAGGGTGAGGTGACGGCGTGACCGAGTTCGACGGGCTGCCGGTACTGCGCTCGCCGGTCGCCATCGCGGCCTTCGAGGGCTGGAACGACGCCGCCGACGCCTCCACCGCCGCCGTGGAACACCTGGAGCAGGTCTGGCAGGCCCGGCAGGTGACCGAGCTGGACCCGGAGGACTTCTACGACTTCCAGGTGAGCCGCCCGACGATCACCATGGCCGACGGGGAGACCCGGCGCGTCGAGTGGCCCACCACGCGCTTCATGGTGGCCAGCCCGGAGGGCACCGAGCGGGACGTGGTGCTGATCCGGGGCATCGAGCCGAGCATGCGCTGGCGGACGTTCTGCGAGCAGGTGCTGGAGATCTGCCACAGCCTGGAGGTCGAGCGGGTGGTGCTGCTCGGCGCGTTGCTGGCCGACGTGCCGTACACCCGGCCGCTGCCGATCAGCGGCAGCGCGTCGGACGCCGACGCGGCCAAGCGCTACCAGCTCACCCCCACCCGCTACGACGGGCCGACCGGCATCGTCGGCGTGCTGCACGACAACTGCACCCGGGCCGAGGTGGACGCCGTGTCGTTCTGGGTGCACGTGCCGCACTACGCCAACAACCCGCCCTGCCCGAAGGCCACGCTCGCGCTGCTGCACCGCGTCGAGGAGGTCCTCGACCTGCCGGTGCCGATGGCCGACCTGGCCGAGGAGGCCGCCGAGTGGGAACAGCGGGTGCGCAGCGCCGCCGAGCAGGACGCCGAGCTCGGTGAGTACGTGCGTGAGCTGGAGGAACGGGTGGGCGACGCCGGCATCACCCCGCTGACCGGGGACGAGATCGCCCAGGAGTTCGAGAAGTACCTGCGCCGCCGCGGCGGTTCCGCCGGGCCGACCGCGGGCTCCTGGTAGCTCCTTTCGTCGAAGCCGGGCTCCCCTGTCGGGGCCCGGCTTCTTCGTGTCCGGGGTGGCGCCGTCACACCCGTTAGGCCATCCTAGGAACCTAGCTGTCCTGAGGAGGCCCGGATGCAGATCAACCCCGGCGCGGCCGAGTTCCCGCACCGACAGATCGCCGCGCAGCTCAAGGCCCAGGTGCGCCGCGGCGACTGGGGGCCGGGCGAGCGGCTGCCGTCCATCCCGGCCATCGCCGAGATGTTCGGCGTGGCGAAGCAGACCGTGCAACGCGCCGTCGACCAGCTGCGGGTCGAGGGCATCCTGATCACCAAACCCGGCTCCGGTACGTACGTCCGGGGCACCCGGCGGCGCCTCAACCGCCTGTCCCGGGGCAGGTACGGCGGCTTCCGCGGTTACCACACCGACCTGGCCGCCCGGTACCGCCAGCAACTCGTCTCCGTCGGCCGCTCCCCCGCCCCGGCCGAGGTGGCCGACGTGTTCGGCGTCGCCGACGGCACCGAACTGCTCTGCCGGCGGCACCTGGTACGCACCGACGACTCCCCGGTCGAGGTCGGCGCGTCTTGGTTCCTGCCCGCCGACACCGCCGGCACGTCACTGGAGCGGGCCGAGGCGTTCGGCCGGCCGCTCTACCAGGAGGCGGAGGAGGTCACCGGCCGGCGGTACGTCACGGCCACCGACACGATCAGCGCGCGCCAGCCCAGCCGGGAGGAGGCCGAGATCCTCCAGATCCGCCCGGACACCCCGGTGCTGCACCTGCTGCACGTCGCCTACGACGAGCGGCACAAGCCGATCGAGGCCGCCCAGGCCACCTGGCCCGGCCCGATGACCACGCTCACCGAGGAGTACAAGATCCCGGCCCCCACCCCCGACCAGGACCCCGACCCCGGCCTGGTCCTGGGCTGACTGCCCCCGGCACCCGGCGATCTTGCACTTTCCGCCCGGGCATGTGGGTCGTTCAGGACATACCGAGGGCCACAACTGCAAGATCACCGCGAAGGCTGCGGGCCGGGCATGCCTGAGTGGAACACGACGGGTGTCAAACCGCCCTCGACACACCCGTCAGGTTCCACCCGCTCCCCCGGGTTGGCGCGATCTTGCACTCACGGATCCCGCGAACCTAAGCAAAACGGACGGAACGTGGGCCGCAAGTGCAAGATCGACGGCGCGAGAGGGCCGAGGCCGCGGGAGAAAGCCGAGGCCCGCCCGAGAAGGGCGGGCCTGCGCGAGAGGGGCAGGACTCAGCGGAGGGGCGGGCCGGGACTAGAGGGCGATGCCGAGGAGAGCGTCCACCGTGTCGCGGAACAGGGCCGGGGCGGCGGCGTCGTCCGTGACGCCGTTCAGGGCTCCCTCGGCCCAGCGGTCTGCCGCCGCCAGGGCGCCCGGCGTGTCCAGGTCGTCGGCCAGGCGCTCGCGTACCTCGGCCAGCAACGCCGCCCCCGACGGCCCGGCCGGCGCGGCGGCGGCCCGCCGCCAGCGGCCCAGCCGCTCCTGCGCCTCGGTGAGCAGCTCGTCGGTCCAGGAGCGGTCGCTGCGGTAGTGCCCGCTGATCAGCGCCAGCCGGACCGCCATCGGGTCCACCCTGTCGGCCCGCAGCCGGGACACGAAGACCAGGTTGCCCTGGGACTTCGACATCTTCTCGCCGTCCAGGCCGATCATGCCGGCGTGGACGTAGTGGTCGGCGAACGGCGCCACACCGGTCAGCCGCTCGGCGTGCGCGGCGGAGCACTCGTGGTGCGGGAAGATCAGGTCGTTGCCGCCGCCCTGCACGTCGATCCGGTCGCCGAGCAGGTTCAGCGCGATGACCGTGCACTCGATGTGCCAGCCGGGACGGCCCTCGCCCAGGTCGCCGCCGGGCCAGGACGGCTCGCCCTCGCGGGCGCCGCGCCACAGCAGCGGGTCGAGCGGGTCACGCTTGCCGGCGCGCTCCGGGTCGCCGCCGCGCTCGGCGAACAGCTGGATCATCTGCTCGCGGGACAGGTTGGACTCGTAGCCGAACCGGGGCGCGGCGGAGACGTCGAAGTAGACGTCGCCGGTGCCGTCGTCGAGCCGGTACGCCGCGCCGTCCTTGAGCAGCACCAGCACCTTCTCGGCGATGTCCGGGATCGACTCGACCGCGCCGACGTAGTGCGCCGGCGGGATCATCCGCAGCGCCTCCATGTCCTCGCGGAACAGCGCGGTCTCCCGCATGGCCAGGACCTTCCAGTCCTCGCCGTCGCGTTCGGCGCGCTCCAGCAGCGGGTCGTCGATGTCGGTGACGTTCTGCACGTACCGCACGTCGAGGCCGGCGTCGCGCCACATCCGCTGCACCAGATCGAAGGCGATCATGGTGGCGGCGTGCCCGAGGTGCGTGGCGTCGTACGGGGTGATGCCGCAGACGTACATCGAGGCGGCGCCGTCGGGCCGGCTGGGATGGGCGCCCTGCCGCGCCGAGTCGTACAACCTCAGCGACACGCCCTCACCGGGCAGCCGTGGCACCTCGTGTCCCGCCCAAGACTCCATGACCGTCAGCCTAACGAGCCGTCAGGCGCTCGGGTGCCGGGCTACGGGTGATCAACGCGACAACGACTCACATCGGTGGCCAGGGCATCGCCGGCCACTCCTGCGGCGGCAGCGGGAACCGGCCGGACTCGCGCAGCCGCTCGACCCGTTCCACCAGCGTGGCCAGCTCACCGAGGGTCAGGTGCTCGGCCAGCTCCTCGCCCAGTGGCCCGCGGAGCTGCCCGGTCAGGCCGTCGAGCATCTCCACCGCGTCCGGCGGCAGCTCGCGGCCGGCCCAGCCCCACAGCACCGTACGCAGCTTCTCCTCGACGTGGAAGCTCACGCCGTGGTCGACGCCGTAGATCCGGTCGTCCGGGCCGACGAGGACGTGCCCGCCCTTGCGGTCGGCGTTGTTGATGACCGCGTCCAGCACGACGAGCCGGGCCAGGCGGGGGTCGTCGGAGTGCGCCAGCGCGTACGCCGCCCCGTCGTCGTCGCGGGCCGCGGCCACCGGGAACCAGCGCGGCGGGATCTCCCGCGCCGGCACGAACCCGACGAGTGGTTCGGCGTCGTCCGGCTCGTCGATCCAGAGCTGGCACGAGCCGGGCCCGAACGGGCCGTCGCGCAGCACCGTGGGCGGCACCAGATCCCAGCCGGTGGCCCGGGACACCAGGTAGGCGGACACCTCCCGGCCGGCGAGCGTGCCGTCCGGGAAGTCCCAGAGCGGGCGCTCACCGCGTACCGGCTTGTAGACGCAGTGCGCGGTCACCTCGCCGAGGGCGACGACGCCGCGCAGCGTCGCGTTGGAGGCGTCGACGAGCCGCCCCTCCAGGGTCAGCTCACCGTCGGCGAGCAGCCGCAGCGCCTCGGCGCCGTCCTGTCGGGGCTGCAGTTCCGACGAGGTCACCGGTGATAGCCGTTGTGCCGGGGGCAGAGGTGACCGGCCGGATCGAGCGGCTGGCCGCACAGCGGGCAGGGGGGCCGGCCGGCGTTCACGACGCGCTTGGCCCGTTCGATGAACTCACGGGTCGCCTCCGGGGTCAGCCGCACCCGCAGGCGATCGAGGTCGTCATCCGGCTCGTCCGGATCCTCGTCGGCGTCGTCGTCCGCGTCGCCCAGCTCGACCTCGACCTCCGCCTCACCGACGGCGATCGCCTCGATCACCACGGTGGCGGTGTCCACGTCGAAGGCCAGGCCCAGCGTGCCGACCCGGAACTCCTCGTCCACGGGCGTGTCGAGCGGCTCGTTGTCACCGGTCACCGTGATGACCGGCTCCGGCAGCTTCACGCCGAAGCGGCGCTGCGCCTCGGTGAGCAACTCCTCGAGCTTCTCGGCGAGCAACGACACCTGGACCTTCTCCAGCGACACGCTGACCAGCCGGCCGCCGCCGCGCGCCTGGAGGAAGAACGTGCGCTCCCCCGGCGGGCCGACCGTACCGGCGACGAACCGCTCCGGCGGCTCGAAGGCGTGCACCTGGTGCGTCATACCCACGACCCTATCCGGCGTGTGGAAGCACTGTGCAGCCCACCGACGCCGAATCCGCCCAGAGCGAACGCCCCTCGCCCGCCCGGCTCACCCGGCCGCGCCCGCGCCTCCGCCCACCGCCGCGTCGGACTCCGCCGCCCGCGCCGCGCGGCGGCGGCGCTTGCGCGGCGGCGGGACCAGCGCCGACAGGTCACCGCCGGTGTCGTTGAGCCGGACCAGGAACGGCCGCAACGGGGTGTAGCGAATCGCCGTCACCGACGCCGGGTCGGCCACGATCCGCTGAAAAAGATCAAGGTGTACGCCGAGTGCGTCCGCCACGATCGCCTTGATCACGTCGCCGTGGCTGCACGCCAGCCAGATCGCCTCCGGCCCGTGCTCGGCGGTGACCCGGGCATCCCACGCGCGTACCGTGGCGATCGCGCGGGCGGACATCGCCGCCATCGACTCCCCCTGCGGGAACGCGGCGGCGCTCGGGTGCTGCTGCACCACCGGCCAGAGCGGATCCTTGGCCAGCTTCTTCAGCGCCTGCCCCTCCCAGTCGCCGTACCCGCACTCGATCAGCCCCTCGTCGACCACCGGCTCGGCGCCCGGCAGCGCCAGATCGAGGGTCTGCCGGCAGCGGATGAGCGGGCTGGTCACCACCGCCGCCAGCGGCAGTCCGGCGAGGCGCCCGCCGACCGCCGTCGCCTGCGTCCGGCCGGTGTCGTCCAGCTCGACCGGTTGCCGCCCGGCGAGGCCGCCGTCGGCGTTCGCGGTGGTCCGGCCGTGTCGCAGAAGCAGAAGGGTCGCCACGTTGACCACCCTAGGCGGTACGCCCCCCGATGATCGTCCCGCCGCGCACGCCCGGAGCCGCGCGGCCCTGCGTGGCCGAGTGGGCGACGAAGCCGAGGGCCGGCCACCCCGGACATCGGGGTGGCCGGCCTCTCGCACGACGACGTCAGGTGGCGCTGATCGTGCCGGTGGCCAGGAGGCAGATCACCAGGCTGCCCAGCGCCACCCGGTAGAGCACGAAGACGTACAGCGTGTGGTGTGCGACGTAACGCAGCAGCCAGGCGATGGCCGCGTACCCGACGGCGAACGCGATGAGCGTCGCGACCACCATCTGCGCCACGCTCGGCGCGGCGGTGCCGGGCGCGGACGGCTCGAAGACGTCCGGGAGGCTGAACACGCCGGAGATCACCACGGCCGGGATGGCCAGCAGGAACGAGTAGCGGGCCGCGGTCTCCCGGGTGAGGTTGAGCAGCAGGCCCGCGGTCAGGGTGCCGCCCGAGCGGGAGACGCCGGGCACCAGCGCCGCCGCCTGGGCGAAGCCCATCACCACGCCGTCGCGCATCCGGAAGTTCTCCAGCGTACGGGTCTGCCGGCCCCAGTACTCCGCGAAGGCCAGCAGCATCGCGCCGATGATCAGGGTGCAGGAGATCAGCCAGAGGTTCCGGCCGGCGGTGCGGATCTGGTCCTTGAAGATCAGCCCGAAGATGCCGATCGGGATGGTGCCGACGATGACGTACCAGCCCATCCGGTAGTCGAGGCTGGAGCGCACCGAGCGGTCGAACAGGCCCAGGCACCAGGTGCGGACGATTCGCCAGATGTCCTTGGCGAAGTAGATCAGGACGGCGGCCTCGGTGCCGAGCTGCGTGACAGCGGTGAACGACGCCCCGGCGTCCCGGTCGAAGAAGAGCGCCGAGGTGATCCGCAGGTGCCCCGAGGAGGACACCGGAAGGAACTCGGTCAGTCCCTGGACCAGGCCCAGGACGACGGCCTCGATCCAGGTCACTCGCCGACTCCGGACAGCTCCAGCGCCTCGGCGACGGTACGCAGGGTCTGCACCCCGCTCTCCTGGTCGGCCACGAACAGCGACACCGACAGCGTGGTCACGCCCGCGGCGGCGTACTCCCGCATCCGCTCGGCGATGCGCTCCTTGGGTCCGAGCAGCGAGGTGCGGTCGATGAACTCCATCGGTACGGCGGCGGCCGCGTCGCGCTGCCGCTTGGCCAGGTAGAGGTCCTGCACCTCGCGGGCCGCGTCGCCGTAGCCCATCCGGGTGGCGAGCTGATTGTAGAAGTTCTGCTTGCGGCTGCCCATGCCGCCGACGTACAGCGCGGCGTACCAGCGCACCAGTTCGGCGCAGGTGGCGATGTCGTCGCCGACCACGACCGGCACGGACGGCACCACGTCGAAGCCGGCCAGCTCCTTGCCCGCCGCCGCGCGGCCGGCCCGGACCGAGGCGAGGTGCTCCTCGGCGAACTCCGGGGAGTAGAAGACGGCCAGCCAGCCGTCGGCGATCTCGCCGGCCAGTTCCAGGTTCTTCGGGCCGACGGCGGCCAGGTAGATCGGGATGTGCTCGCGCGGCGGGTGGAAGCCCAGCCGCAGCGCCTTGCCGGGTCCGTCGGGCAGCGGCAGCGTGTAGTGCTCGCCGTCGTACGCGACCTCCTTGCGGGCCAGCGCGAGCTTGACGATGTCGACGTACTCCCGGGTGCGGGCCAGCGGCTTGGCGAACCGCACGCCGTGCCAGCCCTCGGAGACCTGCGGGCCGGACACGCCCAGGCCGAGCCGGAACCGGCCGCCGGAGAGCGTGTCGATGGTCGCGGCGGTCATCGCGGTCATGGCCGGGGTACGGGCCGGGATCTGCATGACCGCGGCGCCCACGTCGATGCGTTCCGTCTGCCCGGCGATCCAGGCCAGCATGCTCGGCGAGTCCGAGCCGTACGCCTCCGCGGCCCACACCACCGAGTAGCCGAGCCGGTCCGCCTCCTGGGCCAGCGCCAGGTGGTCGAACGGTGTGCTCCACGCCGTCTGGTATCCGAGGTTGAGCCCGAGTCGCACTGATCCTCCCACCGTCCGCACCACAGGTCGCATCAGGTTACGCAATGAGCGTGCGCCCTCGACGTCCGGCTCGCCCCGAACATGTCACACCGGGTGGAGGTCGCGCGGGAAGTTGACTGCGGCGAGGATATCCGTGACGCCGGGTTCGAAATAAGGTTCACGCATGCAACAGCGACCGCTCGGCCGAAGCGGGCTGGCGGTATCGCGGCTCGCGCTCGGCACCATGACCTGGGGACGGGACACCGATGCCGACGACGCGGCCGCCCAGCTGAAGAGCTACCTCGACGCGGGCGGCAACCTCGTCGACACCGCTGACGTGTACGCCGACGGCGACGCCGAGTCGGTGATCGGCTCGCTGCTGGGCAGCCTGGTGGACCGCGACGAGCTGCTGATCGCCACCAAGGCGGGCCTGCGGCCGGGCAGCCGCCGCCGGGACGGCTCGCGCGGGCACCTGCTGCGCACGCTGGACGCCTCGCTGCGCCGCCTCGGCACCGACCACGTCGACCTGTGGCAGGTGCACGGGTACGACCCGGACACCCCGCTGGAGGAGACGCTCTCGGCCCTGGACCACGCCGTGTCCAGCGGCAAGGCGCGTTACGTGGGGGTGTCGAACTTCTCCGGCTGGCAGACCGCCCGGGCGGCCGCCTGGCAGGCCGCCTGGCCGGGTCGTGCCCCGGTGGTCGCCGCGCAGGTGGAGTACTCGCTGCTGGAGCGCGGTGTGGAGCGGGAGGTGCTGCCCGCCTGCGCCGGCATGGGGCTGGGCGTGCTGCCCTGGTCGCCGCTGGGCCGGGGCGTGCTCACCGGCAAGTACCGCAACGGCCGCCCGGCCGACTCGCGGGCGGTGTCGCCACACTTCGAGCGGTTCGTCGCGTCGTACCTGGAGCCGCGCTGCTCCAGCATCGTGGAGGCGGTCGCCATCGCGGCCGGCGGGCTCGGCGTGTCGCCGCTGGAGGTGGCGCTGGCCTGGGTGCGGGACCGGCCGGGCGTGACCGCGCCGATCCTGGGCGCCCGGACCGTCGGGCAGCTCCTCGGCGCGCTGCAGGTGGAGCGGATGACGCTGCCGGAGGAGATCGTGACGGCGCTGGACGACGTGTCGGCGGTGCCGGTGGGCTACCCGGAGCGCGACGGCTGAGCCGCCGGGCGACCGGGGTCACCCGCAGGGGGTGGCGGAGGGTCCGCGACCTGGGCAGCATAGGGGCATGGACTACGAATACGCGCCGCTGCGGCTGCCCTCGAACGTCGATCGGCTGACCGCCGCGGCGCAGCTGGCGATCCAGGCCGAGTTCTCCGGCTGGGAGCTGGCCCGGGTGCGGCTCTACCGGGACGGCACGCGGCAGGTGGTGCTGCGGCGCCGCCTGGTCAACCAGTCGCAGCCGGGCCTGTCGTACTGAGCGGGCCCGTCCCCGGGGCACGCGTGGCGCGGCCCCGGGGACGCGTACGGCCTAGTGGGCGTGGTCGTGCTCCTCGTCGAGCTCCATGAACGGGTGCTCGTCGAGCCGGCCGACCAGCCGGTCGTCGGCGGCCGGCTGGAACGGGCCGACCGGATCGTCGTCGTCGAACGACTCGAGGTCGACAGGGGTGCCGACCTCGCTGACCATCACCACCCCGTCCAGCGGCTCCAGCTCCGGCACGTCGAGCGCGGACAGCGAACCGTCGCCGCTCTGCAGCAGCTCCAGCACCGCCTCGCCGACCCCCTCCACCGGCGCCGGCTCGTCGTCCTCCGGGGTGCCCTCCCGGCGGGCCGCCTCGGCCGCGCGCAGCAGCGCGGCGACGCTCGGCACCCGGTAGTCGCGCCGCTGCCGCACCGAGATCACCCGCGGGTGCGGATCGGTGGGCTCGCCGCCCTCCACGGCGCCGAAGCGCTCGTCGGCCTCGTCCGGGTCGATCGACTCCACGTCCCAGGGCGTCACCTCGCCGAACGCGTCGAGCAGCTGCTCGTCGTAGGCGAACGAGGCGTTGTTCAACGCGACGTACGCCTGCCAGACGGCGTCGTCGTCGATCCGGCCCTGGGCGGCCCGGACGGCGGCCAGGTGCGCGCGAGCCGCGTCGATCACCCGCTCGAGGGCGGCGTCCAGCTCACCGTGCTGGTCGGTCATGTGTGGCAGTCCCTTCGCGATGGGGGGGGTTCCGCGCCGGCGGCGCCGCGGGGGCGCGGTCAGCAGGTACGGAGGAAGCGGTCCAGAACCCGCACGCCGAACTGTAGTCCGTCCAGCGGAACCCGCTCGTCGATGCCGTGGAACAGGCCGGAGAAATTGAGGTCGGCGGGCAGCCGCAGCGGCGCGAACCCGAAGCAGCGGATGCTGAGCTGGGAGAACGCCTTGGCGTCGGTGCCGCCGGAGAGCATGTACGGCACCGGGTGGGCGCCCGGGTCCTCGGCGCGCAGCGCCTCCGACATCCGCGCCACCAGGTCACCGTCGAACGTGGTCTCCAGGGCCGGCTGGCGCTGGACGTACTCGATGGCGATGTCCGGCCCGACCAGCTCGCGCAGCTGCCGCTCCAGTTCCTCGCTCTGCCCGGGCAGGCTGCGGCAGTCGATGGTGGCGGTGGCCCGGCCGGGGATGACGTTGTCCTTGTAGCCGGCGGCCAGCCGGGTCGGGTTGGCGGTGTTGCGGACGGTCGCGCCGATGATGTTGGCGATCGGGCCGAGCTTGGCGATCGCGGTCTCCGGGTCGTCCGGGTCGATCTCGATGCCGAGCACGTCGGACACCTCGGCCAGGAACGCCCGTACGGTGTCGGTCATCACCACCGGGAAGCGGTGCCGGCCGATCCGGGCGACCGCCTCGGCGAGCGCGGTGACGGCGTTGTCGTCGTGCACCATCGAGCCGTGGCCGGGCCGGCCCTTGGCGTGCAGGCGCAGCCAGTCGATGCCCTTCTCGGCGGTCTCGATCAGGTAGAGGCGGCGCTGCTCGTCGACCGAGTAGGAGAAGCCGCCGACCTCGCCGATCGCCTCGGTGCAGCCGTCGAACAGGTCGCGGTGGCGCCGGGTGAGGAAGTGCGCGCCGTAGTCGCTGCCGGCCTCCTCGTCGGCGGTGAACGCGAGTACGACGTCGCGCCGGGGGCGGACGCCGGTGCGCTGCCAGTCGCGGACCACCGCGAGCACCATCGCGTCGAAGTCCTTCATGTCGATCGCGCCGCGGCCCCACAGGTAGCCGTCGCGGATCTCGCCGGAGAACGGGTGCACCGACCACTCGTCGGGGTCGGCGGGCACCACGTCGAGGTGGCCGTGGACGAGCAGCGCGTCGCGGCCGGGCTCGGTGCCGGGGATCCGGGCGACCAGGTTGGCCCGGCCGGGCGCCGACTCGTGGATCTCGGCGTCCAGGCCGACCTCGGCGAGCTTCTCCGCGACGTACTCGGCGGCGCGCCGCTCCCCCGCGCTGGTGTCGTTGTCGCCGGTGTTCGTGGTGTCGATGCGCAGCAGGTCGCGGCAGAGGTCCACGACCTCGTCGGTGGCGTCGGGTCGGGCGGGGGCGGCGTCGCTCGTCATCGCTTCCTTATACCAGCAGGTGGGTGGGCGCGGGCCGCCGGTGCTGGGGCGGCGGTTTCGCGAATCGCCCGGCCGGGTACCGCCGGACCGCCCGGACATCGACTCCGGCCGTCACGAGGAGGGCACCATGACCGTCCCCCTGCCGCCGCTGCCGCCCGCCGCCGACGACGCGTACCGGCCGGGCGGGCGAAGCGTCGCCGACCTCGTGGACACCGAGCACCGGGCGCTGCTGGAGCTGGCCGACCGGGTCACCGATCCGGCGCTGGACGCCGCCCCCCGGCGTGAGGTGCTCGACGTCCTGACCGCCGCGGTGTCCCGGCACCTGTCCGCCGAGGAGCAGTACCTGTTCCCGGCGGCCCGTGTCGCCATGCCGGACGCCGCCGGACTGGTCGAGCGGGAGATCGAGGCCGACGCCGGGCTGCTGACCGCGCTCAAGCAGCTGTCCGGCGCCGACGATCCGGCGGTCGCCGACGTGGCCGAGCGGGTACGCCGGCACGTCAGCCGCGTCGCCGCCCTGGTCACGCCGCTGCGCGAGGTGGCGAGCGACGCCGAGCTGATCCGGCTGGGCAACCGGTGGGAGATCGCGGAGGAGGCGGCGCCGACCCGCCCGCACCCCGGCACGCCCGCCACCCCGCCCTGGAACAAGATCGTCGAACCGGCGGTCGGGGTGTTGGACAAGGTGCGCGACGCGGTCACCGGGCGGCGTACCCGGCTGAGTGACCTGGAGCACCGTCGCCAGGCGTGAGCCGATCGCCCCTTCCGCGCATCGGTTCGTGGTCCTACCGTCACGGTATGGATCTGGAGCTGCGACACCTGCGTGTGGTCTGCGCGATCGCGGAGACGGGGAGCGTCACCAAGGCCGCCTCGGCGCTCGGCCTGGCCCAGCCGGCGCTGACCGCCCAGCTTCAGCGGATCGAACGGGCGCTGGGCGGGCCGCTGTTCGAGCGGGACCGCCGCGGCGCCCGTCCCACCGCCCTGGGTGAGCTGGTGCTGGACCGGGCGCGGGTGCTGCTGCCGGCGATGAAGGGCCTGCGGGACGAGGCGGCCCGGATGGCCGGCGCGGGCGATCCACTGCGCCGCTACCGCTTCGGCGGGGTGAACAGCCCGATCCTCGGGCGGCTGGTGCACCGGCTCGCCGCCGATCGGCCGGACGCGCAGATCACCACGTACGGCTCCTGGTCGGTGGACGAGCTGGCGCAGATGGTGGCCGGTGGGCGGCTCGACTTCGCGCTGACCGGCGTGTGCGGCGACTCGACGCCGTCGGCCGGGTTCGGGCTGAGCTGGCGGGAGGTGGCGGTCGAGCCGATCTGCGTCCTGCTGCCGCAGACCCACCCGCTGGCCGGCCGCGACGAGGTCGACCTTGTCGAACTGCGGCGGGAGCGGTGGGTGGCCGCGCCGGGCGACGGCTGCTTCGGCGACTGCTTCGCCGCCGCCTGCGCCCGCTCCGGCTTCACCCCGAAGAAGGTGTACGAGGCGGACGTGCGGGCCGCGCTGGACCTGGTGGACGCCGGCGAGGCAGTGGCGTTGTGCCAGGCCACGTTCCGTCCGGTGGCCGGGCTGGTCACCCGCCGGCTGGCCGGCACGCCGCTGCGCTGGCGGCTGCTGCTGGGCTGGCACCCGGACGTGCCGGCCGCCGCGGTGGCCGAGCCGGTGCTGGCGGCGGCGGTCGCGGCGTACACCGACGCGCTGGCGAACCATCCGGAATACCTGGGCTGGCTGCTGGCGCACCCGGCGTTCGGCGTGCAGCCCAACGGCGCGGGCGGGGTGCGAATCGCCTGAACCCGGGTATCACCGGCGACATGACTGATCTGTATCCGGCCGCCGACCA
This sequence comes from Micromonospora sp. NPDC005257, assembly GCF_042872445.1. Lineage (NCBI taxonomy): Bacteria > Bacillati > Actinomycetota > Actinomycetes > Micromonosporales > Micromonosporaceae > Micromonospora > Micromonospora sp. NPDC005257. Next base: position 85,098 of record NZ_JBIAKL010000013.1, on the reverse strand, counting down.
GCGGGAACTGCTGCGCCAGGCGGCTGCCGCGCACACCACCACCGCCGCCGAGGTGGAGGCGTTCCTGCGCCGGTTGCCGGAGGTGCCGGGCCCGGCCGACGTGACCGAGTACGCCGACCTGCTCAGCCGCGAGGAACGTGCCCGAGCCGACCGGCAGGCCGCGGCGGACGCGGCCGGGCTGCGGCTGCCCAGCCTGGAGTCGGAGTAGCCGACGGCGCCCGGGCGGGTGATCCGCCCGGGCGCCGTCGTGCCGGCTCAGCGTTCGGCGAGCACGTCGTGTCCGAGGTCGAGCAGGGCGTGGCGCCACTCGTCGTCGGCGTTGCCCCGGCGTGGCCGCTGTGCGGTCAGCTCCCGGATCCGGCTGATCGCCTCCCGCATCACCTCGATGTCCTCCGGCGTGAGGTCCACCTTGCGCTTGCGCAGCACGGCGAGGATCTGCCGGCCGGGCTCGGGCAGGTCGAGGTCCGGGTTCGGGCCGAACGCCTCCTCCCCCGACCCGCGGGTGAGCAGCCACTGCCGCAGCGTCTCGGAGGACACGTTCACCTCGGCGTGGAAGTCGTCCCAGATCACCTCGACCTCGGGGTCGAGTCGCGCCTCGCGTACCATCACGCCTCCTCTGCCGGCGGCGGCCCGGGTGCCGGCTCGCCCTCGTTCGGTGTGTGCTGCCTCTGGCCCTCCGGCGGCACCCGCACCCGGGACGGGTTCGCCGTCGGGGTCGCCTCGATCGGTTCGCCGGCCCCGGTGTCGTCGTCGGTGACTTCCTCGGGTTCGGTCATGTCCGCCCTCCGGTCCTTCGGTGGCGGCCGTCCCGGCTCGGCCGGGACGAGCCCCGCCCGGTCATCGGGGATGGGACGTGGTGGCCGGCGTGTAGCCCCGCTCACCGGCGGTGACGTCGAAGACGAGCTGGTCGTCGCGGGTGTCCACGGTGACCTTCTGCCCCGGGGAGACCTCGTTCTGCAGCAGCATCCGGGACAGCCGGTTGTCGACCTCGCGCTGGATCACCCGGCGCAGCGGGCGGGCGCCGAACTCGGGCTGGTAGCCGTGCTCGGCGAGCCAGTCGACGCCCGCCGTGCTGAAGTCGACCTGGATGTCCTGGGCGTGCATGCGGCGGCGGGTCTCCTCCAGCAGCAGCCCGGTGATCTGGCGCAGCTGCTCGGCCTCCAGCCGCTGGAAGACGATCACCTCGTCGATGCGGTTGAGGAACTCCGGGCGGAAGTTCTCCTGGAGCCGGCGCATCAGCCGCTCCCGCAGCTCGTCGCCCTCCCGCTCGCCGGGCGCGCCGGTGGCGAAGCCGACAGTGCGCTGGGTGCCGGTGATCAGCTCCGAGCCGAGGTTGCTGGTCATGATCAGCACGGTGTTCTTGAAGTTCGCGGTTCGGCCCTGGCTGTCGGTGAGCCGTCCCTCGTCGAGCACCTGGAGCAGGATGTTGAACACGTCCGGGTGCGCCTTCTCGATCTCGTCCAGCAGCACCACCGCGTACGGGCGACGCCGTACCGCCTCGGTGAGCTGACCGGCCTCCTCGTAGCCGACGTACCCGGGCGGTGCGCCGACCAGCCGGCTGACGGTGTGCCGCTCCTGGAACTCGCTCATGTCGACCCGGACCATCCGGTCCGCCTCGCCGAACAGCGCCTCGGCCAGCGCGCGGGCCAGTTCGGTCTTGCCGACACCGGTCGGGCCGAGGAACAGGAAGCTGCCCATCGGCCGGTCCGGGTCGGCCAGCCCGGTGCGGGACCGGCGTACCGCCTCGGCGACGGCGCTGACCGCGTCGTCCTGGCCGATCACCTTCTCGTGCAGGTGGCCCTCCAGGCGCAGCAGCCGGTCGCGTTCCTCCTCGGTGAGCTGGGTGACCGGGATGCCGGTGGCCCGGGAGACCACCTCGGCGATCTCCGTCGGCCCCACCTCGGGCACGTGGTTGGGTCCCTCGTCGCCGCGGGCCCGGCGGACCTGCTCCTCCAGTTCGGCAAGCCGGTCGCGCAGCGCGGAGGCGCGCTCGTACTGCTCGTCGGAGACCGCCTGCTCCTTGTCCCGGCGGGTCTCGTCGAGCTGCTGCTCCAGCTCACGCACGTCCTCGGCGGGCGTACGCGTGCGCAGCCGCACCCGTGCGCCGGCCTGGTCGATGAGGTCGATCGCCTTGTCCGGCAGGAACCGGTCGGTGATGTACCGGTCGGACAGCTCACCGGCGGCGACCAGCGCCTCGTCGGCGAACCGGACCTGGTGGTGCGCCTCGTACCTGTCGCGCAGGCCGCGCAGGATCGCGACGGTGTCCTCCACCCCCGGCTCGGGCACCAGCACCGGCTGGAACCGGCGGGCCAGCGCGGCGTCCTTCTCGATGCTGCGCCGGTACTCGTCGAGCGTGGTCGCGCCGATCACCCGCAGCTCGCCGCGCGCCAGGGCCGGCTTGAGCATGTTCGACGCGTCCATCCCGCCCTCGCTGCCGGCGCCGCCCGCGCCGACCAGCGTGTGGATCTCGTCCAGGAAGATGATCAGCTCGTCGCGGTGGGCGCGGATCTCGTCGATCACCTTCTTCAGCCGCTCCTCGAAGTCACCTCGGTAGCGGGTGCCGGCGACCAGGCCGGCCAGGTCGAGCTGGATCACCCGCTTGCCGATCAGCGTCTGCGGCACGTCGCCGTCGCAGATCCGCTCGGCCAGGCCCTCCACGATCGCCGTCTTGCCGACACCGGCCTCGCCGATCAGCACCGGGTTGTTCTTGGTCCGCCGGGACAGGATCTCCACGGCCTGCTCGATCTCGTCGGCCCGGCCGATCACCGGGTCGATCTGGTCCATCCGGGCCAGCTCGGTGAGGTCCTGGCCGTACTGGTCGAGCGTGGGGGTTCCGTGATCGGGACGCGGGGCGGTCGCCGCTCCGCGCTCGGCGCTGGCGGCCTGCAACGACTCGGGCTGGATCCGGCCCGCGGCGAGCATCCGGCCGGCCGGCGACTCGGGGTTCAGCGGCAACGCCATCAGGATGTGCTCGGGACCGATGTAGTTGGCGCCCATCGCGCGGGAGAGCTGGTGGGCGTCCAGCAGCGCCCGCTTCGCCGCCGGGGTCAGCGACAGGTTCGGCGGCACCTCGCCGCGCGGCGCGCCGTCGCCGTGACCGCCCAGCGCGCCGAGCAGCGCGTCCGGGTCGGCGCCGGCCCGGCGTACCAGGTCGCGCAGCGGTTCCCGCTGCAACGCCGCCCAGAGCAGGTGGTCGGTGTCCAGGTCGTTGCTGTGCTTCTGGGCGGCGCGGCGGGCCGCGTCGGCGAGCATCTCCCGGGCGTCAGCGGTCATCAGGCGGGTGATGTCGACCCGGTGCGCCGGTCGGCGTCCCCCCTCGCCCCGGCCGAAGTATCGGGCCAGGAACTCGTCCCAGGGGTCGTTGCCGAAGTCGCCCGGTCCCATCATCATCGTCCTCCGCAGTCAGTCGGCACGACCGGCGCCCGGCACGCGCGGCACGGTCGGCGGTGGCTACCCGGCGGTCGGCGCGACAAACGCGACCGGATGGCAGGCTGGGGGCATGGATGACAGACCGCTGCTGGTGGTGGACGGGGCGAACGTGGTGGGTTCGCGCCCGGACGGCTGGTGGCGGGACCGGGCCGGCGCGGCGGCGCGGCTGCGCGACGCGCTGGCGCCGGTCGGCGAGGCGGGCGTGCCGCCGGAGCTGCCGCCGCCGGTGCGGGTGGTGCTGGTGGTGGAGGGGGCGGCCCGGCACACACCGCCCGCGCCCGGCGTGGAGGTGGTGTCCGCGCCCGGCTCCGGCGACGACACGGTGGTCGAGCTGGTCGCCGCCGCGCCGGACCGGCGGCGGGTGGTGGTCACCGCCGACCGGGGACTGCGCGAGCGGGTGACCGCGCTCGGTGCGGAGGTACGCGGCCCGCGTTGGCTGGGCCGTTAGCCGGCCGGTCCCGCCGCCGGGACCACGGCGCCCGCCGACGGGACCGGCGGTCAGGGTCTTCGCGCACGTCAAGGCGGGAACCGGACACGCGGGTCGCAACGGTGCGAGGGTGGATGTTCGTCCACCCGTTCCGATGGGTTGTAATGGAGATCTCTTTCGCCCTCAGGAGGTCCCCGTGGCGAGCGTTGCCGAGCTGAAGGCAGCCATCGATGTCGCTCTCCAGCAGATCGGTGACGGCCAGACAGCGGTGCAGGCAGCCGGCGAGAAGCTGGCCGAGGCGCAGCAGACGCTGGCCGGCGCGCTGGAGGGCAGCGGGCACGAGACGGTCGAGGCGGCGCAGGCCTCGCTGACACAGGCCGGTCAGGAACTGGAGGAGTGCCTGGCCGCGACACTGGTCGCGGTGGAGCAGGCACAGCTCTACGTCGCGACGCTCTGAGGCCCGGCCGTGTCCATCGTCGAGGACATCGGCGCGCAGGTCCGCGCCGCCGCCGAGGAACTGCCCCTCGCGCAGCTCGCCGCCGCGCTGGAGAAGCTCGGCCAGGCGCAGGAGCGGCTGCGCTGGGTGCGCCAGGAGTCGTCCGACCCGATGGGGGTGCCGGAGCTGTCCTCGGCCACCGAGCACGCCGAGACCGCCGGCTACGCGCTGCGCGTGGCGCAGGAGCAGCTCACCGCGTACCTGGCCGCGATCGGGCTGGCCCCCGACGGCGCGCGCCCGACGCCGCAAGGCGAGGGGCGGCCCCGGCACGACACGCCACGCGGCCAGGACCCGCCCGCGCCCGGCCCGGCCGCCGAGCCGGGCGAACAGCCGGCGGTACGGCGCTGGTGGGCGGTGCGGGTGGCGGAGCTGACCGGCGGCCGGGAGGGGCCGCCGGACGAGCCGGACGAGCGCGTCGGGGACGCCCACGAGCTGCTGCGCCGGGTGGTCGCCGGCGTCCGCTCGGGCGACCGGGACCGGCTGCGCCGCGAGCTGCGCCGGGCGCACGCCGACGTGGGGCTGGGACTGGCCGCGATCACCCCGCCGCTGCTGCGCGAGCTGGCCGGTGAGCTGCTCGGCCATCCGCCCCGCGCGGACGACCTGCCCCGGCTGCGCGGCGCGCTGGACTCACGGGTCCGTGACCTGCTGCCCGGGCTGCCGCCGCCGGTGCTGGACACGCTGCTGACCCGGGTCTGCCGGATGCCCCCGCCGCGCCGCGGCGACGACGCGGAGCAGCCGCACGCCGCCGACCCGGCCGTCACCGCCGGGGTGCTCACCGCCGTGCTGCTCGACCGGCTCGGCCGGGACCTGCCGAAGGACACCGACGAACCGGAGCCGCCCCGTGCCTGACGTCCGCGCTCAACTGGTGACGCGGGCCCGGGGGATGCTCTCCGAGGCCCTGGGCGCCACCCGTACCCGCCTCACCGCCGCCGAGGCCGAGCTGGCCGCCGGGCGGGAGCGGCTGGCCCGTACCCGCCGGGCCGCGGCGGCGGTGCCCGCCCGGGTGGGCGCCGCGCGCGACCGGCGCCTCGCCGAGATCGACGCCCGGCACACCGCCCGCCTGGCCGAGCTGGCCCGGCGGGCCGCCGCCGCGGCGCAGCGGGAGGCGCCCGGCGCGGCGTCCGCGCCCTGGGACCGCTGGCAGGCCACGCCCGCCGGCCGGTCCGAGCCGCCGGGCGCGTCGCGCATCGGCACGGTACGCCTCGACGGCGCCGAACCGGTGCCGGCGCTGGTCCCGCTGCTGGACGTCGGGCACGCGCACCTGGCCGGCGGCGACCGGGCCGGCCTGGCCGCCGTGGTGCCCGCGCTGCTGCTGCGCTCGGTCGGGCGGGCCGACCCGGGCGCGGTACGGCTGTACGGATACGACCCGGAGCACCTGGGTGGCGGGCTGGCCGGGTTCGCGCCGCTGGGCACCGCCGGGCTGCTCACGTTCGTCGGGCCGGGCGGGCTGGGCCGGCTGCTGGACGACCTGGTGGAGCAGATCCGCCGGATCAACGCCACGGTGCTCGCCGGTGAGTACGGCTCGCTGCGCGAGCTGGCCGCCGCCACCGGACGCCGCCCGGAGCCGTGGCGGGTGGCGGTGCTGCTCGGCGGCGACGAGCTGTCCCGGCACGAGCGCGGCCAGCTCGACCGGGTGGTCCGCACCGGGGCGGCCTGCGGCGTGCACCTGGTGGTCCGCGGCATCGAGCTGCCCGACGACCCGACTGTCACCCGGATCACCGTGGAGCCGGACGACGCCCGCATCGCCGGGCTGCCGGTGGTGCTCGACGCGCCGCCGCCGCCCGCCCTGGTCACCGAGACCTGCCGCGCCGTCGCGTCCCGGGTGGCCGCCGGCCCGCCGCCGACGCCGTTCACCGACCTGCTCCCGCCTCCGGAGGAGTACTGGCGGGAGGACTCGGCGCACGGGCTCACCGCGCCGGTCGGCGAGGGCCCGCATGGGCGGCAGGTGCTGCTCACGCTCGGCGACTACCCGCCGCACGCGTTGATCGGCGGCCCGTCGGGCACCGGCAAGACCAACCTGATCTTCGCCTGGATCGGCGCGCTCGCCGCCCGCTACTCCCCCGCCGAGCTGGAGTTCTATCTGCTGGACTTCAAGGAGGGCGTGTCCTTCGCCCGGTTCGCGCAGGGCCGGCGCGACCCGAGCTGGCTGCCGCACATGCGGCTGGTCGGCATCAACGTCAACACCGACCGGGAGTTCGGCCTGGCGCTGCTGCGCTTCCTGGCCGAGGAGCTGCGCCGGCGCGCCGACGCGGCGAAGAAGCACGAGGTCACCAAGCTGGCCGAGCTGCGCGCGGTGGACCCGGACGGGCACTGGCCGCGCATCGTGGCGGTGGTCGACGAGTTCCAGGCGCTGCTCGCCGGCCGGGACGTGCTCGCCCGGGAGGCCGCCGACCTGCTGGAGGACCTGGCCCGGCGGGGCCGGTCGCAGGGCATCCACCTGGTGCTCGCGTCGCAGGACGTGCGCGGCATCGAGGCGCTGTGGGGACGGCCCGCGCTGGTCGCGCAGTTCACGCTGCGGATCGCGCTGCCGAAGGCGCTGCGCATCCTGGCCGAGCGTAACGACGCCGCGCAGTCGCTGCCCCGCCACCACGCGGTCATCAACGCCGAGTCGGGCCTGGCCGAGGGGAACGAGGTGGCCCGGATCCCGTCGGCCAGCGACTGGGAGACGTGGAGCGAGCTTCAGCACCGGCTGTGGCGGATGCGCCCGCAGGACGCGGCGCCGGCCCGGCTGTTCGACGGCGACGCGATCCCGAGGCTGGACGACGCGCCCGACTTCCGCGCGCTGACCGCGCCGGAGCAGGGCGTGCCGCGCAGCCCGGTGGCGCTGCTCGGCGAGATCATCGACGTGCAGTCCCGCTCGGCGGCGCTGCGGCTGCCCCGCGCGCCGGGCCGCAACCTGGCCGTGCTGGGCACCCGGGTGGACGACGCGTGCGCGGTGCTGGACGCCGCCGCCCGCTCGCTGGCCCGGCAGTACCGGCCCGGCACCGCCCGGTTCTCGATCGCCTGCCTGGACCCGGACGCAGACCCGGCCGCCCGCGCCCTGTACGACGACCTGGCCGGCGACGCCTCCTGGTACGACGAGGAGACCGTGCCGGAGCTGATGGCCGAGGTGGGCGACGGACTGGGCGCGCCGGGCGCGACGCATACCCCGCACTTCCTGCTGCTGTACGCGGTGGACGCGGCGGCCGCGGCGCTGGCCGGCAAGGCCGGTACGCGTACCGGGCTGGAGCAGTTGCGCCGGATCCTGCACGACGGGCCGGAACGGCGTACGCACGTGCTGGCCTGGTGGCGTGGCGTGGCCCGGATGCGCGTGGACCTGGGCGGCGCGGGCGCGCGCACGGACCAGATCGGCGCCTGGGTGGCGCTGGACGTGCAGGGCGGCGAGCTGGGCTCCTCGCTCTATCCGGGCAGCGGCGGCCCGGACTGGTATCCCCGGCCGTGGCGCGGTCTCTACTTCGACCGGGCGGTGCACCGCACCGGACAGGTGATCATCCCTTATGGTCCCTCCCGATGAACGAACCGGTTGCCAGTGAGACGTACAGCGCGCAGATCCGCCGGCTCGCCGAGCTGACCGCCCGGGTGTCCGCCCAGCGGGCCGAGGCGCACACCTGGTACGCCCAGCAGGTGGCCGCCGCCGACCGGGCGGTCGCCGAGGCCGGCGAGCAGGTCCGGCAGGCCGAGGAGGAGGCGGCCGAGGCGGCCCTGCTGGTGGAGCGCGTCGACGGCGAGGTCGCTCACCTGTGGACGCAGTTGCGGGCCCGGCTGGGCGGGAGCACCCGGCGGCTGGGTGACCCGCCCGGCCCGGTCCGGGGCGCCGCCGGGGATCCGGTGCCGCTGCTGCGCGCGGTCCGGGAACTGCTGGAGCGCACCGGGGCGCCGGGCGAGCTGCCCGGCTCGGTGAACCCGCTGCTGATCGCGTGCGGGATCGGCGGCGCGCTGGTGGCGTACGCGCTGGGGGTGGGCGCGCGGGCGCTGGGCGCCGGTTCCAGCGGCGACCTGGCGGTGGGCCTGCCGGTGCTGGCCCTGGTGGTGACGCTGCTCGGTCCGGTGATCGGGCTGGCGCCGGCCCGGCTGCTGGCCGACCGGCGGCACGCGGTGCTGACCCCGCGCCCGATGATCCTGGTGGCCGCCTCGGGTCTGGTGACGACCCTGCTCCTGCTGACCGCGACGTACGCCCGCTGATTGGTCACGAGGTCGGCGACGCGACACGCCGTCGCAGCGCGCCGGTCGGCCTCACGATCGCCTGTCAGGCGGGGACCAGGACCGCCTCCTTGAGGAGGCGGCGGGTGAGCGTCAGGCGGTCGGCGTCGTCGTCCAGGCCGGGCAGGTCGCCGACCCTCGTCACCTCGCCGCTGAGCAGCGCGCGCAGCGCCGCCTCGCAGGTGCCGGGCAGGGTGAGCGTCCGGTCCGGCACCCGCAGCGTGATCCGGCCGTCGGCGGCCGGGGCGAGCTGCCAGCGCAGGCCTCCGCGCACCGTGACCTCGCTGTCCGGCGTCAGCCGGGCCAGCGCCTCGGCCTGGGCCAGCGGGCGGATCGGGGCCGGGCGGGACGCCGGCCAGACCCGGGCCCGCAGCCGGCCGGCCACCGCCGCCGGGTCGGCGCGCAGCAGCCAGTCGCGCAGCGCCTCGACGGTCTCGGTCAGCTCCGGCTCGATCACGTCCGGGTCGGCCAGATCCAGACCGAAGGGCAGGCTCGCGCGCAGCCGCACGTCCTCGGCGGCGAGCGCGAGCAGCTCCTCGACCACCGCGTACCGGGTCAGCGCCCGGATACCCACGGTCAGATGCAGCGAGCTGGACTCCTGCGCCTGGGCGCTGTGCAGCCAGCCGCGCGGCAGGTAGAGCGCGTCGCCCGGTTCGAGCACCACGTCCAGTTCGGGGCGGCCCTCGGCGGTCGCGGCGACCTCGTCGGCCCGGCCGCCCCACGGCTGGCGTTCCAGCGGGTCGGCCAGCACCGGCGGGTGGATCCGCCAGTGCTTGCGTCCGTCCACCTGGAGCACGAAGACGTCGTGGGTGTCGTAGTGGGTGGCGAAGCCCTGACTGCCGGCCGGGGTCAGGTAGGCGTTCACCTGCAACGGCTGGGCCAGCGCGGCGCCCAGGTCGCGGGTGAAGTCGACGATCGCCGGCCAGATGCGGTGCAGGCCCTGCAGCACCAGCGTCGCGCCGTCGGCGTACAGCGTCAGCACCTTCTCGTCGAGGACCTGGTCGCCGATCTCGGCGCCCGCGCCACCGCCGCCGGTGAACCGCGCCGCCGGCACGAGCTGACCGTCCTTGGCGACCCGCAGGAACGGGGTACGCAGGCCGCGGCGGCTGAGCAGCTCGTCGGCGTCGGCGGGACCGAGCAGGTCGGTGAAGCCGTGCGGGTTGGGCAGTTCGGCGGCGCGGGACAGCAGCGGGCTGCGCCCCCAGTGGTCGGCGGCGAACTTCGCCGGATCCACCGCCACGCACCGGGCCAGCGCCTCGGTCGCGGAGGACGGAACCGCCGGGCGGCCGTGGCCACCCGGCGGATCGACGTGCGTGGTGCTCATCTGTCAGGCGCTGCCGTCGGCGCCGCCGTCGTGCTGACCCGGGGTCGCGCCACCGTCGGCCGGGCCCTCGGCGCCGCCGTCCGCGCCACCGTCGTGCTGACCCGGGGTCGCACCGCCGTCGGCCGGGCCCTCGGCGCCGCCGTCCGCGCCACCGTCGTGCTGACCCGGCGTCGCACCGCCGTCGGCCGGGCCCTCGGCGCCGCCGTCCGCGCCACCGTCGTGCTGACCCGGGGTCGCACCGCCGTCGGCCGGGCCCTCGGCGCCG
>NZ_JBIAKL010000013.1:0-74860 GCF_042872445.1 Micromonospora sp. NPDC005257 | reverse complement strand
CCGCCGTCCGCGCCACCGTCGTGCTGACCCGGGGTCGCACCGCCGTCGGCCGGGCCCTCCAGGCCGCTGCCACCGCTGCTCTGGATGTCGTCGTCGTTCAATGCCATGGGTGCTCCCTCGGTGTGCCGCCCCGCGTCGTGCCGGGGTCCGTGTGCAGCGGGTGGTACCCCACGCCCGATCTTCTCTAACCACACCGTAGACGCCCGGAGGCCGTCGTACGGACGGTTCACGGGGCAAGCGGCAGGGAGGGCCGGATGTCAGGATGGCGGGAGGACTCACGCGAGGAGACGCACGTGACGCAGCCGGAGCCGCTCACCCCGCTGACCGAGGACTGGCAGCGGGCGCTGGCAGTCGTGGCCCACCCCGACGACCTGGAGTTCGGCGCCGCCGCCGCGGTGGCGCGCTGGACCGGGCAGGGCAAGGAGGTCGTGTACTGCCTGCTCACCAGCGGCGAGGCGGGCATCGACGGGATGCCGCCGGAGCGCGCCCGGGTGGTGCGGGAGGAGGAGCAACGCGCCTCCGCCGCGGTGGTCGGGGTGTCCGCCGTGGAGTTCCTCGGCCTGCCCGACGGGCTGCTGGAGTACGGTGTGCCGCTGCGCCGGGCGATCGCCGAGGTGGTGCGCCGGCACCGGCCGGACGTGGTGCTGACGAACAACTTCCGGGAGACCTGGGACGGGGCGTACGCGCTGAACCAGGCCGACCACATCGCCTGCGGCAGGGCTACGCTGGACGCGGTCCGCGACGCCGGCAACCGGTGGATCTTCCCGGAGCAGCTGACCGGCGGCGTCCAGCCGTGGCCGCGGGTACGCGAGGTGTGGGCGGCCGGGTCGCCGGTGGCCCGGCACGGGGTGGACGTGACGGACACGTTCGACAAGGGCGTCGCCTCGCTGCGGGCGCACGGGGCGTACCTGAGCGGGCTCGGTGACGGCGGCTTCGACGCCGAGGAGTTCCTGGAGGGCATGGCCCGGCCGGCCGGCAGCCGGCTCGGCGCGCGGTTCGGCGCCGCGTTCGAGGTGTTCCGGATCAACCTTCAGTAGGGCGCGGCCATGTTCCTGATCGGCACGTCCGGCTGGCAGTACCGGGACTGGCGGGAGCGGTTCTACCCCGCCGGTCTGCCGCAGCGGCGCTGGCTGGAGCACTTCGCCGGGCAGTTCGCCACGGTCGAGGTGAACAACGCGTTCTACCGGCTGCCCGAGCGGGACACGTTCGTCGCGTGGCGGGAGCGTACTCCCGGCGACTTCTGCGTGGCGGTCAAGATGAGCCGCTACCTGACGCACATCAAGCGGCTGCGTGACCCGGCCGAGCCGGTGGACCGGTTCCTGGACCGGGCGTCCGGGCTGGGCGACCGGCTCGGGCCGGTGCTGGTGCAGCTGCCGCCGACGTTGCGCGCCGACCCGGACGCGCTGGCCCAGGTGCTGCGCCGCTTCCCCGCCGACGTGCGGGTCGCGGTCGAGCCGCGCCATCCGTCCTGGTGGACCGATGAGACCCGGCGGGTGCTGGAGCGCCACCGGGCGGCGCTGGTCTGGGCCGACCGGCTCAGCCGCCCGGTCACCCCGCTGTGGCGCACCACCGACTTCGGCTACCTGCGGCTGCACGAGGGACGGGCCCGGCCGTGGCCGCGCTACGGGCGGGCCGCGCTGGCCGGCTGGGTGCGCCGGCTGGCCGAGGCGTTCGGCGACGGCGAGCCGGCGTACGTCTACTTCAACAACGACCCGGGGGGCGCGGCGATCGTCGACGCGGTCGCGTTCGCCGGGCTGGCCCGGCGGGCCGGGCTGCCGGTCTCGCGCACGCCGGAGACCCGCCCCGCCGAGGGGGCGGGACGGGCCGGTCCGGTGCAGGGTCAGGGAATCATCTGACGCAGGTCCTGCGGCAGGGTGGCCTTCACGTCCTGCCACTCCCCCTGGGTGACGTGTCGGCGCAACGTGTCCAGCACGACCTGCGCCACCCGCTGTGCGCCGCCTTCGACGTCGTACGGGAAGCCCTGGCGCACCTCGTACAGGAAGTCGTCGCGGTTGAGCTTGATCGGCACGTTCTCCGGCTGCCAGCCGTCGAAGTAGACGCCGCGCACCAGCACCGGCAACTGCTGGGCGAACTCGACGCTCTCCCGCACCGGCAGCCGGTCGCGCAGCAGGTGCAGCACGGTGCGCAACGCGGCGTAGGACTGGTTGCGCCGTTCCTTCGGCCAGCCGTACGCGGACTCGATCTCCTTGAGGATCACGTTCGTCTTGTCCAGCGAGGACTCGAACGCGGACAACAGCTGCTCGGCCATCGGGCTCACCCCCGTGCCTCGGTTTCCCAGCGTCGGTCCTCGGCGCGGCGCGGCGGGCCGCTGGGGCCCCGCCACAGCCGGGTCGGACTGAACCGGCCGGGCCGTTCGCCCCGCCGTGGCGCCTCGGAGCCACCGATCACGTGCAGTACGCCACCGCGGCGCCGGTCCGCCACCACCCGTACCGTCATGACCCACCTCCTCGTCGCGGCGCCTGGGCGGCGCCACTGTCCATGCTGCGACGGGGGCGGGTGAGTGGGCCTCACCCGGACCGGGTGAGACGCTCAGGCGTCCAGCAGGCCGGCGAGCGTGGTGGCGTTGCGCTGCGCGTAGTCCTGGAAGCAGTTGTTCATCAGCACGTGCGTCTGCTCGGCCTCGCCGGACAGCTCCCGCAGCTTCGGCGCCCAGTCGCGCAGTTCCCGCTTCGAGTAGTCGTAGCCGAACTTCTCGTGGATGTCCTTGCTGGTCCACTTGTCGCTGTGGCCGTGGAAGCGGACCACCGCGAGGTCGGCGGTGGCCGCCAGCACCGGGGGGACGGACGACTTGTGTCCCTGCGGCATGTCCACGCAGACGAACGGCAGCGCGTGCTCACGCAGGAAGCCGAGCGTCCCCTCGGCGTTGTCACCGTCGAACCAGGAGGCGTGCCGGAACTCGAAGACCGGGCGCAGCGGCGCGCACCGCCGGGCCACCTCCAGCAGGTACTGCTTGTTGTCCCGCTTGATGGTGAACCAGGGCGGGAACTGGAACAGCAGCGCGCCCAGCTTGCCCGCGTCGACGAGCGGGTCGAGGGCGGACAGGAACCGGGTCCAGACCTCCTCGTACGCCTGCGCGGGCAGGTCGTCGGGGTAGACGTTGCGCTTGTCCGTCTCCGGGCGCAGGTCCTTGTAGAGCGCGGAGACGCGGGTGGGGTGGCCGGTCAGCAGGCTGAACGCCTTGACGTTGAACGTGAACCCGGGCGGCGTGCGCTCGGCCCACAGCCGGGCGGTCCGCTCGGCCGGCGGCGAGTAGTAGGTGGCGTCCACCTCGACCAGCGGGAACTGCCGGGCGTAGTAGGACAGCCGCTTCTCCGGCGTGTCGGCGCTCGCCGGATACCAGCCGGAGTCGAGCAGCGTCCGGTCGGTCCACGAGGCGGTGCCCACCTTGATCTCACCCATGGCAGGGGTTCACCGTGCTGGAGGACCGACCGGCAACCGGAACGGCGTTCAGGCCGCCCGCCGCTCCCGGGTCTGCTTGCAGGTCACGCAGGAGGTGGCGGCGGGGAAGATCTCCAGCCGCTCCACCGGGATCGGGTCGGTGCAGCCCTCACAGTTGCCGTAGGTGCCCTCGTCCAGGCGGGTCAGCGCGTGCTCGAACTGGGCCCGCCGGTCCAGGATGGTGCGCAGCAGCGACTGCGCGGTGTCCCGCTCGGCGGTCTTGGTGCCGCTGTCGGCCTGGTCGTCGCCGGCGGTGTCACCGACCTCCACCAGCCGCAGCACCTGGCTCTGCGCCAGGGTCCGCTCGTACTCGGCGGTCAGCTCGTCGTACCGCGACCGCAGGGACTGCCGGATCTGGTCGACCTCCGCCTGGGAGCGGCCGGTGGCTGTCGTGTCGTGGACGAGCATCGCTGCCTGCCTTTCCTACGCCGGACCGGGGCGGCCAGCGCCCCAGACCCGGTCCGACTGTGGATGCGCGGGCGACGAGATCACCCGTGCTCTGTGAGCCGGGCGATTACCCACGCCCTCAGCGGGCCAAACCGGCTGTTTCCTGAGTGTTTCCCGTGAGTTGGTAACCGCTGGTCAGGCGGCCTCGACCAGCGCCGGACGGCGCGGGTCGTCGGCCCGGACCACCACGTCGGCGAAGGACGCCGGGGCGACCTCGCCGGCGTAGCGGGCGAACGCGGGCAGCGTCCAGCGCAGCGCAGGGTCGGTGCGCCGCGCCAGCGCCGCCGGGGAGAGCACGAGGTGGACGGTGAGGTCGAACGGCAGCGCGCCGCCGAGCAGCAGCGCGCCGCTGACCAGGACCACCCCGCCGGGCGGCAGATCCACGTACGCGGCGCGGCTGGCCCGGTCGGCGGCGGCGTCCCACAGCGACGGCAGCAGCCGCCCGGAGCCGTCCGGGCCGGCCGGGTCGAGCACCTCGCGGCGCAGTCCGGGCTCGTCGAGCCAGCCCTCGTAGTACGCGTCCGGGTTGGTGCGGCCGTGCTCCAGGCGCACCGAGGCGGGGCGCAGGAAGTCGTCGGCGCGGACGTGCAGCACCGGCCGGCCGGCGGCGCGCAGCGGGTTGACGAGCGCTTCGGCGAGCGCGTCCGGCCCGGCGGCGGGTGGGCCGTCCACGGCGACCCGCAGCCGGCCGGGCGTCCCGGTGCGGGCGAGACGCTCGGCCAGCTCCGTGACGAGCCGGTCGGGGCTGATCGGGCGCACGCGCATCGGACAATCGTGCCGCGCGGGCGGGCGGGTCACCACGTGATCTGCTCCGGGCGGTCGGGGCTCCGTCCGGCGGGGCTCGGCGGGTGGTGTCCCCGGTGTCAGCCCGTGCGGTCGATGGTGACGCGGGCGTCGTCGGCGAGCCGGTAGCCGACGCCGTAGACGGTGGTGACCAGCGGGACGTCCACGCCGACCTTGCCGCGCAGCCGGCGCACGTGCACGTCGACGGTGCGGACGCCGGCGTGCTCGTACCCCCAGACCGCGTTCAGCAGTTGCAGCCGGGTGAACACACGGCGCGGGTGGGCGACCAGGTGCAGCAGCAGGTCGAACTCCAGGCGGGTCAGCGGCAGCGGCTCGCCGTCACGCAGCACCGACCGGGACGACGCGAGGATGTGCAGGGCCGGGATGGTCGGGGCGAGCGGGCGCGACGGGGCGCGACCGGCCGGGACGGCGTCGGGCCGGCGCTCGGCCGGGACGGTGCCCGCACTGACCACCGCGTCGCCGCGTTCGAGCATCTCGCGGGCGGCGTCGAGCAGCCGGCGGGCGGCCGGGGTGAGCGACTCCTCGCACGCCAGCGGGATGGTGAGGGTGACGGTGAGCATCGGCGCCGTGGTGTTCGCGGGACGACGCTGCCCGCCTGGGGGCCGACCGGGGACCGCGGGTTGGGACGTATGCCATCCGGCGCGCGACGAGGCGGGGCTGACCGACATGGTCCTCCTTGGGCTGGTCCGGGTATCTCCCCACGGCCCGGGACGCCGCTGCATCGATGCTTCCCGGCGTCTCCGCGAGGGTCAAGGGGCGGCTGCGTTGCATGAATGTGACATTTGACGAACGCATCGGAGCCGTGTGCTCGCTCTGTGTGCGAAGCCCGTTGATTACAGCAGAGCGCCGAATCGCCTCTGGTAGTGGGGTCTCCCCGGGTGTCACGATGGCGGCACGTCGGCGACGTGACCGCGGCGCACCCGCCGATCCCGGGTGCGCCGCGTGCCGGCCGGGCCGGGGTCAGGCGTCGCGGTCCACCGTGATCGCGGCGTCGTCGGCGAGGCGGTAGCCCACGCCGTACACGGTGGTCACCAGTGGCGTGTCCGGCCCGAACTTGGCCCGCAGCCGGCGGACGTGCACGTCCACAGTGCGCGCCACCGCGTGTTCGTAGCCCCAGACGTTGGCGAGGAGTTGCAGGCGGGTGAACACCCGGCGCGGATGTTCGGCGAGGAACAGCAGCAGGTCGTACTCGATGCGGGTGAGCATGACCTCGGCGCCGCCGTGCCGGACCCGCCGGGTGCCGGTGAGGATGCGCACGCCGCCGGGCGCGAGCGCCGGCGCCTCGCCACGGCGCAGGTCGAGCACGGCCCGGCCGGCCGGGCCGTCGGGCCCGGCCAGTCCCTCGCCGGTGGCGGCGAGCTCGTCGAGCAGGTCGACCAGGCGCGCGAGGCCCGGCGTCAGCGGCCCGGCGCCGAGGTCGAGCGTGATGGTGAGCGTCGGTGCGGTACGCGGCCGGGGCGGCACGGCCCGGTCGGGGCGGCCCGGCCGGGCCGGACGGGTGGTGAGGGCGACGACGGACATGGGAGCCTCCTGTGCGGGCGGTCGCCCCGCCCCGCCGGACGCGGCGGGACGGTCAGCGGAGCGCCCCGCCGGCGGTGACCGGGGGCGCGGCGGACGAGGGTCGGGTCGGCGGGGTGGGGCCGAGGGTGGGCAGGCCGGCGATCTGCCAGGCGGCGAAGCCGCCGGCGACGTCGGTGGCCCGGTGCAGGCCGATGTCCTGGAGCGCGGCGGCGGCCAGCGACGAGGTGTAGCCCTCCTGGCAGAGGACGATCACCGGAACGTCGTAGTCGGTCGCCTGCGGCAGCCGGGCCGCGCAGCGCGGGTCGAAGCGCCACTCCAGCACGTTGCGTTCGACGACGAGCGAGCCGGGCACGGTGCCCTGCGCGGCGCGCTGGGCGGCCGGGCGGATGTCCACCAGCAGCGCGCCGCCCCGGCACGCCAGGTGGGCCTGCTCCGGGTCGAGGCGGCGCAGGCGGGCCCGGGCGGCGGCGAGGATCTCGTCGATGCCCCGCGAGCCGGGCGGTGGGACCGGACAGCGCTCGGTGCGGGTGGAGGTCTGCGCCATCGTGGCGTCCTTCCGTTCGTCGGGGTTGCGAGGGCTCACCAGGCCACGCCGGCCCGGGCCACCTCGGCGATCCGGAGCCGGCCGTCGACGAGGTGGTACCGCGTCATCCGGGTCAGCGCCGGCCCGTACACGTGCACGCTGACGGCGGGCGCGTCGCCGCGGTTGGTGACCTGGTGCACGTGCCGTACGCCGAAGCGCCGGCCGGCTCCGGCGGCGAGCCGGTGCGGGCGCAGCCGCCCGCCGCTCACGGTCTCCTCGGTGAGCACGCCGGCCACGACCAGGAACGCGCCGGCCGAGCCGCCGTGGTCGTGCAGGTCGGTGCCCTGTCCGGGCAGCCAGCTCAGCGCCCACACCTCGTGCTCGTCGCCGGCGTCCAGCCGGGCGTACCACCGCTCGGACGCCTCGAAGCGCAGCGGCACCGGCCAGCCGTCCGGGTCGGCCCAGCGGGCGGCGACGGCGAGCAGGTCGGCGGGAACGGTGCTGGTCATCGGCGGGACGTCCTCACGGTGCGGAGCGGATGTGCTCCCCCAGCTTAGACGGTAAAGCCTATCGGTTTAGTAGGTAACACCGAATGCTGGGACGAGGGGCGCGCTCACCGCCGCACCGGCGGCTCCACCTTGTAACCCGGCACCGACGGCCAGCGGACGGTGAGCACCGTGGACTCCCGCTCGGCGTACCAGGAGTGGTCCACGCCCCGGCCCCACACCACGTAGTCGCCGGGCGCGCGCAGCACCACCGTCCGGTCCGGCAACTCGATCCGGAACGCGCCGCTGATCAGCACCAGCAGGGCGGTACGCCGCTCACCCGTCGCCCACCGGGACCGGGTCTCCCCCGCCGGGTGCACGCCCCACTTCACCTCCACGTCGGTGCTGTGCCGCACGTCCCCGGCCGGCTTGAAGTGGCCCAGCAGCCAGCCCGCGTCGGTCGCGCCGTCCACCGCCGCGTTGCCCACGTACACCCGATCGTCCACGCCCGCGCCTCCCGTGCCCGGCTGGGCAAGCTACCAGGCGCGTCCGGTCGCCACGTCATAGCCTGGACGGATGCCCGACGAACTCGACGACGAGACCATCGCCTTCGCCCACCGGATGTTCGACCTGGCCCGGGCCGGCGCCACCGAGGAGCTGGCCGCCAACGTGGACGCCGGGCTGCCGGTCAACCTCACCAACGCCAAGGGCGACACGCTGCTGATCCTCGCCGCGTACCACGCCCACCCGGAGACGGTGGCCGCGCTGCTGGCCCGGGGCGCCGACCCGGCCCGGGTCAACGACCGGGGACAGACCGCGCTCGCCGCGGCCGTGTTCCGGCGCCAGGAGGCGACCGTCCGCGCGCTGCTCGACGCCGGCGCCGACCCCGACCACGGCGGCCCGTCCGCTGTCGAGACCGCGCGGTTCTTCGAGCTGCCCGACATGCTGGCGCTACTCGGCCGCACGTGACCGGCGAGCGGTATACAGGGACTGTGGAGGATCCCGTACCCGAGCAGATGCGCACGGCCGCCGCGGCGTTCCTGGCGGCGCTGGACGAGCCGGCCCGCGACGCCGCCCGGCACGCCCTCGACGACGAGCCGGCCCGCCGCTGGCTGGAGTACCGGCCGCGACCCCGGCCCGGCGTCACGCTCGCCGGCCTGGACGTCACCGCCCGCAAGACCGCGCACCGGCTGCTCGCCACCGCGCTCAGCCCGGCCGCGTACGCGCAGGCGATGACCGTGATGGCGCTGGAGGAGGTGCTGGACCGGGCGGAGGACTGGCGGCGCGGCCGCCACAGTGGCGACTACCAGGTGGCGATCTTCGGCGACCCGGCCCGCGACGACCGCTGGGGCTGGCGGTTCGAGGGACACCACCTGTCCGTGAGCATGACCGTCGCCGGCGACCGGGTCTCCCCCGCACCGGTCTTCCTCGGCGCCAACCCGGCCACCGTCCGGCACGCCGGCCGCCCGGTCACCCGGCCGCTGGGCCCGGAGGAGGACCTGGCCCGCGAGCTGCTCGACGCGCTCGGCCCGGACGGCCGGGCCGCCGCGATCATCGCCGCGGAGGCGCCCGCCGACATCATCAGCGCCACCCGGGCCACTGCACCGGACCGGCTCGACCCGCTCGGCGTACCCCGGGGGCGGCTGGGGCCGACCGGCCGGGCGCTGCTCGACCGGCTGGTAGCCCTCTACCTGGACCGGCTGCCGCCGGAGCTGGCGGCTCGGGAGGCCGCCCGGCTCGACGGCGGCGAGCTGCACTTCGCCTGGGCCGGCCCGGTCCAGCCGGGCCGGCGGCACTACTACCGGGTGCAGGGCGAGGACCTGCTGATCGAGTACGACAACACCACCGACGACGGCAACCACGCGCACACGGTGCTGCGCCGCCCGGCCGGTGACTTCGGCGCCGACGTGCTGGCCGCGCACCACGCCGCCGCCCACCGGCCCGTGGTCAGTCCCGGTGGCCCTGGATGAGGAAACAGCGGCCTCGGCTGTGGATGTGAACCGGGGTCAGAACGGACGCGGACGGGCGATCTCGACGGTGGCCCCGGCGGGCACGTCGCCGTACGTCTCGAAGCCGGTCGGCTCGGCCGCCCGGGCCCGGTCGAACTGCTGCATCAGCCGCGCGCCCAGGGCCACGCCGACCGCGCCGACGACGAGCGCGACGAGTTCGGCGGCCAGCAGGACACCCGTCGCTCCCCGCTGCGGCGCGCTGGCCCGGATCAGGCAGGAGAGCAGGAACAGCGCCGCCATCACGGCGTTGACGAGGTGGAACGCCAGCACGGTCCGGCTGGTCCGTCCGGCGCGCACGTCCCACAGGTCGATCAGGCCGGCCACCGTGGTGAGCCCGGCGGCGACGAGCGCGGCCACCGCGGTCCAGTAGCCCACCTCACCGAGGAACGCCGGACCGCCCGCCACGTCGGCCAGGTCGAAGACGGCGGCGCAGACGAACAGGCCGAACGGGAACGTGACAAGCATCGGTTGGATCGAGTGCCCCTGCACCCGCAGCCGGCTCTGCATCGCTTCCTCCCCAGGTCGGCGCAGCTCACCAGTCCAGAGTGCTACCCGAGGCGCCGCGAGGCGAAACGACTGTCGCTCAGTTGTCCCGGGGCCGGGAGACGGTCAGCACGAGCCGCTCGGCCACCTCGCGCAGCGGGATGTCGAGCGCGGAGGCAGCACTGCGCAGCACCCGCAGGGCCTCCGGCGCGGGACAGCCGCGCTGCGTCATGATCACACCGACGGCCTGCCCGACCACCCCCTCGGCCAGCAGCGCGTCGTCGGCCTGTCCGGCCTGTCCGGCGGCCCGCTCACGGTCACGCGCGGCGGCCAGCAGCAGACCGGCGTGCTCGGCGATCAGCATGGCGGTCAGCTGATGCCGGGGGGTGAGCGCGTCGGGCGACTCGGCGTACAGGTTGATCGCGCCGATGACCTGCTCGTCCACGTCGACCGGGGCGGAGATCACCCCGCGCACCCCGAGCGCCCGGGCCCGCTCGCTCCAGGCCGGCCAGCGCGTCTCGTCGGGCGACCCGAACGAGACGATCATCTCGCGGCGGCGGATCGCTGCCATTGCCGGCATGTCCGGACCGTGTCGCAGGTCGTCCAGCTCGGCGCGGTCCGGGTCGGAGGCGGCCACCCCGGCCGGCTCGCCGGCGCGCAGCACCGTGAAGCCGCAGCAGTCCACGCCGGGCACGGCGTCGCGGGCGATCCGGACCAGGCGGTCGAGCGCCTCGTCGAACCCGGCCACGCCGATCAGGCCGGCGGTCAGCTCACGCAGCAGCGCGGCCGTCTCCAGCACGTTGAGGTTGTCGATCATGGGCTGGCGCGTGTCGAGGTTCATCGGGACGCGGCACCCACCGTCCACGCGGTTTCCCCGTTCGGCATCGTTGCCTGTCCCATGTCCGTCCCTCCTATGGCCGGGCCCCGGCCTACTACCCTCGCAGACCGCGTGCGAAACCGCGCAAAAACGCCCCTTCCCGGTCGCACCGGGAAGGGGCGTTTCCCGGTCTGTCAGCGCGACCCGGAGATGAGCCGCCGCCCCACCGAGGCGATCAGCCGGTCCAGCTCCGAGCCGAACGGGTTGTCGTGCACCAGGTACGTCCAGGTGGCGCTCGGCCGCACCAGCTTCGACGAGTCCGGCTCCCAGCCCTCGTCGAACTCGGTCTCCTCGAACGTGGCCACGGTCCGCGTCTCGATCTCGGGCACCAGCGCGTTGAACGCCGGCACCGCGCTGCGGTGGAACTCGTCGAGCGGGTCGAGCCGGCCCAGCGCCCGCAGGTGCACGCCCTCGCGCACCTCGGACAACTCGGCCAGGTGGTCGGCCCAGAGCCGGTCCAGGTGGTAGAGGGCGATCTTGCGGGCCACGTCGGCGAGCAGATCCTCGTCCATCTCGCCGGCCTTCTCCGGCACCCGCTCCAGCAGCATCAGCGCGGCGATGTCGCTGGTCAGCAGCCGCTCGCGGCGCTCGGCGAGCGCCTTGCGCTGCTGCTCGATCACCTGGCTGTAGCGCCACGTGTTGCGATGGATCTCGTGGTTGACGCCCTCGGCGACCCGCTGTGCGTGCTCGACCGCGTAGTCGACCTGCGGGTCGGTGACCAGGCCGTCGGCGTTCATCCGGGGCGAGGGCGGCACCGTGTCGCCGGCGTGCCGGACCACCAGGTCGTCCTCCAGGCTGACGAAGAACACCGACCCGCCCGGGTCGCCCTGCCGCCCGGCCCGGCCGCGGAGCTGGTCGTCGACCCGGCGGCTGTCGTGCCGGCCGCTGCCGATCACGTACAGGCCCCCCAGCTCCGCCACCCGGTCCCGGTCGGCCTGGTCGCTGCCGCCCAGCCGGATGTCCACGCCCCGGCCGGCCATCTGGGTGGAGACCGTCACCGCGCCGTACGCGCCGGCCTCGGCGATGATGCCGGCCTCCTCGTCGTCGTTCTTGGCGTTCAGCACCACGCAGGACACGCCGGCGGCGTTGAGCGCGGCGGCCAGCCCTTCGGACTCCTTGACGTCGAGCGTGCCGACCAGCACCGGCCGCCCCGCCTCGTGGCAGCGCGTGATCTCGTCGACCAGCGCCTCCTCCTTCTCGGCGCGGGTGGCGTAGATCCGGTCCGGCTCGTCCTCGCGGACGCAGGGGGTGTTCGGCGGGATCACCGCGACCTCGAGGCCGAAGAACTCGCGGAGCTGGTCGCCGACGAGCACAGCGGTCGCGGTCATGCCGCAGACCGTCGGGTAGAGCGCGATGTACGCCTGCACGGTGACCGTGCCCAGCACCTCGCCCTCGGCGGTGGCGTCCAGGCCCTCCTTCGCCTCGACCGCGGCCTGGAGCCCGTCCGGCCAGCGGCGGCGCTGGGCGACCCGGCCGCGCATCTCGTCGATCAGCTCGACCGAGTCGTCCCGGACGATGTAGTCCACGTCGCGGTGCAGCAGGGCGTGCGCGTGCAGCGCCACGTTCACCGCGGAGAGCTGCCCGACGTGCTCCTCGTCGTACAGGTCGATGCCGCCCAGCTTGGCCTCGACGGTGGCCAGGCCGACCGAGGTGAAGGCGACGCTGCGGCCGTCGTCGGCGACCGTGTAGTGCCTGCCCTTGCGCAGCCCGCGCACCAGCGCGGCGGAGGCGTGCACCGGGTCCTGCTCGCCGCCGACGGCGCCGGCCAGCACCATCGGCACCCGGGCCTCGTCGATCAGGATCGAGTCGGCCTCGTCCACGATCGCGGTCTTCAGCGGCGGCTGCACCCGGTCGGCCAGGTCGGTCACGAGCTGGTCGCGCAGGAAGTCGAAGCCGGCCTCGCTGACCGAGACGTAGGTGACGTCGCAGGCGTACGCGGCGCGCCGCTCGTCGGGCGTGGACGCCTCGTTGACCCAGCCGACGGTGAGCCCGAGCAGGTCGTAGACGGGGGTCATCCACTCGGCGTCACGGCGGGCCAGGTAGTCGTTGACGGTGAGAACGTGCACCGGACCGTTGCCCAGCCGCACGTGCCCGTACGCGGCGACGGTCGCGGTGAGCGTCTTGCCCTCACCGGTGGCCATCTCGGCGACCTTGCCGGACAGCAGCGCCATCGCGCCGAGCAACTGCACGTCGTAGGGGCGCTGGTCGAGCCCGCGCCGGGCCGCCTCGCGGCCGATCGCGCAGATCTCCTCATACCCCGTGGCCTGGCCGGCGGCCTCGGTCAGCTCGGCGTCGGACAGCTGCTCCAGATCCGCCTCGCGCGCCTCGATCGCCGGCAGCAGCTTCTCCAGCGGAGCCAGGTCGACTGTCGTCCCCGGGCGCTGGAGGAATCGACGGAACCTGGTCTTCAACCGTTGCGACACACCCATGAGCCGCAACGGTACGCGAACCGGAGCCGATTGTGACCCCCGCCCGCCGCGCGTCGGGCCCACCCCTTCCGGTCCGCTTCCGTCGATCATGAGGTTGACGGCACTTCGTGTCCGTTTTGTCGCCGCCAACCTCATGATCGACGCCTTGAGAGCGGGTCAGGGGGTGAGGACCACCTGGAGCTCCGCGCGGCGGCGCTCGGCCAGGTCGGTCAGCAGGGCCGGGGCCTCGTCCAGCGGGACCACGGCCGAGACCAGGTGCTTGCGGATCACGTCGCCGTACTGGCGCAGCAGCTCGATCGTCTCCGCCGACAGCCGCTCGCGGTCCCAGGTGGGGGCCAGCCCGCGCGGCACCCGGCCGATCTGCGCGCAGCGCAGCGACAGCCCGTTGTGGTGGAACTCCTCACCGAGCCGCACCGCGTCCGCGCCGGCCTGGTAGAACGCCAGGTCGATCACCGTGCCCTGGGGACGCAGCAGGCGCAGCGCGAGCTGCAACGCCCAGTCCTGGCCGCGGCACTGGAACACCACGTCGGCGCCCCGGTCCCCGGCGGCGTGGTTCCACCGGGTCTTGAGCACCACGGCCGGGTCGTCCGCGTCCGGGTCGAGCGTGTCCAGGCCGAGCGCCTCGGCGACCTGCCGCCGGGCCGGCGTCGGGTCGACCACCACCACCGAGGCGGCGCCGTGGCGGCGGGCGAACAGCGCGGTGAGCAGCGCGACCACGCCCCCGCCGACCACCGCCACCCGGCGCCCGCGTACGCCGTCGCCGAGCGTGCGCACGTCCGCGCCGCACAGGTCGGCGGCGGCGTGCAGCAGCCCGTTGGCGCAGATCGGGCCCATGTGCGCCACGTACACGCCGAGCAGCGGATCGAGGTCGTCGGGCAGCGGCACGAACCGCTCGGCGAGCGGGTCGGCGACCCAGCCGCTGCGGTGCCCGTACGTCATGGCGCCGACCTCGCCCACCGCGACGGCCGGGGTCCGGCTCTCCACCACGCGCCCCACCTGCATGTAGCCGAGCCGGGTCACCGGGTACGGCGTGCCCGCCCCGCCGGGCCGGAACAGCCCGAGCGCGGCGTCCCAGGTGACGTGCAGGTAGGGGTTGGTGCCCTTGACGAAGCTCAGTTCGGTGCCGGCGGACACGCCGCTGTAGAGCGTCTCCACCCGGAATGTGCCCTCGCGCAGCTCCGGCGCGTCCAGCTCGGCCAGCTCGACCAGGCCGGGGCCGGCGACCACCACCACCCGGTCACGCATCGACGCTCGCCCCCGCCGCGGTGAGCCGGGACGCCGGGCCGGTCGGCAGCGCCACCGGCCGGCCGGTACGCGCCGACTCGGCCACCGCGAGCGCGAGCCGGTGGGTGCGCAGCGCCTCGGCGTACGGCACCCGCACGTCGTCGCCGAGGCCGCACACGGCGTCGACGAAGGCGCGGTCGACGGCGACCCGCGCGGCGTCCGGGTCGGCGGCCAGGTGCCGTTCGCCGTCGCCGTCGCGCACGGTCAGGCCGTCCTCGGAGAGCCACAGCGCCAGCCCGTCGGCGAGGATCTCCACGCCGGCCCGGTGCTTCCAGCCGAGCACGCAGGACGCGGCGAGCGTGCCGACCGCGCCGGAGCCGAGGCGCAGCGTGGCAGCGGTCACCGAGTCGATGTCGGCGCCGTCGACCGGCGGCGGGGCGCCGTCGCCGTACGCGGTCACCTCCACCGCCTCGCCGGCCAGCAGCCGGATCAGGTCCAGCACGTGTGCGGCCTGCTCGACCACCGGGCCGCCGGAGCGGTCCCGCCGCGCCCACCAGGCCACCGGCGGCACCTTGTCGAGCCAGGCGCCGTTGACCATCCGGACCGGACGGTCGGCGAGCAGCCGCCGGGCCTCCTCGACCACGTGCAGGTAGCGCCAGTGGTGCCCGACGCCGGTGAGCAGTCCCCGCTGTTGCGCCAGCGCCGCGATCCGCTCGGCGGTGTCCAGGTCGAGGGCCACCGGCTTCTCCACGAACATGGGCACCCCGGCGGCGATCACCGCCTCCTCGGCCGGTCCGTGCGCGAACGGTGGCACGCACACGTACACCGCGTCCGGGCCGGCCGCGAGCAGCTCGTCCACGTCGCGGAACACCCGGCCGCCGTACGTGGCGGCGAGCGACCGTGCCGCGTCCGGCGCGACGTCGGTCACGCCGAGCAGTTCCACGTCCTCGAAGCCGGTGAGCACCCGGGCGTGGCGTTGCGCCACCCCGCCGGCTCCGACAAGTCCCACCCGGCAGGCACGCATCGACCACAACCTCTCGCCACGACTGTAGAGAACTGGGATCACACTCCCCCCGGCGGCGTCGCGCCAAACGCCCGCCGGGGGCGCAACGTAACGTTCATCCGCCCGGAACCTCCCGGTACGGGCCAGGTGATCAGGTTGTTGGGCAAGATCCGGTTAGCGCGGATGCGGGATTGGGAAAACCAGGTCTGCGATTCCACCATCGATGGGGGTGCCCGTGCGGGAGTCAGATTCGACCGTCTCACCAGTAGTGGAGGCGTGGGCCACGTACCGCACCAGCACCGCCGCCGACTGGCCGGCGCAGCGACTGGTGCGGGCCAAGGGGAACAGCCGGGTCAGCGTGGTGCTGCCGGCGCGCAACGAGGAGGCGACGGTCGGCGCCATCGTGTCGACGGTCCGGGAACACCTGATGGACCGCGTACCGCTGGTCGACGAGCTGATCGTGGTCGACTCCCGGTCCACCGACCGGACCGCGCGGGTCGCGCGCGCGGCCGGCGCCGAGGTGGTCAGCCAGGACGCGATGACCCGCGGGCTGCCCCGGCTGACCGGCAAGGGCGACGCGCTCTGGGCCGGCCTGGCCGCGGCCGAGGGCGACGTGGTCGCGTTCATCGACGCCGACCTGCGCGAGTTCCGGCCGCACTTCGTGACCGGGCTGCTCGGTCCGCTGCTCACCGACCCGAGCGTGGACTTCGTGAAGGGCTTCTACCACCGGCCGCTGGTCGGTGCGGCGGGCGTGGAGCCCGACGGCGGCGGGCGGGTGACGGAGCTGATGGCCCGGCCGCTGCTGAACCTGTTCTGGCCGGAGCTGGCCGGGTTCGTGCAACCGCTGGCGGGCGAGTACGCCGGCCGCCGGGAGGTGCTGGAGCGGGTGCCGTTCGTCACCGGCTACGGGGTCGAGACGGCCATGCTGATCGACCTGCTGGAACTGGTCGGGCTCGACGCGCTGGCCCAGGTCGACCTGGGTGAGCGCAAGCACCGGCACCAGGACACCGCGGCGCTGGGCCGGATGTCCGCCCAGATCATGCTGACCGCCTGGTCCCGGCTGCAACGACGCGGGTGGGCCGCGCCCGGGATGGCGCCGACCGCGCTGCTGACCCAGTTCCGCCGGGGCGGCTCGGAGGCGCTGCCCAACCTGGACCGCGAGATCGTGGTGAACGACGTGTCCGTGCAGGAACGCCCGCCGCTGGCGCAGTTGCGGCACCGTCTCCCCCGCCGCCGGGTCGCCGCGTGAGCGGGATGAGCCCGAGAGAGGACAGCGCATGACGCTCACCGTGCTGATGAACGCCGGGCCGTGGCTGTCCGTGCCGCCGCCGGGCTACGGCGGCATCGAGAACGTGATCGCCACGCTGGTGCCGGAGCTGCGCGAGCTGGGCGTACGGGTGGTGCTGGCCTCGGTGGAGAGCAGCACGCTGCCGGTCGACGAGAAGATCGCCGTCTTCCCGGACGGCCAGTTCCACGCGTTGCAGCGGCCGTACAACCAGGTCTGCGGCGTCTCCCAGGCGCACCTGGCCGGCGTGGCGCGCACGCTGCACGCCCGCGACGACATCGACCTGGTGCACGACCACGTGGAGGCGGTCGGGCTGGCCACCCTCGCCGCGATGGGCCCGGACGCCCCGCCGGTGCTGCACACCCTGCACTGGGACCTCGCCAAGCACCCCGAGCTGTACGGCAACCTCGACGGCGGCGACCGGGTACGGGTCAACGGCGTCTCCGCGTCGCAGCTGGCGCGCGCCCCGGAGGCGCTGCGCGCGCACTCGGTGGGGCACGTGCACCTGTCCACCCCCCTCGCCGTGGACGCGGACCGGCAGGCGCCGGCGGCGAAGGACGACCACGTGGTGATCCTCGGCCGGATCAACCCGGGCAAGGGGCAGGACCTGGGCGCCCGGCTGGCGCACGAGGCGGGTTTCCGGCTGGTGCTGGCCGGGCCGGTCGGCCCGTACCACCGGCCGGAGGATCTGGCCGCGGCCGGCGACGAGGCGCGGCAGAACCCGGACGTGCGCTTCTTCTACGAGCACGTCGCGCCGCACGTCGACGGCGACCGGGTGCGGTGGGTCGGCACGGTGGCCGGGCGGGAGCGCGACGACCTGGTCGCCTCCGCGCGCGCGTCGCTGTTCCCGCTGCGCTGGGAGGAGCCGGGCGGCACCGCCGTGGTCGAGTCGCTGTCGCTCGGCACGCCGGTGGTCGCCACCGCCCGCGGCTGCCTGCCGGAGCTGATCGAGCACAGCCGTACCGGCCTGCTCACCGGCGACGAGCAGGAGCTGGGCGATCTGGTGCTCGCCGCCACCGGGCTGGATCCGGCGGAGTGCCGGCGGGAGGCGGCCCGGCGGTTCACCCCGGCCCGGATGGCGCAGCGGTACGTCGAGCTGTACGACCGGGTCCGGGCGGGCGTGGCGAAGCCCTTGCAGCCCGCCTGATCCCCCTCGGTCACGTCGCCGGCCCGGCCGCCCCGCGTGGCCGGGCCGGCGTTTGCCCCCGCCGGGCGCGGGAAACCGGCGCTTCCCGCGGTGGCGAGGAGGCCGGCGTGACGAACTCGATGGCGCACTCCCGCGCGCGCCGCAACCCGGCCGACGGCCGCTCGCCGGTACGCCGGATCGCGTCGGCGTTCGCCGTGCTCCTGCTGCTGCTCGGCGCGCTGGGCTTCGTGCCGGGCATCACCAGCGACTACGCGGATCTGCGCTTCGCCGGGCCGGGTTCCGGCGCCCGGCTGTTCGGGGTGTTCCAGGTCTCGGCCGTGCACAACCTGGTCCACCTGGCGCTCGGTGCGGCCGGGCTGGTGCTGGCCCGAACCGTGGCCGGGGCCCGCGCGTTCCTGGTCGGCGCCGGGGCGGTCTACCTGGCGCTGTGGCTCTACGGCCTGGCCGTCGACCGGCGCGACGCGGCGAACGCGCTCGCGGTCAACCGCGCCGACTCGTGGCTGCACCTGCTGCTGGGCGCCGCCATGCTGGCGCTGGGGCTGTTCGCGGCCCGTCGTGGGGACCGTCACTGACCTGCCCACCGCCGGCCCGGATGGCCGGTTTCGCCGGTCCGGTGCCCGGGTACGTCCGTAGTCCTCCGGCTGCGGGAGGCGGCGACCGCCCCGGCCGAGCGGCCCTCCCCGACGAGGGCGGCCCTCCCCGACGAGAAGGAAACGAGGCGGCGATGGTGACCCGGATCAGGTGCGAGGTCCGCGACGAGTCGCCGGTCACTGTCGTACGGCTGGCCGGAGCGCTCGACCTGGGCACGATGCGCGCGGTGCACGAGGTGCTCGACCGCTGCCTCGCCGCGCAGCCGGACGCCCTCGTGGTCGACCTGGAGGAGATCGAGGTCGGCGAGCCGCTGGCGCTGTCGGTCTTCGCCGCCGCCGCGCGGCGGGCCGCGGACTGGCCGGCGGTGCCGATGGTGCTCGCCGCTCCCCCGGCCGAGACGGCGGCCCGGCTGAACGAGACCACCGCCTGCCGCGTGGTGCCGGTACGCCGCGACTGCGCCGAGGCGACGGCGCTGGCCGGCGCCGACCCGGCGCCCCGGCTGCGGGTCCGCCTGGAGCCCGTCACCGGCGCCTGCCGGCGGGCCCGGGAGCTGGTCACCGAGGCGTGCGGCAGGTGGAACGTGCCGGAGCTGGCCGGCCCGGCCTCGCTGGTGCTCAGCGAGCTGGTCGGCAACGTGGTGCGACACGCCGGCACGCCGATGCAGGTGACGCTGACGCTGCGCCGGCCGTACCTGCGGGTCGCGGTGATGGACGGCAACCCGGCCGACGCCCGCGCCGCGAGCAGCCGTGACCCGCGCGCCGAGGGTGGCCGCGGGCTGATGCTGGTGCGGGAGCTGACCCAGCGCTGGGGCAGCACTCCGGTCGGCGCCGGCAAGGTCGTCTGGGCCATGCTCCCGGCGAACTGACCGAATTCTCCGCTCTCGCCTGGTTACATGGACAGAGGGCCGGGTACGCCCGCCCGTCCTGTCTGTCGTCACCACGGGGTGAGATGCCATGCCCAAGCGGGTAGTCACGGAACCGGCACGAGACCGAGGGCCCGCGATCCTGGCGCCGGCCCGGTTCGGGGGGTTCCCCGGACCGACGCGTGAGGCGGTGAAGGGCAACGCGCTGTGGCGTCTGCTGCGCACCACCGACGCCAAGCAGATCGGCATGCTCTACCTGATGACGTCGTTCGCCTACTTCATCGTCGGCGGCGTCCTGGCGTTGATCATCCGGGTGGAACTGGCCCGGCCGGGGATGCAGGTGGTCTCCCCCGAGCAGTACAACCAGATGTTCACCATGCACGGCACCGTCATGCTGCTGCTGTTCGCCACCCCGCTGTTCTTCGGGTTCGCCAACTACCTGGTGCCGTTGCAGATCGGCGCCGCCGACGTGGCGTTCCCCCGGCTGAACGCGTTCGCGTACTGGCTCTACTTCCTGGGCGCGCTGATGGTCGTGGGCGGGTTCGCCACCCCGGCCGGCGCGGCGGACTTCGGCTGGACCGCGTACACGCCGCTGAGCACCGCGCAGCACTCCCCCGGCGTCGGCGCGAACCTGTGGGTGGTCGGCCTGACCGTGTCCGGTCTCGGCACGATCCTCGGCGCGGTCAACCTGATCACCACGATCGTGACGCTGCGCGCACCCGGCATGACCATGTTCCGGATGCCGATCTTCACCTGGAACACGCTGCTCACCAGCGTCCTGGTGATCTTCGTGTTCCCGCTGCTGGCCGCCGCGCTGCTGGCGCTGGCCTCGGACCGGCTGCTGCACTCGCACGTGTACGACTCGACGACCGGCGGGCCGATGCTCTGGCAGCACCTGTTCTGGTTCTTCGGCCATCCCGAGGTGTACATCATCGCGCTGCCGTTCTTCGGCATCATCACCGAGATCATCCCGGTGTTCTCGCGCAAGCCGATCTTCGGCTACACCGGCCTGGTGCTGGCCACGGTGGCCATCACGGTGCTGTCCATGTCGGTCTGGGCCCACCACATGTTCGCCACCGGGCAGGTGCTGCTGCCGTTCTTCAGCATCCTGAGCTTCCTGATCGCGGTGCCCACGGGGGTGAAGTTCTTCAACTGGATCGGCACCATGTGGAAGGGGCAGATCACCTTCGAGACGCCGATGCTGTTCGCCGTCGGCTTCCTGGTGACGTTCCTGCTCGGCGGCCTGACCGGGGTGCTGCTGGCCAGCCCGCCGGTGGACTGGCACGTCACCGACACCTACTTCGTGGTGGCGCACTTCCACTATGTGATGTTCGGGACCATCGTGTTCGCCGCGTTCGGCGGGCTCTACTTCTGGTTCCCGAAGATGACCGGACGGCTGCTCGACGAGCGGCTGGGCAAGATGCACTTCTGGACCATGTTCATCGGCTTCCACGCCACGTTCCTGGTGCAGCACTGGCTGGGCAACGAGGGCATGCCCCGCCGCTACGCCGACTACCTGCCCGGCGACGGCTTCACCACGCTGAACACGATCTCCAGCATCGGCTCGTTCGTCCTCGGCGCGTCCACCCTGTTCGTGATCTGGAACATCTGGAAGTCGTGGCGGTACGGCGCGCTGGTCACCGTGGACGACCCCTGGGGCTTCGGCAACTCGCTGGAATGGGCCACCACCTGCCCGCCGCCGCTGCGCAACTTCGACCGGATGCCGCGCATCCGCTCCGAGCGGCCGGCGTTCGACCTCAAGTACGGCCCGCTCGTCTCCGACCTGGGCCGGGACCTGCCGCAGCGCACCACCAAGCCGCCGCAGACGTTCCGCGAGGAGCTGCACCACGAGCGGGACGTGCCGCAGGCGCCGTCGCGCGACGGCGCGTACGGGGCGTCCGAGGCGGTGGACTACCAGCCGGCCCCGCAGTCCGGGGCCCGGCCGGTGGAGGTGCCGGAGCCGGAGGATGTACGCCGGCCCAGCTTCGAGGAGACCGACGAGCCGGAGGACAGCGCGCTCAACGCCGAACGCGACGACCAGCCCAACGACAGGTGGCGGCACCCGCGCGGGCACGGGGACACCCCGGAGAACTGAGGACACCGACGGGAGGGCCGGCGCCGTGCGGCGCCGGCCCTCCCGTCGTACGCCTCGCGCCGGCCCCCGTGGTGGGAAGCCGGCGCGTGCGGTGGGTCAGTCAGTGGGCGGCATTCCGGCCGCGACCAGCGAGCGGCGCACCGCCGGCTGCACCCGGGTCAGCCGCAGCGGCACCCCGGTACGCGCGGCGGCGTCCCGGCCCGCCATCAGCGCGGCGATCCCGCCGGCGTCGAAGCCACCGGCCCCGACCAGGTCGACCACCACCTCGCGGGGCTGCCCGGTGACCGCCTGGAGCACCGCCCGGCGCAACTGGTCCGCGCCGGCCCGGTCCACCTCGCCGCCGACCTCGACGACCACCCGGTCGCCGTTCTGCTTCACCGAGATCCGGGCCTTCGCCGGTTCGGCCTCGGCCGTGCCGTTCTGCCAGGGCGGCGGCGCGTCGGCGAGCATCGCCTGGCGCAGCCAGGTCAGCGCCCGCGACAGCAGCCGGGACACGTGCATCTGCGAGATGCCGAACCGGGCGGCGATCTCCGCCTGGGTCTGGTTGCCGTAGAAGCGCATCGCCAGGATGCGGCGCTCCCGCCAGGGCAGCCGGTGCAGCAGGCCGCTGACCGTGACCCGGTCGTCCACCGACTCCAGCGCGTGGTCGGACTCGCCGACCAGGTCGCCGAACTCGGCCGAGCTCTCCCCGCCCACCGGTGCGTTCAGCGACGCCGGACTGTAGCCGGCGGCCGACTCCAGCGCGGCCAGGATCTCCTCCTCCGGCGTCTCCAGCCGGGCGGACAGCTCGGCCACCGTGGGAGCGCGGGACAGCTCGCTGGTCAGCGTCGCCGTCGCCTGTCCCACCTCGAGGATCAGGTCCCGCAGCCGGCGCGGCACGTGCACACCCCAGGTGCGGTCACGGAAGTGCCGTTTGATCTCGCCGACGATCGTGATGGCCGCGTACGCGGTGAACGAGCCGCGTTCCGGGTCGTACCTGTCGACGGCGTTGACCAGGCCGAGACGGGCCACCTGCTCCAGGTCCTCCAGCGGCTCGCCGCGTCCCCGGTAGCGCCGGGCGAGCCGGCCGGCGAACGGCAGCGCGAACCGGACCAGGTCGTCCCGTGCCTCCTGCCGCCGCTCCGGTGGCAGTCCCTCGATCCGGGCCGCGTACGCGAGCGCCGCGGTGTCCAGGTCCTCCAGACCCCGGTCGGTGGTCGGTGGTGTGGGTGTGGTGGTCTGTCCGAACATCCGCGCCCCCTCGCCAAAGAGCCCCCGCCCGGTCGGAACCGGTCGTGCGCGTGGTCGGACCACGCACCGGGTGAGGAAGTTGGGTTACGTGACGGATACGTCGAAAGCGGCGGCTACCCGCCGCACGGCGTCGTGGGCCGTTTCGCGGCGAGCGGTCTTCCCGCTCCGTAGGTACTCAATCACGGACCGCAGGATCGCGAGGATGTTTCGTCAGGTTGGCCGGGCAGCGGTGCCGCCGAGGGTCAGCTGACCAGCAGGCCCTGGTGGGCACCCGCGTCGCGCAGCGCGCTGAGCGCCTCGGCCATCCGCAGCGGCGGCGGCACGGGCAGGTCACAGGGCTGGTTGCGCAACACCTCCGTGGCACGTCGGGTGGGTACCGAGGCGACCGGGTAGCCGCGGGCGGCGCCCCGGTCCACGGCCCGCCGCTTGCGCCCGAAGCCGGCCACGGCCAGCCACTGGGGCAGTCCCGCGTACGCGGGCGAGCGCAGGCCGGGCGGCTCGGGCAGCACGTCCACCGAGCTGAACGGCTCGCTGCCGGCCAGCCACCACTCGACGCCGGCGACCCGGCGCGCGGTGGCGTTCTCGCACCAGTAGGGCACCAGGCCGGCCCGCAGCACCTGCCCCGGGTCGAGCAGCCGGCCGCACTCCACCACCAACCGGTCCCCGGTCTTGCCGGCCCGGCGCAGCCAGCGGCGGTACAGGTCGGCGGTCACCGCGCTCAGCGCGTCCGGCTGCGGCACGACCACCCGGTGCAGCGGATGCCCGTGCCGGTCGCCCCAGGAGCGGGCGTCGTGTTCGAAACCGGACTCCACGCCGTGTTCGGCGAACGCGCCCGCCACCGTGACCTCCGGCGCGCTCCAGCGCGTCTCGTCCCCGCCGGCCGCGCGCAGCACCTGGCCCAGCGCGCGGGCGTCCGGGTGGAAGTCGACCGGGTCCAGGCCGCCGGCCGGGCAGCCGGACTGGAAGCTGTGCCCGTCGCCGCCGTCACGGACCGGCCAGGTCCGGGCGTCGTGCAGCAGCAGCACCGGCGCGGCCGGCTCCAGCCGGTCGGCCAGGAAACGCGCGTACGCCTTCGGCAGTGTGCGCCAGCGCACCGCGAACGTGACCGCCGCGCCGGCCACCGCGCCCCGGCTGGCCGGGCAGTGCACCTGGCGGACGTGCACGCGCGGGTTGCCGTCGAGCAGCCGGGCGGCAAGCGTTGTCCCGTGCGCGAACGCGGCGTCCGGGCGGTCCACCGCTCCCTTGGTCCACTGCCCGGCCAGTTCGAACCCGGCCGGCAGCCAGGGCACGCCGAGCGCCACCGCGAGGTGGGCGGCGGCGCCGTGCGGCGAGCCGAGCACCACGCCGGGCCAGCGCCGGTCCGGGTACTGCCCGGCGAACCACCCGGCCACCCGCTCGGCGTCCACGGCGGCGACCTGGCCGGCGGTGAGCGCCGTCCGCCCGGCGGCCCGGACGGCGGCGGCGCGGCGTACCGGCTCGGGCGCGCCGGTGAGGCGGGACAGCGCGCCCGGGTGGCCGAGGTCGGCGCAGTCGTCGCCGCGCAGCGCCCGGACCGTCGCGGCGACCAGGATCCGGGCGGCGCTGCCGGCCGCCACCACCCGCTCCGCGGGCAGGCCCGCGCCGCTGACCCGTTCGACTCGTTCGCTCACCACGCGGCCCGGCTTCCCGTCCCTCTGGGGTCTAAACGGGGCATCTCCCCACGGGTCAGGACCAAGGCCCGCCCGGTACCGGCACCGCCCGCCGCACCCAGGCACGCCGTCGCGCCGCGTGTTCGCCGTCGCGGGCGCAAGGGTGCTCGGGGTGCGGGTTTGGGCCGGACCGGGACGGGCACTGCACCGCGCATGCCCGACGACGAGAGCACCCCGGCGGCGACCATCACCCCGTACCGGGACGGACCACTGCTGGTACGCGGCGACTTCGCGCTCGTCACGCCCGAGGGCACGCCGATCGAGACGCGCCGGGGCACCGTGGCGTTGTGCCGGTGCGGCAAGAGCGCCATCAAGCCCTTCTGCGACGGTACGCACAAGGTGGCCGGTTTCCGCGCCGGCACCGACCGCGAGGACTGACTCCCACCTCGCCGATCGCGCACCTCGGGCGGCAAGACCCGCGAACCGGGCACCTCAAGGGCCGGAACCGCAAGATCTCGGGCCTCAGGCCGCGGCGAGGACCGGGGCGGGCAGGCGCAGCGACGACTCCCCGCCCGACCAGGCGCCGAGCAGGTGTGCGGCGAACAGCCCGTCCAGCGCCAGCGCGGCGGCGGCGCCGAACAGCACGTCGGAGGCGAGCGCCGGCTCGGCCCGGACCAGCCCCCCGCACATGTCGTGGGCCGCGATCTGCTCGTGCACGGCGTCGGCCTCGACGTGCTCGTCGTAGAAGCGGGTCGCGACCGCGTCGAAGCCGAGCCGGCGCAGTCCGTTGCCGTAGCGGCGGTTCGGCAGCGACGAGGTCATCTCGTACGCGGCCAGGTGCCCGAGCAGCGCCCCGCGCAGCCGCCGGTGCAGGCCGAACAGCGACATCAGGTTGTTCGTCGCCAGCGTCACCGCCGGCACCCGGTCCAGGTGTGCGGCGTAGCCGGTGCCCAGGCCGAGCCGGTCCATCGTGGTGCGGAACAGCTCGGCGTGCATCCGGTCCAGCCGGCCGTTGCCGTACTCGTCGGTCTGGATCTCCACCAGCGCCGCCTTCGCCGGGCCGCCGAGCCGGGGCAGCGCCCAGCTGTGCGGGTCGGCCTCGCGCAGGTGATAGATCGAGCGGTGGACGACGAACTCGCGGAACTGGCCGAGGTCGGCCCGCCGTTGCAGCGCGGCGGCCAGCGGCGGCCCGTCGTCGGCGGCCACCAGGTCGGCCAGCGCGCCGGGCAGGGCGGCCGGCAGCACCGCGGGCAGCGGGCCGGCCAGCTCACGCAGCGCCGCCTCGAACGGCCGCTCGGCGCGGGCGCGCAGCGCCAGCAGCGACGGCTCCCACTCCCACTCCTCGTCGACGCCGGACCAGCCCCGGTAGTGCAGTTCGTAGCAGAGGAACAGGGTGAGCTGGAGATCCTCGTCGGTCAGCGGCGCGGCCACCGCGTCGAATCCGGCGCCCAGCCCGGCCGGCAGCTCCCCCGGCGCCTCGCGCAGCGCGGTCAGCAGCGCGGCGGAGACCGGGCCGCGAGCGGCCGGCAGCGGAGCCGGGCCGTAACGACGGTCGGCGGCGACGGACATGGGACCTCCCGGGACGGTTGTGCCTGGTCGCAGTGCCCCGCAGTGATCCGGCTAAACGACCTCGTCGGCCGCGATGGCCTCGGTCTGGATCACCCGCTCCCGCACCCGGCGGGCCGCGTCCCCGTCGGCCACCAGGCCGCGCAGGTCCGCGAGCGCCGGTTCGGGCGCGTCCAGCGGCACGGCCGGGTCCACCACCGCCTCCAGGACGGCGGGACGGTCGGCCGCCAGCACCTCGTCCCAGGCGGCGCCGACCAGGTCGGGCCGGTCCACCCGTACGCCGTGCAGCCCGAGCAGGCGGGCCCACCCGGCGTACGGCACCTCGGGCCGCCGTCCCCCCGGTGACCGGCCACCACCGACGCCGGACTGGTCCCGGTTGTTCAGCACCAGCACGATCAGCCGGGGGTCGCGCCACTGGGGCCAGTGGTGCGCCACCGTGATCAGCTCGGCCAGGCCGTTGAGCTGCATCGCGCCGTCGCCGAGCAGCGCGAGCACCGGCTCGTCCGGGCGGGCCAGCTTGGCCGCGACCGCGTACGGCAGGGCGCAGCCCATCGAACCGAGCGTGCCGCACAGCCGTGCCTGCACCCCCGGTGGCAGTTCCAGGTGCCGGGCGTACCAGTAGACGACCGAGCCGACGTCGACCGCGACACCGGCGTGCCGGGGCAGCCGGGCGGACAGCTCGCGGAGCACGAGCCGCGGGTCGACCGGATCGGCGGGCGAGGCGGCGCGCTCCGCGGCGGCTCCCCGCCACCGGTCCACCATCTTCTCCACCATGCCGCGCCACTCGCGGCCGGGATTCTCCGGCACCCGGGTCAGCAGCGCCCGCAGCGTCTCGGCGGCGTCGCCGACCAGCGGCACGTCCACCGGGTAGCGGGTGCCGATGCGCCGGCCGTCGATGTCGACCTGGATGGTGCGTACCTGGCCGGGCATCGGGAACCAGTCGGTCCACGGATCGTTTGTGCCGATCATCAGCAGCGTGTCGCAGGCGCCCATGAGCTGCGCGGCGGCGGTGGTGCCGACCTCGCCGAGCACGCCGGTGTGGAACGGCAGCCGCTCGTCGAGCACCGGCTTGCCCAGCAGCGACGTGGCCACGCCCGCGCCGAGCCGGTCGGCGAGCGCGACGATCTCCTCGGCCGCGCCGTGCGCGCCCTGCCCGACCAGCATCGCGACCCGCTGCCCGTTGCCGAGCAGCGAGGCGGCGGCGTCCAGGTCGGCGTCGTGCGGCATGACCCGGGCCAGCGGCTCACCGGGCGTCGCGGTGAGCACCCCGGCGGCCTGCGGCAGCAGGTCCGGTACGGCGGTGACCTGCAACGCCCGCGGCAGCACCACGCAGGTCGGGCTCCGGGTCGCCACGGCCGTACGGAACGCCTGGTCCAGCAGCGCCGGCACCTGTTCGGGCCGGCGGCCGTAGCGGACGAACTGGTTGCACACGTCGCCGAAGAGCCGGCTCAGCCCGATCTCCTCGTACGCGCCGCCGAGCGGACCGGTGACGTCCTCGCCGATGATCGCGACCACCGGCTTGCTGTCGAGCTTGGCGTCGTAGAGGCCGTTGAGCAGGTGCACCGCGCTGGGCCCCTGGGTGGCCAGGCACACCCCGACACCGCTGGTGAACTTCGCGTGCCCGGTGGCCATGTACGAGGCGGTCTCCTCGTGCCGGGCGGGGACGAACAACGGGTCCCCGCCCGCGTCGTCGAGCGCGCCCACGAGCGGGGCGACCGCCGCGCCCGGACAGCCGAAGACCCGCGGCACCCGCCAGGCCCGCAGGCGTTCGACCACCAGGTCGGCGACGATCCGCTCAGCCATTACCCCGCCCCGGCGTGCTCGCGTCGACGTACCGCAGCACCGCGCCGACCCCGTCGGTCAGCTCCGGCGCCTCCTCCGGCGCGAGCACTGTCAGGTCCGCGTCCGTGCCGATCAGCGCGCGCAGCAGCGCCGCGTCGGCGCGTACCCGCTGGGGGTCGGCCACCGACATGTCGGCCAACTGCGCCCGGTCGGTGGCGATCTCGGTCGGCTCGGGGCCCACCCACAGCTCGCCGTCGGCCGACGGGTCGTCCACGAGGAGCATGGTGTCGACCTGGTTGCGTTGCAGCGCGGAGACCACGGCGTCGAGTCCGGCGCCGACGTCCTCCTGGACGCCGAAGCGGTCCAGCGCAGCGGCGATCCGCCGGTCGGCGACCTCGGCGACGGTCTGCACCGTGATGTCGTCCATCAGCGTGTCGTCGGCGCCCACGTCACGGGCGCCGGCGTCGGTGCGGACCAGCACGTCCTGCCAGCGCGCGGGCAGCTGGGCGGCGATCATGCCGGTGGCCCGGACGTCCCCGGCCACCACGACGACGTCCGCGCCGACCCGCTCGGCCAGGTCGGCGGTGGCCGCGGCGGCGTCACCGGCGTTCTGGTGCCACGCCTCCATGGCGGCACGCTGGTAGCGGGACTGCGACCAGCCGCCCGGCTGCACCCGGCGCAGCTGGCGGTTCTGCCCGCCCTGCACCTGGGCCCGTCGGGGCACCCCGCCGGCACTGACCGCCATCGCGTCCGCGCCGGTGCGGTCGGCCAGCACCCGCACCCAGGCCACCTGCTCACCGCGCTGGGCCACCAGCGGCATGGTGTGCGGCAGCGCCGACCAGCTGGCCAGGTCGCGCAGCGGTGGGGCGGACAGGTACTCGGTGAGCGCCACGCGGCCCCGGCTGGCGAACACGGCGATGCCGTAGTCGCCGGGCATCGGCTGGTGCCGGCGGACGACCTCCTCCACCGCCTCGACGGTGACCGGGTCGGCGCCCTGCCCCAGCAGGTCGCCCTTGAGGGCCCGCCAGCGCAGGTCGACCTGCGCTCGCGCGTCCTGGGTGTCGCGGGAGGCGTCCATGTACACCGAGCACCATGGCCCGGGACGGTCGTAGAGCGGGCGCAGGAAGGACAGCTGCATGCTCGACCCCTTTCCGGCTCGGCCGCACGCATACCCGCGCCCCGGCGGAGTTCACCTGCCGGCGGCCCCGGCGTGACCGTCGTTCATTCACGTCGTTCAGCCCGAAGGATCGATACCATCTGTGCACGCAACGGGACTCTCGGTGGTGAACATGAGCACGGAGTTGTACGGCCGACGGGTCGTCCACCCGACGGAACGCGTCGTCACCGGGCGTCTGGTCCGGTTGCTGGAGGGCTATGCCCGGGAGGTCCGGGTCGGGCAACCGGCGCTGGTCGCGGTGCTCACCGCCGCGGGAGTGGTGGGGCTCCTGCTGAAGGTGGTGCGCGCGTTGCTCAGCAGTGGCGGCGGCGGGGCCCGGCGCAGCTTCAAGGACCTGAAGAAGGGGCCGGAGTTCCTGGTCACCCCGGTCCGGGTGCGCGACACCACCGGCCGGCTGGTCGAGGTCGAGCTGCACGGCCACCTGCCGCAGAGCGCGCTGCACCCGGGCGACCACGTCCAGCTCACGCTACGGGGGCAGCGCGACGAGGACCTGCCGCCGCGGATCGAGCAGATCGTCAACCTGACCACCGGGCAACTGCTGACCCCGCGTACGGCCACGCTCTGGTCGCACCTGGGGCCGGCGCTGCTGCTGCAGGCGACGCTGGGTGCCGTCCTGCTGTTCGGCGTGGCCGCCTGCTCAGCGCTGACATAGGTTTCCCGGTCGCCGGTGGCGGGCACCGCTACCGCCGTGTTCGCCGGATTCACGCTCACCGAGATCGACGTCGGCGCGGTGCGCCTGCGCGTACGTCACGGCGGCTCCGGGCCACCCGTGGTGCTGCTGCACGGGCACCCGCGTACCCATGCGACCTGGCACCGGGTGGCGCCGCGGCTGGCCGCGCGGCACACGGTGATCTGCCCGGACCTGCGCGGTTACGGCGGCTCGTCGAAGCCGCCGAGCGACCCGGGGCACACCGTCTACTCGAAGCGGGCGATGGCCGGCGACGTGGTGGGCCTGCTCGACGCGCTCGGCCACCGCCGGGCCGCCGTGATCGGGCACGACCGCGGCGCGTACGTGGCCATGCGCACCGCGCTGGACCACCCGGACCGGGTGAGCCGCCTCGGCGTGCTGGACGGCGTGCCGATCGGTGCGGCGCTGGACCGCTGCGACGCCCGGTTCGCCGCCCGCTGGTGGCACTGGTTCTTCCTCGGTCAGCTCGCCAAGCCGGCCGAGCGGGTGATCAACGCCGATCCGGACGCCTGGTACGGCGGATCGCCGGAGAAGATGGGCGAGCAGGCGTACGCCGACTACCGGGCCGCCATCCACGATCCGGCCACCGTGCACGCCATGTGCGAGGACTACCGGGCCGGGCTCGGCCCGGACCGGGCGGCTGACGACGCGGACCGGGCCGCCGGGCGGCGGATCGGCTGTCCGGTGCTGTTCGCCTGGTCCGAGCGGGACGACATGGTCGACCTCTACGGCGACCCGGCCGCCATCTGGCGGGACTGGGCCGACGACGTGCGGACCGCGTCGATCCCGTCCGGGCAC
This sequence comes from Micromonospora sp. NPDC005257, assembly GCF_042872445.1. NCBI lineage: Bacteria > Bacillati > Actinomycetota > Actinomycetes > Micromonosporales > Micromonosporaceae > Micromonospora > Micromonospora sp. NPDC005257. The sequence continues at coordinate 44,747 of NZ_JBIAKL010000013.1, read as the reverse complement.
CACATGGCCGAGGAGGCACCCCGGGAGCTGGCCGACGTGCTGGTCGCCTTCCTCGCCGAGGAGACAGCCGCGCTCAGCGACCGGCGGGGGTGAGCGGCCGCTCGGCCGCGGCGGGCGCGTCGAGCAGGCCCCGGCGCTGCGCCCAGCGCTCGAACAGCACTGTGGCGAACGGCGGCACGGCGGCGGCCAGGGCCAGCCCGGTCTGCACGAGGGTCCAGCGGCGCCGGCGGGCCGCCAGGAGCGCCAGCAGCCCGTAGAGCACGAACAGCCCGCCGTGGATCGGCCCGAAGATCTTGACGCCGATCTCGTTGCCGGGCGGGCCGTACTTGACCGCCATCCCGGCCAGCAGCGCCGCCCAGGAGCACGCCTCGGCGAACGCCACCACCACGAACGCCCGGGTCCACCCGTCGCGCATCAGCCACTCCCCTTCGCCGTCGGCCGCCCATGTTAGCCGCCCCGACCGGCCCGTCCGGACGCAACCCGGGTCGCCGCGGCGGGGTCACCGGGGCCGACACGGGGTACAGAAAAAGCCCCCGGGCCTTTCCTGACCCGCCGCTCCGTGCGAGGTTGGGGAGAACCAACGGTGACAGGGTGGTGACGATGGGCGAGGACGTCGGCGTGCGCACCTTCAGCCGGGAGGATCGGGCCCGCTACCGCGAGAAGGTCCGGCGATGCCTGGACGTGTTCGCCGAGATGCTGCGCGAGTCCCGGTTCGACGTGGAGCGGCCGATGACCGGCCTGGAGATCGAGCTGAATCTGGTCGACGACGGCTTCGACCCGGCCATGCGCAACGCCGACGTGCTGGAGGCGATCGCCGACCCGGCGTTCCAGACCGAGCTGGGCCAGTTCAACGTGGAGATCAACGTCGAGCCGCGGCGGCTGGCCGGCACCGGCACCGCCGCGTTCGAGGAGCACGTGCGGGCCAGCCTGAACGCCGCCGAGGAGAAGGCCCGCACGGTCGGCGCGCACATGGTGATGATCGGGATCCTGCCGACGCTGCGCCCGGAGCACCTGACCGCCGAGACGCTGTCGGCGAACCCCCGGTACGCGCTGCTCAACGAGCAGATCTTCGCCGCCCGCGGGGAGGACCTGCCGATCGCGATCAGCGGGGTGGAGCGGCTGGCCACCACCGCCGACACGATCACGCCGGAGGCGGCGTGCACCAGCACCCAGTTCCACCTCCAGGTCAGCCCGGCGCAGTTCGCCGACTACTGGAACTCGGCGCAGGCGATCGCCGGCATCCAGGTGGCTCTCGGTGCGAACTCCCCGCTGTTGTTCGGCCGGGAGCTGTGGCGCGAGACCCGGGTGCCGCTGTTCCAGCAGGCCACCGACACCCGGGCGGAGGAGATCAAGGCCCAGGGCGTACGCCCGCGGGTGTGGTTCGGCGAGCGCTGGATCACCTCGGTGTTCGACCTGTTCGAGGAGAACGTGCGCTACTTCCCGGCGCTGCTGCCGGTCTGCGACCCGGAGGACCCGGCGGCCACGCTGCACAGCGGCGGGGTGCCGAAGCTGGCCGAGCTGCGGCTGCACAACGGCACCATCTACCGGTGGAACCGACCGGTGTACGACGCGCCCAAGGGCCGCCCGCACCTGCGGGTGGAGAACCGGGTGCTGCCGGCCGGGCCGACAGTGCTGGACACGGTCGCCAACGGCGCGTTCTACTTCGGCCTGGTCCGGGCGCTCGCCGAGTCCGACCGTCCGCTCTGGTCGCAGATGTCCTTCAGCGCGGCCGAGGAGAACTTCCACGCCTGCGCCCGGCACGGCATCGACTCGCAGGTGTTCTGGCCCGGGCTGGGCTACCTGCCGGTGACCGAGCTGGTGCTACGCCGGCTGCTGCCGCTGGCCCATCAGGGGCTGGACCGGTGGGGCCTGGACCCGGCGGAACGGGACCGGCTGCTCGGCATCGTCGAGCAGCGCTGCCTGACCGGCCGCAACGGCGCGACGTGGCAGGTGGAGACGCTGCACCGCCTGGAGTCGGCCGACCACATGGACCGGCCGGCGGCGCTGCGCGAGGTGGTCCGCCACTACGTCGACCTGATGCACAGCAACCGGCCGGTGCACGAGTGGCCGATCCCCTGACCGGGCGGTAGGTCAGCGCAGCGCCGTCACTGCCACCTTCGCGGCCTGGGCGACCAGGGCGTCGTCGGGCTTCGCGTCGCGGCTGTCCCGGCTCGACAGGACGGCCAGCACGATCGGCGCCCGGCCCGGCGGCCAGACCACGGCGATGTCGTTGCGGGTGCCGTACCCGCCGGTGCCGGACTTGTCCGCCACCTGCCAGCCGTCCGGCACGCCGGCCCGGACCAGCCCGCTGCCGGTGGTGCCGGCCCGCATCCAGCCCAGCAGCAGCTCGCGGTCCGCGGGCCGCAGGGCGTCACCCAGCGTGTACGCGCGCAGCGAGCCGGCCAGCGCGCGGGGCGTGCTGGTGTCGCGCTCGTCGCCCGGCGTGGCCGCGTTCAGCTCCGGCTCGGTGCGGGCGGGCCGGGTGACCCGGTCGCCCACGTCGGAGAGCGCCCGCGCGAAGCCGGCCGGACCGCCGAGCGCGTCGAACAGCAGGTTTCCGGCGGTGTTGTCGCTGTGCCGCACCGCCGCCTCGGCGGCGGCCCGCAGGGTCATCCCGGTCCGCACGTGCCGCTCGGTCACCGGCGAGTGCGCCACCAGGTCCGCGCGCCGGTAACGGACCACCCGGTCCCGGTCGGCGTCGGACGTGGCGGCGAGCACCGCGCCCGCCGCGAGCGCCTTGCAGGTCGAGGCGTACGCGAACCGCTCGTCGGCGCGGTGCGCGAGGGTGCGGCCGGTGCCGGTGTCGACGGCGTAGACGCCGATCCGGGCGTCGAAGCGTCGCTCCAGGGCCGCCAGTTCCGGCGGCGCGGGCACCGGCGAAGGGCTCGGCGTCGCCGAGGTGGCCGATGCGGCCGGGGTGGTGTTCCGGCGCGCGGGGTCGGGCCGGTCCGTCGTACAGCCGGCCGCCAGAGCCGTCGTGAGCACCGCCGCGATCGCCTGCCGTCGCCTCATCGACCCCTCCCCCGCCGACCCGGCGCGCCCCCGGCCGGGCGTCGTCGTCACCGGTTCCGGTCGATGGCGAGCTGACGGCGACGGACTCCGAGTCAGCACGCGCGGCGGTAGTGCATGGCCACCACGCCGTTGCGGAGCGGCTCGGCCGAGAGCAGTTCGAGCCGGCGCGTGCCCGGCAGCCCGTCCTCATACAGCGTCGGGCCGTGACCGGCGATCCGGGGATGGAGGAGCAGCTTGTACTCGTCGATCAGGTCCAGCCGGTCGAGCTCGGTCGCGAGCCCGCCGCTTCCGAGGAGGACTCCGGCCGGGGTCGCGTCCTTGAGCTTCCGCACCCCCTCGCGCAGGTCACCGGTGATGTGGTGGCTGTTGGCCCACGGGAAGTCCGTACGCGTCGCCGACACCACGACCTTGGGTTTGGCCTCCAGCTTGACCGCCCACTCACGCATGGCCGGCGCCGCCTCCCGGTCGCCGCGGGCGACGGCCGGCCAGTAGGCCTCCATCAACTCGTAGGTGACGCGACCCCACAGCACCGCCCCGCTCTCGTCCATGAGGCGGGTGAAGTAGGCGCGCGACTCATCGTCGGCGATCCCCTCCTGGTGGTCGACGCAACCGTCCAGTGTGAGGTTGAGGCTGAAGATGAGCGATCCCATGGCCTGCGATTCTAGCGAAACCACGCCGCCGGCCAGGCCTTCCTCGCGTCGGCAGGTCGAGGTGCGGGCGCCCGCCGGTGCGGCGGGTCAGCCGGCGACGACGGTGAACGTGAGCGCGCCGAGCGCGGCCAGCGGGAGCGCCGCGGCGGCGGCCAGCAGCCGTAGCCGGGCGGATCGGCCGATCAGCCCCACCAGCAGCGCGGCGAGTCCGAGGTCGATCGCCACGTTCCACCAGGCGCCGGGATAGGACCCGGACTTCAGCGCGAACCGCAGCGCCTCCTCGACGAACACGGCCACCGGCAGCGCGACACCCACGATGCGCCGCCACCCGTCGGTCCGCGCCCAGATTCCGGCGACGCCGAAGACCACGCCCGCCACCACGCCGAAAGCCATCCAGACGAACGAGGTGAGCGCCCAGATCATCGCGAGGTCGTCGCCCTGGAGCAGCGTCGCCGCCAGGTAGTAGCTGGGCACCGCGACGATCAGCAGGACGCCGGCGGCCACGGCGGCGCGCACCGCGCCCGACCGGATCCACCAGCCCAGCGCGAACGCGGCTACCGCCCAGGTGGCGGTGGAGTTGCCGAGTTCGGCGAACGGGAACGGCACCCACTTGATCCAGACGAAGTCGAGGAAGCCGAGCAGGAAACCGGCGGCGGGGACGACGAGGGCGACGGCGCGATGCGAGGGTGGCATGCCGGGGAGCATACATACTCGGTATGCTCCCGTTCGACAGGGCGGTTCTACGAGGCCAGGCGCCGCTCGGACGGCGCGAGACGCACCGCGGCGTCGGATCGGTTGATCTCGGACCACACCTGGTCCAGGGAGAGACCGAGGACGTCGGCGATGGCCGCGATGGTGGGGAACGCGGGCGTGGCGACCCGGCCGGACTCGATCTTCCGGAGCGTCTCCGGCGACACGCCCGCGTCGAGCGCGGTGAGCAGCATCGAGCGCTCCCCCCGGGCGCGGCGCAGGAGCGCGCCCAGGCGCTGCCCGCGTTCGACCTCGGCGGGGGTGAGGGGCAACCGGACCATGCCGAGATTCTAATACCGGGATAACATGACCGGGATACTTATTGGTCGCGCGAGGAAGGCCCGCATGATCGAGATCCTGAGCCCCACCGACGTACGGCGGGCGCGGGACACCGGCGCCCTGGTCGCCCACATCCTCCAGACACTGCGCAGCCGCACCACCGTCGGCACGAACCTGCTCGACATCGACAGGCAGGCGCAGCGCATGATCACCGAGGCCGGGGCGCAGTCCTGCTACGTCGACTACGAGCCGTCGTTCGGGCGCGGACCGTTCGGCCACTACATCTGCACCTCGGTGAACGACGCGGTGCTGCACGGGCTGCCGCACGACTACACGCTCGCCGACGGCGACCTGCTCAGCCTCGACCTGGCCGTCTCACTGGGCGGGGTGGTGGCCGACTCCGCGATCAGCTTCCTGGTCGGCGACGCCCGGCCCGCGGAGAGCGTCGCCCTGATCGACGCGACCGAACGGGCGTTGCGCGCCGGGATCGCCGCGGCCCGCCCCGGCGCGCGCGTCGGCGACCTCTCGTACGCCATCGGCTCGGTGCTCACCGAGGCCGGATACACGGTCAACACCGAGTTCGGCGGCCACGGCGTCGGCTCGACCATGCACCAGGACCCGCACGTGTCGAACACCGGCCGGCCCGGGCGCGGCTACCCGCTGCGGCCCGGCCTGCTGCTGGCGCTGGAGCCATGGGTGATGGCGGACACGGCCACGCTGGTCACCGACGCCGACGGGTGGACGCTGCGCAGCGCGACCGGCTGCCGCACCGCGCACAGCGAGCACACCATCGCCATCACCGACGACGGCGCGGAGATCCTGACGCTGCCGAGGCCGTGACCCGGGCCGGTCGCCGCCGAGCGTCGTCAGGCAGGCGCGCAGCGCTCCCGCAGCGTCTGCACACCGGGGCCGGTGAGGTCGTCGCAGTAGGCGGCCCGCCCGGCCATGGCCATGGTCAGCGCGAGAGTGGTGCCGCTGACCAGCGGGCCGGCGCCGGCGGTGAACGGCCCGTCGGTCGCCTCCACCCGCAGGCCGTCGATCGCGCTGCGCCCGGCCACTGTGAAGTCCCGCCCGGCGTAGAACCGGGCGACCGGCGTGACCGCCTCGACCGGCGGCGTACGGTCCAGGCGGAGCGGGCGCCGGATGTCCTGGGCGTGCACCACCACCTCACCGAGCCACGCCTCGGCCGGCCCGAAGGTCGAGGTGGTGCTGCCGACGATCCGGCGGAACCGGTCCAGCGTCTCGCCCGGGTCGGCGCCCCGGTGCTCGGCCAGCCGGCGGTCGTTGTGCAGATCGAAGTCGAACCGGGCGCCGAGCACGCTGGCGAGCCAGCGGATACGCCCGACGCTCGCCGCCGCCGTCAGGTGCGCGACCGTCTCCTGCACCGTCCACCGGCCGCACAGCGAGCGCCGCACCCACTGCGCCGCGTCGAGCCCGGCGAGATCCTCGGCCAGGGCGGCGCGCTCGGCGTGCGCGAGCGCCCACAGCTCGCGGCGGGTCAGCGTGTCGGACATCAAACCTCCAGAGTCGGGTCGTCGATTGGACCGCACTGCGGCGGCGAACTCACCGCTCCTTCGCCGATCTTGGAGCTGTGGTGGTTCACCAACCCGACATCGACGACATTCGAGGCGCCACCTGTCCAAGATCGACGCACGCAGGGGCGCAGGCCGGGGCAACCGCGCGGGCCGTCAGAGCGCCGCGACGGCGGCCGACTCCGGGGGCAGCTCGATGCCGTCGCGCATGACGGTGACGCCCTCGGAGGTGGTGAGCAGCACGCGGCGTACCACACCGGGCAGGCTGATCCGCTGCGCCCGGCCGGCCAGGTTCGCCACCACGAGCGTGTCGCCGCGCCGCATCACCAGGAACCGGTCGCCGTGCCGGATGTCGACCCGGTCCAGCCGGGGGTCGGACAGGTCGGCCCGGGAGCGGCGCAGCGCGATCAGCCGCCGGTAGAGGTCGTACGTCTCGCGATGTTCGGGTTTGTCCAGCTCGGCCCAGTCCAGCCGGGACCGCAGGAACGTCTGCGGGTCCTGCGGGTCGGGCACGTCGTCGGTGGCCCAGCCGTGGTCGGCGAACTCCCGCCGACGGCCGGTCGCCACCGCCACGGCCAGTTCCGGCTCGGGATGGCTGGTGAAGAACTGCCACGGCGTGGTGGCCGCCCACTCCTCCCCCATGAACAGCATCGGCGTGAACGGCGCGGTCATCAGCAGCGTCGCGCCCACCCGCAGCAGGCCGGGTGACAGGGTGGCGGAGATCCGGTCGCCGGTGGCCCGGTTGCCGATCTGGTCGTGGTTCTGCAGGTACGCCACGAAGCGGTGGCCGGGCGTGCGCTGCCTGTCGACCGGGCGGCCGTGGCTGCGGCCCCGGAAGCTGGACCAGGTGCCGGCGTGGAAGAACCCGCCGGTCAGCACGTCGGTGAGGCACTCCAGGGAGCCGAAGTCGCCGTAGTAGCCCTGCCGCTCGCCGGTGAGCAGCGTGTGCAGCGCGTGGTGGGCGTCGTCGTTCCACTGGGCGTGCAGGCCGTATCCGCCCGCCTCGCGGGGCGTGATCAGGCGCGGGTCGTTGAGGTCGCTCTCGGCGATCAGCGACAGCGGCCGCCCGAGGTGCGTCGACAGCGCCTCCACCTCGGCGGCGACCTCCTCCAGCCAGTGCACGGCCCGGCCGTCCGGCATGGCGTGCACGGCGTCCAGCCGGAGCCCGTCGACGTGGTAGTCGCGCAGCCAGCCCAGCACGCTGTCGGCGATGTAGCGGCGCACCCCGTCGGAGTGCGGGCCGTCCAGGTTGACGGTGCGGCCCCAGGTGTTGCTCTGCTCGGTGAGGTACGGCGCGAATCGCGGCGCGTAGGCCCCGGAGGGCCCGAAATGGTTGTAGACGACGTCGAGGATCACCCCCAGCCCTTTGGCGTGGGCGGCGTCGACGAACCGTTTCAGGCCGTCCGGGCCGCCGTACGGCTCGTGCGGGGCGTACCAGCAGACGCCGTCGTAGCCCCAGTTGTACTCGCCGTTGAACGCGTTCACCGGCAGCAGCTCGACCAGGTCGACGCCGAGGTCGACCAGGTGGTCGAGCTTCGCGATCGCCCCGTCGAAGGTGCCCTCCGGGGTGAACGTGCCGACGTGCAGCTCGTACAGCACGCTGCCGGGTAGTTGCCGGCCGGTCCAGGCGGCGTCGGTCCAGGCGAACGCGGCGTGGTCGTAGAGCCGGCTGGGCCCGTGCACCCCGGCCGGCTGCCAGGCCGAGCGAGGGTCGGGCAGGGCCTGGTCGTCGTCGTCGAGCAGGAACGCGTAGTCGGTGCCGGGCCCGGCGTCGGGCACCTCGACCCGCCACCAGCCGTCCGGCCCCTGACGCATCGCGTGGTCGGCGACGCCGGGCAGGCGCAGCCGCACCTGCGCGGCCTCGGGCGCCCACACCGTGAACTCGGTCATGCGGCGGCCTCCACAGAGTCGGTGGGTGCGAGGAGGGCGACGGGATAGGTGCTCAGCAGATCATCCAGGAGCAGCTCAGTACCACTGTAGACCCGCCCGGTGAACAAGTCGGTGCAGTCGTGAACGGGAAGTGGCACGGTCGTGTCCCGCCAGCCGCCGGAGCGGGCCAGCCGCAGCGGCAGCCGGGTCGCCACCGCGACCGCGCCACCCCGGTCGAAGGCCACCGCGTGCGCGGCGGCCGGGCCCCGCGCCGGCACCGGCCGGTAGCCGCCGAACAGGTCCGGGCGGTCACGGCGCAGCCGCAGCGTCCGGGACACCACGAGCAGCTTGGCCGCGCCGTCGTCGGCCACCGCGGGCCGCCATCCGGCGTCGAGCCGGGCCAGCACGTCCCGGCGTACGGCGAAGTCGACCGGCCGCCGGTTGTCCGGGTCGACGAGCGAGTTCTCCCACAGCTCGGTGCCCTGGTAGACGTCCGGCACACCGGGCATGGCGAGCTGCACCAGCTTCTGCCCGAGCGCGTTCGACCAGCCGGGCGGGGTGATCTCGGCGGCGAACGCGGTGATCTGCGCGTGCAGCTCCGGGTCGTCGTACATCCGGTCGACGAGGGCGTGCAGCTCGTGCTCGAAGACCGGGTCCGGGTCGGCCCAGCTCGTGGTGACCGACGCCTCCCGGGCGGCCTTCTCGGCGTACCCGTGCAGCCGGTCCCGATCGATCGGCCACGCCCCGACGGCGGTCTGCCAGAGCAGGTGGGCCAGCGCCGGGTCGGCCAGCGGCGCCCGGGACATCCAGTCGGCGACCCGCTCGGCCCAGCGGCCGGGCAGCTCGGACAGCACCGCGAGGCGGGCGCGGACGTCCTCGCCGCGTTTGGTGTCGTGGGTGGAGAGCGCGGTCATGCTCGCCGGCCAGCGCACGTGCCGGGCGGCGGCGAAGCGGTGCAGCTCGGCCGGGGGCACGCCGAAGTGGGCCGGGCTGCCGCCGACCTCGTTGAGGGCGACGAACCGGCTCCACCGGTAGTACGCCGTGTCCTCCACGCCCTTCGCCATCACCGCTCCGGTGAGCTGCGGGAACCGGGCGGCCAGCTCATGGCCGGGGTCGCGCAGCCGGGCGGTGACCGCGTCCAGCACGCCGGTCAGGTCGGGGCGGCGGCGGCCGGCCTCGCTGCGGGCGGCGGCCAGGTGCCGGGCCCCCTCGGGCGGATAGCCGCGGTAGACCGGGAAGCACGCGGCCAGCTCGGCCAGGGCGGCGCGGACCTGCTCACCGGGCAGTTCGGGCACGAGCGCGGCCAGCCGGGTCAACTCGGCGGCGAGCAGCCGGGTGGCGGCCTCCAGTTTGGTGGCGTGCGTCAGGTCCGGCCAGGAGGTGTGCCGCCCGGTGAGCCGCCCGTCCAGCGCGGTGAAGTCCGCCTCGGCGTCCGGGTCGACGAACAGCCCGGACACGGCGGCCAGCGCGTCGTAGCCGGTGGTGCCGTCGACCGGCCAGTCCGGCAGGTCCTCGCCGTACTCCAGGATCTTCTCCACCACCAGCCAGCTCTCGGGCGCGGCGGCGCGCAGCCGGGCCAGGTAGCCGGCCGGGTCGCGCAGCCCGTCCGGGTGGTCGACGCGGATGCCGTCGACCTCGCCCGCGCCGGCCCAGCGCAGGATCTCCGCGTGGGTGGCGTCGAACACCTCCGGGTCCTCCACCCGCAGGCCGGCCAGGTCGGACACGGCGAAGAACCGGCGGTACGTCAGTTCGGCGTCGCCGCGCCGCCAGTTCACCAGCTCGTAGTGCTGCCGGTCGTGCACCTGGCGGGGGGTGCCCTCGCCGGTGCCGTCGGCGAGCGGGAAGCGGTGCTCGTGGTAGCGCAGCTCCCCGTCGACGAGCTTCAGGTCGTCGAGCGCGTCGGCGGTGTCGGCGAGCACCGGCAGCAGCAGCCGGCCGCGGTCCCAGTCGATGTCGAACCAGCGCGCGTACGCCGAGTCGCGTCCCCGCCGCAGCACGTCCCACCAGGCCGGGTTGGCCTCGGGGCGGACCACCCCGGCGTGGTTGGGCACGATGTCCACGACCAGGCCGAGCCCGGCCGCGCGCAGCGCCCGGACCAGGCGCGCCCGGGCGGCCTCGCCGCCGAGCTGCGGGTTGACCGCGCGGTGGTCGACCACGTCGTAGCCGTGCGTGGAGCCGGGGGTGGCGGTGAGCAGCGGCGCAGTGTAGAGGTGGGTGACGCCGAGCGCGGCGAGGTAGCCCGTCAGCTCGGCGGTGGTGTCCAGGTCGAAGCCGGGCCGCACCTGGACCCGGTAGGTCGAGCGAGGGGTGTCGGGCATCGGTCAGGCCGTCCTCTCCAGGACCAGCAGCGAGCGGTCCGGCACGCAGACGGTGCCGCCCGCCTCGAGGAGCGTCGTCTTCTCCGGATCCGGTTCCGCGGTGCTGATCACCATCTCCCACCGGTTGCCGAACTCCTCGCCGGGCAGCGTGAAGTCCAGCGGCGCGTCGTGCGCGTTGAACAGCAGCAGGAACGAGTCGTCCCGGTGACGCTGGCCGTACTGGCCGCGCTCGCCGATGCCGTCGCCGTTGACGAACAGGGCCACCGAGCGGCCGAAGTCGTTGCCCCAGTCCTCGCCGGTCATCTCCCGGCCGTCCGGGGTGTACCAGGCCAGGTCGGGCAGCGCGGTGCCGGCGGCCCGGCCGCCCACCGGCAGACCGGTGAAGAACCGGCGGCGGCGGAACACCTGGTGGCGGTTGCGGAACTCGGTGAGCCGGCGGACGAAGTCCAGCAAATCGTCGTCGGCCCGGTCCCAGTCGACCCAGGCGAGCTCGCTGTCCTGGCAGTAGGCGTTGTTGTTGCCGCGCTGGGTGCGGCCCAGCTCGTCGCCGTGGCCGAGCATCGGCACGCCCTGGGACAGCATCAGCGTGGCCAGGAAGTTGCGCCGTTGCCGGGCCCGCAGCGCGCGTACGCCCGGGTTGTCGGTCTCCCCCTCGACGCCGCAGTTCCAGGACCGGTTGTGACTCTCCCCGTCCCGGTTGTCCTCGCCGTTCGCCTCGTTGTGCTTGTCGTTGTAGGAGACCAGGTCGGCCAGCGTGAACCCGTCGTGGCAGGTGACGAAGTTGATGCTGTGGAACGGCCGGCGGCCGTCGTCCTGGTAGAGGTCGGCCGAGCCGGAGATGCGGGAGGCGAACTCGGCGAGCGTGGCGGGCTCGCCGCGCCAGAAGTCGCGGACGGTGTCGCGGTACTTGCCGTTCCACTCGGTCCACTGCGGCGGGAAGTTGCCGACCTGGTAGCCGCCGGGGCCGACGTCCCACGGTTCGGCGATGAGCTTGACCCGGCCGACGACCGGGTCCTGCTGCACCACCTCGAAGAACGTGGACAGGCGGTCCACCTCGTAGAACTCGCGGGCCAGCGTGGCGGCCAGGTCGAACCGGAAGCCGTCGACGTGCATCTCGGTCACCCAGTAACGCAGCGAATCCATGATCAGTTGCAGCGAGTGCGGGCTGCGGACGTTGAGGCTGTTGCCGGTGCCGGTGTAGTCGACGAAGTAGCGCCGATCGGACTCGGAGAGCCGGTAGTAGCTGGGCGTGTCGATGCCCTTGAAACTCAGCGACGGCCCGAGGTGGTTGCCCTCGGCGGTGTGGTTGTAGACCACGTCGAGGATGACCTCGATGCCTGCCGCGTGCAGCGCCTTGACCATGCCCCGGAACTCCTGCACCTGCTGGCCGAGGCGGCCCAGCGCGGAGTAGCCGTGGTGCGGGGCGAAGAAGCCGATGGTGTTGTAGCCCCAGTAGTTGCGCAGCCCCAGGTCGGCCAGGCGGTGGTCGTGCACGAACTCGTGCACCGGCATCAGCTCCACCGCCGTCACGCCGAGCCGCTTGAAGTGCTCGATCATCACCGGGGAGGCGATCGCCGCGTACGTGCCGCGCAGTTCCTCCGGGATGCCCGGGTGGCGCATGGTCAGCCCGCGCACGTGCGCCTCGTAGATCACGGAGTGGTGGTACGGGGTGCGCGGCGGCCGGTCGTTGCCCCAGTCGAAGTACGGGTTCACCACCACCGACTTCGGCATGTACGGCGCCGAGTCCTCGGTGTTCATCCGGTCGGGGTCGCCGCCGACCTCGTAGTCGTAGACCGACGGGTGCCAGGTGATCTCCCCGTCGACCGCCTTCGCGTACGGGTCCAGCAGCAGCTTGTGCGGGTTGCAGCGCAGGCCTTCGGCCGGGTTCCACGGCCCGTGCACCCGGTAGCCGTAGCGCTGGCCGGGCTCGACACCGGGGATGTAGGCGTGCCAGACGTACGCGTCGACCTCACGCAGCTCGACCCGGCGCTCGGTGCCGATGTCCCACTCGTCGAACAGGCACAGCTCGATCCTCTCCGCCACCTCGGAGAAGATCGCGAAGTTGGTGCCCATCCCGTCGTACGTGGCGCCGAGGGGGTAGCTCTCGCCCGGCCAGACCTGCATGTCGCTCCTTCGGCCCATGATCGTGAGCGCACCGGACAGGGGGCCGCCGATGCGCACGCCGGTGATGCCCAGTCGTCGCCACGGCCAATCCATCCGTTCGGACCGTAGCCGAATCCACCCTCCTGAGAACGGAAAGACGTTCGGGTGTCATCCGTCACGATCACCCCTTTCGAGATGCGCGCCGGCCGCGGATGGACTTTCCTGGATCCGAACCTGCGCCCGCGCGGGCCCGCCCGGCCGTTCGGCCACCCCTCACCATCGCTCGACGCCGCCACCGAAGCCGGCGTGCCTCACCATGCATGGACGGAGATCCACGTGACCACTCTGCGGGTGGGCGCTCAGCCCGCCACCGCGGCGGACCGGCTCCACCGGCCCACCCTCACCTCCCGCCCGGCGCCCCCCTCGCCGACCGGATCCGCGCCCCGGACCCGGCGCATCCTGATGCTGTCGTGGGAGTACCCGCCGGTGCTCGTCGGTGGGCTCGGCCGCCACGTCCACGCGCTGTCGGTCGCCCTGGCCGCCGCCGGGCACGAGGTCACCGTCGTCACCCGCCACGCCGACGGCGCACCCCTCGAGGAGTACGCCGACGGCGTGCGCGTCGTCCGCGCCGCCGAGGACCCGGTCACCTTCCCCCTCGCCACCGGCTCGCTGCTGGCCTGGACGATGGCGTTCAACCACACCCTCACCAGGGCCGCCCTGCGGGCCACCGAGTCCGGCTCGTACGACGTGATCCACGCCCACGACTGGCTCGTCGCACACACCGCGATGACGCTGCGCGAGCACCTGGACGTGCCGCTGGTGACCACCATCCACGCCACCGAGGCGGGCCGGCACCAGGGCTGGCTGCCGGAGGAGATGAACCGCACCATCCACGGCGTCGAGCACTGGCTGGCCGGCGAGTCCGGCCGGGTGATCGTCTGCTCCGGCTACATGCGCGACGAGGTGGGCGCGCTGTTCGGGGTGGACGCCGCCCGGGTGGACGTGGTGCCCAACGGCGTCGAGCCGCACCGCTGGCGGGTGCCCGCCTCGGCGGTCGCCGCCGCGCGGGCCCGGTTCGCCGCCGACGGCCCGCTGGTGACGTTCGCCGGTCGGCTGGTGTACGAGAAGGGCGTGCAGCACCTGCTGGCCGGGCTGCCCCGGCTGCGCGACAGGCACCCGGGCCTGCGCGCGGTGATCGTCGGCGACGGGCCGTACAAGGCCGACCTGGAGGCCGAGGTGCACCGCCTCGGGCTGGGCGACACGGTCAGCATGCCCGGGTTCCTCGGCGGCACCGACCTGCCCGCGGTGATGGCCGCCTCGGACTGCTTCGCGGTGCCCAGCATCTACGAGCCGTTCGGCATGGTGGCGCTGGAGGGGGCCGCCGCGGGCGCGCCGCTCGCCGTCGCCCGTACCGGCGGGCTGGCCGAGATCGTCGAGCCGGGCGTCACCGGGATGACGTTCGCCCCGCACGACCCGGACGGGCTGGCCGAGGCGGTGCACACGCTGCTGTCCGACCGGGACCGGGCCCGCGCGCTCGCCCGGCGGGCCCGCGTCATGGTGCACGAGCAGTACGGCTGGGCGGGCATCGCATCCCGCACGGCCGCCGCGTACGCCGCCGCCATCGCCGGCGACCCGGCGTTCACCGCCGCCCGCGCCCAGCACCGCATGGCACACGGCCACACCGTGCCCGCCCTCCCCGAGGGCAACCTCCTCACCGCCGCCGGCCTGCGGTAGGGAATGGCCCCTTCATAACGCCCCGCACCCCGGTGCGCACGATCGACCCTCGTTGGCGGCGGGCGAACGGGAACGGCCGCCGGTTCCGTGCCGGCGGCCGTTCCCGAGGGACAGCGTCAGCGCTGGGCGGCGGGGACGTAGTCCCGCTCGGCGGCGCCGGTGTAGATCTGCCGCGGGCGGCCGATCTTCGTCTCCGGGTCGTTGATCATCTCGCGCCACTGCGCGATCCAGCCGGGCAGCCGGCCGAGCGCGAACAGCACCGTGAACATCTTCGTCGGGAAGCCCATGGCCTTGTAGATCAGGCCGGTGTAGAAGTCCACGTTCGGGTAGAGCCGCCGGGACACGAAGAAGTCGTCGGCGAGGGCGATCTCCTCGAGCTGCACCGCGAGGTCCAGCAGCGGGTCCGGCTTGGCCATCCGGCCGAGCACGTCCTGGGCGGCCTTCTTCACGATGGCGGCGCGCGGGTCGTAGTTCTTGTAGACCCGGTGCCCGAAGCCCATCAGCTTCACGCCGTCCTGCTTGTCCTTCACCTTCTGCACGAAGGAGCGGACGTCGCCGCCGTCGGCCTGGATCTTCTGGAGCATCTCCAGCACGGCCTGGTTGGCGCCGCCGTGCAGCGGGCCGAACAGCGCGTTCACGCCGGCCGAGACCGAGGCGAACAGGTTGGCGTTGCTGGAGCCGACCAGCCGCACCGTCGACGTGGAGCAGTTCTGCTCGTGGTCGGCGTGCAGGATGAACAGCATGTCCAGCACCCGGGCCACCACGGGGTCGACCTCGTACGGCTCGGCCGGCACGCCGAACGTCATGCGCAGGAAGTTCTCGACGTAGCCCAGCGAGTTGTCCGGGTACAGCAGCGGCTGCCCGATCGACTTCTTGTACGCGTACGAGGCGATGGTCGGGACCTTCGCCATCAGGCGCACCGTGGACATCTCCACGTGCTCGGAGTCGAACGGGTCCAGGCTGTCCTGGTAGAACGTCGAGATGGCGCTGACGGCCGAGGAGAGCACGGCCATCGGGTGCGCGTCACGGGGGAAGCCGTCGAAGAAGCGGCGCATCTCCTCGTGCAGCAGCGAGTGCCGCCGGATCCGCTCACTGAACTCGGTGAGCTGCGTCTGGGACGGCAGCTCACCGTAGATCAGCAGGTAGGAGACCTCCAGGAAGGAGGACTTCTCCGCCAGCTGGTCGATCGGGTAACCCCGGTACCGCAGGATGCCGGCGTCACCGTCGATGTAGGTGATCCCGGACGAGCAGGATGCGGTGTTCACGAAACCGGGGTCGTACGTGGTCATCCCGGTTTCCTTGAGCAGCTTGCTCACCCCGATCCCGGCGGGGCCCTCAACCGCGGACTGCACCGGCATCGACAGCTGCCCACCGGGGTGGTCGAGCTTGACTTCCGTCATCTGTTCCTCGCTTCGCCGGCAAGATCTTCGTTGAATTGCCTTCGCTTCTACCGTAATCACGGCGCGGAGAACACCGCTCGTCATGGTTTCAGGGTGAGGTGTGCGTCACCTGTTTCCCGGCCAGGCGGGGTGGAAACCGGATGGGAGCGCGACCACGGGCATGTTCGGGAGACCCGTCACGACAGCGTGAGCCGCCGAAGCGCCCCGTCGTCACCGACCCGGTAGAGGTCGAGCCGGTTGGTTCCGGCGGCGAACAGACGGTCGTCGGCGAGCAACGCGGCGAACCGCCGCCCACCGGCGTCCGGCGGCACCACCGGCACCACCGCGCCGACGGTGCCGTTGACCGCGACGGCCAGCCGGGCCCCGTCCGGCACGTCGTCCGGCACGGTGCCCCAGACCAGCGCCGGCAGCCCGCCACGGGCCGGGTCGACAGCGTCGAACGCCTCCCGGTTCGCCACCGTGGCGGACCCGCCCACCGGGATGTCCCCGACCCGGGTCCCGACGAGCGGGTCGGCGGGAACCGGCGCAATCGGGGCGGGCACCCCGCCGGCGATGGTGACCGGCTGGCCGGGGCGGTCGTAGAAGCGCTTGTCCGCCCGCTCGCGCGGGGCCGCCTTCGCCGACCGGCCGTCCATCCGCCACGGCACCCGCATGTGCGTCTCGTCGGCGATGGTGGGCAGCAGGTCGACGTGCTCCCAGTTGCGGTCGTCCACCCGCCCGGCGCGCTGGCCGGGCTCCTTGACGAACATCGGCACCCAGGCCACCTCGTTCGCCGCGTGGTCGATGGCGTCGATCCCCCGCCCCTGCCAGTCCCGGCGGAAGCTGACGCCGTGGTCGGCGGTGACCACCACCAGCGCCTTGTCGTAGAGGCCGGTGGCGCGCAGCGTCCGCAGTGTCTCGCCGATCAGCCGGTCGGTGTAGCCGAGCTGGGCCAGGTGCCGGGCGCGGGCCAGGTCGACCCAGCCGGCGCCGTCGTTGGGCAGGTCCTCCGGCGCCGCGTAGTGCGCCCCGGACGGCAGGTACGCCCACGGCGAGTGCGGCATCAGCAGATGCAGGAAGTGCAGCGTGGGCCGGGTGTCGGGGCGCAGCCCGGCCAGGAAGGAGGTGAACCGGGCCGGCTGGTTGTCGTCGAGCGTGTCCCAGCGGAACTTCGGGTCGTCCGGCACCGGCTCGGCGGCGTCCAGCCCGGCCTCGGCGGCGGTCCGCTCGCGGTAGGAGTCCTCCGGATCGATCCGGCTGTCCACCGGCGCGGCGATCCGCCCGAGCAGCCTGCCGCTCTCCCGGACCAGCGCTCCGAGCCCCTGCTCGGGGGTGGTGGCCTGCTCACAGCGGCTGGGCGGGCAGAGCCGGGTGATGCTCTCCTCGGCCTTGATCCGGTAGAGGCCGCCCAGCGCGGTGAACAGGTTGTCCGGGTACTGCGAGTAGTGCGGCGCCACCCCCCGCCCCGGGTAGCGCCCGGTGAGCATCGCGGGCAGCGCGTATGGTGTCCAGCCGCTGACGCCCGTCGCGTTGCGGTACCACGTCGACCCGCCGGCCAGCGCGGCGAAGTTCGGGTAGCGGGCGGCGTCGATCCGGCCGTCCGGGCCGAGCAGGGACACCAGCGGCAGCTCGTCCAGCACGATCATGACCACCGGCGGGTGCGCGCCCGCGCCGGCCACACCGGCGGCGCCGCCGTCGCCGCGGGGCAGCACCACCGCCGAGGCCGGCGAAGCGAACAGGAACAACCCGACGAACACCAGCGGACCGGTCGCGGCCACCCGCAGCACCCGCCGGGGCGCCCGCCACCGCCGGTGCGCGGCCGCCCCCGCGGCCCCGGCCACACCGGCGACGACCAGCAGGGGTACGCCCCGCAGCGGCGTCAGGTGCCGGCCGACCTGGACCGCCAGCGCGGCGAGCAGCAGCCCCACGAACGCGGTGTGCGCGGCGGCCCGGGTGACCCGTCCGGCGGGCACGGTGAGCGCGCCGAGCAGCGCGAACGGCATGGTCGGCACGAGCGCGACCAGGGCGACCAGCAGCAGCACGTCGGCCCGGGAGGCGCGGTGGAACAGGAAGAAATCGGGGCTGCGGCCGAGCACGTCGAGCAGCGGCTGGGTGACCACCAGCCCGACCAGGGCCGCCACCTCGGCCAGCCGCGCCGCCTCGGCCCGCCACCACGGCCGGCGCTCCCGCCGTTGCGGGACGGACGCCCGGTCCCGGGGTGGCGCCAGGGTGTCCTCAGTCACCCACCACCACCTGGTAGAGCGTGCGGGTGCCGGAGGGCAGCTCGGTCCGGGCGACCACCCGGCCCCGGCGGGCCAGCAGCGCCTCGAAGGCGTCGCGCCGGTAGTCGGGGAACAGCCCGTCGGGCCTGTTGGCCAGCAGCCGGCGGGCCATCGGGTCGTCCGGGTGGACGAACTCGACCACCAGGCTGCCGCCGGTGGCGGTGAGCGCGGTGAGCTGGTCCAGCACCTCGGGCAGCGGCACGTTGCGCCCGATCGCCAGGTGGTGCACGACGGCCAGGGCCAGGACGGTGTCCGCGCGGGCCCGCTCGGCGAACGCGGCCCGCTCGACGCCGCGCCAGCCGCCGCCGGGCGACGGGTCGGCCAGGTCCATCACCAGCGGCAGGATCCGTGTCTCGCCCTCGTCGCGCAGCGCACGGTAGAGCGTGTCGACCACGCCCGGGTCCTGCTCGACGGCGACGACGTGCGCGGCGTGCCGGGCGGCGATGCGGGCGTACCGGCCGTCGTTGGCGCCCAGGTCCAGCGCCGAACCGGGCCCGGTGGCGGCCACCGCCCGGTCGACGAACTCCTCCTTGGCCTGCCGGTCCGGCACCGAGTACGCGCAGGTGCGCTGGTAGTCCGACCAGTGGCTGTCGCCGGGCCGGTGGTCCAGCCGGCGGACGAGTTTCGCCAGTCCGCGTACCGTGGCCAGGGCCAGCTCGCGGGAGAACCCGGCGGCGCGCAACTGGGCGCGGACGTCGGTGGTGCTCGCGGTGGAGTTGCGGGCCTGCATGGCGCCGTGCAGGTGCACGTGGGTGGGCACGCCGGCCCGCCAGCGCCGGGCGCCGCCGAACAGCCGGCGCATCTGGTCCGGTTCGACGCCGTCGACGCGGGCGCGCAGGAACGGCTGGAAGTCCAGCCCCAGGTGGGCCTGGATCAGCAGCGGGTAGAGCAGCGTCTGGCAGAACTGCCGGTAGCCGGCCCAGGGTTCGCCGTCGCGCAGCGCCTCGAACGAGCCGACGTCGATGAAGACCGGCCGGGCGCCGCGCCACTGCACGTTGTACGCCGAGCCGTCCTTCGTGGTGAAGCCGGCCTCGAGGGCGGCCCGCAGCACGTCCAGGTGCAGCAACGCCGCGTCGCGCAGCATCGCGGCCGACCACTCGTAGGGGTGCGAGACGAACGGGATCCGCTCGTGCCGCAGCACGGCGGTCCAGGGCGCGTCGACCGGGGTCGGGGTCAGCTCCTCGGTGCCGACGATCTGCCCCCGGGCGGTGGCCCGCCGGAAGAAGTCGGTGACCGAGAGCGCCCGCCAGTCGCGGGTGGAGCGCTCGTCGAGCCCGCGCAGCACCTCCTCGCCCCGGTGGAACACCCGGTTGCCGGGGTCGCGGAAGGAGCCGGGGTCGACCCGGACGCCGGTGTCGGGGATCGTCACGCCGCCGGGCCCTGGTCGGTGGGCTGACGCCGGAACCGGGACGTCAGCCGGCGCCAGTAGAGCTTGGCGGCCACCGCCACCCCGGCCACCCCGCCGACCACCGCCTGCACGATGAGACTGCCGGATCCCGCGTCCAGGTAGGCCAGATGCGTCACGGCTGCTTTCCTTCCGTCGCCGGTCGTCAGTGCATGCCCGGTATGCGAGCTTTATTGCTCAAAGCCGGACTTGTCCCTCACGGTAACGGCTCGGCGACCGGGCGCGCGGCCACACCGGCCACTCGTCCCCCGTCCGATCCGTTCAAGACGGGCCGGCCCGGCACGCCTACCGTGGCCGGCATGACACCGCAGTTCGATCTGATCGGGGCCGTGGTCACCGACATGGCCCGCACGCTCGACTTCTACCGGCGGCTCGGCCTGCCGATCCCGGCCGGCGCCGAGACGGAAGGGCACGTCGAGGTCACCCTGCCGAACGGCGTACGGCTGGCCTGGGACACGGTCGAGGTGATCCGCAGCTTCCATCCCGAGTTCGACCCGTCCGGCGGCAACAACCGGATGAGCCTGGCCTTCCGGTGCGCCGACCCGGCCGAGGTGGACCGCTGGTACGCCGAGCTGACCGGCGCCGGGCATCACGGTGAGCTGCCGCCGTGGGACGCGTTCTGGGGCCAGCGGTACGCGGTCCTGCACGACCCGGACGGCAACGGCGTGGACCTGTTCGCCCCGCTGCCCGCAGCGGAGTAACGCCGGCCGGCGTGCCCGCGGGCGGGTCCGGGCCGGTCACCCGGCCTGCCGGCGACTGACTGGCGCTCAGTCGCGGTCGAGCAGCCGGGTCGGCGGCACCCCGGCCAGTTCCCGCACCTCACGGGTCAGGTGGGCCTGGTCGGCGTACCCGCTGCGCACCGCCACCTCGGCGAGCGGCGCACCGGTGTGGGCCAGGTCCAGCGCGCGGCGCATCCGCAGGATGCGGGCCAGCGTCTTCGGGCCGTACCCGAAGAGAGCCCGGCTGCGCCGGTGCAGGGCCCGCGGACCGAGGCCGACCTCGGCGGCGGTCGCGGCGACTGTCGCCCCGGCGGCCAGCCGCGCGGCGACCCGCGCGCCGAGCGGGTCGGGGCCGCCGGCCGCCCGCAGTCGGTCACGGGCGACGCGGGTCAGCACCGCGGCGGCAGCGGCGGCGTGGGCGTCGGCAGCGCTGACGGCGTCGGGCCCGTCGTTGCGGATCGGCGCGGCCAGCGCCGTCTCGACCCGCTCGGTCACCTCGGCGGCGGCGCGGCCCCACAGGTCGGCCAGCGGTACGCGGCGGTCCCGCAGTTCCTCGGCCGGCACCCCGAACACGGCCGGGCCGGTCCCCGGCGGCAGGCGCAGCCCGACCCACCGGTCCCCCGGCTCGGAGCGCGACAGGTGCGCGGTGCGGTCCGGGCCGGCGACCAGCAGCCCGGACCGGCTGGACCAGAGCAGGTCCAGGCACCCGTCCGGCAGCACGCGCGTCTCGCCCCCACCGGAGACGCTGCCCCACAGCACCCCGCCGGGAATCCCCGCCACTCCCCACTCCCGGTACACACCCCAACCCTGCCACCTCCCCGTCGATCATGAAGTTGACGGCACCGGCACCCGGCGTGTCGCGCCGCCAACCTCATGATCGACGGGATGTTCCGGGGGGTGGGGGGGGTCAGGGGCGGTGGTGCATGGCCAGGCGGAGCAGGAGGAAGCGCAGGGCTGTGGCGGCCAGGTTGGCTGCCACCAGGACGGTCAGCTCCCAGCCGCGACTCGGGGGTGTGGTGGCGTGCAGCACGGCCAGGGAACCACTGGTCAGGGCCAGGCCGAGCGCGAACGCCAGCAGCCCCTGGAGGTGGTGGCGGCCGGCGTGCCGGCGCCCGGTCACCCCGAACGTGAGCCGCCGGTTGGCCGCCGTGTTGGCCACCGCGGTGAGCAGCAGCGCCAGCAGGTTCGCCGGCTGCGCACCGAGCGGGCCGCGGGCCAGCAGGAACAACAGCAGGTACGCGAGCGTGCTCGCCACGCCCACCGCGGCGAACCGGGCGAGCTGCCGCGGCAACCCGACCGGCACCTGCGCCGGCGGGGCCGGCAGCGGTCCGCGCCCGAGCTGGGCGCGCAACTGCGCCAACGGCAGCGCCCCGGTCACCAGCGCCCGGCCCAGCCGCCCGATGCCGCGCAGGTCGGCGAGCGCGGTGGCGACGATGTCGACGCGGCTGTCCGGGTCGTCCACCCAGTCCACCGGTACCTCGTGGATGCGCAGCCCGGCCCGCTGCGCCAGGACCAGCAGCTCGGTGTCGAAGAACCAGCCGGTGTCGCGTACCAGCGGCAGCAGCTCGGCCGCCACGTCGGCGCGGATCGCCTTGAAGCCGCACTGCGCGTCGGAGAACCGCGCCGCGAGCGTGCCGCGCAGCAGCAGGTTGTAACCCCGCGAGATGACCTCCCGCTTGGCGCCCCGGACCACCCGGCTGGTCCGCGCCAGGCGGGTACCGATGGCCAGGTCCGAGTGCCCGGAGATGAGCGGCGCGACCAGCGGCAACAGCGCGGCCAGGTCGGTGGACAGGTCCACGTCCATGTACGCGAGCACCGGCGCGGGCGAGGCCGACCACGCGGCGCGCAGCGCCCGCCCGCGCCCTTTCTCGTCCAGGCGCAGCACCCCCACCTCGGGCAGTTCGTCGGCGAGCGCCCGCGCCACCGCCGGGGTGCCGTCCACGCTGGCGTTGTCCGCCACCGTGATCCGGAACGGGTACGGGAAGTGCGCGGTCAGGTGCGCGTGCAGCAGCCGGACGCAGGGCCCGAGGTCGGCCTCCTCGTTGTAGACCGGGACCACCACGTCGAGCACCGCGCTGTCGGCGGCGGGCCGGGCCTGCACGGCGGCCCGGGGCGCGTACGTGCCGGTCATCGCTCAGCCCTGCTTTCCGCTGCTCAGGTCGTACACGGTCACGCCGTCGACGGTGGTCGCGGTGAAGTTCGCGGCGACCCAGGCGGCGATCTCGGCCGAGGCGCTGCTCCCGCCGTTGGCCCGGAACCCGCCGCCGCCGAGGAGGTAGTGGATCCGCCCGTCGGCGACGTACCGCTGGAACTGGGCGAGCGTCGGCGACGGGTCGCTGCCGTTGAAGCCGCCGATCGGCATGACCGGCCGGCCGGTGGCCAGCTGGTAGCCGGAGGCGTTGTTCGAGCCGACCGTGGCGGCGACCCAGGTGTAGTCGTCGGCGTCGGCGGTGAGCAGCGCGGTCATCTCGGCGCTCGGCTCGCGGGCGTCGAGCAGCCCGCCCATGCCACCGCCGCGCTGCCCCCGCCCTTCCTGCCCGGTCCCGCCGGGCGCGCCCGGTGCCGAACCACCGCCCGGGAATCCGGGGAATCCACCGGCGCTCGCCCCGCCGTTCTGGCCGGTGCCGTTGCGGCCGCCCGGGAAGCCCGGGAATTGCCCGATCCCGCCCCCCGGGCCACCGGGGAACTGCCCGTTCGCGCCGCCCGGCATCCGCCCGCCCGGTCCACCGGGGCCGCCGAAGCCGCCTGCTCCGGCCGGCCCGGCGCTCGGGATCGACCCGCTCTGCGGGGTGGCAGCGGTCTGCATCGCGTACGCGGCCGGCCCGGCCAGCGCCACCGCGATGCCGGCGACAGACACCACCGGCACGACCCACCGCACGACCCGCCCGGTAAACCCGGCCCCGGGCCCCGCCGTCGCCCCCGCCTCGGAGTTGACCAAGGAGTTTGCGTCACCCTGAACGCCACTTCCGGACACAAACTCCTTGATCACCGGGGCAGGCGGGGAGGGCGGGACGGTCCGGTGGGTGAGGAACGCCGAGGTGGCCAGGAGGGCGGCTGCGGTCAGGCCGAGGGCCAGCACCGTGGGGCGCAGCCAGGGGTGCCAGTCGGGGGTGCGGCCGAGCAGGTGCCAGGACCACCAGGCGGTGACCGCCAGCGTGCCGGCCAGGACCAGCGTGGCGGCGAACCGGCGCCACCGGACCGGCGCGGAGCGGGCCCGCCACAGCAGGGTGATCCCGATGCCGACCAGCGCGCCGACCGCCGGGGCCAGGGCGACCGTGTAGTAGGCGTGGAAGATCCCGGACAT
Source organism: Micromonospora sp. NPDC005257 (assembly GCF_042872445.1). Lineage (NCBI taxonomy): Bacteria > Bacillati > Actinomycetota > Actinomycetes > Micromonosporales > Micromonosporaceae > Micromonospora > Micromonospora sp. NPDC005257. The sequence goes on along the minus strand of NZ_JBIAKL010000013.1, from coordinate 21,411 downwards.
GAAGCTGAAGATCAGTCCGGTGACCAGCAGCCAGCCGCCCCACAGCAGCAGACCGGCCCGGGTGCGGTCGGTACGCGGCGCCCGCCCGGCCAGCCACAGCCCAGCGACCAGCAGGATCAGCGCGGCCGGCAACAGCCAGGAGATCTGCCCGCCGACCTCGGTGTCGAACATCCGCAGCAGCCCCGCCTGGCCGGAGAACGGTCCGCCGCCGGGCCGTCCGCCACCGCCGACGCTGCCCACCTCGTCGCCGGTGATCCGGCCCAGGCCGTTGTAGCCGAGCGTCAGCTCCAGGATGCTGTTGTTCTGCGAGCCGCCGATGTAGGGGCGGGCGCTCGCCGGCACCAGCTCGACGATCGCCACCCACCAGCCGGCGGAGACGACCACGGCCAGCCCGGCGAGCATGAGCTGGCGGATCCGCCGTCCGAGGCCGGTCGGCGCGGCCAGCACGTAGACCCCGGCGAAGACCGGGATCACCAGGAACGCCTGGAGCATCTTGGTGAGGAAGCCGAAGCCGACGAGCACGCCGGTCAGCGCGATCCACCGGGTGCTCGCCGTCTCGACCGCCCGCACCGTCGCGTACGCGGCGGCGACCAGCAGGAACACCAGCAGCGCGTCCGGGTTGTTGAATCGGAACATCAGCGCCGCCACCGGGGTGAGCGCGAGCACCGCGCCGGCGAGCAGGCCGGCGGCCGGGCCGTACCAGCGGCGGACGGTCGCGTACAGCACGCCGACCGAGGCGACGCCGAGCAGGGCCTGCGGCACCAGGATCGACCAGCCGCTCAGACCGAAGATCCGCACCGAGAGCGCCATCAGCCAGAGCGACGCCGGAGTCTTGTCCACTGTGATCGAGTTGGCCGCGTCGGACGAGCCGTAGAGGAACGCCGTCCAGTTCTGCGAGCCGGCCTGCACGGCGGCCGAGTAGAACGCGTTGGCCCACCCGGAGGCGCCCAGTCCCCACAGGTAGAGCAGCGCGGTGACGACCAGCAGGCCGACCAGGGCGGGGCGGGCCCAGCGCGGATCGGAGCCGGTGCGGGTCTCCGGGGATACGGGCACGGCGCCGGGCGGTCCGGCCGCGGGCGCGGTCGGCAGGGTCTCGGTTCTGTCCATGCCGGCAAGCCTCGGCGGGTCCGCTGGCCCGCTCCCGTGAGTGGCCTATGCGTCTGCTGTGGATCCCGGCAGCCAGACCGTGAACGCGGTGTGGCCGGGCCGGCTGACCACGTCGACGCGGCCGTGGTGGGCCTCCACCACGGCGGCGACGATGGCCAGCCCCAGGCCGGTGCTGCCCTGGGCGCGGGAGCGGGAGCTGTCGCCGCGGGCGAACCGCTCGAAGACCTCCGGCTGCAACTGCTCGGGGATGCCCGGGCCGTCGTCGGTGACGCGCAGCTCGACGCCGCCGGGCACGGGCGCGAGCCGGACGGTGACAGTGGTGCCGGCCGGGGTGTGCACCCTCGCGTTGGCGAGCAGGTTCGCCAGCACCTGGTGCAGCCGGTGGGCGTCGCCGGTGACGGTGAGCGGCTCGTCGGGCAGGTCGAGCTGCCAGCGGTGGTCGGGTCCGGCGACGTGCGCGTCGCTGACCGCGTTCACCGCCGTGGCGGTCAGGTCGACCGGGTCGGCGGCGAGCGGGCGGCCGGAGTCCAGCCGGGCGAGCAGCAGCAGGTCGTCGACGAGTCTGGTCATCCGGGTGCTCTCCGACTCGACGCGGCGCAGCGCGTGCGCCACGTCGGGCGGCACCTCCTGGCGGCCCCGGCGGGCCACCTCGGCGTACCCGCGGATGGCGGCCAGCGGGGTGCGCAGCTCGTGGCTGGCGTCGGCGACGAACTGGCGTACCCGGGTCTCGCTGGCCTGCCGGGCGGCGAGCGCGGCGGCGACGTGGCCGAGCATCCGGTTGAGCGCGCCGCCGACCTGCCCGACCTCGGTGCGGGGGTCGGTGTCGGCGGCCGGCACCCGCACGGACAGGGCGACCTCACCGCGGTCCAGCGGCAGTTCGGTGACCCGGGCGGCGGTGGCGGCGACGCGGTTGAGCGGGCGCAGCGTGACGCGGACGATGAGCGCGCCGAGGGCGCCGGCGATGACCAGTCCGGCGCCGATGACCCCGGCCTGCGCGACGAGCATCCACATGACGGTGTCGTCCACCTGGGCCAGCGGGATCGCGAGGACGAGCACGTCGCCGTCGCCGCGCGGCGAGGGCAGCGCGACCGCCCGGTACTCGCCCCGGCCGCCGACGGTCACGGTGCGCGGGCGTTCGCCGGCGGGCATGCGGGCCAGCGGGGCCAGATCGGCGGCGGGCACCTCCTCGCTGCTGCCGCTCTCGGACCGGATCCGGCCCACGGGTTCGGCGGAGGTCGGCACCCGGACCGCGATCGAGCCGGGCGGGAAGCCGCCCGGTGGCGCCGGCGCCGCCTCGTCGGAGTCCGGCGGGGTGGGCCGCTGGTCCGGGCGCGGCGGGTCGGCGCCGTGGCGGGCCCAGCGTTCGAAGTCGGCGGGCCGCCGGTCGCCGAAGGTGAGCTGGTTGTCGATCTGGTCGACCAGGAAGTGCCGCAGCGCGACAGTGGTCAGGCCGCCGATGCCGACGCTCACCAGCGCGAGCAGCGCCACCACGGAGAGCACCAGCCGGCGGCGCAGCGACCAGCCGGCCAGGCGGCGCCGCAGCCGGCCGCGCCGCTCACTCGGCGGGCTTGAGGACATAACCCGCCCCGCGCAGGGTGTGGATCATGGGGGCGCGGCCCGCGTCGATCTTCTTACGCAGGTACGAGATGTACAGTTCGACCACATTGGCCTGACCACCGAAGTCGTAGTTCCACACCCGGTCGAGGATCTGCGCCTTGCTGAGCACCCGGCGCGGATTGCGCATGAGGTAGCGCAGCAGCTCGAACTCGGTGGCGGTGAGCGTGATCAGGTCGTCGCCGCGGCGTACCTCGTGGCTGTCCTCGTCCAGGCTGAGGTCGCCGACGGTGAGCACCGCCTCCTCCCGGGCGGCGACCGCGAAGCCGGAGCGGCGCAGCAGCGCGCGCAGCCGGGCGATCACCTCCTCCAGGCTGAACGGTTTGGTGACGTAGTCGTCGCCGCCGACGGTGAGCCCGGCGACGCGCTCCTCCACGGCGTCGCGGGCGGTCAGGAAGAGCACCGGCACGCTCGGGAACTGCTCGCGCAGGCGGCGCAGCACCTGGAAGCCGTCCAGGTCGGGCAGCATCACGTCGAGCACCACGGCGTCCGGGCGGAACTGGCGGGCGGTGGTGACCGCCGCCATGCCGCTGCCGGCGGTGGCCACCTGCCAGCCCTCGTACCGCAGGGCCATCGAGAGCAGGTCGGTGAGGGTCGGCTCGTCGTCCACCACGAGCACCCGCACCGGTTCGCCGTCCGGTCGGCGCAGCTCGATGCGGCCCTGCGCGGCCTGCCCGTTCATGACCATGCCCCCATCGTGGGCGGACCCGCTGTCGCCGGGCTGTCCCGATCCTGTGTATCAGCTGTGCGCGACGCGCGGCGCCGATCCGGGCAGGTCCGGCGGGTCTTCCGCACCGGTGCTACCCGGTGGTAACTTCCCGGCATGTCCATCGATGGTCGCTTTTCCGGCCGGCTGGCCGGCAAGGTGGTGCTGGTGACCGGCGCGGCCCGGGGCATCGGCGAGCACACCGCCCGCCTCGCCGCCGCACGCGGCGCCCGGTTGTCACTGGTCGGGCTGGAACCCGACCGGCTCGCCGCGCTCGCCGCCGAACTCGGGCCGGGGCACGCCTGGTTCGCCGCCGACGTCACCGACCAGCAGGCGCTGGCCGAGGCGGTCGAGGGCACGGTGGCGGCGCTGGGCGGAATCGACGCGGTGGTCGCCAACGCCGGGGTGGCCAACCGGGGCACGATCGCCGTCGGCGACGTCGAGGCGCTGGTGCGTACCGTCGAGGTCAACCTGATCGGGGTGATGCGCACCGCCGCGGCGACCGTGCCGGCGCTCGTCGACCGGCGCGGCTACCTGCTGATCGTCTCCTCGGCCGCGGCGTTCGCCGCGCTGCCCGGCATGGCCGCGTACTGCGCCTCCAAGGCGGGCGTCGAGCAGTTCGGCAACGCGGTCCGGCTGGAGCTGGCGCACCGGGGCGTGGCGGTGGGCACCGCCCATCCGTCGTGGGTGGACACCGACCTGGTCCGCGAGGCGCGCGCCGACCTGCCGGCCTTCGAAACGGCCCTGGCGAAGCTGCCGTGGCCGCTGCGGCGCACCACCACCGTGGCCGAGTGCGCCGAGGCGTTCGTCCGGGCGATCGAGCGCCGCAGCCGCCGGGTGTACGTGCCGCGCGCCGTGGCCGGCGTGCAGGCCGTGCGGTCGGTGCTGGTCAGCCCGCTGGCCGACCGCCTGGTGGGCCGGACCGCCCGGGCCACCGTACCGCTGATCGAGGAGCAGTCCCGGGCGCTGGGCCGGGGCTTCGGCGCCAGCACGCCGCAGGCGCGGCCGTGACCACGCCGGTGGACGTCGTCTACGAGCGGCGGGGCGCCGGGCCGGCGCTGGTGCTGCTGCACGGCATCGGTCACCACTGTGGCGCCTGGCGGCCGGTGCTGGACCGCCTCGCCGAGGCGCACGACGTGATCGCCGTCGACCTGCCGGGCTTCGGCCGCTCCCCGGTGCCCGCCGCCGGGCTGCCCGCCGACATGCCCGGCCTGACCGCCGCCATGGTCGAGCTGTTCGCCGCGTTCGGGCTGGAACGCCCGCACGTCGCGGGCAACAGCCTCGGTGGCGCGATCGCGTTGGAGCTGGCCGCGCTCGGCGCGGTCACCTCCGCGACCGCCCTGTCACCGGCCGGCTTCTGCACCGCACGCGAGCTGCGCTGGGCGCTGACCGTGCTGTCCCTGCACCGCAACGCGGCCCGGCTGCCCGAGCCGGTGCTGCGCCGCCTGTTCGCCGCGCCCGCGCTGCGGATGCTGGCGATGGGCATGATCCTGGCCCGGCCCAACCGGATGGCGCTCGACGACGCGCTCGCCGACGCTCGCGCGCTGCGCCAGGCACGGGCGTTCCGCGCCGTCGCCCGCGCCGGCCGGGGATACGCCTACGCGGGCGCGCCGACCGTGCCGGTCACCGTGGCCTGGGGTACACGCGACCGGATCCTGCCCTACCGGCAGACGGCGCTGGCGCGTACCCGGCTGCCCGCCGCGCGGCACCTGGACCTGCCCGGCTGCGGGCACGTGCCGATGCACGACGATCCGGAGCTGGTCGCCTCGGTCATCCTCGGCACCACAGGCGTCGGGCCGGGCTGACGCCTCGCGCCCGATCGCTCCGGCGCCCCGCGTCCGAGCGCCTCACTCGGTCGCGCCGAACGGGAACGTGTGCACGTACCGCATCGTCCAGCCACCGGGTGACGCGTGGTCGTCGCGCTCGTAGAGGTGGTCGGCCACGCCCCCGGCCGATTCCTCCGGATGACGCAGCACCCACCGGGGCGGCGGCGCGCCGTCCGGGCCGGCGGGCAGATCCCGGGACAGCTCGTCGGCCGGCCCGCCGACGAACCGTACGCGCACCGCGGCCACCGCTGCCCTCCGTTCCTCGACGCCCTCGCCGCGAAGCTACCCCGCCGGGGCGCGGACCCTCGGCGGTTTGCACAGCTCCGGGGCCGGGTAGCGGGACCGGAGGGCACACCGGACGAGGCGAGGAGTGGGCGATGAGGACGCTGGGCGGGCGGTACGAGCTCGAACAGCGGGCCGGCCTGGGTGGCATGTCGGAGGTGTGGCGCGCGCACGACCGCGTGCTGGACCGTGTCGTCGCGGTGAAGCTCATCTCGCCCGCGCTGGACGGCGACGCCGGCTCGGTGGACCGGATCCGGGCCGAGGCGCGTTCGGCGGCGCGGCTGGTGCACCCGAACGTCGCCAGCGTGCACGACTTCGGCACGGCGACGCTGCCGGACGGGCGCCCGGTGCCGTACATCGTGATGGAGCTGGCCGAGGGCGAGACGCTCGCGGAGCACCTGCGCGGCGGGCCGCTGGACTGGCGCATCGCGGTACGGGTCTGCGCCGAGGTGTGCGCCGCGCTCGCCGCCGCGCACGCCCACGGCATCGTGCACCGGGACGTGAAGCCCGCGAACGTGATCCTCGCCCCGTGCGGGGTGAAGGTGCTCGACTTCGGCATCGCCACCCCGGCCGGCGCACCCGACCCCGCCCCGGACGGCGTCGTGGTGGGCACCCCGGCGTACCTGGCGCCGGAGCAGCTCGACCGGCAGCCGGCCACCCCGGCCGCCGACATGTACGCCCTCGGCGTGCTGCTGTACTACTGCCTCACCGGCGAGCTGCCGTACGAGGCCGGGAGCGCCACCCAGCTGCTCGGGTCGCGCCGCCGGTCACCCCGGCCGCTGCCCGAGGTGCCCGGACTGCCGGGCGAGGTGGCCGAGCTGTGCCGCCGTTGCCTCGACGCCGACCCGTCTGCCCGGCCGACCAGCCCGATGGCCGCGTTGCTGCTGGCCGAGGCCGTGGACGCCCGGGTCTACGTGCCGATGTCCGCGGTGCTGCCCCGGCAGCGCGCGTCGCAGGTGTCGCCGTGGACCAGCCGCGCCGCCGCCGAGGCCACCGAGGCGATGGCCGTCGACGCCGCGCCCAGCGGCCGGGTCGGCTGAGCGCTCCTACTGCCGGCCCGGGCGCGGTTTCGCCGCTGCGGCTCCGGGAACGCGGGCCGGTGAGTGACGGGAGGAACGCGATGCCGGATCCGAGTTCCTGGCTGACCGAGACGGCCACGGCGACCGCGGCGGGCGGTCACGTACGCACCGACGACGGCGGGCTCTCCTCCGCCCTGGCGTCCCCGCTGGCGCCGCACTGCACCGGCCTGACGCCGGAGCAGCTCCTGGCCGCGGCGTTCGCCTCCTGCCTGCACCACGCGGCGGTGGAGGCGGCCGGGGAGATCACCGACGAGGCGCACACCGTGCAGGTGACCGCCGAGGCGAAGCTGGGCCGCGACGACGACGGCCGCTACCGGGCCGACGTGCACGCCGAGATCTCCTCGGCGGGACTGACCCGGAAGCAGTTGGCCGACCTGGTCGCGTACGCCGACCGGCTCTGGCCCTTCTCCAGCGGCGACCCGAGCCGGCACCGGCTCACCGTGACCCCGGCGGAGAACGGCCGGCACTGAGCGCTCACCAGCGGAAGCCGGCGGTCACCGCGCGGTGGTCGCTGGCCGGGGTGCGCAGCATCCCGGCGGTGGCCGACGTCAGTCCCCGGTGGAGGACGTGGTCCGGCCGGGTGACCGGTAGCTCCGCCGGCCAGGTGAAGCCGAATCCCTGCCCGGCGTCGGCCTGCGCGTCCCCGAGCACCCGGGTCAGCGGGTCGAAGACGCGGTCGGTGGTGGCGGTGTTCAGGTCGCCGAGCACCACCAGCCGATCGGCCGAGTCGGCGCGCACCGCGTCGGGGTCAGGTCGCCCGGGTCGGCGGACCGCCGCCGGGCGTGGACCGGCCGACCAGGGCACCCTCCGCCGAACGGTGGAGGCAGGCGTACACCGTCCCCGGCTCGACCTGGCGCCCGTTTCGCCATGGCGAAACCGACATGGGGCCTCTTTCGGGTACGCCTCATTAGCAACTTTCATGCTCGCGCGCACCCAATGTCAGCCGCTAATCCGGCAGATTGTGTCGCATGCCACCAATCCCCCCGATGGCAACGGCCCGCAGGCTTTCTAGCCTCGGCGGGTGCACCCCGACGAACCCGATCATCAGCCGTTGCCCGCCAACCGCCCGGTTCGCCGAACGATTGACCCGGCATCAGCCGAACGGCGAGTGGGACGGCACCGCGCCCCGGGACCCCCACGGCGCGGTCCCGCCCGGTCCGTGCCCGGCCGGATCGCGGTGGCCACCGGCGTCACCTGCTGCCTCGGCCTGATCGGTGTGGCCGGCGTCGGCGAGAGCGCCCCGGCGCACCTGGAGGTACGTGAGGCGGTCGCCGACCGGGCCGCCGCCGAGCAGCGGGCGTCCCGCGACGTCACGAGGGTCGCGCCACCGGCCGCCGCGGTCCTGCCACCGCCGGCCCCCACGCCCAGCACGGCCCCGGCGACGAGGAAGCCGCCGCGCGAGCCGGTACGCGCCCAGCGCCCGCGCCCGGTCGCCGGCCTGGACCAGCGGCAGATGGACAACGCCAAGGCCGTCGTCGACGTGGGGAGGGAGATGAAGATGCCCCGCCGGGCCATGGTCGTGGCGGTGGCCACCGCCATGCAGGAGAGCAACCTCTACAACCTGGCCAGCGACGTGCTGCCGCAGTCCTTCGATCACCCGCACCAGGGCAGCGGCTCCGACCACGACTCGATCGGCCTGTTCCAGCAGCGGCCCAGCAGCGGCTGGGGCACCGTCGCCCAGCTCATGCGGCCCGCCTACGCCGCCCGGGCCTTCTACGCCGCGCTGCGCGAAGTGCCGGGCTGGGAGGACATGAGCGTCACCGCCGCCGCCCAGGCGGTGCAGGTGTCCGCCTATCCGGACGCGTACGCCCGGCATCAGGGCCGCGCCACGACAGTGGTGGCCGCGCTGGTCTGACCCGGTCAGGCGGCGCTGCGCCCGGTGCCTGCGGGCCGCACGCTCGCCGCGGCGGCGGGGGTGTCCACCGGCACCCGCTCACTCCGCGCACCGGCCAGGATCTCGTCGACCCGGGACTCCCGGCGGCGGCGGGCCAGCAGGGCCGCCTCGAAGTCGCGGCGCGCGCGAACCGCCTCGGCGTACGCCTCCTCCCGCAACCGGCGGGCCTCCTCGCGTGCGGCCTCCAGCTCGGCGCGGGCCGCCGCCAGCAGCTCGGCGGCCTCCCGTTCGGCCGCCGAGGGACGGGACGCGTCCTCCTCGACCGGGGCGGTACGACGGCGCAGGAAGTCGCACAGGTGCAGGGCGTCCGACCGGATCTGGTCCCACTCCCGGCCGGCCCCGGCGGCGCCCTCCGCTCGCGCCGCGAGCCGCCCCAGCCGCAGGCTCAGCTCGTCCAGGCAGGCGTCGACCTGCCGCCGGTCGTAACCGGCCTCCACCACCGAGAACCTCATGCGTCGCCCCCCAGGCAGCCGGTGCGCGTCCCCACCTGCCGATCCTGCGGTCTGCACGCGCCCGGCGCGGCCGTTCCCGCAAAATGTTCAGGATGCGAGGGCCCGGACTCCGCGCCCCTACGAGTGCTTCGGGAGCACGACCACCCGGCCGAAGAACTCGTCGATCCGGCGCACCACGTCGTTGAAGTCGTCCAGGTCGATCGGCTTCGTCACGTACGCGTTGGCCTGCAACGTGTAGCTGCTGACCACGTCGGTGTCGGCGTTGGAGGTGGTGAGCACGACGATCGGGATGGTCCGCAGGCTCTCGTCCCCCTTGACCTCGCCGAGCACCTGCCGCCCGTCCATCCGGGGCATGTTCAGGTCGAGCAGGATCACGTCCGGGCGCTGCGCCTCGGCGTGCCGGCCCTCGCGGCGGAGGAACTCCATCGCCTCCTGGCCGTCGGCGACGACGTCGATGACCTTGTCGACGTCCGAGTCGGCGAGCGCCTCCTCGATCATCAGGACGTCGCCCGGGTCGTCGTCCACCACGAGGATGCGAACGGGGCTGGGGCTGGTCTGACCCATCGGGTTACCTGCTTCGTGGTGAGGAGGGCGCCCGGCGCACGGCCGGCTGCTGGCGGGGAAATGTACCGGATCAGGAGGCGGCCGGCGCGGTCGGGTCGGCGGCGCCGAGGTCGTGGTGGAGCACCTCGGCCAGCCCGGTCACCTGGAGCACCCGGGCCACCCGGCCGGTCGCCCCGGTGAGCCGCAACCAGCCGCCGTCGGCGGCGACGAGGTTGTCCCCCCGGACGAAGGCCGCGATCCCGGCGGAGTCGCAGAAGGTCAGGTCGGTGAGGTCGAGCAGCAGCTCGCGCCGCCCCTCGGCGACCAGCCGGTCGATCGTCGAGTGCAGCTCGCCGGCCGTGCTGAGATCGAGTTCGCCGGTCAGCCGGAGGTGGGCACCGCCCCCGTCCCGCTGGGCGTACGTGACGGTGAACGTCACAGCGGCCCCTCTCGCTCCCACCGCAGGCGAACCCTTGCAGTAGCGCAAGTATATGCGACGGCCGGCCGGATCTCCGTCAGCGGCCCGCCGCCGACAGCCCGCCCACCAGGGCCCGGCCCCGGTCCAGGAAGGCAGCCGCTCGCGGGAAGTCGCGGAGCTGCTGTCCATAGTGCTCCAGCGTCGACCCGACCGCGCCGGCCGGCACCCCACGGCTGACCAGGATCTCCACCAGCCACTCGACGAACCCGGTGAACAGCGTCGCGTCGTCCACGTAGAGGGCGGCGGCCAGGAAGTCCAGGATGTAGCCGAGGTCGCTGATCGTGGAGTCGAGCTGCGCGGGGGTGTAGTCGGCGGTCGACGGCATCCGCTCCCGCAGATCGGCCAGGGCGCTGTCGATCAACTCGCCGCGCCGCTTGACCAGGCTGGCGTACTCGTCGTCGGCCAGGTGGTCCAGCCGCGCGGGCGGCGTCTCACGCAGCGCCCGCTCGTCGGCCACCAGATCCGCCGCGGTCGGCGCGTCGGGCGCCCACGGCACACCGAGCACGCGCGCCCAGCGGCCGTCGTCGCCGAAGCCCCGGCCACCGACCACCACCGGCACGTCGGAGCGGCGGCACGCCTCCACCATCCGGTGGGCGTGCGGCAGCCGCATCGGAAGGGCGCAGGCCAGCGCCACCGCCTCCGCGTCGTAGCGGTGCAGGTAGGAGGCCAGGTGCGCGGCCGGGACGCTGGCGCCGAGGAAGATCACCTGCCAGCCGCGCAGCCGCAGCACCTCGGTCACCAGCCGGGCCGGCAGCGCGTGCCACTCACCGTCCATGCAGGCCACCACGATCCGCCCCCGGGTCGGGCGCGGATCGGCGTACGCGGCCACCGCGGCCACCACCCGCTCGCTGATGTGGGTGGCGGCGTGCTCCTGGGCGACGCTCCACTCGTTGCGGGCCCAGCGTTCACCCACCTCGGCCTGGGCCGGGGCGACCAGGTCCAGCAGCACCCGCTCGGCCGGCACGCCCGCCTCCAGCAGCTCACGGGCCACCGCCACGGCGGCCAACTCGTCGGCGTCGGCCAGGCACTCCAGGTAGCGGGGGAAGGCGTGCCCCGGGTCGGCCTCCATGGTCGGCACGGTCACGCGGACGGCTCCCTCGTTCGATTGGTCCCGGCCGCATCCGGCACGGCGTGCAGGTGCCGCGGCGCCCGCCCGGCCGGGCCGGTGGCGCGCAGCGCCAGCACCGCGATGTCGTCGTGGTCGCCGTGCGCGAGCCAGTCGCAGGTCACCTGCTCGACCCGCTCGGCGAGCGCCGGCGCGGGCATCCGGTGGCAGCCGGCCAGCGCGTTGAGGAGCCGCTCGGCGCCGAACTGCTCGGCACCACGCCGGCCGCCGCGCGCCTCGGTCACCCCGTCGCTGTAGAGCAGGCAGGTCTCCCCCGGCGCGAGCTGTACGGTCACCTCGCCGATGCGGGGATCGGGCACCACGCCGATGAGCATGCCGCGCAGCGGCACCACCTCGACGTCACCGGACTCCCGTAGCACCAGCGGCGGCAGGTGCCCGCCGCCGGCCAGGGTCAGCGTCAGGCCGCCGTCGCGGTGCGGCCGGGCCACGCCGAGCACCATGGTGGCGAATCGGCCCTGCCCGTGCGCCTGCGTGGTCTCCAGCAGCGCGTCGTTGAGCAGCTTCAGCAGCCGCCCGGGCTGGGTCTCGACCCGGTGCAGCGCCTGGAGGCACTGGCGGAGCTGGCCGGTGAACACGGCCGCCTCCACACCCTTGCCGGACACGTCGCCGAGGAAGAAGACCGAGCCGCCGTCGGCCAGCCGGTGCGAGCCGTAGAAGTCACCGCCGATGCGCAGACCGGCCTGCGCCGGCCGGTACGCGGTGCCCCACTGCACGCCCGTCGCGGCGGCCGGTTCGACCGGCAGCAGGCTGGCCTGCAACGTATCGGCGACCTCGGCCTGGTCGCGGTAGAGCATGGCGGTGGTCAGCGCCGCGCCGGCCCGGGCCGCGAACGCGCGGACCAGGTCCACGTCGGCCTCGTCGTACCAGCGGTCGGCACGCCGGACCACCAGCAGCGCACCGGCCGGCGCCTCCCGGCCGGGCAGCGGCACCACCCGCGCGGTGGCGCCGGAGGCGTCCAGGCCGGGCAACCAGCCCGCCTCGGCGGCCTGCTCGACCAGCCAGTCCAGCTCGTGCGGCTCGGCGCCGGTCAGGCCCGCCTCGATGGCCGCGGGAAGCGCCGGGGCGGACAGCACCCCGCTGTCCACGACCGGCGGCCGGTCGTCCGCGCGTACCGCCCGCCACCAGCGGGCCCGGCCGGAACGCGGGGCGAGCACCAGGACCGCCACGTCGGCGGCCGTGGGCACGGCCAGGCGCACCACGGCGGCGGCGGCCCGGTCCGGGTGCAGCGGGTTGCCGAGCTTCTCGCCGACCACGGCGAGGAACGCGGAGCGGGCCCGCTCGGCGAGCAGCGCGTCGGCCCGGCCGACGATCTCGGTGACGTCGTCGACGTACCAGCAGCGGCGCCGGTGGGACAACGCGACCGGCCGTACGCGCAGGCGCCGCCCGTGGTGGGTGAACTCGGCCGGGCCGTCGCCGCGCAGCGGGGCCGGCCCGGCCGCGGCCAGCAGCTCACCGGGCGTCACTTCGGGGATCAACCGCTCCGCGACCGGGCTCACGTGCTGCACGACACCGCCGGCGTCGCAGACGACGAGGCCCTCACGGAAGTGCTCGACCACCTCGGACCAGTTCGGGACGGTGAGGTCGCGGTCGGCTGCCAACGCCGGCAGGGCGGGCGGCACCGGCGCGGCGGCGGACCGCGCCGGAGGCCGTGCGGCACTCGGCGTGGAGATCCGTCCGTCGCCCGGGTCGGCACCCCTGACGTCGGCAGCAGTCACCAGCTGAGCCCCACTCTCCTCGTCGACACCCGAGGGCGCCGGACCTGGCGCCTGTGCTCACGTCTCATCGACCACCCTACGCGGGTATGCCGGGACCGCCACCCCACGGCGCTGCCGGCCGGCTCGCGCGTCCAGCGAGGTGAGGCCGCTGTTGTTACGATCCTGTCAATCCCGGCTCGGCCCGCAGCCCGCGGAAAGGCGGCGTGACGTGGTTCATCAACGGAGAAGGCCCGAGGCGGGCCCGGTGAGCATCTCCGTGGATCGCTCCGACCCGGCCGTCCCGGAGCTCGTCGTCGGCGGCGAACTGGCGTACGCCACGACGGGCCCGCTGCGCGCCGAGATCGACCGGCTGCTCGCCGGGCGCCCGCGGACGCTGGTGTTCGACTTCGGCGACCTGGAGTTCATGGACAGCAGCGGCCTGTCCGTGATCGTGCACGCCTGGCGGGAGGGCCAGCAGGCCGGCACCGCCATCGAGCTGCGCGCGGTCCCGCGTTTCCTGGAGACCATCCTCGACCTGACCGGCGTCACCGGCCTGCTCGACCGCGCGCCGGTCGACGACACGCCGGGCTCGGTCGCGTCCGCGTGACCCCGGAGGGTTTCCCGCGGGCGCCCGGCTGGGAACATGGGTCCGTGCCCTCCCAGATGCTGACCATCGAGGTGGACCGGTTCGGCACCGGTGCCGCCCGGGTGCGGCTGGCCGGGGAGCTGGACTTCGACACGGCGCCGGAACTCGTCGACGCCGTGGCCGCCCTGCGCCGCGACGGTCACCAGGAGCTGGAAATCGACTTCGGCGGGGTGGACCTCTGCGACTCCTCCGGGCTGAGCGCGCTCGTGGTGATCCACCGTGCCGGCACCGAGGCGGTCCGCCTGCTGAACCTGAACCCGCAGATCAAGCACCTGCTGGACCGCACCGGCCTGGCCGAGCTGCTGGCCGCCGCGCCGCGCGACCTGGCCAGGGACGCCCGCGAAGTGGGCTGACCCGGCCCGGCTGTCCCGGGCGACGGCCCGCGAGTGCCGGCTGTGCAGCCGGCGGACAGGGGTGGCCCCCGACCCTGGGACCAGGGGCCGGGGGCCGGGAGGATGGCTCAGGCGGCGGGCGCGGCCTGCCGGTACGGCGCGACCGGGGCCTCGACGTCGTCCGGCGCGCCGGAATCGGGCGTCTTGAACAGATAACGGACGAAGTCCCCGCTCATGTCGTCGTCGTCCGCTCCGGGCCACTGCCCGACACAGTCGACGCCGACCACCTCGCGTCCGCTGCCGTCGTGCTGCTCCAGCAGCGCCCAGAGGGTCACCGGGTAGGAGCGGGTGGCGTCCGGGCCGATCCGCCAGCGGGCGTACCAGCCGGGACGGGCGGGGACGATCTCCACGATCCGTTTCATGTCGACCTGCCCTTCCGCGTGCGTCGGAAGTTGTCCGGTCCGTCCGAGCCTGCCGCCCGCCGGGGTGAGCGCTCCTCACCCGCAGCGAATGAAGCGTCCGCCGGGCGGTCCGTCGTTACCTTCCCGGCAGCGCCGGGAACGCGGTCGGCGCAAGCGCAACCGACCCAGGAACGAGGTGCGACGATGCGCAAGCAGATGGAGGGCGACAACCAGCGCCGCCGGGCCCTGGCCCGCGAGGCCCGCGAGCGAGGGCTGCGGCCGAGCCAGACCGGCGCCAGCCTGAGCGCGTCCAAGCAGGTCACCTCGCTGGACCAGCACGACCGGTCCGGCCCGCCGCCGGCCGGACGGCACAAGCCGGACAGCGCCCGGGGTGGTCCCGCCCCGCCGCCGGTCGCCGTCGCGGAGCGGTCGCGCCCGCTGCCGGACCCGGTGCCGTCACCCGGGATCTCGATGGGGTACCGAGATCTCGTCGACGACGTGAGCCGGCGTGCCGGGGTGGACTTCCCCACGGCCCGGGTCGCGGCGGAGGCCACCGTGCTGGCTCTGGCCCGGGCGCTGGACGACGCGGAACGGGAGCGGCTGCTGGCGGCGGTGCCGCTGACCCTGCACGACGTGGTGCCGGTGCACGGCATGGAACGCCGCCGCGACCTGCCCGGCTTCCTGGCCGAGGTCGGCCGGTACAGCCGCCTCACCCCGGAGCAGGCGCGCTACCAGGCCGAGGCGACGCTCGCCGCGCTCGCCGAGGCCGACGCGGAGCTGGTCGAGTCGCTGCGCGTACCCGACGGGTTGCGTGACCTGCTCGGGCCGACCGACTTCGGCGGCGGCCTGGTGGGCGCGTCCTCGGCCACCGCGCCGCTGACCGAGGCGGAGCTGCGCGACGCGCTCGCGACGCTGCCCTACTGGTCCAGCGACAGGCGGTCGCTCGTGCGCACCATCGAGCTGCCCGGCGGCAACCTGGACCGGGTGCTCGACCGGCTGGACCGGCTCAAGTCCGACGTCGGACGGTCGCCACAGATCGGGCGGCCGGACCCGGACAACGCCGTGCTGACCGTCCGGACCCAGCAGGTCGACGGCGTGACGGCGGCGGACGTCGACCTCGCGCACCGGGTGGACGCGGCAGTCGACGAGGCCGGCGCCGGGATGGCGGCCGGCTGAGCCGGCGGCGGGACGGCTCCGGTCCGACGCGGGCCGGGGCCGCCCGTGGCTGGCGCGGTACCGTGTCCCGCCGTGGATCACGACGACGCCGAGACCCTGGAGATCGTGGTGGACCCGGCCCGCCCGTCCGGGCGCACACTGCTGGCCGACGGGGTCGAGCAGTCGTACGTCGACGTGGCCGACGCCCGGTACCTGCACTTCGAGTACGTGCGGCGGATCGCCGCCGCGATCGACGTGGCCGCCCCGCGCGGCGCGGCGCTGACCGCGCTGCACCTCGGCGGCGGCGCGCTGACGCTGCCGCGCTGGCTGGCGCGCACCCGGCCCGGTTCGGCGCAACGGGTGATCGAGCGCGATCCGGCCGTGGTCGAGCTGGTCCGGCGCAAGCTGCCGCCACTGCCGCCGGAGGTGGTGGTGACGATCGGCGACGCCCGGGAGGCGGTCTCCGAGGCGCCGTCCGGGACGTACGACGTGGTGGTCGCCGACGTCTACCGGGCGGCCCGGATGCCACCGCACGTGGCGGCGGTCGAGTTCGCGGCGCAGGTGGCCCGGGCGCTGCGCCCGGACGGCCTCTACCTGATCAACCTCACCGACCTGCCGCCGCTGGCGCACACCCGGGCGCAGGTGGCCACGCTGCGCGCGGTGTTCGCCGACGTCTGCCTGATCGCCGACCGGCGGATGCTGCGCGGGCGCCGGTACGGCAACGTGGTGCTGGCCGCCTCGCCCGCCGCCGGGCGGCTGCCGGTGGTTCGGCTCGCCACCCGCGTCGCCGCCGATCCGATGCCCGGTACGGTGCTGCACGGCGCGACGCTCGACGCGTTCGCCGCCGGCGCGCTCCCGGTCACCGACGCCGACCTGGGCTGAGCCGGGTTTCCTCACCGGCGTCGCGGGTAGCCGCGCCGGATGAGCGCCGCCGACGACCGATCCACCGCGCGCCGGACGCTGATCGTGATCGGTCTGGTCCTCGCCACCGGGGTCGCGCTGGCACTGGTCTGGGCCACCCGGCGGGTGCTGGTGTGGGGGCTGGTGGCGGTGTTCTTCGCGGTCGCCCTCAAGCCGCTCGTGGACCGCCTCGAACGGCGGGTACGCCGCCGCGCGCTGGCCACGCTGCTGGTGTTCCTGGCCGCGTTCGCGCTGTTCGCCGCCGTCGGCGCGCTGATCGTGGTGCCGCTGGTGGACGAGGTGGGCCGCTTCGCCGACCGGGCGCCGGATCTGGTGCGCGAGGCACAGGCCGGGCGGGGACCGCTCGGACGGTTGCTGGACCGCTTCCACCTGCTCCGGTACGCCGAACCCGGCCAGCTCCGCCGGTACGGCGCCCGGCTCGGCGATCCCACGGTAGGGGTGGTCCGCAGCGTGGTGCAGGCGGTCGCCGCGCTGGTGACCGTGGTGGTGCTGGCGTACCTGATGGTCCTGGAGGCGCCGAAGATCGTGGCCGCGACGCTGCGGCTGACCGGCGACGGCCCGGCGGCGCGGCTGCGGCGCATCGGGCGTGACTCGTCCCGGATCGTCACCGGCTACCTGAGTGGCAACCTGCTGATCAGCGTGATCTGCGGCGGTCTGACGTTCGCCGTGCTGTTCCTGCTCGGTGTGCCGTTCGCCTCGGTGATCGCGCTGGCGGTGGCCGTGTTCGACCTGATCCCGCTGGTCGGCGCCACGCTCGGGGCGATCGTCGCGGCCGGCGCGGGGTTCCTGCACTCCCCCACCGCCGGCATCGTGGTGCTCGTCTTCTTCGTGGTCTACCAGCAGGTGGAGAACCACCTGCTGCAACCGGTCATCATGGCCCGGGCGGTCCGGCTGAACCCGTTGACGGTGCTGGTGAGCGTGCTGCTGTCGGCCGAGCTGGCCGGCCTGGTGGGCGCGCTGCTGGCGATTCCGGCGGCGGGCGTCGTCCAGGTGCTGCTGCGTGAGTTCGTCCCGGCCGGGCGGCAGGCCCTGCCGCGGCCCGCCGACGGCGATCCGTCGGCCGACAGCGCTCCGGCCGCCGGTGGTTCCGTCGCGCCCGAACAACCGCCGGCCGGCGGGTGAGAGCCGGCCGGCGGGTACGTGCGGCGGCGCTCAACGGTGGCGGGCCAGCTCCGGTGACTCGCTCTCCAGCGGCACCGCGTTGGCCGGCACCAGGCCCAACTGCACGGCGGGCCGGGGCAGCGTCGCGTCCAGCGCCCAGTCGGCAGCGACGCGGGGACGGTTGCCCGGCATGGCCAGCAGGTGGTAGCCCCGGGTGACGGCCTTGGCGGGCAGCCCGGCCAGCGGCACCTTCAGCGGGTTCGCCGCCGCGTCCTTGCCGCCGAGGTCCACCACCCAGCCCAGGTCGTGGTGCTTGTACGACTTGCGCACGCCCTGGCCGTACGAGGCGGCGATGTTGTGCGCGGCCAGCTTGCCCTGCCGCTGGGCGTGCTGCGCGGTCATCGCGCACACCTGCCCGGGGCGGGTCGGGTCGGGCACCGCGGCGGCGTCGCCGCACGCGAACACCTCCGGGTAGCCGGGGACGTTGAGGAACTCGTCGACCACCAGCCGGCCCTTCTCGGTACGCAGGCCCAGCTCGGCCACGAACGGGTCGGGGCGTACGCCGACGCACCAGATGAGGCTGCACGTCGGGACGTACTCGCCGTCGGTGAGCATCACGCCGTCCGGGGTGGCCTCGGCGACCGAGGTGCCCATCCGCACGTCCACGCCGCGTTTGCGCAGCACCCGGTCGGCGGTGACCGACATCCGCCGGTCCAGTTCGGGCAGCACCCGGGGTGCCACGTCCAGCAGCATCCAGCGCGGCCGGACCTTCAGGTGCGGGCGCTGGGCCATCAGCCGGTCGGTGAACAGCTGCCCGTGCGCGGCCACCTCGGTGCCGGTGTAGCCGGCCCCGACCACCACGAACGTGGCGCGGGCCCGCTGCTCGGCCGGGTCCTCGGTCAGTTCGGCCAGCTCGATCTGCCGGACCACGTGGTCGTGCAGGAAGAGCGCCTCGGGCAGGCCGCGGAAGCCGTGGGCGTACTCGGTCACGCCGGGGATGGGCAGCAGCTTGTTGACGCTGCCGACGCTGAGCACGAGCCGGTCGTACGCGAGCTGCCCGTGGTCGCCCTCGACCGAGCGGTAGCCGACCCACCGGTTCTGCAGGTCGACCCGGTCCGCCTCGCCGATCACCACCCGGACGCCGTCGAGCGTGCCGGCCAGCGGCACGGCGATGCGCGTCGGCTCCACCACCCCGGCCGCCACCTCGGGCAGCAGCGGCAGGTAGAGGAAGTAGTCGGTCGTGTTCAGCAGGACGATCTCGGTCCGGCCGCGGGCCAGCCGGCGCAACGTCTTGGCCGCGTGGTATCCGGCGAACCCGGCCCCCACGATCACCACCCGTGGTTTCGTCATGCCTGCTGCCGTTCCCGGGCAGACCAGCGGCAAACGTGCCATGATCCATCCATCGACGGCTATATGGACATTCCTCGTGATCGGCGCGAGGATGCCGGGATGGGAAACCACGAGACCGCCGAGGGCCGGCCCACGAGGCCCAGCCGGCGTACGTTCCTCACCGCCTCCGCGGCGGCCACCGCTGCCGCCGTCGCCACCCCCCTGACCACCACCCCGGCCGCCGCCGCGACCGGCACGCCCCGCGGGCCGGGCCGGCCGGCCCGGCCGCAGCGCCCCGACCGCGAGCTGACCGCCCTGCTGCGCGAGATCGACAGCCGCCGGATCGAGGCCGTCGTGCGCCGGCTCGCCGCGTTCGGCACCCGCCACACCCTGTCCAGCCAGACCGATCCGGTACGCGGCATCGGCGCCGCCCGCGACTGGATCCACGCACAGCTCTCCGGGTACGCGGCCGCGTCCGGCGGCCGGATGAGCGTCGAACTGCAGTCGTACGTGCAGCAGCCCGCCTCCCGCATCCCCGTCCCGACCACCATCACCAACGTGGTGGCGACCCTGCGCGGCGAGGTCACGCCCGAGCGGGTGTACGTCATCACCGGCCACTACGACTCCCGGGCCACCGACGTGATGGACGCGGTCAGCGACGCGCCCGGCGCCGACGACGACGCCTCCGGCGTGGCAGTGGTGATGGAGCTGGCCCGCGTGCTGTCCACCCGCCGCACCGAGGCCACCATCGTGCTCGCCGCCGTGGCCGCCGAGGAGCAGGGGCTGTACGGCTCGGCCTACCTGGCTTCGCAGTTGAAGGCCGCCGGCGTCGACGTCCAGGCGATGTTCAGCAACGACATCGTGGGCAGCAGCACCGCCGACGACGGCACCCGCGACCCGCGTACCGTGCGGTTGTTCGCCGAGGGGGTGCCGACCGCCGAGACCCCGGCCGAGGCGAGCGTGCGGCAGTCCGTCGGCGGCGAGAACGACTCGCCGTCGCGGCAGCTCGCCCGGTTCGTCACCGACGTGGCCGAGAACTCCGCCACCGGCATGGACGTGCGTGTCATCTACCGGCGGGACCGCTACCTGCGCGGCAGCGACCACATCTCGTTCCTGCGCGAGGGGTGGCCGGCCGGGCGGTTCACCGAGCCCAACGAGGACTTCGCCCACCAGCACCAGGACGTGCGGGTCGCCGACGGGGTGCAGTACGGCGACCTGCCGGAGTTCTGCGACTTCGGCTACATCACCCGGGTGGCCCGGGTGAACGCGGCGACGCTGTGGTCGCTGGCCCAGGCGCCGGGCACGCCCAAGGGCGTCACGGTGGTGACCACGAACCTCACGAACGACACCACGCTGCGCTGGCAGCGCGGGCCCGAGCCGGACCTGGCCGGGTACGAGGTGGTGTGGCGGGAGACCACAGCCGACCAGTGGCAGAAGGTGCTGCCGGTCGGTGACGTCACCGAGGTGACGGTGGACCTGTCCAAGGACAACGTGTTCTTCGGCGTACGGGCGGTGGACCGGGCCGGGCACCGCAGCCCGGTCGCCTTCCCGAAGCCGGGGAGCTGAGCCGGCCGGTCACCGCCCCGGCGCCGAGTCCACCCCGTCCGGGGCGGTGATCGCCCAGCGTTCGTGGTCGCGCCACGCGCCGTCGATGAACAGGTAGTCCGGGGAGAAGCCCTCCAGCCGGAAGCCGAGCCGTCGCGCCAGCCGCTTCGACGGCTCGTTGCCAGGCTGGATGTTCGCCTCCAGCCGGTGCAGCCCCAGCGGCCCGAACGCGTACCCGATCACCAGCCGCACCCCGGCCGAGGCGTGTCCGGTCCCGGCGTACGGCCGGAACGCCGCGTACCCGAGGTAGCCGCCGCGCAGCGCGCCCAGCACGATGCCGCTGATGTTCGCGTACCCGGCGATCTCGCCGCTCTCCCGGTCGCAGAACAGGAAACCGGAGCTGTCCCGCCGCCGGATCTTGCGCAGGTACGCCGCGTACCGCAGCGCGTCGTCCGGCGCCGACAGCCACGGATGGTGCAGGTCACGGCTGCGCCGGACGGCGGCGACGAACTCCGCCTCGTCGGCAGGGCGGGGACGGCGGATGGCGACGCGGCCGTCGCTGCGCAGATATCGCACCGCCCCACTCTCGGACACCGCCCCTGTCCGGCCCCACCCAGGTCACGCCCGCCCACCCGCCGTCCTTCTCACCGAGAAAACCGTCCCACTCCCCAGGACCACGAGAGACCTTGGAAGGAGAGCGCCCCATGAGGGCCATTCGTACCAAGATCTCACTCACCGCGAGGTCTCCCACGATCTTGCAGTTAGCGCCCCGGGGGTGTTCGCTGGGCTGGGCGTGGCGGGGGTGTGGTCGGTGCCACCGTGAGGGTGGAATCGGGGGCGGGTGCGGGGCGTTGTACATGGCAGACCGCGCCGCATCCGCCGACCGCCCGCCCAGCGGGCCGGGAATCAGGCCGGGACGCCGGTCGTTACATCCCCCGAGCCACCGGAGCAGGCCATCCCCCTGGCCGCCCGAGCGAGCCACCGGCCCGACGCACATACCGGGCCACCTGATCTTTCTTTGCGGCATCCCCCATCGCCGCGTACCCCCGACAGAGAGGCAACTGATCATGGCTACCACTCTGCTGCGCAAGACCGTTCTGACCGCTGCCGGTATCGCCGCCACCGCCGGTGGCATCGCCGGCCCCGCCATCGCCGCGCAGGCCACCCCGGCCGAGCGCGC
>NZ_JBIAKL010000012.1:0-189738 GCF_042872445.1 Micromonospora sp. NPDC005257 | reverse complement strand
TGCCCCAGTCGCCCTTGTCCGGGCCCCACTCGCCGCGGTCGTGGCCTTCCTGGCCACGGTCCTTGCCGTCCTTGCCGTGCTCGTCCTTGCCGTGCCCCTCGTCGCGCTTGCCGCTGTCGGAGTCGTTGCCGGCGTTCTGGGGAGCCGCGGCGTGGTTGTCCGCCACCGGCTCGGTGCCGGACCTGTCGTCGCGGGCGGCGAGGCCGCCGAGCGCCGCCAGCCCGACCACGCCGGTCAGCCCGGCCACGCCGGTGGCGACCCAGAGCGCCCGCCGCCTGCTGGTCCGCGGCGGAGGCGCCATCGGAGCGCCGCCGTCGGGTGTCGTTACGTCGTTCGACATGAGAGCCCTTTCGGTTCTTCCCAAACGGGTCGCACCGCCCCAGGCCGGGCGACCAGCTACAAACCGGTTGTAGCCTCTGATCGACACCGTATGAGAAGGGTCCTCGCGAAGAGGATGTATCCGAAAAAAGCCCGCGTTCCTCCCACGAACGGCGGTCGGTGAGCAACCACGTGAGCGGGACCGGAACCGCACAGACGGCGGCGGGCCCCATCACCGGCCATGGCGGCGCGGTGGTGGGGCCCGCCGGAGGTCGGGGGCCGCAGGATCAGCCGGGCAGGCGGGGGCCCGCCTCACGCTGCTCGGCCAGCCAGGTCTCCACCTCGGCGGAGGCGCGCGGCAGGCCGGCCGACAGGTTCACCGGGCCGTCGGCGGTGACCAGGATGTCGTCCTCGATCCGCACCCCGATGCCCCGCAGCTCCTCGGGGACCAGCTCGTCCTCCGGCTGGAAGTAGAGGCCCGGCTCGACGGTGAGCACGTACCCCTCGCCGAGTGGCCCCTCGCGGTAGGTCTCCTTGCGGGCGTTGGCGCAGTCGTGCACGTCGATGCCGAGCATGTGGCTGGTGCCGTGCAGCGTCCACCGCCGGTAGACGGTGGAGGCCGGGTCCATCGCCTCGTCCACGCTCACCGGCAGCAGCCCCAGATCCTTCAGCGCCTCCGCGAGCACCCGCATCGAGGCCAGGTGCACGTCCCGGAACGCCACGCCGGGCCGGCACATCTCGATGCCCGCCTGCTGCGCGGCGTACACGGCGTCGTAGACCTGGCGCTGCAACGGCGTGAACCGGCCGTCGACCGGGAACACGCGGGTGACGTCGGCGGTGTAGAGGTTGCGGTTCTCCACGCCCATGTCCATCAGCAGCAGGTCACCGGGACGGGTGGCGCCGTGGTTGTGCACCCAGTGCAGGATCGTGGCGTGCTCGCCGGCCCCGACGATCGAGCCGTAGCCGACGTCGTTGCCGTCGTGCCGGGCACGCAGCGCGAAGACGCCCTCCAGCAGACGCTCGGAGACCGCGCGGTCAGCCGGCAGTGCCCGCGCCACGTCCTCGAAGCCGCGCACCGTGGCGTCGCACGCCTCCTGGAGCTGCGCGATCTCCCACTCGTCCTTGACCAGCTTCAGCTCGGCGATCGCGATCGCCAGCTCCCGGTCGCGGCCGGGCTGCCCCTCGGCGCGCGCGCCGTCGTACCGACGCACCGCCGCGTCCACCCGGGCGTCGAAACCGCGAAGCACCCGGGTGCGCCCCGGCGCCAGCTCAGCCAGCGCCGCGTCCAGCTCACTCAGGTCGGCCGTCGGCAGGCCCAGCTCGGTGGACTTCTCCCGCAGCGTCGGCCGGCGGCCCACCCACAGCTCACCGTGGCGGCTGCGGAAGAACTCGTCGGTCGCCCGGGACGACCGGGGCCGCATGAACAGCGTGGCCTCGCCGCCCGGCCGCAGCACGAGGACGCTGTCCGGCTCCAGGTCGCCCGTCAGGTACGCGAAGTCGCTGCCCGGCCGGAACCGGTGGTCGGTGTCGTTGGCGCGTACCTTCTCGTTGCCGGTGGGGATGACCAGCGTCTCGCCCGGGAAGGCCTCGGCCAGCGCGGCCCGCCGCTTGGCGTGGTTGGGCACCTCCGGACGCGGGGGGACCGGCAGCTCGGTGTCCCGCCAGCCCTGCCGCATGAACGACAGGAAGGCCTCCGGGAAATCCGGGTCGTGCGACTCGGTGCCATCCGCCGGTTTGCCCTGCCCGGTCCGCTCCTCGGCCATGATCCGCCCCTCCCTGAGCCTCGTCGCTGGTCCCGACGGTACCGCGCGCTCGACGGCGGTAGGTGCCTGCGGTGCCGCGACGACGGCTTCCGGCGCGTGGAAAGATGGCGGCCATGTGCGGACTCCTGGCCTTCTTCAGCGCGCGCGGCGACGCCGCCGCCCACCGCGACCACATCGCCGGCGCACTGGAGTGCCTGCACCACCGTGGCCCGGACGAGACAGGGGTCGAGGTGGTCGGCGACGCCTCCGGCCGGTACGCGGACGGCGTGTTCGCGCACAAGCGCCTGGCGATCATCGACGTGGCGCTGAGCCACGAGCCCCTGCCTTACGCGGGCGGGCGTTACCTGCTCACCTTCAACGGCGAGATCTACAACTACATCGAGCTGCGCGAGGAGCTGATCCGCGACTACGGCGCCCAGTTCGCCACCAACGGCGACGGCGAGGTGATCGTCGCCGGCTACCACTACTGGGGTGAGCAGGTCCTCACCAAGCTGCGCGGCATGTTCGCGTTCGTGATCTGGGACCGGCAGGAGCGGCGGGCCTTCGGCGCGCGGGACTACTTCGGCATCAAGCCGCTGCACTACCTCCAGACCCAGGACGGCCTCTACCTCGCCTCGGAGAAGAAGGCGCTGCTGCCGTTCGCGCACTCGGCGTACCAGGGCGACGCGGGCATCGACACCGCCAACCTGAGCCACTACCTGACCCTGCAGTACGTGCCGGAGCCCGGCACGCTGCACAAGGGGATCAGCCGGATCGGCTCGGGGGAGTACCTGACCTGGACGCCGGGTGGCCGGATCGAGGTGCGCCGCTGGTACCGCCCGGTGTTCCGGCCGGCCCCGGTCTCCGACGAGCAGCGGCTCTACCACGACATCCGGGAGACGCTGCGCGAGAGCGTACGGATGCACATGCGCTCGGACGTGCCGGTCGGCTCGTTCCTGTCCAGCGGCATCGACTCCACCGCGGTGGTGGCGCTGGCCCGCGAGTTCAACCCGAACATCCTCACCTTCACCGTCGGCTACGACGTGCCCGGCTACTCCGAGATCGACGTGGCCCAGGACTCGGCCCGGCACCTCGACGTGACCACCATCCCGACCAAGATCGGGCCGCAGGACATGATCGACGCGCTGCCGAAGATCGTCTGGCACCTGGACGACCCGGTCGCCGACCCGGCGCTCGTGCCGCTCTACTTCGTGGCGAAGAAGGCCGCCGAGCACGTCACGGTGGTGCTCTCCGGCGAGGGCGCGGACGAGTTCTTCGGCGGCTACACGATCTACCGGGAGCCGCTGTCGCTCAACGCGGTGAACAGCCTGCCCGACGGCGTGCAGAAGGGCCTGCGCGCGGTCTCCAAGGCCATCCCGCAGGGGGTCAAGGGCAAGAGCTTCCTGGAGCGCGGCACCACCCCGATCGAGGAGCGCTACTACGGCAACGCCCGGATGTTCACCGAGGAGGAGAAGCAGCACCTGCTGCGCCGCTACGACCCCTCGGTGCGCTACACCGACGTGACCGCGCCGATCTACGCCGAGTGCACCGAGCTGGACGACGTCACCAAGATGCAGTACGTCGACCTCTACACCTGGCTGCGCGGCGACATCCTGGTCAAGGCCGACCGGATCTCGATGGCGCACTCGCTGGAGGTGCGGGTGCCGTTCCTGGACCGGGAGGTGTTCAACGTCGCCGCCGGCATCCCGGTCGACCTGAAGCTGCCGCCCCGCTCCGAGGCCACCAAGTACGCGATGCGCCAGGCGCTGCAGGGCGTGGTGCCGCCGGCCATCGTCAACCGCAAGAAGCTGGGCTTCCCGACCCCGACCCGGGTGTGGCTGCGCGGCGAGATGTACGAGTGGGCGCGGCACGTGCTGGCCACCTCGGGCGCCGGTGACCTGATCGACCTGTCGTACGCGATGCGCCTCCTCGACGAGCACAAGCGGGAGGAGGCCGACCACTCCCGCAAGGTGTGGACGGTGCTGATCTTCTGCATCTGGCACGCCATCTTCGTGGCCAAGACGCTCGACCCGGGCATCCAGCGCAACCAGTCCGCGCTGCTCACCAAGCCGGTCGTCGGCAGCATGGTGCGCTGAACCGAGCGTGACGAGGAAGGGCCCCCGGGATGTTCCCCGGGGGCCCTTCTCAGTGCGTGATCAGCGACCGGTGCAGGTGACAGTGGGCAGAGAGTTGGTGCCGGAGAAGTTCGCTGTGAAGCCGAACGTGGTGGTGCCCTCCGGCGGGACGCTGCCGTTGTAGGCGGCGTTGGTGACGCTCACCGACGCCCCGCTGCCGCTCAGCGTGCCGTTCCACACCTGGTTGATGGTCTGGCCGCTGGGCCAGGTCCAGTTCGCGGTCCACCCGGAGTACGTCCGGGTGCTGTGGTTCATGATCGTCACTTCGCCCTGGAAACCGCCGTTCCAGGCGCTGACCACCTTGTACACCGCCATGCAGGTGCCCGACGGCATGGTCGGGCTGCTCGTCACCGGCGGAGGCGTGGTCGGCGGCGCGGTCGTCGGGGGCGCGGTGGTCGGCGGCGCGGTCGTCGGCGGCGCGGTCGTCGGGGGGTTGCTGCCGCCCGAGCCGATCCCGGTCACCTCGCCGTTACCACCGTCGAACGTCACGTCCGAGCAGCCGAAGAAGTTCTCCTGGCTGTCCGAGCGGACCCAGCGCGAGTAGATGATGTGCCGGCCGCTCTTGTTCGACGGCAGGTTGCCGGTGAAGTAGTAGTGACCGTCGTTGGTGCCGACCGCGCCGCGCTGCGGCGGGTTGGTCACCTGAAGGAACGGCTGCTCCTCCAGGTCGCTCCAGGCCAGCGGCCGGTTCGGGCTCCAGCTGTCCTTGGTCACGTAGAAGTAGAACGTGCCCGGGTGGTGGGCCCAGTTGCTGTACCGGAACTCGGTCGACCGGCCCGCCGTCAGGTGGGTGACCGGCCAGTCGTTGCGCGCCGCGTCGTACCCGCTGAAGTTGGGGTTGCCGCCGCTGCACAGCTTGCCGTCCGGAATGAACCCGACGGTCCGCCCGCCGCCGTCGGAGCGCAGCACGCTGAACCAGTTGTACAGCGAGTTCGCCCCGTTCTCGGCCACCGCCGACGAGCAGGCGGGGTTGTTGGGCCGGATCTCACCGGTTCCGGTGAGGCCGTCCTTCCAGCACAGGTACGTGCGGGCGCCCGGCGTCATGGCCGCGCCGTGCGCGGCCGCCGGTCCGGTGTTGGTGGCCAGGGCGAACGCGCCCAGGGCCAGGGTGGCGGCCGCGGTGAGCAACGCGGCCGTACGGGATCGGTGCACGGGGATCTCCTGACTCGCGGAGCGTGGCCCGGTTCGGCCCGCTCCGCTGGGACGAGCGGATGCGACGATCGCGGTGCCCGCGCCCGGTCGGCGTGCGGCCGGAGCCGTCGGCGGGCGCGCACCGCCTGCGGTCCGTTGCCACGGACCGTGGATGCCCTCGCGTCGGCTCGACCCGGCGGCCGGCGACGCGGCAGCCCCCCGCGTCGTTACCCGGCACCGCCATCCCACCACGTCCGCACGCCGCCCGCAATAGGCGCCGCTCGATGCCCAGGTCCCGGCGCGGCGCGGCGCCGGCATGGGCCAGGATCGGGGGAGACGACGAGAGGAGCCAGGATGGGGTACGCGGTGGTGCTCGGCGAGGCGCTGGTGGACCTGCTCGACGCCGAGCACGACGGAGAACCCGTCTACCGGCAGGCGATCGGCGGCGGTCCGCTGAACGTGGCGGTGGCGGTCGCCCGGCTCGGCGGGGACGCGCGGTTCGTCGGGTCACTCGGCGACGACGCGCTCGCCGGGCGGATCCGCGCCTTCCTCACCGACGCGGGTGTGGACGTGCGCGGGACGGTCACGGCGCCGGCGCCGACCGCGCTGGCGGTGGCCACGTTCGCCGGTCCCGAGCCGGACTTCCGCTTCTACGGCGAGCCCCGCTCGTACGCGCTGTTCGGCCCGGACGACCTGGACGTGGCGCTGGTCGAGGGCGCGGACGTGCTCTACTGCGGCTCCATCGTGCTGCTCGACCCGCCGGTGCTGGCCGCCGCCCGCCGCGCCTGGTCGATCGCGGGCGGGCTGCGGGTGTTCGACCCCAACGTGCGGCCCCGCCTGCTCACCGCACCGGGCGCGCTGGACGGGCTGCGGGCGGTGGTCGCCGAGTTCGCCGCCGCCGCGCACCTGGTCAAGCTCAGCAGCGCCGACGCGCGGCTGCTCTACCCGGACGAGCCGGTCGAGGGCGTCGCCGCGTACCTGCGGGAACTGGGCGCGGGCACGGTCGTGGTCACGCTCGGCGCGGACGGCGCCCTGGTCGCCGCCGCCGACGACGTGGTACGCGTACCCGCGCCGAAGGTGGAGGCGGTGGACGCGACGGGCGCGGGCGACTCGGTGATGGGCGCGCTGGTGGCGGACCTGCTGGCCGCCGGTGAGCCGGCGGACCCGGCCGGCTGGCGGGAGCGGGTCGCGTTCGCGCTGCGGGTGGCGGCTGTGGTGTGCGAGTCACCGGGCGGCGCCACCGCCATGCCCACCCGCGCGCAGGTGGCCACCCGCTTCCCGTGACGGCCGTGCGCCCGCCCCCGGCCCGCGGACGCCGGGGTCAGGCGCGCCGGCGGGTCATCGTCAGGACGGCGGTCAGGGACAGCAGCGACCCGCCGGCCAGGACCACCGCCATCGGCAGCGCGCTGCCCTCGCCGCCCAGCCCGACCAGCGGGGCGGCCAGCGCGCCCACCACCGACTGGATGCCGCCCATCAGCGCGGCGGCGGTGCCCGCGTGCCGGGCGTGCGCGTCCAGCGCCAGCGCGGTGCTGTTCGGCATCACCATGCCGATCGAGCCGACGAAGACGAACAGCGGCACCGCCGTCACGACCAGGCTCCCGGCCAGCGCGCCGGTCAGCACGCCGGCCGCCGCCACCAGGCCGACCACGAGCATGGTGACCAGCAGCCGGCGCGGGGAGAACCGGTCGAGCAGCCGGGCGTTTGCCTGTCCGAGGGCCACCAGGGCGAGCGCGTTGACCCCGAAGATCACGCTGTACACCACCATGGAGACACCGAAGACGTCCTGGAACACGAAGGACGACCCCGAGATGTACGCGAACAGCCCGGCGAACGCGAAGCCCTGTGTCAGCGCGTACCCGAGGTAGACCCGGTCGGCGAGCAGCGACCGCATGGTCCGGACGGTGCCCCTGAGACCGCCGGTGCTGCGCCGCTCGGCCGGCAGCGTCTCCGGCAGGCGCAGCGCGGCCGCGACCGCGAGCATCGCCCCGATGACGGCCAGGACCAGGAAGACGGCCCGCCACGAGCCGAACCGCAGCACGAGGCTGCCCGCGCCCGGTGCCGCCACCGGCGCCACGCCGAAGACCAGGATGAGCCGGGAGAAGTACTTCGCGGCGGCGCGGCCCGCGTAGAGGTCGCGGACCACCGCGCGGGCGACCACCACACCCATGCCGCCGGCCATACCCTGGGCGAACCGGGCGACGGCGAGCAGCGGGGCGTTCGGCGCCGCGGCGCACGCCAGCGTCAGCACCGTGTACGCGACCAGGCCCACCAGCACGGGGAGGCGGCGCCCCCAGCGGTCGCTCAGCGGCCCGGTGACGAGCTGGCCGAACGCCAGGCCGATCAGGTAGGTGGTGAGCGAGAGCTGGATGCCGGCCTGGTCGGCGCCGAGGTCGCGGGTCATGGCCGGGAACGCCGGCAGGTACATGTCCAGCGACAGCGGGCCGACCGCGGTGAGTCCGCCGAGCAGGAGCAGCAGCGTCACGCCGGTGGGTGCGGTGGACGCGGTGGTGCGATCGGTCGGGCGCGCGGCGGCGGGCGCGGCGTTGCTCACGAGTGGGTACCCCCTGATCCGGTGCTTCGGGGTACCTTACATCTGTAGTCAGAACTATTGCGATGTGAGGCGGGTGACTCCGTGGCGACGAACGAGCAGGTGGCGCGATTCGGCGCGGTGCTGGGCGAGGTGCACCGGCTCCTGCGCCGCCGGGCCATGGCGCGCGCCGGGCGGGACCCGCTGCCCGAGGCTCAGGTGGAGGTGCTCCTGCTGGTCCACCAGACACCGGGGATCAGCGGCAAGGAGGTGGCCCGGCGTCTCGGCACCGCGCCCAACACGGTGAGCACGCTGGTCCGCGACCTCACCGACGCCGGGCTGCTGGCTCGCGACCGTGACCCCGCCGACCGCCGGGTGGTCCGGCTGCGCACCACCGATGCCGCCCGGGCGCGGATCGCCCACTACGCGACCCACCGCGCGGCGCTGCTCGCCGCCGCCCTGGACGCGCTGGACCCGCCGGCACGGGCGGCGATCCTGGCCGCCGCCCCGCACCTCGACGCGCTGCGCGACGCGCTTGCCGGACCCGTCCGGCCCGAGGGGTCCGAACCCGCGGCGGGAAACCCGGTGGCCGCCGTACCGCCCCACGGCACATGATCGCGGGGTGCTGCACCAGGACGAGATACCGGTGGACGAGGACGTGGTCCGCGCGCTGCTGACCGACCAGCGCCCCGAGTGGGCCGCGCTGCCGCTGACGCCGGCCGGCGCCGGGACCGACAACACGATGTACCGGCTCGGCGCCGACCTGCTCGTCCGGCTGCCCCGGACCGCGGAGAAGGCCGGCGCCCTGCGCAAGGAACAGCAGTGGCTGCCCCGGCTCGCGCCGCTGCTGCCGGTGCGGGTGCCCGAACCGCTGTACGCGGGCACCCCGGGTGCCGCCTTCCCGCTGCCCTGGTCGGTGCTGCGGTGGATACCGGGCGACGAGGTCCGGCCCGGCACCGTCGAGGACTGGGCCGTCCTCGGCGCCGACCTGGCGGCGTTCGTCAGGCGCCTGCACGCGGCCGACCTGCTCGGCGCGACCCGCGCGGGCCCGCTGAGCGGATACCGCGGCGGCAGCCTGCGGCCCTGCGACACCTGGATCTCCCCGGCGCTCGACGACTGCCGGACCCTGATCGGGGACGAGACGGACGTCGGCACGCTCCAGCGGCTGTGGCGCGAGGCCCTCACCCTGCCCGAACCCGCCGGGCCGTACGTCTGGCTGCACGGCGACCTCAAACCCACCAACCTGCTGGTACGCGACGGCCGGTTGCGGGCGGTCATCGACTTCGGCGGCCTCGCCGTCGGGCGCCCCGACGCCGAACACGCGCCGGTCTGGGACCTCCCGCCCCCGGCCCGGCACGCCTACCGGGAGGCGCTCGACGTGGACGACGTGACCTGGGCGCGGGCCCGCGCCTGGGCGCTCGGCGTGGCGGCCAGCGGCGTCTCCTACTACTGGCACACGTTCCCGGCGTTCGTCGCCGAGTGCCGCAACCGGCTCCGCGAGATCCTCGCCGACGCCCGCTGAACCCGGCCTGCCCCGCCGGTCAGGCCGTTCCGTCCAGCTCGGCGTAGCCGCGCCGGGCCGCGATCAGGCCCGGTCGGGCGCCGAACGGCGACTCCGCCGCCACCCGCTCCGGCGGGGCGCCACCGGTGTGCCCGGCGCGGATCAGCCACGCCTGCCGCGCGAGCTGCGCGTGCTGGTCGCGGACGAAGTCCGTGCCGACCGGCTCGCCGTGGCCCGGCACCACCACCGTCGCGGGCGTGGTCAGCCGCAGCAGGTCGGCCAGTGCGTCCGGCCACCGCAGGGGGTACGACTCCTCGAACGCCGGTGGCCCGCTCTGCTCCACCAGATCGCCGGCGACGAGCACGTCCGCGTCCGGCACGTGCACCACCAGATCGGCGTCGGTGTGCCCGTGCCCGGGATGGCGCAGGACCACCCGCCGGCCGCCCACGTCGAGCACCGTCTCCTCGGCCACCTCGTGTGTCGGCGCCCGCAGCTCGGTACGCGCCAGCTCCTCGGCCAGCGCCGGATGCCCGGCGCGCATCTCCTCGTACGCGGCGCGGCGCAGCGCCTCGGGCCGGTCCCGCAGCGCCGCCACGGCCTGGGCGTGCGCGTAGATCGCGGTGTCCGGCCCGGCCAGCGTGGTGTTGCCGAAGCAGTGGTCGAAGTGGTGGTGCGTGTTCACGATCGTCCACGGGTAGGGCGTCACCGCCCGCGCCGCCGCCGCCATCTCCCCGGCCTGCGCGGCGGTGGAGAGCGTGTCGACCAGCAGCGCCGCGCCGTCACCGACCACCAGCACCACGTTCACCGCGAGCACCGGCTCACGCAGCACGTGCACCCCGGCGGCGACCTCGGCGAACCCGGCGGTCATGACGGGCCGAGGGCCCGCTCGACGAAGCGCTGCCGGTCGACGAGCGCCCGCTCGACGCGCCCCTGCGCCGCCACGGTGGGCCCGTCGGTCACGGTCACCTCGAAGACCAGCCGCTTCCCGTCGACCTTCACCAGCTCAGCGTGGGCGGCGACAGTACGCCCGACCGGGGTGGCCGCGCGGTGTTCCAGCTCGACCCGCACGCCGACGGTGGTGGACCCGGACGGCATCCGGGTCGCGATGGCGGCCACCGTGGCCGCCTCGGCCAGCGCCAGCACCCGTGGGGTGCCGAGCACCGGCACGTCCCCGGAGCCGACCGCCTGCGCGGTGTCGGCGTCGGTCACTGTCAGCTCGACCCGGGCGGTCAGGCCCGGCGTGAAGGGCGGCTCCGGCTGCTCCTGCATGCGGCCGAGCCTAGTGCAGCCGACCCGGGGCCGTCCGGCGTCCGAGCCGCCGCGCCCGTGTCGTTCCCGACCGCCCGCAGGCCCGTCCGTCGCCCGCCGTTAACCTTGTCCGCGATGGCCGAGCAGACACAATCTCCGACCCCCGCCCCCGACGCGACCACCGAGTCGCCCGACGGCGGGCGCCGCCGTGTGATCGCGATGACCATCTGGGGCGTCGCGTTCGTCGCCGCCTGGCTCGCCATCGGCCTGCCAACCGACCCGGCGTACGCGTTCCTCTGGATCTGGGCCGGCACCGTCGCCTGGAACTCGGACCGCCCGTGGCGCAGCCACCTGCGGTTCGCCCGGGACTGGATCCCGGTGGTGCTGCTGCTCGCCGCGTACAACCTGTCCCGGGGGTTCGCCGACAACGGCGCCACCCCGCACGCGATGGAGCTGATCGTCGCCGACCGGTTCCTCACCGGCTGGCTCACCGGCGGCGAGGTGCCGACCATCTGGCTCCAGGAGCGGCTGTACGACCCGGCCGAGGTGCGCTGGTGGGACGTGCTGGTGAGCTGGATCTACTTCTCCCACTTCGTGGCGACGTTCGCCGCCGCGGCGGTGTTGTGGATGCGCAACCGGCGGCGCTGGATCGCGTACATGTCCCGCTGGGGCTTCCTGTGTGCGGCCGGACTGGTCACCTACTTCGCCTACCCGGCCGCGCCGCCGTGGTGGGCGGCGCAGAACGGGCTGCTCACCGAGGTCGCCCGGATCTCCACCCGAGGCTGGAAGGAGGTCGGCATGCACGGCGCGGGCAACCTGCTCAACGCCGGGCAGATCGCCTCCAACCCGGTCGCCGCCATGCCGTCGCTGCACACCGCGTTCGCGCTGTTCGTGGTGCTGTTCTTCATGCGCTCGGTGCGCAAGCGCTGGTGGCCGCTGATGCTCGCGTATCCGCTGGCCATGACGTTCACGCTGATGTACAGCGGTGAGCACTACCTGATCGACGTGCTGGTCGGCTGGGCGTACGTGGGCCTGACGTTCCTGGTGGTCGGCCTGGCCGAGCGCTGGTGGGCGGCGCGCCGGGCGCGGCGCGCCGGTGAGCCCGCCGTCGCCGCCGCCGGTCCGCCCGCAGACGGCGCCGCCGCCGACACCCCGGACCGGGCGGCCGACGACCGGGACGCGGTGCCCGCCGAGCCCCGGTAGGCGCCCGGCCAGCGGTCGGTACGGCGGGTCAGCGGTCGGCACGGCGGGCGGCCCGCGACCGCTCGGTCAGCTCCGCGGCCAGCGCCCACGCGTCGGCCAGGTCGCGGTCGACCGCTGCCGCCCCGGCCCCACCGGCGGTGTCCGCGTGCACCGTGGCCAGCCGCAGCATCCGCTGCACCGGACCCCGGGTGACGCGCACGCTCTGGATCCGGG
Organism: Micromonospora sp. NPDC005257; assembly: GCF_042872445.1. NCBI lineage: Bacteria > Bacillati > Actinomycetota > Actinomycetes > Micromonosporales > Micromonosporaceae > Micromonospora > Micromonospora sp. NPDC005257. The sequence continues at coordinate 177,720 of NZ_JBIAKL010000012.1, read as the reverse complement.
CGTACGGCACCAGCGTCAACCGGCGGGTCAGCAGCCCGGAGCGGGCCACGAACACCCGCTCGTCCAAGCCGGCGCCGACCACCTTGCGGCTCAGCGGGCGCAGCCACCGGGCCCGTGCCGGGGGCGGCGTGGCGGGCAGCGCGTCCAGCCGCACGCCGGGCAGCACCTCCGCCACGACCAGCGCGCCGGTGCCCGCGTCACCGACCGGCAACAGCCGGTCCGGGCGGTTGCGGTCGTCCGCCTCACCGGCCGAGTAACCGGCCACCTCCAGCCGCAGCCGCAGCCATCCCTTCATCCGCCAGAGCAGCGGCCAGGTCGCCCGTACGGTCTGCACCCGGTGCAGCGGCACGGTCTGCACCCGCGTCTCCAGCAGCCCGTTGTGCACGCGCAGCGTGCCGTCGTCCCGGTCGAGCCGGAAGTTCCAGTCGTCGAGCACCCGGCGGATCGGTTGCAGCACCACGCCGGCCATCGCGGTGAGCGTGCTCGCCACCGCGATGAACGACCACGAGTCCTCGGAGAGGAACTGGGCGCCGATGAACACCAGGCCCAGCGGCAGCAGGAACGCCTGCGGCGTGAGCAACTGGCTGACCAGCAGATCCTGGTTGCGGACGGCATGCAGCCGGCGGCCCTCCGGCGTGGGCGCGACCGGTGCGCCGGGCTCGGCCGCAGGCGCCGGCACCGGGGCGGAACGACCGGCCACCGCCAGCAGCCGCTGCCGCAGCGCGGTGGCCTCGGCCACGCTGAGGTAGGCCAGCGGCGCCTCGGTCTTGCCCCCGCCGACCACCTCCAGCCGCAGCTCGGCCAGGCCGGTGAGCTGAGCCAGCAGGGGCCGGACCACCTCCACCGCCTGCAACCGCTCCAGTGGGATCGCCCGGGTACGCCGCCACAGCAGCCCCTCGTAGACCCGCAGCTCGCGGCCGACCAGGTGGTAGCCGGTGTTCCACCAGCTCACCACGGACAGCACCGTGGCGCCGAGCACGAAGACCGTGACCAGCACCGCGAACCAGCCGAACCCGACCCGCGACAGCGTCGACCAGGAGAGCCCGGCGATCACCACGACCAGCGACTTCGCGCCGTGCAGCGCCGGGCTGAGCGGATGCAGCCGCTGCCGGGGCTCCTCGCCGCCGGCGGGCGGCCCGGCCGCCGGACCCCACATTCCCGGGTACGGCGGCAGCGGCGCCGGCCACGGCCCGGGCGCCGCATCCGGGCCGGGCGGCGTCGCCGAGCCGGGCGGCCCGTATTCGGGCGGCGGCCCGTAACCAGGAGCGGGTGGCTGCCACGGCCCGCCCGGCGACGCCGCACCGGCCGGCTGCTCCGATCCGGTGGCCGGGGTGGGCCGGTCGTCGGGGGGCGGCGGGGCGCCGGGGTCGTTCCGGTCGCTCACAGGCCCTCCGCCCGGTCCTCGCCGAGCGCGGTCAGCCGGTCGCGCAGCCGGGACGCCTCGGCCGGGCGCAGACCGGGCACGCGGGCGTCGCTCGCGGCGGCGGCCGTATGCAATTGCACTGTGGCGAGGTCGAAGGCGCGCTCCAGCGGACCGGCGCTCACATCGACGAACTGCATTCGGGAGTACGGCACGATGGACAGCCGGCGCACCAGCAGGCCGTGCCGCACGAGCAGATCGTCGTCGCGCTCGGCGTATCCCCAGGCGCGGACCGCGCGCACGATGGTGATCGCCCGCCAGACGCCCAGCAGCAGCGCTCCGCCGACGGCGGCGCCGAGCAGCCAGTGCCCGGTCATCGCCCAGGCCGCGCCGAGCACCACGAGCGTCACCGCCAGCCCGATGCCGAGCCGGATCAGCTCCACCCAGATCAGGTCGCGGGAGATCGGCTGCCAGCGGACCGTGTCCGGCCAGGGCTCCAGCGCGCTGCGCGAGGCGGGGGGCAGGCCGGCGGGGCCGTCACCGCTCATCGGGGCGACCTGCCGTGTTCGCCGCCGGTACGGGCTCGGATCGTCTGCTCGCTCACGCTTCGAGCGTAGGCGATCAGGGCAGCGGGACCACCTCGCGGAGGAAGCCACGGGCGTCGAGGAAGTCGCCGAGGGAGCCCCGGTGCTCCGGACAGGCCAGCCAGGTCTTGCGCCGGTCCGGCGCGTGCAGGCGGGGATTGTGCCAGCGGAGCTGGTAGGCGGCGGGAGCGCGACACCCTCGCGCCGAGCAGATCAGCGTCTCGTCCGGGGTGGGAGTCGTCACCGGGGCGAGTCTAGAGGCCGCACGCCGGGAGTTTTAGCGCCGGGCGGCCACGGGGGGAGCCGCCCGGCGACGGGTGAATCGTACACACGGCGGACCCCTTGTTGTCCACCCGTGTTCAGCGTTTCATGAACACCCGGGCGGCGTGGCCGGACGGCGCGGCGAAAATCGTGCCTCTCCCACCCTCGGCTCTCAGGGAGGCATGACAGTCTTGATACGCACCACGCCGCGACGACGACCCTGCTGTGGAGGACCGGTGGCCCAGCCGACCACACCCGACGTGCCGAACCCGACCGAGGCGGCGCCGGACGCGCCGCCCCCGGCGGGCACCACCCCGGCCCAGGACGCCACGCTGCTGGAGCGGGCGCTGTTCGAGACCAAGCGGGTGATCGTCGGCCAGGACCGGATGGTCGAGCGGATGTTCGTCGCGCTGCTGGCGCGGGGCCACTGCCTGCTGGAGGGCGTGCCCGGCGTGGCCAAGACGCTGGCCGTGGAGACCCTGGCCCGGGTCGTCGGTGGCTCGTTCGCCCGGGTCCAGTTCACCCCCGACCTGGTGCCCGCCGACATCATGGGCACCCGGATCTACCGGCAGTCCAGTGAGAAGTTCGACGTCGAGCTGGGCCCGGTCTTCGTGAACTTCCTGCTCGCCGACGAGATCAACCGCGCGCCGGCAAAGGTGCAGTCGGCGCTGCTGGAGGTGATGAGCGAGCGGCAGGTCTCCATCGGCGGCGAGAGCCACCGGGTGCCCGACCCGTTCCTGGTCATGGCCACCCAGAACCCGATCGAGCAGGAGGGCGTCTACCCACTGCCGGAGGCGCAGCGGGACCGGTTCCTCATGAAAATCGTCGTGGGGTACCCGACCGACGCCGAGGAGCGCGAGATCGTCTACCGGATGGGCGTGAAGCCGCCCGAGCCGGCCCGAGTGTTCGACACCCCGGACCTGGTCGCCCTCCAGCACAAGGCCGACCAGGTGTTCGTGCACAACGCGCTGGTCGACTACGCGGTCCGGCTGGTGCTCGCCACCCGGGCGCCGGCCGAGCACGGCATGCCCGACGTCGCCCAGCTCATCCAGTACGGCGCCAGCCCGCGCGCCTCGCTCGGCCTGGTCCGGGCCACCCGGGCGCTGGCGCTGCTGCGCGGCCGGGACTACGCGCTGCCGCAGGACGTGCAGGACATCGCGCCGGACATCCTGCGCCACCGGCTGGTGCTCAGCTACGACGCGCTCGCCGACGACGTACCGGCCGACCACATCGTGCACCGGGTGATGTCGACCATTCCGCTGCCCGCCGTCGCGCCCCGCCAGCAGGCCACACCACCGCCGCCGGCCGTGCCGCACAACGGGTGGCCCGGGCAGCGGCCGTGAGCCCGCCCACCCCGCTGAGCGCCACCGGCGACCGCTCGGGGGCCGCGCTGGCCCGGCTCCAGCTCATGGTCACCCGCAAGCTGGACGGCCTGCTCCAGGGCGACTACGCCGGGCTGCTGCCCGGACCGGGCAGCGAGGCGGGGGAGTCCCGGGAGTACCGGCCCGGCGACGACGTGCGCCGGATGGACTGGCCGGTCACCGCCCGTACCACCACGCCGCACGTGCGGCGTACGGTGGCCGACCGCGAACTGGAGACCTGGCTGGCCGTGGACATGTCGGCCAGCCTGGACTTCGGCACCGGGCGGTGGCTCAAGCGGGACGTGGCGGTCGCCGCCGTCGCCGCGCTGGCCCATCTCACCGTGCGGGGCGGCAACCGGATCGGGGCGGTGGTCGGCACCGGCGGGCCGGGCACGATGCTGCGGCTGCCCGCCCGCTCCGGCCGCAAGGAGGCTCAGGGGCTGCTGCGGGCGGTCGCCGGGGCCGAGATCCGGCCCGGCCGCAGCGATCTCGGCGTGCTCGTCGACATGCTCAACCGGCCGCCCCGGCGGCGCGGCGTGGCGGTGGTGATCTCCGACTTCCTCGCGCCGCCGCAGCAGTGGGGCCGGCCGCTGCGTAAGCTGCGGGTCCGCCACGACGTGCTGGCCGTCGAGGTGGTCGATCCGCGGGAACTGGAACTGCCCGACGTGGGGGTGCTGCCGGTGGTCGACCCGGAGAGCGGGGAACTGCACGAGGTGCAGACCGCCGACCCGGGCCTGCGCCGCCGGTACGCCGAGGCGGCGGCCGCCCAGCGCGGGGCGATCGCCGCCGAACTGCGCGCCGCGGGCGCGGCCCACCTGCGCCTGCGCACCGACCGAGACTGGCTGCTGGACATGGTGCGTTTCGTCGCCGCGCAGCGGCACGCCCGCACCCGAGGGACGACTCGATGATCCGTTTTCTGCAACCGTGGTGGCTGCTGGCCGTGCTGCCGGTGCTCGCCCTCGCCGCCGCGTACGTCTGGCGGCAACTGCACCGCCGGCAGTACGCGCTGCGGTTCACAAACGTCGACCTGCTGCGTACGGTCGCGCCGAAGGGACTGGGCTGGCGGCGGCACGTGGCGGCCACCGCGTTCCTGCTCTGCCTGCTGGTGCTGGCGACCGGGCTGGCCCGCCCGGCGATCGACACCCGGGAGCCGCTGGAGCGGGCCACGGTGATGCTCGCCATCGACGTGTCGCTGTCGATGCAGGCCGACGACGTCTCGCCGAACCGCCTGGAGGCGGCGCAGGAGGCGGCCAAGCAGTTCGTCGGCGAGCTGCCGCAGAGCTACAACCTGGGGCTCGTCTCGTTCGCCAAGTCGGCGAACGTGCTGGTGCCGCCGACGAAGGACCGGGCCGCGGTCACCACCGCCATCGACGGGCTGGTGCTGGCCGAGGCGACCGCCACCGGTGAGGCGGTCTTCACCTGCCTGGAGGCGATCCGCTCGGTGCCGGCCGACGGCGCCGCCGGCATCCCGCCGGCCCGCATCGTGCTGCTGTCCGACGGTTACCGGACGTCGGGCCGGTCGGTGGAGGAGGCCGCGGCGGCGGCGCAGGCGGCGAACGTGCCGGTGTCCACCATCGCGTTCGGCACCGACTCCGGGCAGGTCGACATCGGCGGGCAGCTCCAGCGGGTGCCGGTGGACCGCACCGCGCTGTCCCAGCTCGCGGAGACCACGCAGGGCTTCTTCTACGAGGCGGCGTCGGCCAGCGAGCTGAAGCAGGTCTACCAGGACATGGGCAGCTCGATCGGCTACCGGACCGAGCCGCGTGAGATCACCCAGTGGTACGCGGGGATCGCGCTGCTGCTGGCGCTGTGCGCGGGCGGGCTGAGTCTGCTCTGGACGTCCCGGCTCGTCTGAGCCGGAATTGGCCGGCGGCGGTCAGTGACCGCCGCCGGCCAGCACGAACAGGACGGCCACCCAGACGGCGGCGAGGGTGAAGCCCAGCGGGGCGACATAACGGCTCATGGGTGTGCTCCGTGGCGACAGCGGCCCGGTGCGGGCCGTGGGGGGTCGGGGGCGTACGCGCACGAAGTCGTGACCGGGTGCTCCGCCGCGCGGCAGGCCACACCCCGGCGTGTGCGCCGGAGAGCGGATGCGGTGCGGAGGGCGGGAAGCGGGTCAGCCGCGTCGACGGAGCCGTGGCTCAGCGGGGCTGACGGTGGGCCCGGCCACGACTGGGAGGATCGCTATCTCGCACAGCGATCACCTCCTGCGGTCGGTGGGGCCCGGCGCGGGCACAGAGCGACCCGCAGACGCGATCATCGTACACCGGGGGGTGCGGGTGTCGCGCGTGCGGCCGGCCGCCCTCGCGGACCTCGGGCGACCACGGCCGGGGCCGACGCTGTGACCTGCGCGGGTTAGCGCTTACCTGTCGGTAACCCCTAGGCTCCGACCGTCCGAGAGATCACTGAGCAGAGGGGGATCCGTGGCCCGAACCGTGCTGGTGACCGGCGGAAACCGGGGGATCGGCCTGGCCATCGCGCAGGCGTTCGCCAAGCAGGGCGACCGGGTGGCGGTGACGTACCGCAGCGGTGAAGCTCCCGAGGGCCTGTTCGGGGTGCGGTGCGACGTGACCGACGCCGAGTCGGTCGACGCCGCGTTCACCGCGATCGAGGCCGAGCTCGGACCGGTGGAGGTGCTGGTAGCCAATGCCGGCATCACCGACGACACGCTGATCATGCGGATGTCCGAGGAGCAGTTCGCCCGAGTCCTCGACACCAACCTGACCGGCTCGTTCCGGGTCGCCAAGCGGGCCTCGACGAAGATGCTCCGCGGCCGCTGGGGGCGGATGATCTTCATCTCCTCGGTGGTCGGTCTCTCCGGCGGCGCGGGCCAGGTCAACTACGCGGCCAGCAAGGCCGGCCTGGTCGGCGTGGCCCGCTCGATCACCCGCGAGCTGGGCACCCGCAACATCACCGCGAACGTGGTGGCGCCCGGCTTCATCGACACCGACATGACAGCGGGCCTGCCCGAGGAGCGCAAGGCGGAGATCCGCAAGTCGATCCCGGCCGGCCGGATGGCCACCCCGGACGAGGTCGCGGGCGTCGTCACCTGGCTCGCCTCGGACGCGGCCGGATACGTCACCGGCGCCGTCATCCCGGTCGACGGCGGCCTCGGCATGGGCCACTGAGCAGAGCACACGGAGGAGACACGCAATGTCCGGACTTCTCGCCGGTAAGCGGCTGCTGGTCACCGGCGTCATCACCGACGCCTCGATCGCCTTCTCGGTGGCGAAACTCGCCCAGGAGAACGGCGCACAGGTCGTGCTCACCGGCTACGGCCGGCTCTCCCTGGTGGAGCGGATCGCCAGGCGGCTGCCCGAACCGGCGCCGGTGATCGAGCTGGACGTCAGCAACGAGGAACACCTGGCCGGGCTGGCCGACAAGGTACGCGAGCACGTCGACGGCCTCGACGGCGTGGTGCACTCGATCGGGTTCGCCCCGCAGAGCTGCCTCGGCGGCGGGTTCCTCGACGCCCCCTGGGCGGACGTGGCCACCGCGCTCCAGGTCTCCACCTACTCGTACAAGTCCCTCGCCATGGCCGCGCTGCCGCTGATGTCCGCCGGTGGCGCCGTGGTGGGCCTCACGTTCGACGCCACCAAGGCGTGGCCCGTCTACGACTGGATGGGCGTGGCCAAGGCCGGGCTGGAGTCCGCCTCCCGCTACCTGGCGCTGCACCTGGGCAAGCAGGGCATCCGCAGCAACCTCGTCGCGGCCGGCCCGCTGCGGACCATCGCGGCCAAGTCCATCCCCGGCTTCGACCAGTTCGAGGACGCCTGGACCCAGCGGGCCCCGCTGGGCTGGAGCCTCACCGACCAGGAGCCGGCCGCGCGGGCCTGCCTGGCGCTGCTGTCCGACTGGTTCCCGGCCACCACCGGCGAGATCGTCCACGTCGACGGCGGCTACCACGCCATCGGCGCCTGACGGGTGAGGAAGGGCCCCTCTTAATGCCTCGTGCAGAGGAAGGGGCCCTTCTTGACACCCCATGCCCGGGTGGTCACCGCGCCGACCAGGGGGCGTCGCCACGTCGTCACGACGGGCGAGGACAATGGTCCCCATGGCGTACGACGCGTTGGTGCTGGTCTCGTTCGGCGGCCCGGAGCGGCCCGAGGACGTTCTCCCGTTCCTGCAGAACGTGACCCGGGGGCGGGGGGTGCCGCCGGAGCGGCTGGCCGAGGTCGCCGAGCACTACCTGCACTTCGGCGGGGTGTCGCCGATCAACCAGCAGTGCCGTGACCTGCTCGCGGCGATCCGGGAGGACTTCGCCGCCAACGGCGTCGACCTGCCGGTCTACTGGGGCAACCGCAACTGGGATCCGATGCTCGCCGACACGGTGGCGCGGATGCGCGACGACGGGATCACCCGGGCGCTGGCGTTCGTCACCAGCGCGTACGGCGGCTACTCCTCCTGCCGTCAGTACCAGGAGGACATCGCCTCGGCCCGCGCCGCGGTCGGCCCGGACGCCCCGCTGATCGAGAAGCTGCGCCAGTTCTGGGACCACCCCGGCTTCATCGAGCCGCACGCCGACGCGGTACGCGCCGCGCTGGCCCAGCTCGACCCGGCGAAGCGGGACAGCACCCGGCTGGTCTTCACCGCCCACTCCGTCCCGATGTCCGCGGCCGCCACCGCCGGACCGCACGGCGGCCGGTACACCGCCCAGCTGGAGGAGGTCGCCCGGCTGGTGCACGCCGCGGCCGCGCCCGACCTGCTGTACGACCTGGTCTGGCAGAGCCGGTCCGGGCCGCCGCAGGTGCCGTGGCTGGAGCCGGACGTCAACGACCACCTGGCCACCCTGCCCGAGCGGGGCGTGACGAGCGTGGTGGTCAGCCCGATCGGCTTCGTCTCCGACCACCTGGAGGTGGTGTGGGACCTGGACACCGAGGCGCTGGAGACGGCCAAGCAGCTCGGCCTGGACTTCGTCCGCGCCGGCACGCCGGGAGTCGACCCGCGGTTCGTGGCGATGGTCCGCGAGCTGGTGCTGGAGCGCACCGCCCCGAACGGGGAGAACCTGCGCCGCCACCTCGGCGAGCTGCCGGCCTGGGACACCTGCCCGGCGTTGTGCTGCGTGCCCCCGGCCCGCCGGCCGTGAGCCCGACCCGACGACACCCCTGGGGACGACACGATGCTTGACCGCAAGCCGGTGCAGAGCTGGCTCACCGACATGGACGGCGTGCTGGTGCACGAGGGGCAGCCGGTGCCCGGCGCCCCGGAGTTCGTCAAGAAGCTGCGTGCCTCCGGCAAGCCGTTCCTGGTGCTGACGAACAATTCCATCTACACCCCGCGTGACCTCCAGGCCCGGCTGGCCCGGATGGGGCTGGACGTGCCGGAGGAGGCGATCTGGTCCTCGGCGCTGGCCACCGCCCAGTTCCTGGCCGACCAGCGGCCGGGCGGCACCGCGTACGTGATCGGTGAGGCCGGCCTGACCACGGCGCTGCACGCGGTGGGGTACGTGCTCAGCGACTTCGCCCCGGACTACGTGGTGCTGGGGGAGACGCGCACCTACAGCTTCGAGGCGATAACCAAGGCGATCCGGCTGATCGACGACGGCGCCCGGTTCATCTGCACCAACCCGGACGCCACCGGCCCGTCGATGGAGGGCGCGCTGCCGGCGGCCGGCTCGGTGGCGGCGATGATCTCGAAGGCCACCGGCGTCGACCCGTACTTCGTCGGCAAGCCCAACCCGATGATGATGCGCTCCGCGCTGAACACCATCGACGCGCACTCCGAGTCGACCGCGATGATCGGCGACCGGATGGACACCGACATCCTGTGCGGGCTGGAGGCCGGGCTGGAGACGATCCTGGTGCTCACCGGCATCAGCAGCCGGACCGAGGCGGAGCGGTACCCGTACCGTCCGTCGCGGATCGTCGACTCCGTGGCCGACCTGATCGACGAGGTCTGAGCCGCGGGTCGCGTGCGGCTCCGCCGCCGCGGTGCTAGAGGCGCAGCGGCGCGTTGCAGGCGGCCACCAGGGCCTGCCGGCACGCGGTGGTCAGCGGCCGCAGCGCCGCGTCCCGCTGCTGCGCCTCGTAGGTGTTCACCGCGCCGCCGGGCGCGCTCTCCCCGGCCAGCGCGAGCACCCGATCCAGTACGGCGGCGCGGGCGAACAGGCGGCGGGCCCGCGGGTCGAAGCCGGGCGGCAGGTCGGTGGCGCCGTCCGGGCGGCGCAGCGCGGCGAGCGCACCGGCCAGTTCGGGCCGCCACTGCGCGACGTCCAGCCGGGTCAGCGTGGCGGTGGTCTCGGCCAGCACGGCGGCGAGTTCGGCCTCGGCCTCCGCGGCGCCGGGCGTGGTCAGCGACGCCTTCGGCGCGTCCACCGGCAGCGGGTGGACCCGCCACAGCACCGTCTCCCAGGTCATCCCCGAGCCGGAGGTGTGCGTGCGGACCTCGGGCACCAGCCCCATCCCGCTCGCCACCACCGCTTCGCCCGCCACCAGCGCCGCCCCGGCGAACGCGCCCGGGCCGGGCAGGCCCCGCGGGTCGCCGGGCGCGGGCAGCACCAGCCGGATGTCGTCGGGCGAGTGCTTGGCGAGGCTGGGCAGCGCCTCCCGCAACGACACGTCGGTCCAGGTGCCGGGGGCGTCGGCGACGAGGTGCTCCTCGTCGCCGGCCACGGCGTCGGCCACCTCGTCGAACGGCACCAGGCCGGCTCGCCAGGCACGCACCCAGGCGACGAACCGGCTCGACCGGCGCGGAGCCAGTGTGGCCGCGCCCGCTGCGGGGGAGGACATGCGGAAAGGGTACGTGCTCCGCGCCGCTGCTGTCTCGGCTGCCGCTCCGGCGGCGCTACCTGGTCCCAACTACCCCCTTCGCACCGTTTCGTGCCGACGGATGATCGCCCGGTCGGCGTGTCGGCGAGCGACACGCCGGGACGCTGGTTAGCGTCTCCGGCATGGCGGGGCGATACGACGGCGACGTGCTGGCCGGCGACTGGCGGCGGCGGAAGGTGACCCCCGAGGTCGACGCCGAACCCGACCTGGTGGTCGAGGACGCCGACTCCGGGTTCTGCGGCGCGGTGGTCGGCTTCGACTCCGGCGCGGTGGTGCTGGAGGACCGCCACGGGCGGCGCCGCAACTTCCCGCTGCTGCCCGCCGCGTTCCTGCTCGACGGCAGGCCGGTCACGCTGCGGCGGCCCGCCCGCACCCCGGTGCCCGCCGCGCGCCGCCGTACCGCGTCCGGCTCGATCGCGGTGGACGGCGTACGGGCGCAGGTCGCCAAGGCCAGCCGGATCTGGGTCGAGGGCGTGCACGACGCCGCGCTGGTCGAGCGGATCTGGGGCGACGACCTGCGCGTCGAGGGCGTGGTGGTGGAGCCGCTGGACGGCATCGACGCGCTCGCCGACGAGGTGCGCGCGTTCGCGCCCGGCCCTGGTCGCCGGCTCGGCGTGCTCGTCGACCACCTCGTGCCCGGCTCGAAGGAGAGCCGGATCGTGGCCCGGGTCAACTCCTCGCACGTGCTGGTCACCGGGCACCCCTACGTCGACGTGTGGCAGGCGGTACGCCCGGCGGCGCTCGGTATCGCGGCGTGGCCCGTGGTGCCTCCGGGACGGCCCTGGAAGGAAGGCGTCTGCGCGGCGCTCGGGGTGGCCGAGCCGGCCGACATGTGGCGACACATCCTGTCCCGGGTGGACAGCTTCGCCGACGTGGAGACGCCGCTGATCAACGCGATGGAGCGCCTGATCGACTTCGTCACCGAGCCCGGGTGAGTGGTTGCGGCTCGGGGTAGCAGCTCGGCTTGCGCCCGGGGTGGTTGCGGTTGGGGCCGAGGGCGACCGTGCCCGGCTCCGGCACAGTCAGGCTTGATCCCTGCGCCGGTCACGGTCGCCCCCGGCCCCGCCGTGCGCCGACTCCGCCCGCACCCGGGACCCCGGAACCCCCGTCCCGGCCCGAGGATCAACGCCGACACGAACTCCTTGATCACCGCGGTGGACGGTGCGGGTGTGCGTCGATCATGGAGTCGTGGTCCCCCACGGATCGGGCATAGCAGGGCGAAATGAGGGCCACAACTGCAAGATCGACGGGGCGGGGACAGGGGCGGGGCGGGGGTGGCGAGGGCGAGGGCGGCGGGAGGCGAGAGCGGGGCGAGAGCGGGGGGTCAGGGGGCCTGGTCGGGGGAGCGGGTCAGGACGAATGTCGCCATGTCCAGGGCTACCGGGGTGCCGGAACCGTCGCGGAGGACGGTGAGGATCTCGCCGTCCTGGGAGCCGGAGCGGCCCCGCCACCGGTCCGGTCCCTCGGGAGTGAACCGGAGCAGTGGCTTGCCCACCAGGCCGCCGACCAGGTCCCCGGCGGCGTCGACGCGGAACTCGTACTCGCCGCCCATCCACCACCAGCGGCCGGTCAGCGCGGCCACGTCGGCGGCGGGCGGGTCGGCCGGGCGCCAGGGGGCGGGCACGGCCGGTTCGGCGTCCAGCACCAGCGTGAGCGCTTCCCGGCCGAGCGCGCCGATGTGGTGGCCGCGCAGCCCGTACGAGTTGGCGAAGTTGACCACGGCGGTACGGGTGGGCCGGTGCACGGCCAGGCCGGCGACGTAACCGGGCATGGAGCCGCCGTGCCCGACGTGCACCCGGTCGCCGACGCGGTAGAGCTCGATGCCGAGGCCGTGCCCGCCGGTCCACGAGTCGAGGTCGTTGATCACCACGGGGGCACACATCTCGGCGAGCGTGGCGGGGGAGAGCACCGCCGGGTCCGGGTCGGCCAGGAACGCGGCCCAGCGGCCCAGGTCCTCGACCGTCGACCAGAGTTGGCCGGCCGCTGCCATCGCCCCGCTGTCGGTCAGCGGCTCCTCCCGTAGCGTCTCGTGCCAGGGGTGCACGACGTAGCCCCGGGCGTACGGCTCGGTGGGGTGGTACGTGGTGCGGCGCATGCCCAGCGGCGTCAGCAGCCGTTCGGTCAGCAGGTCCGCCCACGGCGTGCCGGTGATCCGCTCCAGCACGGCGCCGAGCAGCCCGTACGCGAGGTTCGAGTAGTGGTAGACGAAGTGTGGCGGGTGGGCGATCTTGTCGGGCGTCAGCCCGGCGAGCAGGGTGTCCAGGTCCATGCCCCCGGCCCGCTCCCACCAGCCGCCGTCCGGCTCGCGTTGCAGCCCGCTGACGTGGCCGAGCAGTTGGCGTACGGTCGCCCTGCCGACCGGGGTGCCCGGCAGGTGCGCGTCCAGCGGGTCGTCGAGCGCCAGCCGGCCGGCGTCGCGCTGCTGCATCACCAGCACCGCGGTCATGGTCTTGGTGATCGAGCCGACCCGGTACTGCAGGTCGCCGTCCGGGCGGGGCGTCTCGCCGGCGACGGCCAGGTGGGCCAGGTGACCGTCGCGGACCACGCCGAGGGCGAGCGAGGGACCTCGCCCTTCGGCCTGGGTCCGGGCGACCAGCAGGTCCACCTGACGCGCGGTCTCGGGCAGCAGGGACATGTCGTCCTCCTCGTCGGCCGGGGGGCGCGGTAACGCCGTGCCGAGCCTAGCGATCATGACAGTTCGATGACACGTGCGTTGACGTGTCAGGATTGTTCTCGTGGACGCCGTCTTCTGGATCGTTTTAGGTGTGGTATTGGCGGTCGCCGAGATATTCACGACGACGCTCTTCCTGATCATGTTCGGGGTCGGGGCGTTCGCCGCCGCCGGCGCCGCGGCGCTCGGTGCGCCGGTGGCGCTTCAGGTGGCGATCTTCGCGGTGGTGTCGGCGCTGTCGGTGGTGGTGGCCCGTCCGGTGGTCCGGCGGCACGCCCGGCCGGCCCTGGAGACCGGCGAGCAGCCGTTCGGGATCGAGGCGCTGGAAGGGGCCACCGCCGTGGTCCTGGAGGTGGTAGACGCCGAGCGGGGCATGGTCAAGATCGATGGTGAGCTGTGGACGGCCCGCTCGTACGACGCGACGCGCACGTATGCCGAGGGTGAGCGGGTGCAGGTGATAAAGGTCCGGGGCGCTACCGCCCTGGTATGGCAGGACGACATTTCCACCCCGGGCGAGCTGCCCGAAGCGAAAAGGTGAACGGTATGGAGTTTCTGGCGATCCTGATGATCGCGGTGGCGTTGATCGGTGTGGTGACGCTGTTCAAGGCGGTACGGATCGTGCCGCAGCAGCGGCAGGACGTGGTGGAGCGGCTCGGTAAGTACAAGCGCACGCTCAACCCCGGCCTCAACCTGCTGGTGCCGTTCGTCGACGCGGTTCGCACCAAGGTCGACATGCGGGAGCAGGTGGTCAGCTTCCCGCCGCAGCCGGTGATCACCTCGGACAACCTCGTGGTTTCGATCGACACCGTGCTCTACTTCAAGGTCGTCGACTCGGTCCGGGCGACCTACGAGATCTCCAGCTTCCTCCAGGCCATCGAGCAGCTGACCGTCACCACGTTGCGTAACGTCATCGGCTCGCTGGACCTGGAGCGGGCGCTGACCAGCCGCGACGAGATCAACAGGCACCTCTCCGGGGTGCTGGACGAGACCACCGGCCGCTGGGGCATCAAGGTGACCCGGGTCGAGATCAAGGCGATCGAGCCGCCGGCAAGCATCCGCGACTCGATGGAGAAGCAGATGCGCGCCGAGCGGGACCGCCGGGCGGCGATCCTCACCGCCGAGGGTCACAAGCAGTCGGTGATCCTCACCGCCGAGGGTGACAAGCAGTCGGCGGTGCTGCGCGCCGACGGTGACCGGCAGGCCCGGATCCTGCAGGCCGAGGGTCAGGCGAAGGCGATCCGTACCGTCTTCGACGCCATCCACCAGGCGAACCCGAGCCAGAAGGTGCTCGCCTACCAGTACCTGCAGGCACTCCCGCAGATCGCCCAGGGCAGCGCCAACAAGGTCTGGATCGTGCCGGCAGAGCTGACCAAGGCCCTGGAGGGCATGGGCGGCGCGCTCGGTGGGCTGAGCCAGATGGTGGGGGACCTGCCCGCACCGGAGGCGGCCGAACACGCGAGTCAGGTGGAGCAGGAGGCCGCGGAGGCGGCGCAGGCCGCGGCAGACGCCGCCCAGCAGATCCACGACGAGGTACGTGTCGCCGAGGCGCAGGCCACCGGCGGCAACACCCCGCAGGGTCTGCCCGCGCCGGAGCCGGTGTCACCGGCCAGCCTGGTGAACGACCCGGCGGACCAGCGCGAGCGGGGCTGACCGGCAAATCCGAGAATCCCTCATGCGGCGCTCCGGCGGCTGCCACCATCAGTCCTGAGGACGGGTGGTGAGCAGGGCCGGAGCGCCGTCGCGCGTCCCGGGCCGCCCGCGGCGCGAACGAGGTGAGGCATGAAGGACCCGGCGAACCGGCTGTTCTCCCGTACCCCCGTCCCCGGCGCGCACGACCCCGCCGGACCGATCGGCTCCCGGCGTACCGGAGGGGGTTTCGGGGTCCTGCCGTTCGTCTCCGAGCCGGGCCCGGGGGCGCCGGCTACCGACGCGACCTGGGCCTGGTCGATCCGCCGGTTCGCCCGCGCGGCGGTCTGGCTGCTGCCGGCGTACGCGGTCCTCTACGGCGTGGTGGCGATGGCCAGCGACGGCGGCGTGGGCAACGACCCGTATCCGGCCGACGGCCGGCCGCTCTACCTGGTCGGCTGGGTGGCCTCGGTGTGGCTCGGGCTGCTCGCCCTGCTCGCGCTCACCGGCCTGCTCGCCGCCACCCGCTGCCGCCGCGTCGCGCTGGCCGGGCTGCTGGCCAGCATCGGCGGGATGGTGCTGATGCTGCCGTTCGCCGGGCTGGCCGAGCAGACGCCGGTGTTCGGGGTGACCGCGCGCGGCATCGTGCTGTTCGGCGCCACGCTCTACAGCGCCGGCTGGTTCCTCACCGGCTGGTCGGTCGCCCGGTCCGGGATGTTCTCCTACGGCGACGGGACCATGCTGATGATCGCCGCCCCGCTGCTCGGCCTGGGCGGCGCGCTGATCGGCTCGCTCCAGACGTTCGGCGCGATCTTCGTACTGGTCGCGGGCATCGGCATCGGCTACCGCGGCGGCCGCCTGGTGCCCGAGACCATCGCCCGGGACGCGGCCGCGGCGAGCGTCGCCGCCGCACCCGTGCCGCCCGCGTCACCGAAGGGGCCACTCGGGGCGGGATGACCGGTTCTCCAGCTGAACGGTCGCCGTGAGGTAACTGACAGTTGCCTGGCGGGGTGGCCGGTAGGCGGCTTTCGTGGCAATCCTGGAGTCCATGCCGTCTCCCAGGTCGCCGCTGTCGCGGCTGTTCACCGTGCTGCTGGCCGGCCTGCTCGCCGGGCTCGTCCTCGCGGTCGCCGCGCTGCCCGGCGGCCTGCTCGGCGGGTTCGCCGCCCGGGCGGCGCTCGGCGCGTACGCGGACCTGCCGGACGCGCTGCGCACCCCCGTGCAGCCGCAGCGCTCCTACCTCTACGCCAACGACGGCAAGACGCTGATCACCACGTTCTACGACGTGAACCGCACCGACGTGCCGCTGGCCGAGATCGCCCCGGCGATGCGGCAGGCGATCATCGCGGCCGAGGACCGGCGGTTCTACTCGCACGGCGGCACGGACCTGCGCGGCATCGCCCGCGCGCTGGTGGCGAACGTCAAGGGTGGCGGCACCGAGCAGGGCGGCTCCACGCTGACCATGCAGTACGTCCGCAACGTGCTCAAGACCGACCCGAACCGCACCGCCGAGGAGCGGCAGGCCGCCACCGAGCAGACCGTCGGGCGCAAGCTCCAGGAGATCCGGTACGCGAACGCGCTGGAGCAGTCGCTGTCCAAGGACGAGATCCTCAACCGCTACCTCAACATCGCGTACTTCGGCTCCGGCGCGTACGGCGTCGCCGCCGCGAGCCAGCGCTACTTCGGCAAGGCCCCGGCCGACCTGACGCTGGGCGAGGCGGCGCTGCTCGCCGGCCTGGTCCAGTCGCCCGAGGCGTACAGCCCGATCGACGGCGACAAGGGCCAGGCGCTGGTCCGGCGCGGGTACGTGCTCGACGCGATGGCCGAGACCGGCGCGATCACCCCGGCGCAGGCCACCGCGGCGAAGGCCGAGGCGCTGACGCTGCGCCCGACCGCCCAGCCCAACGGCTGCACCGCCACCGCCCAGGGGCACGACGACTGGGGCTTCTTCTGCGACTACCTGCGCCGCTGGTGGCTCACCCAGCCGGCCTTCGGCAGCACCCCCGAGGAGCGGGAGCAGGCGCTGCGCCGCGGCGGCTACCGGGTCGTCACCACGCTCGACGCGAAGATCCAGCAGACCGCGCAGGAGCAGGCCACCAAGGTCTACGGGTACGGCAACAAGCGCGCGCTGCCGATCGCGGCGGTCGAGCCCGGCACCGGCCGGGTGCTCGCCATGGCGGTGAACCGGCACTACAGCCTCGACGCCAACCCCGCCGGGCAGGCCAACCGCCCGAACACGGTCAACCCGCTGATCTCCGGCGGCGCCAGCGTCGACGGCTACCAGGCCGGCTCGACGTTCAAGATGTTCACCATGCTGGCCGCGCTCGAGGCCGGCAAGCCGCTGTCCACCGGCTTCGACGCCCCGAGCCGGCTGCCCACCCGGTACGCCTCGGACGACGAGGGCAACTGCAACGGCACGTGGTGCCCGGCGAACGCCAACCCGCAGTGGATGGACGGTTACCGGATGATGTGGGACGGCTTCGGCCGCTCCGTCAACACGTACTTCGTCTGGCTGGCCGAACAGGTCGGCGAGGACAAGGTGGTGGAGATGGCCCAGCGCCTCGGCATCACCTTCCGGGCCGACTCCGACGCCGCGTTCGCCCGCGACAACGCCGCCAACTGGGGCGCGTTCACCCTCGGCGTGGCCGCCACCACTCCGCTGGACCTGGCGAACGCGTACGCCACGGTGGCCGCCGAGGGCACGTACTGCACGCCGCTGCCGGTGGTCTCGGTGACCACGCCCGACGGCCGCCCCGTCGACGTGGCGCAGCCGTCCTGCAAGCGGGTGCTCGACCCGGACGTGGCCCGCGCCGCCACCGACGCGGCCCGCTGCCCGGTCGGCCAGCAGTCCTCGTTCGGGCAGTGCAACGGCGGCACCGCCACCGCCGTCGACCGGATCGTCGGCCGCCCGGTGGCCGGCAAGACCGGCAGCTCGGAGCGGAACGCCACCGAGACGTTCGTCGGGTTCACCCCGCAGGTCGCCGTGGCCGGGATCGCGGCCAACCCGGACGACGTCACCGACCTGGTCGGCTCCGCCGTGCAGGCGAAGGTGATCGACGCGGTGGCCCGGACCATCAGGACGGCGCTCACCGGCAAGCCGGTGGCCGACTTCACCGCCCCGAGCCGCACGATGGTCGGCGACCCGCAGCGCCCCCGCCCTCGCCCGCAACCCGAACGCCGCGAGCCGCGCGAGCAGCGCGAGGACAGCGAGCTGCCCTCCGACGTCCTCCGCTGGCTGCGCGACCGCGGGTAAGGAAGGGCCCCTTCTTAACGCCTCCGGTAGAGGAGGGGCCCCTTATTAACACCGCGCGCACCACCGCGCGCGCTCACCGCGCCGCGCGCACCACCCCGTCCAGTGCGGCGGCCACCTCGTCCGGGCCGGCGTCGCCGTCGAGCGCCACGAACGTGCCGAAGTCCGGCAACGCCCGGTAGGCGGCGTCCAGCGCGCGCAGGTGCGCCAGTTCCTCGGTGTCGATGCCCCGCGCGGCCACCCGCCGCTGGGCCACCTCCGGCGAGGTGGCCAGGAAGCACACCACGTCCGGGCGGGGGAAGACCGCGTACGCGGCGCGCACCACGCGCCGTCCCCGGTCACCCCGGGCCGTCATGATCACGTCCTGGCACCAGGTCCACCGGTCCAGCACCGCCACCCGTCCGGTTAGGCGGGCCGCCGCCACGGTCCGGGCCATCGCCAGCGCGCGCACCGTCGCCTCCAGGGCCGGATAGAGGGTACGGCCGAACAGCGCCACCCCGTCCGGACGGCCGAGCGCCCGGGCCAGCCGGTTCCACAGCGGCCGTCCACCGGCGTTCTCGAAGTACCGCGCCCGGACACCCCGCTCGCACAGCCGCGCCGCGAGTGCCTTGGCCTGGGTGGTCTTGCCGGAGCCATCGACGCCGATCAGGGCGATCATCACAGGGTGGGCCACACACCCGGATGTTAGCGCCGGCCGGCACGGCCACTGATGATCGACTTGTGATCGACCGGTGACGCCGATCGACAGGCTGGGCTCGCCTTCCGGAACCGCGGAAGGCGCACCCGAATCGAGGAGGCGTCCATGGAGAAGGCCACGATCGAGCAGGCCGGCAAGAAGAAGCTCTCGCTGAAGGTCCGCAAGCTGGAGCGGCTGGAGACCACCGTCATCCGCGAGAGCAACGGCGCCTGATCCGCCGCGGCACCCCGGTCGCCATGACGCACCCCCGGCGACCGGGGTGCCGCTTCCCGTCGTGACGGCCGTCCCGCCTTCCGCCGAGCATTGTGAGGTTGCGGTGCCCATGCTCAAGCCGCGTGTCAAGAGTGTCCACGAGCCCTACACCCTGCCGGGGAACCGGCTGATCATCGGTCTGATGCAGTACGGCGTCGCGTCGGAGATCCAGGACGACGAGGACGGCACGATCGCCCGCATCCTGACGTTGCTGGACGGCACCCGGGACGTGGCCCAGGTCTGCGCGGACCTCGCCGAGACGCACCCGGGCATCGACGGGGACAGCGTCCGCGAGGTGGTGGAGCAGCTCATCGCGCAGGGCTACGTCGAGGACGCCGCGGCCCCGCTGCCCGACGGGTTCACCGCGGAGGCCGCGCAGCGCTACGACCGGGCCCGGCACTTCTACGCCTGGATCGACACCCAGCCGCGCCGCTCGCCCTTCGAGGTGCAGGCGCGCATCGGGCGTGCCCGGGTCACCGTGCTCGGTCTCGGCGGCACCGGTACCGCCGTCGCGGCCGGGCTCGTCGCCAGCGGCGTGGGCGGCCTGCATTGCGCCGACTTCGACGTCGTCGACGAGCCGAACCTGACCCGCCAGCTTCTCTACACCGAGAACGACCTGGGCCAGCCGAAGGTGAAGGTCGCCGTGGACCGGCTGCGGGCGATGAACTCGCACGTCGAGGTGACAGGGGAGGAGTGCCAGGTGCGCTCCGCCGACGACCTGGTGCCGCTGATGAACGGGCGGGACGCCTTCGTCCTCTGCGCGGACCGGCCCGTCGACCACATCCAGGACTGGACGAACGAGGCGGCCCTGCGTACCGGCACGCCGTGGTTCATGGCGCTCTACACCGGGCCGATGACAGTCGTCGGCTCGTTCCTTCCGGGCCGTACCGGCTGCCACACCTGCCTGAGGCGGCGGCCGGACAAGCACGAGATCCAGACCGACGGCTCGCCGCTGCGCGGCGGGGAACGGCCGAACGCGGTGATCGCCGCCACCGCCAACGTGACCGGTCACCTCTGCGCGCTGGAGGTGCTCTACCACCTCGCCGGGCTGCCCCAGCAGGTCGCCGGGCGGGTCTTCCACCAGAACGTCGCGCGCTGGGACCACCACTACTTCATCGACGTGCCGCGGGACCCCGGCTGCCCCTCGTGCGGCCCGGACAGCGCGTGAGGCCCGGGCGATGACCGCCGTCGAGATCGAGGCCGTACCGGCGGTGGGCGCCGCGACGCGGGTGCGGTTCCACCCGCTGCGGATCCGGCCCTCCGACGACGACCCGGACTCGGTGGTGGTGGGCCGGCCGGACGTCGGCGAGTTCGTGGAGCTGCCCGCGATCGGTGCCCGGGCCGTCGAACTGCTCGACGCCGGCGTGCCGGTCGGCGCGGCCGAGGAACGCATCGCCGCCGACCACGACGTCGACCTCGATCTCGTGGACCTGGTGCTCGCGCTGCGGGACGCGGGCCTGGTCGCCGAGGTCGACGGCCGTCCCTCCGGCGCCGGCCACCGCGAGGACCGGCCACATCTGCCCCGCCTGCGGGCCCGGCACGTGCGGTGGCTCTTCGGCCCCGCCGCGAAGGTGGCCTACCTCGCGCTGGTCGCGGCGACGCTGGCCACAGTGGTACGCCGCCCCGAGTTGCTGCCGTCGTACCGGGACTTCTTCTGGACCGACTACGTCGGCCTGGCCGTGCTCGTCAACACCGCTCTGTTCTCCGTGACGGCCGTGCTGCACGAGTTCAGCCACCTGGTCGCGGCCCGGTCGCTCGGCGCGCCGGCCCGGATCCGGTTCGCCACCCGGCTGCACCATCTGGTCCTGGAGACCGACGTGACAGCGATCTGGTCGGTGCCGCGCCGCTACCGGTACCGCGTCTACCTCAGCGGCGTGCTCTGGGACCTCGCCGTCGTCTGCGTCGCGCTGCTGGTCGTCGCGTACGCCCGGCCGCACCCGCTCGCCGAGGGGCTGCTGTCCGCGGTCGTGCTGGTGATCGTCATGTCGATGGTGCTGCAACTGCACGTCTACATGCGTACCGACTGCTACTTCGTCCTGCTCGACCTGCTGCGGTGCCGCAACCTGTTCCAGGACGGCTTCGCGTACGCCCGGCACGTGCTGCGCCGCTGCCTCCACGCGGCGCTGCCCGGCCGGGTGGCGGCGTCCACCGGCGACCCGTCCGCCGTCCTGCCGCCGCACGAGCGCCGCGCGGTGCGGATCTACGCGGTGGCGGTGGTGCTGGGCAGCGCCGTCGCGCTGTCCAGCTTCCTCGTGTTCGGCGTCCCGATCGTCGTGCACGGCGCGATCCAGGCCGGCTCGGCGGTGCTGGCCGGTGCCACCGGCGGAAGCCTGCTCGCGGCAGTGGACGGCGCGGTGGTCCTCGTCGTCGAGGGCACGCTCCAGGCGATATTCCTGGTCACGTTCTACCGCCGGCACTCCCGGCGTCGCCGGGCCGGGGCCGCCGCCGCCCCCTGACAGTGCGCGAACTCGTCTAGGGTGTGGCCGGAGGGCGATCACGGTCCATCGTGGCCGCCCGGGTCCGCGCGCTTCGGGGGGAGCGAATGGTGCCGGCGGTCATGTTTCGGCTGCTCGGCCCGGTCGAGGTCTGCCTCGACGAGCGGACCGTACGCGTCGGCGGCCCCCGCAGCCGGGCCATGCTCGCCGCGTTGCTGCTGGAGGCCAACCGGGTCGTCCCGGTGTCCCGCCTGATGGACGCCGCCTGGGGCGACCATCCTCCGGCCAGCGCGGACGTCCAGGTCCGCAACCGGGTGGCCGCCGTGCGGCGGGCCCTGCGCGCGGCCGGTCTGGACGCCATCGGCACCCACGGCTCCGGATACCTGCTCACCGTCGCCGAGGGGCAGCTCGACCTGGACGTCTTCGAGGAACGGGTCCGCCGGGCCGAGTCGCGACTCGACCAGGGCGCGCCGGAGGAGGCCGTGTCCGGCCTGCGGGAGGCGCTGGCGATGTGGCGGGGCCCGGCGCTCGACGGCCTGCGTACACCCGTGCTGAGCGCGGCGGCGCAGCGCCTCGACGAACGGCGGATGACTGTGGTCGAACGCTGCCTCGACCTGGAACTGGGCCTCGGCCGGTACGACGAGGTGATCGGCCACCTGACCGAGCTGGTCGAGGCGTACCCCTGGCGGGAGCCGCTCGTCGGCCAGCTCATGCGGGCCCTCTACCGGGCGGACCGGCAGGGCGAGGCGCTGGACCGCTTCGAACAGCTACGCCGCCGCCTGGCCGAGGAACTCGGCGTCGACCCGACGGCGCAGTTGACGGCGCTGCGCGATTTGATCCTGCGCAACGACCCCAGCCTCCGGTCGACGTCCGGCGGTGCCGGGCCGGTCGTCGTGCCGGCGGGCGGAAGATCCGGTCCGGAGCAGCCGCGCCGATCCGGCGACGCCCCGGGCACCGTCGGGGCCCGCCCCGGCGGCCCGCCGGTCCGGATGCTCCCGGCCGTCCTCACCGACTTCGTCGGCCGCCAGGAGCAGGTGGCGGCGATCCTCGAAGGGCTCCCGGAGCGGCCGGCGGTCGCGGTGGCGGCGATCAGCGGCCTGCCCGGCGTGGGCAAGACCGCCCTGGCGGTCCGGATCGCCCACCGCCTCGGCCCGGCGTACCCCGGTCCGCACCTCTACGTCGACCTGAACGGGCACGACCAGCCGCTATCCCCGGCCGAAGTGCTCGGACGGTTCCTGCGGGCGCTCGGCGTACCCGGTGTGGAGATGCCGGCGGACCTGGACGAACGCGCGGCGTTGTTCCGCGCGGCGATGGCCGGACGGCCCGGCCTGGTGCTGCTGGACAACGCGGCGGACGCGGCGCAGGTACGGCCGCTGCTGCCCGGCACGGACGCCGTCGTCCTGGTCACGAGCCGGCGCGCGCTCGTGGACGTCGACGGCGCCCACCGGCTGCGGCTGGGCCCGCTGCCCGAGGCGGAGGCGCTGCGGCTGCTCGCCGGCATCGTCGGCGCGGACCGCGTCGCCGCCGAGCCCGGGCCGGCTGCGGACGTCGTCCGCCACTGCGGGCTGCTGCCGCTGGCCGTGCGCATCGCCGGCGCCCGGCTGGCGATACCCGACCTGCTGTCCCTGCGGCAGGCGGCGGATCAGCTCGCCGAACTCGCGCACCGGCTGGACCATCTCACCCGCGCCGACCGCAGCGTCCGGGCGGCGTTCCACTCGGCGTACGTCGCACTGGACGAGCCGGCCCGCGCGATGCTGCGCCGGCTCGCCCTGCTGGACCTCGACGACGTCCCGCCGTGGCTGCCGGCCGTGCTGCTGCCGGACGTCGAGGACGCGGCGGGCGCGGTCACCGCCCTGGTCGAGGCGAACCTGGCCGAGGTGACCGGACCGGACGACCTGGGCCAGCGCCGCTACCACCTCCACGACCTGGTCCGGGCCTTCGCCCGGGAACGCGCGGCCCGGGAGGAGGGGCCGCAGGAGCGGGTACGGCTGCTGCGGCGCGTCTTCGGCGCCTGGCTGACGCTCGCCGAGCAGGCCCGGCTGGCACTCAGCCAGGAGGGCGGCGCCGGTATCGTCGCCGACCTGCCGAGGTCACCGGCGGCCACCGGCGAGCACCTGGGCGATCCGAAGCGCTGGTTCGGCGCCGAGCGGGCCGCCCTGCTCGCCACCGTCGAGCAGGCCGCCGCGACGCCCGGCCTGGAGGACTACTCCTGGGCGCTGGCCTGGCACTGCGACTACTACCTGTTCGTCGACGCCCGGCTGGACGAGCTGACCCGGGTCACCGAGACCGGTCTGACGGCCGCCGAGCGTCGGCGGCATCCGGAGGGGATCGCCCGGCTACGCCTCTGCGTGGCGTTCGCAGCCCTGCTGCGCGGTGACCTGACCGCCGCGCTCGGGCACGTGCGGGCCGCCGCCGAGGTGGCCGAGACGCTGGCGCAGCCCTGGCTGCGCGCCGACATCGCCGGGGTCGAGAACCAGGTGTACGAGGGCATGGGCGACCGGGCGGCCGCCCGCGCCAGCCTCGTCCGTTCCATCGAGCTGTACCAGGAGGCCGGCGACCCGGTCGCCGCCGGACCGAAACTCGTCCGGCTCGGCGTACTCCAGTTGCAGGAGGGTGATCCGGCGGCGGGGGAGACGCTCGCCCGGGCCGTCGCGCTGCTGCGGGCCGCCGGCACGCCCCGGCCGCTCGCGTTCGGCCTGCGCGCGTCGGGCCGCTGGCACGATCACCGCGGCGCGGTGGACGAGGCCCGGGCGGCGTACCTGGAAGCCCTGGATCTGGTCCGGCGGCACGGTGACCGGCTCGGTGAGGTGGCGCTGCTCAGCGAGGTCGCCGCGATGCTCGCGGGGCACGGCCGGCTGGGCGAGGCGGCCGGGTACGCCGACACCGCCCTGGCGCAGGCCCGTAAGACGCGGGTCGCGGCGTACCTGGCCTACGCCCGGTACGCCCAGGGACGGATCAGCCTGATGTCGGGCGAGCCGGCGCGGGCGCGGGTCCTGCTCGAACAGGCGGCCGGCGACCTGACGGCCAGCCCGCCGCTGCAGGTGGAGGCCCTGATGGACCTGGCCCGGGCGGTGGAGCGGCTGACCGGGGCCGCGGCAGCCCGGGACGTCTGGCGGCGCGCCCACGCGGTGGCTGCCCGGATCGGGGCCACCGCCACGGCGAACGAGATCGAGCGGCGGCTGACCGGACCGTAGCCTGGCCGGGAGTGGTCAGCCGGCCGGGAGTCGTCTGTCCGGCCGACAGTCGTCGCGGCCGGGTTGTCGGATCCGGCCGGACGGCTCCGACCCACCGGCGAGCGCGCCCGACCGGGACGCGCCGCAACGCGGAGGAACACATCATGGGCACTGTCATCTACTGGGTGCACACGTCGGTCGACGGCTTCATCGAGGGGCCGAACGGCGAGTTCGACTGGACGGAGATGGGGGACGAGCTGTCCGCGTACTCCATCGACCTGTCCGAGCGGGCCGGCGCCTTCGCCTACGGCCGGCGGGTGTGGGAGATGATGTCCGGCTACTGGCCGCAGGTCGAGTCGATCTCCGACCACCCGCACGACCTGGCGTTCGCGCCGATCTGGCGGCGTACCCCGAAGATCGTGGTCTCCCGGACGCTCGCCGAGGCCGGCCACGGCGCCCGGGTGGTCGGCGGCGGTGACCTGGCCGCCGAGGTGGCCGCGGTGCGCGACGGGCTCGACGGCTACCTGCTGCTCACCGGCGGGACCGGCGCGGCGGCGTCGCTGACCGCGCTCGGGCTGGTCGACGAGTTCCACGTGATCGTGCACCCGGTGCTGCTCGGCGGCGGCAAGCGGCTGCTGCCGGACCTGGACCGCCGCAGCCTGCGGCTGACCGGCACGCGGACCTTCGACGAGCGGTCCGTGCTGCTGCGCTACGAGCGGGCCTGACGGTCAGCGGCGGTCAGCGGCCCCGGCGGCGGGGCCGGTACGTGGCGAGCGCGGCCGGCACGCCGCGCCGCACGATGCCGGCCCGATCGCTGTCGCCGCGCAGCACCGCGGCGGCGGTCTTGCGGGCCTGCTCGGCGGTGAAGTGCGGCGGCAGCATCAGCTCGGCCGGGTCCACCACCGCGTTGACCACGACCGGGCGGTCCGCGTCGAGCACCCGCTGCCACAGCCTGTCCACCCGGCCGGGCGAGTCGACCAGCTCACCGCCGAGGCCCAGCACCTCCGCCCACCTGTGGTACGCCACGTCCGGCAGGTCCTGGCTGTCCGGGAACATCGGCGTGCCCTCGCCGGAGCGCTGCTCCCAGCTGACGAACGCGAGATCCCGGTTGTTGAGCACCAGCACCACGAACCGGGGATCGGACCACTCCCGCCAGTACCTCGCCACCGTGATCAGTTCGTTGACGCCGTTCATCTGCATCGCCCCGTCGCCGAGCAGCGCGATCACCGGCCGGTCCGGGTGGGCGAACTTCGCCGCCAGCGCGTACGGCATCCCGCCGCCCATGGACAGCAGCGTGCCGGAGAGGCTGGCCAGCATGCCGGGGCGGACCCGTACGTGCCGGGCGTACCAGGCGGTGGCGGTGCCGCAGTCCACGGCGAGCATGGCGTCCTCGGGCAGCGCGTCGTCGAGCGTGGCGAACAGCGACTGCGGGTTGACCGGGTCGGCCGGCTGGGCGGCGACCTCCCGCTGCGAGGCCCGCCACTTGCCGGTGGCGTCGGCGATGGTGGCCCGCCACGCGGTCGGGCCCGGCCCCGGGCCCAGCTCCTTGAGCAGGGCGCGCAGCGTCGGCCCGGCGTCGCCGGTCAGGTTCACCTCGGTCGGGTAGCGCAACCCCATCCGGGTGCCGTCGATGTCGATCTGCACCGCCCTGGCCTGGCCCTCCGGCGGGTAGAACTCCGAGTACGGCATCTGGCTGCCGACGATCAGCAGCCGGTCGCACTCGCGCATGAGCTGCCAGCTCGGGCGGCTGCCGAGCAGGCCGATCGCGCCGGTCACCCACGGCTGGCGGTGGTCGACGGCGGTGAAGCCGAGCAGCGCGGTGGCGACCCCGGCGCCGAGGCGGTCGGCGATCCGGCGTACCTCGTCCTCGGCGCCCAGCGCGCCCTGCCCGACCAGCATCGCCACCCGCTCGCCACCGCGCAGCGCCTCGGCCGCGCGGCGCACGTCGGCCTTCGGCGGCACCGTCGGTTCGCTGCTCGGCACCGCGCTGGTGTGGTAGTAGCCGTGGGCGTGCGGCGGGTGCGGCACCGCCGGCAGGTCCTGCACGTCGGAGGGGAGGACCAGGGCGGTCACGGTACGCCGGGCCAGCGCCGTGCGGCACGCCCGGTCCACCAGGTGCCGGGCCTGGGACGGGTCGTCGAGCTGGGCCAGGAAGGCCGACGCCACGTCCTTGTAGAGCGAGAGCAGGTCCACCTCCTGGTAGTAGCCGCCGCCCTCGGCGGGCAGCGCGGTGTGCCCGAGCAGCGCCACCACCGGCTGGTGGTCGAGTTTGGCGTCGTACAGGCCGTTCAGGGCGTGGATCGCGCCCGGACCGCTGGTCACCACCACGCAGCCGAGCGGGCCGCCGCCGTACTTGACGTGCGCGCCGGCCGCGAATCCGGCGGTCTCCTCGTGCCGTACCTGGATGAACCGGGCCCGTCCCTCGGCGCGTTGCAGCGCGGAGGTCATGCCGTTGATCCCGTCGCCCGGGTAGCCGTAGTAGCGGTGCACGCCCCATTCGGCGAGCCGGGCCACCAGGTAGTCGGCGACGGTGGCGTCGCGGGGGAGGTCGCCGTCGTGATCCGCGCCCATCGTGGTCCTTCCGTCGCGTCGGCCTTCGGCTCCGTTCCCCGCCCGGGACGGCGGAAACCCGGCCCGTGCCGGGGCGACCGGGCGGGCCGGTGCAGAATCGCCTGGTGCCCGTTCACGAGATCACCGACCCCGACGACGACCGGATCGCCGACTACCGCGCGCTCACCGACGTGGAGCTGCGTACCCGCTGGGAACCGCCGCACGGGCTGTTCATCGCCGAGGGGGAACTGGTGCTGCGGCGGGCGCTGCGGGCCGGCTACCCGGCCCGGTCGTACCTGGTCGACGCCAAGCGGGTCGACCAGCTCGCCGACCTGGACACCGGTGACGCGCCGGTGTACGCGGCCACGCCGGACGTGCTCCAGCGCGCCACCGGCTTCCACGTGCACCGGGGCGTGCTCGCGTCGTTCCACCGCGGGCCGCTGCGCTCGGCCGACGAGGTGCTGGCCGCCGCCCGGCGGGTGGTGATCCTGGAGGACGTCAACAACCACACCAACCTCGGCGCGATCTTCCGGGGCGCCGCCGCGCTCGGCGTCGACGCGGTGCTGCTCTCCCCGACCTGCGCCGACCCGCTCTACCGGCGCAGCGTACGGGTCAGCATGGGCGAGGTGTTCGCGGTGCCGTACGCCAAGCTCGACCGCTGGCCGGCAGGGCTGGACCAGGTCCGGGCGGCCGGGTTCACGGTGCTCGCGATGACGCCGGCGCCGGACGCCGTACCGATGCAGCGGCTGACCCCGGCGCAGCGCGAGCGGGCGGCGCTGCTGCTCGGTGCCGAGGGGCCGGGGCTGACCGCGGCGGCGCAGGCCGCCAGCGACGTACGGGTGGTGATCCCGATGCGGCGCGGCGTCGACTCGCTGAACGTGGCCGCCGCCGCGGCGGTGGCGTTCTGGGAGCTGGGGCGCGAGGACGCGCTCTGACCCACCCGGCTTGCATGACCATGCGAGTCCGTGCATAATCTTCCTTGTGTCCAAGGTTCTCACCTCCCTGCCCATCGGCGAACGTGTCGGCATCGCCTTCTCCGGCGGCCTCGACACCTCGGTAGCCGTCGCGTGGATGCGCGACAAGGGCGCCGTCCCCTGCGCCTACACCGCCGACATCGGCCAGTACGACGAGCCCGACATCGCGTCGGTGCCCGGCCGCGCGCTCAGCTACGGCGCCGAGGTCGCCCGCCTCGTCGACTGCCGCGCCGCGCTGGTCGAGGAAGGGCTGGCGGCGCTGACCTGCGGCGCCTTCCACATCCGCTCCGGCGGACGGGCCTACTTCAACACCACGCCGCTGGGCCGGGCCGTCACCGGCACGCTGCTGGTCCGCGCGATGATCGCCGACGACGTGCAGATCTGGGGCGACGGCTCCACGTTCAAGGGCAACGACATCGAGCGGTTCTACCGGTACGGCCTGCTCGCCAACCCCCAGCTGCGGATCTACAAGCCGTGGCTGGACACCGACTTCGTCACCGAGCTTGGTGGCCGCACCGAGATGTCGGAGTGGCTGCTGGAGCGCGGCCTGCCCTACCGGGACAGCACCGAGAAGGCGTACTCCACCGACGCCAACATCTGGGGCGCCACCCACGAGGCCAAGACCCTCGAACACCTGGACACCGGCATCGAGACGGTCGAGCCGATCATGGGCGTCAAGTTCTGGGACCCGTCGGTGGAGATCCCCACCGAGGACGTCACCGTCGGCTTCGACCAGGGCCGCCCGGTGACGATCAACGGCAAGGAGTTCGGCAGCGCCGTCGACCTGGTGCTGGAGGCCAACGCCATCGGCGGCCGGCACGGCCTGGGCATGTCCGACCAGATCGAGAACCGGATCATCGAGGCCAAGAGCCGGGGCATCTACGAGGCCCCCGGGATGGCGCTGCTGCACGCCGCGTACGAGCGGCTCGTCAACGCCATCCACAACGAGGACACGCTGGCGAACTACCACAACGAGGGCCGCCGCCTCGGCCGCCTCATGTACGAGGGCCGCTGGCTCGACCCGCAGGCGCTGATGCTCCGCGAGTCGCTGCAGCGCTGGGTCGGCACGGCGGTCACCGGTGAGGTCACGCTGCGGCTGCGCCGGGGCGAGGACTACTCGATCCTGGACACCACCGGGCCCGCGTTCAGCTATCACCCGGACAAGCTGTCGATGGAGCGTACCCAGGACTCGGCGTTCGGCCCGGCCGACCGGATCGGTCAGCTCACCATGCGCAACCTCGACATCGCCGACTCCCGGGCCAAGCTGGAGCAGTACGCCTTCGTCGGCATGGTCGGCGGCGGCACCCCGCAGCGGGTCGTCGGCGCCGCCCAGGCGGCCTCGACCGGGCTGATCGGCGCCATGCCGCAGGGCGGCGCGGAGGCCATCGCGTCCCGGGGCGTGCCCACCGCCGAGGACGAGGCGCTCGACCGCGCCGCGATGGAGTTCGGCGTCGACTGATCGCCGCGGCTCGTTCCGTCTGCCCGCCCGCCGGTCCCCGCCTTCTCGGCGGGCCGGCGGGCGGTGTGGCTTTCGGCAACGGTGGTGACGCAGGGTAGCGTATCGCCCGTGTTCCCTACCGTGCGTGAGGTGCTGGACCTGGTGCCCGTGCGCAACGGCGCGCCCCGCCTGGTCGCCGGGAACGCCGGACTGGACCGGCCGGTGCGGTGGGTGCACATCGCCGAGGTGCCGGACATCGCCACCCTGCTCGGCGGCGGGGAACTCGTCCTCACCACCGGGATCGGCCTGCCGGCCGACGACGCCGGGCTCCGCGAGTTCATCGGCACCCTGGCCGACGTCGGCGCCTCCGGGCTCGCGGTCGAGCTGGGCCGCCGGTACCTCACCGGAGTGCCCCGGGTGATGGCCGCCGCCGCCGAACGCCGCGGCCTGCCCCTGATCGAGCTGCGGCGGGGCACCCCGTTCGTCCGCATCACCGAGGCGGTGCACGCGCTGATCGTGGACGCCCAGCTCACCGAGCTGCGCGCCACCGAGGAGATCCACCAGCGGTTCACCGACCTGTCGGTGGAGGGCGCCGAACCGGCCGAGGTGCTGCGGCAGGCCGCCGAGCTGGCCGGCTGCCCGATGGTGCTGGAGAACCTGTCCCGGCAGGTGCTGGCGTACGACCCGGCGGGGGAGAACGCCGAACTGCTGCTGGACGGCTGGGAACGGCACTCGCGGCAGATCCGCCCGGCCGGGCGCACCGCGTACGACCCGGACAGCGGCTGGCTGGTCACCA
This sequence comes from Micromonospora sp. NPDC005257, assembly GCF_042872445.1. Lineage (NCBI taxonomy): Bacteria > Bacillati > Actinomycetota > Actinomycetes > Micromonosporales > Micromonosporaceae > Micromonospora > Micromonospora sp. NPDC005257. The sequence goes on along the minus strand of NZ_JBIAKL010000012.1, from coordinate 147,525 downwards.
CCGTCGGCGCGCGGGGACAGGACTGGGGACGGCTGCTGCTGCGCTGGCCGGCCACCGAGTCCACCCCGCCGACCCGGCTGACCATCCTGATCGAACGGGCCGCCTCCACGCTCGCCCTGGGCCGGCTCATCCGGCGCGACGCCGAGGGCCTGGAACGGCAGATCCACCGGACGCTGCTGACGGCCCTGATCGACCACACCCGCCCGGTGGACGAGGTGGCGCTGCGGGCCAAGGCGCTCGGCGTCGTCCTGGACCGCCGGCACCTGGTCGGGGTGGTGGTCCGGCACCGCGCCGACGAGCCCGCCGGTGATCCGGGCGCCCTCGACGACGAGGCCACCCCCGCCCGGCGCGGCACGCGCCGCGACACCGACGCGGAAGGTCCGCAAGCCGGCCCGGCCCGCCTGCGCGACCTCGCCGAGGCGGTCAGCCAGGCCGTCCGCGACGCCAAGCTCACCGCGCTGACCAGCCCGCTCGACGACCAGGCGGTGGGCGCGCTGCTGGCGCTTCCCGACCCGGCCGCCGAGGAGAAGGCCCTGTCCGCGTTCGCCACGGCGTTGCGCCGGGTACGCCTCGACGCCGCCCCGGCCGTCCGCCCGGTCGACGCGCCTGATCGGTCGGTCGCGCCTGATCGGTCGGGTGCGTCGGGTCCGGGCGGGGCGGGTGGGCGGTCCGCGGGAAACGGCCGGAGCGGTGCGTCCGGTGGCCGTGCCGTGGCGTCCGGGAACGGGCGGCCCGTCGACGCGCCGGCTCGGGCGGCGATCGTGGTGGCGGCCGGATCCGGCGTGAGCAGCCTGCGCGAGGCACGCCGTTCGCTGATCGAGGCGCGGCAGGTCGCCGAGGCGGCCCGGCGGGATCCCCGGGATCTGTCCTGCTACCGGCTGCCGCATGTCGGGCTGGCCGGCCTGCTGCACCTGCTGCGTGACGAGCCCCGGTTGCAGACGTTCGTCGAACGCGAACTCGGGCCACTGCTCGCCCACGACGCCCGGCATCCCCGGGAGCAGTTGCTCGGCACCCTGCGGGCGTATCTGGAGCAGGGGCGGAACAAGTCGGCCGCCGCGTCCGCCGCGCACCTGTCCCGGCCGGCGTTCTACGAGCGGCTGGCCCGCATCGGCCGCATCCTCGACGCCGACCTCGACTCGGTCGACAGATGCCTCTCCCTGCACGTGGCCCTGCTGGCCCTGGACGCCATCCGCACCCCCTGACCGCGGGTCAGGCCAGGGCGGTGAGGGTTTTGGCGTACCGGACGGGGACGAAGCTCTCGCCGCCGGGGGTGAACACGTCGGAGTTCGCGGCCGACTGCCAGGCGGTGTCGGGCAGCGCCGCCACCAGGGCGCGTACCACCGGAGCGTCGCGCCACTGGTCCTGCTGGGCGAGCAGGCTCAGCGCGACCACCGACTCCTCCACCTCGCCCACGCACTCGAACGGCTTGTGCCCGTCGATGCCGAGCAACTCCCGGTAGCCGGGGACCTGGGACTCGTCGGCCAGCAGGTCACCGCCGAAGATGCCGGTCAGCCGCTCCCGGGGCATGAACGGCGCCATGGCCAGGAACACGAACCGGCACTTCGGGCAGTCGCGGCACCAGCGCTCGCTCGCGTCGCGCAGCTTGAACGCGGCGTTGCAACTGGTCACCACCGCGTCGTACCGGTCGATCTCGGCGAACAGCCGGGCGATGTGCAGTTCGGACAGGGAGCGCAGCAACGAGAAGTACGGCTCGGTGAGCCCGGCGTGCTCGGCCAGCGCCGCGCGCAGCAGCCCTTCGGCCTCGACGCCCTTCGACCACTGGTGGTTGATCTCGTGGCCGTTCCAGATCAGGTTCGGGTCGGAGGCAGAACGCTCGTTGGACATCACCACCGGCCCGAGCCCGTGCAGGACGGCGGTGGCCACCGCGATCAGCGAGTTGATCGCCGTGACCGGGATGTGCCCGTTGCGCGCGCCGGCGGCGTTCAGCTCGAACAGCACCGGGTCCAGCCGCCGCCGGGCGGCCAGCGGCACCAGGTCCGACGCCTCGTTCACCGACACGATCACGTGGTTCGGGTTGACCGAGAACGGCACCGGGTCGAGGCCGGCGTGGCGCAGCGCCTCCAGCGTGACGATGGAGTCCTTGCCGCCGCCCACCGCCGAGAGCGGACGGCGGTCGGAGTTGTCCACCGGCGCCGCCGGATCCACGGTGCCGGACGGCACCTCGGGACGCAGCTCCAGCACGTGCGGCAGCTCGTTGCGGTACGCGTACTCGGCGAGGCCCTTGGTGTAGACGGCGGTGACCAGCTCGACGGCGGCGGTGCCCAGCGGCGCGGGCAGCACCAGCCGGGGCGGCGCGGCGGCCTTGTAGTAGCTGACGCCGGCGACCACGTGCAGCAGCTCCAGCACCCGGGCCAGGGTGGCCGCGGTGGCGTCGGTGACCGGCTCGGCCGGCAGCGGAAGCGTGATCACCTCGGTGAACCGCTGCTCGCCGTCGGGACCGGTCAGGGCGTAGTCGAACAGGACCTCGCCGGTGGCGAAGTCGATCGAGTAGGACGGGAAGGTGAAGGCGTCCATCCGCCGCAGCTGCTCGTTGGGCACACGCCATACTAGGCCCTGGTTCGTCCGTCCGTGTCCGGCTGGGCCGGACCCTGCCCGCCGTGCGTCGACCGAGTCCGAGGAGAGCCCGTGCGCCTGTCTGATCTGCGCGGACGTCATGTCGCCGTCTGGGGTGCCGGCCGCGAGGGCCGGGCCGCGGTGACAGCGATCGCCGCGCACGGGCCGGCCGGCCTGGTCGTCGTCGACGACAGCGCGAACTTCCTCACGCTGCCCTGGGACGGTCCGCTCGCCGCCGCGGCGCCGCTCGTCACCGGCGAGGAGGGCTTCGCGCGCCTGGCCGCGGCCGACGTGGTGGTCCGCTCGCCGGGCGTGCCGAACACCCACCCGTGGATGGTGGAGCTGCGCCGCCGGTCCGTGCTCGTCACGCAGGGCAGCGCGCTGTGGATGGCCGACCACGCGGACCGGACCGTGGGGGTGACCGGCAGCAAGGGCAAGAGCACCACGTCCAGCCTGATCAGTCACCTGCTCACCGCGATGGACCGGCCGAACGTGTTCGGCGGCAACATCGGGGTGCCGCTGCTGGACCTGCCCGAGGCGGAGCTGTACGTGCTGGAGCTGTCCAGCTACCAGTGCTCCGACCTGACCGACTCGCCGCGGGTGGCGGTGGTGACCGCGCTGTTCCCCGAGCACCTGGACGCGCACGGCGGCGAGCGGGAGTACTACCGGGACAAGCTGAACCTGATCGCGCACGGCCCGCACGCCGTGGTGGTCAACGGCGCCGACCCGCGCCTGGCGACGGAGCTGGGTGACCGGACCGCGATCCGGACCGGCGGGCCGGAGACCACGCACGTCGCCACCGGGCCGGACGGCACGCAGTGGTTCCACCTGCGGGACACGCCGCTGTTCCCGCGCGCGGTGCTGCCGCTGGTCGGGCGGCACAACGAGGGCAACCTCTGCGTCGCGCTCGCCGCGCTGGAGGCGCTCGGCATCGACGTGGTGGCGCGTAAGGACAGCCTCGCGGTGGCGGTGGCCGAGTTCCAGGGCCTGGCGCACCGGCTCACCGAGATCGCCGACCCGTCCGGGCTCACGTTCGTCGACGACACGCTCGCCACCAGCCCGTACGCGGCCATGCACGCGATCGACGCGTACGAGGGGCGGCCGTTGACCGTGATCGTCGGCGGCGCCGACCGAGGGCTGGACTACAGCCCGCTGCGCGCCCACCTGGCCGACCGGGAGATCACCGTGATCGGCGTGCCGGACAGCGGCCCCCGCATCGTGGAGGCGCTGTCCGGGCTGCCGTCGGTGCGTACCGAGCTGGCCGACGACCTGGTCGCCGCCGTCGGGCTGTCCCGCAAGCTCACCCCGGCCGGCGGGGTGGTGCTGCTGTCCCCGGCCGCGCCGAGCTACGGCAGGTTCCGCAACTTCGAGCACCGCTCCGAGGTGTTCGCGCAGGCGGTGGCCGACACCGCCCGCTGAGTCAGCCGCGGTCGGCCCGGGCGTTCCCCGGCGGCCCCGGCTCGGCCGACAGGAGCGCGTCGAGCGACTCGGTGGGCGCCGAGCTGTCCACCGGCTCGCGCGGCGCGGGCGCCGTGCCGCCGTCCGCCGTCTCGGCGGGCGTCGCCTCGGCGGGCCCGGCCGCCGGACCGGCGTGGGTGGTCCGTCGCTTGACCGGCGTCCAGGCGAACGCGAGCGCCCCACCGACGAGCGCCAGCAGCATGCCGACCAGGAAGCCGCCCAGGTTCGAGGTGAGCCAGGAGACCAGCCCGAGCACGAGGGAGACCACCGCGTAGAAGACGCGTTGCTGCGGTGTGGCGATCAGCAGTACGCCGCAGATGACCAGGATGAGGGGGACCAGGTACGCGGCCAGCCCTTGCGGCCCGACGTGCAGCAGCACCCCGAGCGGCGCGCGCAGTGTCACGAGCATCTCCGCGCCGCCGAGCGCGATGAGCAGCCCGGCGGTGAACGGCCGGGCCCGGCGCCAGCGCCGCCAGCGTGTGCGGACGCCGGCGGCGGGCGCCGAGTGCTGTCCCGCGGTCACGTCAGCACCCTTCGGAGCTGAAGCCCATGCGCAGGTTGGGCAGCGTGAAGATCGCGGCGGTGGTGGCGTAGTTGTTCTGCCGCAGGTTGGTGATGGTCACGGTGTCGGCCTGCTGGGCGAACACGCCCGGGTTGCCCTTGACGCCGGGGACCTTGTCGACGGTGCTGGCGTCCTGCCCGACGTCGATGTTCTTGAAGGAGGCGTTACCGGCGACCTCGTCACCGTCGACCACGAGCGTGCGGGCGGTCACCGGCTTTCCGGAATTGCCGGCGGTGATCCGCAGATTCGTGCCGCCCAGGTTGATGCTCTGGCAGAGATTGGTCAGTTCGGCCTTGTCGATGGCCGAGACGATCACGAGCACCTGCCCGCCGGTGTCGCCCTGGTTGGGGCTGTCCGGGATCATCTGATCGAGCGTGGCGAACTGCTCGAAGCCGGTGCCCTCCAGTTTGTCGGCGGTGACCGTGAACGGCATGCCCGAGATGGCGAACTGCGCGCCGAGCACACCCTGCGCGGTCAGCACCACCATGCCGGCCGCGCCGGCCGCCACGGCGCCGAGCGTGACGGCGAACCGGCGCCAGCGCACGCCGCTTCGCGGTTGATCGATCTCGATCTCCTCGATCTGCTCCGACATGCCGGCCCCTTTCGAGATCAATTCATCCAGGACGATGTGAATGGGATTCGCAGGATGTGCGCGCCGAGGGCGCAGGCCGAAGTTACCGCTGAGTAAAGATGCGGTCAACTGTCTGTAGCAGATCGTTGGGCGGCATTTGCCAAAAGCGGCCAAAGTGAAAAACCGCTGCGGTTTCCATCGCTCAGGGCTGGCCGGCGGGCGCACAGGGCGCGGTGGCGGCCGGACCGTCGTCCGCGCGGGCCACCTGGGCGATGCGACTCGCCTCCCGGGGGCCGAGGAACGGCGCGGTGGCCGCGTACGTGAGCGCCGGCAACAGCAGCGGCAGTTCGTCGGCCCGCCCTTGCGCCACCCGCTCCCGGATGGTGGCGTGTATGCCGCCGACCACTGTGGACAGCAGCGTCTCCCGGTCCACCTCGGCCGGCGCCGGTCCGGCGTCGGCGAAGAACCGGCGGAAGCTGTGCAGCAGCGCGTCGCGCTCCCGGCGGGCGTCCGGGCCGGCCGCGTCCACCTCGACGAGCGCAATCCGGGCGAAGGCGGGCACGCTCGCCAGCACCTCGAGCAGCGTGCGCAGCGCCGCCCGGGCGGCCTGCGGCCAGGCCGGTCCCGCATCGCGGTAGGCGTCCTCCATCAGGTGCGAGACCACCGCGATGCCGTGCCGGTACGCGGCCAGGAACGCGTCCTGCTTGCCGCTGAACAGCGCGTAGAAGGCGGGCCGGGTGACGCCGGCGGCGTGGCAGATGTCGCTGACCCGCGCGTTGTCGTACCCCCGGGTGGCGACCTCCCGGACCAGCCCGTCGAAGAGGCGGTCGCGCTGGGTCGCCGCCACCTCCTCGGCCGGCACGCGGCGCGGGCCGCGCTTGATGGCGCGGTCCGGGTCGCGGCCGTGGCGGGCGCCCGGCAGGGGCATCGGTGCCGGCGACGGCGGGCTCGGCACTGTCACGAATCGACCTCTCTTGATGCGTTGACTTTACGACCCTCCGAGGTTTATAACTTTCGACACGCTCAGTTCATGTCTCGTCACCGCTGGTGATCACTCCTCATCGGTCACCGAACGCGTCGAAGGAGGGCCGGATGGCTGCCATTATCGCCGCGCGGAACCGTCCCCCCAAGGCCGGAGAGATCCAGGTGACGCGGCGACGCCGCACTGCGCCACGCCGCCCGGCCCGCTGAGGCCGCGACGGCGCACCACCACCATCGGCGGCCCGATCCCGGCCGCCGTACCCCACCGGCTCCGTCCATCCGGGACGCCGCCGGCACCTGTCCCACCGCCGGAAGGAACAACCATGCCCAGGTACGGACGCATCGGCGCGGGCCTCGCAGCCCTGGCGCTGCTGACCGGTCTGGTCGGCGCCGCTCCCGCCACCGCCGCCCCCGCCTCCTCGCTCGCCAGTGCCGTGCTGACCTACCCGACCGCCGGCGGCACCGCCGTGTCGGTGGGCGACGTCATCAAGGCCAGCCTGCGCAGCGGCACGAACGCCACATTCTACTCGTCGACCAGCGGCACCACCGGCATCAAGTGCGCCGCGTCCAGCTTCAGCGCCAAGGTGCTGACCAACCCGACCGCGCCCGGCACCGCGACGGAGAGCCTGACCGCGCAGTCGTTCGCCAGCTGCACCACGAACGTCTTCGGCACCACCGGCGTGCAGAGCGTGACCGTCAACAACCTGCCGTACACCACGTCGGTCACCAGCGCCGGCACGGTCACCATCGCCGGCACGGCGGCGGCGCCGATCCAGAGCACCGTCGTGCTCAACTCGCTGCTCGGCGCGATCACCTGCGTCTACCGCACCAGCACGAACACGCTCACCGGTACGGCGTCGAACGCCACCAACTCGATCAGCTTCACCAACCAGACCCTGACCAAGTTCTCCGGCCCGTCGCTGTGCTTCGGCACCGCGTACTTCACCGCGTCGTACTCGCCGGTGAAGGACACCAGCAAGACCGGCAGCCCGGCTGTCTTCGTCAACTGACACCCGGCTCGGGCCGGTGCGCGGCGCTTCGCCGGGCACCGGCCCACTGCCGCGCACTTGTCCCCGTCTCCCGGTGGTGGCAGCGTGCGGAGACCTACCGCCGCTGAAGGGTGCGCCGATGACCTCCGACGACCTGCTGGCCCGGCACCGGGCCGTGCTCCCGTCCTGGATGCCCCTCTACTACGCCGAACCGCTGGAACTGGTGTCCGGCTCCGGCCGCCGGGTCACCGACGCGGCCGGCCGGACCTATCTGGACTTCTTCGGCGGGGTGTTGACCACCATGGTCGGCCACGACATCCCGGAGATCCGGGAGGCGGTCGAACGGCAGCTGCGCACCGGCCTCGTGCACACCTCCACGCTCTACCTGATCCGGCAGCAGGTCGAGCTGGCCGAGAAGATCGCCCAGCTCTCCGGCATCCCGGACGCCCGCGTCTTCTTCACCAACTCCGGCACCGAGGCGAACGAGGCGGCGCTGCTCGTCGCCACCAACCACCGGCGCTCGCACCAGATCCTCGCGGTCCGCAACAGCTACCACGGCCGGTCGTACGCGACCATGGGCGTCACCGGCAACCGCGGGTGGTCGGCCAGCGCGCTCAACCCGTTGGCGGTGGCCTGGCTGCACTCCGGTGAACGGCTGCGCGGGCTGCTGGCCCGGCTCGACGAGGGCGACCGGGTCGACGCGGCGGTCGAGGACCTGCGCGAGGTGCTCGCCACCCAGACCGCCGGCGACGTGGCCTGCCTGATCGCCGAGCCGGTCCAGGGCGTGGGCGGCTTCGTGCACGGCCCGGACGGTCTCCTCGCCGCCTGGAAGAAGGTGCTCGACGAGCACGGCATCCTGCTGATCAGCGACGAGGTGCAGACCGGGTGGGGTCGTACCGGCGAGCACTTCTGGGGCTACCAGGCGCACGGCGTGACGCCGGACCTGCTCACCTTCGCCAAGGGCATCGGCAACGGCTTCGCGCTCGCCGGTGTGGTCGGCCGCGCCGAGGTGCTGGAGTCGGTGCCGGCGATCAGCTTCTCCACCTTCGGCGGCAACCCGGTCTCCACCGCCGCCGGCAACGCGGTGCTCGACTACCTGCTCGACCACGATCTCCAAGGCAACGCCGCCCGGGTCGGCGCGATCCTGGGCGACGGCCTGCGTGCGGCCACCGCCGGGCTGGACCAGGTCGCCGAGGTACGCGGCAAGGGCCTGATGCTCGCCGTCGAGTTCGTCCACCCCGGAACCGTGGAGCCGGACGCGGCGCTGACCACCCGCGTCTTCGAGGCGTGCCGCGCGGGCGGCCTGCTGGTGGGCAAGGGCGGCCTGTACGGCAACGTGATCCGGATGGGCCCGCCGCTGACGCTCACCGAGGACGAGGCGCGGGAGGGCCTGGCGATCCTGGTCGAGGCCGTCCGCGCCGCGATCGGGACGTGAGCGTCAACCCGGCCGGCGCCGGCCTGCCCGCCCCGACCTGAGCAGCCGCAGCAGACCCGCCCCGGCCAGGTACGCCACGAGCGCCGGGGCGGGCAGGCCCAGCGGCTCCGGCGCGGTCTTGGGCGCGAGGCTGTTCATCAGCAGACCGGCCAGCACGCCCGCGTACCCGGCCACGGCCAGGCCGGCACGCAGCCGCCGGCCACCCGCTCCGGCCAGCCCGGTGGCGGCCGGGCGCCGGGTGCGGGCCTCGACCGGGCCGAAGACGGCGACCAGCACGGCCAGCACCGCGGCCAGCGCGAGCAGCCACGGCACGCGCCACGCCCACCAGGCCGCCGAGCCGACCGGGGGAGTGGGCAGCACGCCGAGCGCGTCCAGCAGACCGACGAGAAGCACCGCGGCGGTCAGGTGCCAGAGGAAGAGGGTGAGCGCCACCGCGTTCACCGCGATCACCGCCTGCCACGGGCCGGACCGGCGCAGCCGGCGCCCGGCCGGGCCCCGCAGCAGCAGGATCAGGCCGAGCTGAGCGGCGGCGGTGGCCATCAGCGCCAGGCTCGGCGGCGCCGCGTTGTCCAGCCGTTCGCCGGGCACGTGCAGCATCGCCACCGGGTACGGCCCGACGGCCGTGAGCAGTAGCAGCGCGGCCAGGCCGCCGCCGAGCAGGACCGCGCCCGCCCGGCGGGACAGCGGCAGCCGGCGGCGGAACAGGGCCCGCGGTCCGGAGCCACCGCCGTCGGCCGGGTGACCGGCGGTCGGCCCGGCGCCGGCCGCGTCGCCGGTCCGGCGGGTGTCCGCCCGGGTGGCGTCGTACCAGGCGAAACCGAGCTGGTGTACGGCCAGCCAGCCGAACAGGTAGTTGCCGTCGGCGAGCGCGGCCGGGCCGAGGAGCCGGCCGAGGTCGCCGAGCGCCACCAGCGCCACCAGCGCCACCGGCACGGCGAGCCCGAACCGGCGGTGCAGCGCGTACATGGGCGGGGTCAGCGCCACCACCGCGACGTAGGCGACCAGGAACCACAGCGGGATGGTGGCGAACCAGAGCACTGTGCGCACCTGCCCCGGGCCGGCGCCGCGCAGCGTGGCGATTCCCGCCCCGGTGGCCAGGACGAGCAGCAACACGGTGGTCGGCCGGACCAGCCGGGCGCTGCGGTCCACCAGCCACCCCGCCGCCGACCCGCCCCGGCGCCGGCGGGCGGCCAGCGAGGCGGCGTTGGCGTAGCCGCCGACCAGGAAGAACACCGGCATCACCTGGGCCACCCAGGTCAGCGGCCAGGCCCAGCGCAGGTCGCCCAGCGCGGAGTGACCGGCGGGGCGGCCGTGGTCGTACCCGACCACTGTCACGCCCCAGTGGCCGAGCACGACCATGGTGATGGCGAGCGCCCGGAGCAGGTCGATGTAGCGCTCCCGCCCCGGCGGCGTGCGTTGCGCGAGCTGCCGCAGGCGGCGCATGGGCTCAGATTAGGCCAGCCGGCTCCGACCGGTACGGATAACGGATCGGTCGAGAATCCTTGTGGTCCCCGCCGCGCTGTCGTAGAAATTCTTCAGTGCAAATGCGTCTTATGAAGACAAGCGACAGGGTGCTCACCGCGCGTACCCGGACCGAGGAGATCCTATGAACAGGCGTGAGATCCTACGGCGCAGCGCCGCCGCCGGTCTGCTGGCCACCCCCGCCGCCGGCCTGCTCGCCGGCTGTGCCACCTCCGGCGGCGACGACGCGGGCGACCGCGACGCGTACAAGGGCACCAGGAGCGAGCAGAACCCGCTCGGCGTGGCCGAGGACGCCCCGCTGGAGGTGGTGATCTTCAACGGTGGCTTCGGCGAGGACTACGCCAAGGCCCACGAGGCCATGTACAAGGAGCGGTACCCGAAGGCGCAGATCAAGCACTCGGCCACCGCCGAGATCAGCAAGACGCTCCAGCCCCGCTTCGTCGACGGCAGCCCGCCCGACGTGGTGAACAACTCCGGCGCCGGTCAGATCGACTTCAACGGCCTGGTCTCGCAGAACGCGCTCGCCGACCTGGGCGAGCTGCTCGCCGCGCCCAGCCTCGACACGCCCGGCAAGACGGTCAAGGACACGCTGCTGCCCGGCACCGTCGAGGTCGGCTCCTACGACGGCCGGTTCCTGGTGCTGAACTACACCTACACGGTGTACGGCATCTGGCACTCCACCAAGCTCTTCGCCGACCGTGGCTGGGAGAACGCCAAGACCTGGGACGACCACATCGCGCTCTGCCGCCGGATCAAGGCCGCCGGCATCGCCCCCTGGACGTACGCCGGTGTGCACCCCCGCTACATGAGCTGGCCGCTGATCTCCACCGCGATCAAGCTCGGCGGCCCGTCGGTCGCGCTCGCCATCGACAACCTGGAGCCGAACGCCTGGAAGTCGGACGCCATGAAGACCGCCGCCGACGCCTGGCACCAGATCGTCAAGGACAAGTTCATCCTCGACGGCTCCCCGGGCCTGGACCACAAGCAGTCGCAGACCGCCTGGTGCCAGGGCAAGGCCGCGTTCATCTCCTGCGGCTCCTGGCTGGAGAGCGAGCAGAAGGACGTCACCCCGCCCGGCTTCAACATGACCGTCGCGCCGACGCCGAGCCTGGGCAGCGGCGACAAGCTTCCGTACGAGGCGATCCGGGGCACCGCGGGCGAGCCGTTCATGGTGCCGGCCAAGGCGCGCAACGTCGCCGGTGGCCTGGAGTACTTCCGGACCATGCTCTCCCGCAAGGGCGCGCAGGACTTCACCAGGAAGGTCGCCAGCCTGCCCGTGGTCGCCGGCGCCACCGAGGGCATCGACCTGCCGTACGGGCTCAGCACCGTGGTCGAGGCGCTCGACGCGTCCGGGTCCAACGGCTTCAACTGGGTCTACAACAACTACTACCGGAAGCTGGAGCGCAACCTGGTCGACGCGGCCTGCGGCGAGTTCTTCAGCGGCCGGATCTCCCCGGCCGAGTTCCTCGACCAGTGCCAGAAGGGCGCCGACTCGATCGCGCAGGACAGCTCGGTCAAGAAGTACAAGCGGTCGGCGTGATGCGGCAGGGCCGCTACCCCCTGATCCTCACGTTCCTGCTTCCCCCGCTGGCGTTGTACGGCATCTTCGTGCTGTCGCCGTACCTCCAGGCCTTCCAGATCTCCACCACCGACTGGATGGGCTACTCCGCGCAGGCCGACCCGGTCGGCCTGGCGAACTTCCGCACGCTGCTGAACGACGGGTACGTGTGGAACGCGTTGAAGAACAACGCGATCCTGCTCGCGGTGGTGCCGGTGGTGACGATCGGGCTGGGCCTGTTCTTCGCCAGCATGCTCACCATGGGCGGACGCAAGGGCCGGGCCGGGGTGACCGGGGTGCGGGGCACCTCGGTCTACCGGCTCGTCTACTTCTTCCCGCAGGTGCTCTCGGTGGTGATCATCGCGCTGCTCTGGAAGGAGATCTACAGCCCGACCAGTGGCCTGCTCAACGGCGTCCTGCGCGCCGTCGGGCTGGCCACCCCGGCCTGGCTCGGCGACCCGCGCTTCGCGTTCTGGTGCGTGCTGGCCGTGATGGTGTGGAGCAACGTCGGCTTCTACGTCGTGCTCTTCGGCGCCGCCATGCAGGCCATCCCGCGCGACATCTACGAGGCGGTGCTGCTCGACGGCGCGTCCCGCACCACGATGCTGCGGAAGATCACCGTTCCGCTGCTCTGGGACACCATCCAGGTCGCCTGGATCTACCTCGCCATCGCGGCGCTGGACGGCTTCATCCTGGTCCAGCTCATGACCAACGGCGGACCGAACTTCTCCTCGGACGTGATCGGGCTGCGGATGTACGACACCTCGTTCGGCAGCGAGAACAAGTTCGGGTACGCGTCGGCGATCGGCGTGGCGATGTTCTTCCTGACCCTCTCGGTGGCGGTGCTGGCGCTGCGCACCGCCCGGCGTGATCGGATCGAGTACTCGTGACCACAGTGGATCCCGGTACGACGGCCGCCGGCGCCTCCGTCCCGGAAGGCCCCGCCCGGCCGGGCGACCGGCGGCCGCGCCGCGAGCTGGGCGTGGCGAACGTCTTCTCGCACGGCTTCCTGCTGCTCTGGGCGGCGATGACCGTACTGCCGCTGGCCTGGATGGTGCTCAGCTCGCTCAAGACCAACGGCGAGATCGTCGCCGAGCCGTGGGGTCTGCCCGAGGCCTTGCGGTTCGACAACTGGACACGAGCCTGGACCACCGCTCACATCGGCCGGTTCTTCTTCAACAGCCTGGTGGTGGTGGCCGGGTCGCTGAGCCTGACCATGCTGCTCGGCGCCACCGCGGCGTACGTCTTCGCGCGCTACGAGTTCCGCGGCCGGCAGGTGGTCTACTACCTGTTCGTCGGCGGGATGATGTTCCCGGTCTTCCTGGCGTTGGTGCCGCTGTTCTTCGTGGTCCGCAGCGTCGGCCTGCTCGGCACCTGGCCGGGCCTGATCCTGGTCTACACCGCGTACTCGCTGCCGTTCACGGTGTTCTTCCTGACCGCGTTCTTCCGTACCCTGCCGACGTCGGTGGCGGAGGCCGCGCTGATCGACGGGTGCGGGCACTTCCGGCTGTTCTTCCGGGTGATGCTGCCGATGGCGAGACCGGGACTGATCAGTGTGGCGATCTTCAACTTCCTCAGCCACTGGAACCAGTTCCTGCTGCCGCAGGTGCTCCTGCCCGGCGACGGGCAGGACCGGATGCTCGCCCAGGGGCTGAGTTCGCTCGCGGTGAGCCAGGGCTACGCCGGTGACTACGCCCAGTTGTTCGCCGGCCTGACCATCGCGGTGCTGCCGGTGCTCGTGGTGTACGTGGCCTTCCAGCGTCAGGTCCAGTCCGGACTGACCGCCGGGCAGCTGAAGTGAGGTGGTTGCCACAGGCGACGGGGCAGTGGAGAAGATCGGGCTGACCTAGGGTGAGCCGGCACGCTCATCTATCGACAGGAATATCATGTTCTTCCTCCTCTACACGCTGTTGCTGATGCTCGGCGGCATCGCGATGGTCGTCGTCGGCGCGGCGATCAAGGAACAGGGGACCGGCTCCCGGATCCTCAACGTGGTCATCGGCCTGGCCTTCTTCGGGTACGGCTTCTACCTGCTCTTCCTCTTCGACGGCGACAGCTACCGGATCTTCTTCTACGTCTTCGTGCTGCCGATCCTGCTGATCGTGCGCGCGGTGAAGGCGCGCAAGGAGGCGCGCGAGCAGGCCGCCGCGCAGCAGTTCGCGGGCGGCCAGCAGTACCCGGGTGGCCAGCAGTACCCGGGCGGCCAGCAGTACCCGGGCGGGCAGCAGTTCGCGGGTGGCCAGCAGTTCGCGGGTGGGCCGCAGCAGCCGGGCATGTACCCGGCGGCTGGCCACGGGCAGCCCGGCCCGGCGTTCCCGCCCGCCCCGGGGCAGCCCGGACCCCACGGCGCCGCGCCCCAGGCCCACCCGGGTCAGCCCGTCCCGTACGGCACCCCGCCGCAGGGCCACTCCGGTCAGCCCGCGCCGCAGGGCTGGCACCCGAATCAGCCGGGTTCGCAGGACCGATACTGATCAGCCGGGCACCGGCGCGCGTCCGCAGGTGCCATACGGCGAGTGGAACGCCATGGGTGTCAAACCGGCGTCACGACACCCATGGCGTTCCACCCAGCGGGGGAGCATCCCGCGGGCGGGCGAGAGGCGGGCGAGGGCGCGTCAGGCGGGCGAGGGCGCGTCAGGCGGGCCGGGGGACCAGGCGGGTGTGCAGGGCCGCCGGGTCGGTGACCTCGGGCAGGTCACGGGCGGCGAGCCAGGCCGCGGCGGCGGCCCCGTCCCCGGCGCCGTGCAGGGGCGCGCCCGGCCAGCGGGTGGCCAGTTCCGCGCGTACCGCGCCGGCCAGCGGGGTGTCGCCGGTGAGCAGCCCGCCGCCGAGCACCACCGGGTCGGTGGCGCCGGGAGGGCGGATCCGGGAGACGCTCTCCGCCAGCAGCGCCGCGGCCCCGGCGATCAGCGCGGCGGCCGTCGGCTCCCCGTCGCGGGCCGCCGCGACCACGAGTGGCGCGAGCCGGGCCAGCTCCACCGGCGGTCGCCGGGTCACCGTCTGCACCACGGCTCCGACCGTCGTGCGCGGTTGAGCGTCCACCTCGGTCGTGCCGGTCAGCTCCGCCAGCACGCGGCGTCCCAGGTCGCCGGGCGGCTCGGCGCGGTCCAGATCGGTCAGCAGCCGGCGGACCGCCTCACGGCCGAGCCAGAACCCGGAGCCGGCGTCGCCGAGCAGCCAGCCGTGGCCGTCCGCGGTGCGGTCCAGCCGCAGGTCGCGCACCTGGGCGGCGATCGCGCCGGTGCCGGCGACGAGCACTGTGCCGTCCGGCGCGGCGGTGCCGGAGGCGTAGGCGACGAGCGCGTCGCCGTGCACCGCGTACGGGCATCGCAGCCCCGCCTCGGCCCACGCGTGGTCGAACGCGTCCCGGCCGTGCGGGTCGGCCAGGAGGCGGCCCGCTCCGGCGAGGCCGATGACGCCGGCGCGTACCCGATGCGGGTCGATGTCGGCGAGCGCCGCGCGCAGGGCGGCGAGCAGTTCGGCGGCGGCCCGCTCGGCGCCGTGGCTGGTGGGGTTGCCGCCGCCGGCGCGACCGGTGCCCAGTCGCGTGCCGTCGAGGTTCAGCGCTGCCGCGCGGGTGGAGGTGCCCCCGACGTCGAGGCCGACCACGACGGTGTCCGACATGGAACTCATGCTGGTCGGCCGCGTCGCCGGACGCAAGATCGCGGTTTCGCGGCGGGTAACAGTTTGAAAACTTCGCCCACGCTCTTGACACGGAGGGGCCTTCAGTAAGAACTTTTACCACTAACAGTTAACACTCTTTTCCGAAAGGCTTTCGCCGATGGCCGAGCACGAGGTGGAGACTCCCGCGGCGACCGCGGTGGTCGATGCCGGCCCGGCCGACCGGCTGGGCGCCGACGGGGTGCTGGCCAGGGTCCGGGCCGGCACGGGGGAGCTGACCGGGGCGCTGCGCCGGGTCGCCGAGCACGTGCTCAGCGACCCGGAGGCAGCGGCCCGGGCCACCATCGTCGAGCTGGCCGAGCGCAGCGGCACGTCACCGGCGACCATCACCCGGTTCTGCCGGGCCATGGGCTTCGACGGGTACGCGGACCTGCGGCTCGGCATCGCCGCCGAGACCGGCCGGGCGCGCTCCGCGGGCTGGACCGTCGACATCGGACGCGAGATCCAGCCCGGCGATCCGCTGTCCCGGGTGCTCGACCAGATCATGGCCGCCGACACGCGGGCCATGCACGACACCGCCGCCCTGCTCGACCTGGCCGAGGTGGAACGGGCGGCGGTAGCCATCGCCGGAGCCGGCCGGGTGAACATCTTCGGCGCGAGCGGCAGCGCGCTCGTCGGCGAGGAGATGCAGTTCAGCCTGCACCGCATCGGGGTCGCCGCGTGGGCCTGGAGCGACGTGCACGAAGGGCTGGCCAGCGCCGCGCTGCTGGGCGCCGGGGACGTCGCGCTCGGCATCTCGCACACCGGGCAGACGCGGGAGACGATCGAGCTGCTCGCCGAGGCCGGCAGTCGCGGAGCCACCACTGTCGCGCTGACCGGCTTCCTCCGATCGCCGCTGGCCGAGCTGGCCGACATCGTGCTGGTCACCGCCAGCCAGGCCACCACGTTCCGGCCGGACGCGCTCTCCGCCCGCCACCCGCAGCTCGTCGTGCTCGACCTGCTCTACATCGCGGTGGCGCAGCGCACCCACGACCGCGCCCACGCGGCCTTCCGGCGTACCGCCCAGGCCGTCGACGGGCACAAGGCCGCGAAGGGGTCCCTCTCATGATCAGTGCCCGGCGGTACGCCGACGCGGTCCGCCCGGTGCTCGACCGGCTGGTGGACAGCCAGGCCGTCGCGGTGGACCGGGCCGCCGACCTGATCGCCTCCGCCCTGCGCGCGGGTGGCGTCCTCCAGGCGTTCGGCGCCGGTCACTCGGAGGCGCTCGCCGCCGAACTGGTCGCCCGCGCCGGCGGCCTGGTCCCCGCCAACCGGATCTCCCTGCACGACCTCGTGCTGCACGGCGACGCGCCCCGCGACGTGCTCGCCGACCCGAAGCTGGAACGCGACCCGGCCGTGGCGCACCAGCTCTACGCGCTGGCGGTGCCGCAGCCGGAGGACGTGTTCGTGATCGCCTCGCAGTCCGGCATCAACGGCTCGGTGGTCGAGCTGGCGACGCTCGTCAAGCGCGGTGGCCATCAGTTGATCGCTGTCACCTCGGTCGAGCACACCGCCCGGGTAGCTCCTCGGCACCCCTCCGGGCACCGGCTCGCCGACCTCGCCGACGTCGTGCTGGACAACGGCGCGCCGTACGGCGACGCACTGCTGCCGCTCGAGGGCGGCGGCGCGGTCTGTGCGGTCTCCTCGGTCACCGCCGCGCTGCTGGCGCAGCTGCTGACCGCCGAGGTCGTACGACGGTTCCACCAGGCCGGAGAGGTGCCCCCTGTCTACCTCTCCGCCAACGTCCCCGGTGGGGACGAGCACAACCTCGCCCTCGAGTCGCGGTACGCCGGGCGCCTCCGGCGGACCGCCTGACCCGACCCACAAGGAGAGACAACATGTCGGTTTTCCCCGAGAAGTTCGGCGACGTCAGCCGTCGGACCCTGCTGCGGCGGGCCGCCGCGGCCGGCCTGCTGGCCGTACCGGCGGCGGGTCTGCTGAGCGCCTGTGCCGGCAGCGAGCCGAGCAAGTCCGACGGCGGCGGCGCGGCCAAGAGCAAGGACAACCCGTTCGGCGTCAAGGACGGCAGCGCGGTCAAGGTGGTCGTCTTCAACGGTGGCCTGGGCGACCAGTGGGCCAAGGAGGACAAGGTCGTCTTCAACGCCAAGCACCCGAACGTCACGGTCAACATGTCTTCGACCCAGAAGATCAAGACCGAAGAGCAGCCCAAGATGGCGACGCAGCCGAGCGACCTGGTGATGAACTCGGGCGCCGACATGATGGACCGCAGCACGCTGATCAACGAGGGCGCGATCGAGCCGCTGGACGACCTGCTCACCGCGCCGGCCTGGGACACCGAGGGGACGGTCGCCGACAGCCTGCTGCCCGGCACCGTCGCCGACGGTACGCAGAACGGCAAGTTCTACGTCGTCAACGTCGCGTACACGGTCTGGGGCAACTGGTACAACGCCGCCCTGTTCAAGAAGGAGGGCTGGACGGCGCCGACCACCTGGGACGAGTTCTTCGCGCTCGCGCCGAAGATCAAGGCCAAGGGCATGGCGCCGTACGTGCACGACGCGGTGCACGGCTACTACCCGCGCTGGGCGCTGTTCGCCAGCATCTGGAAGGCGGTCGGCAAGCAGGCCGTCGTCGACATCGACAACCTGAAGGACGGCGCCTGGAAGGCCGACGGCATCGTCGCGGCGCTGGAGCCGTGGGAGAAGCTGGTCAAGGACAAGCTGCTGCTGCCGGGCAAGCTCGACCACACCCAGTCGCAGCAGGCGTTCCTGGACGGCAAGGCGGCCTTCATCCAGGTCGGCACCTGGCTGAAGAACGAGATGGCCGCGACCATCCCGCCGGGCTTCGAGATGACCCTGTCCGACTACTGGAGCAAGAGCGGCGACAAGGCGGCGAAGGACGTCTTCGCCTCCTCCGGCGAGGGCTTCGTGGTGCCGAGCAAGGCGCCGAACAAGGAGGCCGCGAAGGAGTTCCTGCGGGCCATCCTCTCCAAGGCCGGCTCGGCGAAGTTCGCCGAGCTGACCAAGTCGCTGGCGTCCACCAAGGGCTCCGGCGACAACGTCCAGGACACCGCGCTGGCGTCGGCGAACACGCTGATGAAGAACGGCAGCTCGGACCTGATCTCGGTGAAGTTCCCGGACTTCTACGCCGACCTGGACAAGGAGAGCCAGAACCTCTCCGAGGAGCTGATGGCCGGCCGCCTGACCGCGCAGCAGTTCGTCGACAAGATGCAGGCGGCCGCCGACAAGGTCGCCAAGGACTCGTCGGTCAAGAAGCAGACCCGCACCGCCTGATCACCGCGAGGAAGTGAGTCCAATGCGGCACGGAGTCGCGCGTTTCGTCACGGGCTTCCTGGCCCTGCCCGTCGCGCTGTACCTGTTCTACGTGGTGTGGCCGTTCGCCCAGGCGGCGGGATACTCGCTGACCGACTGGGGCGGGTACTCCGATTCCCAGCGCTTCGTCGGGCTGGACAACTACGTCCGGCTGTTCTCCGACGAGCTGATCCGGAAGGCGTTCTGGCACAACGTGTTCTTCCTGGTCACCGTGCCGCTGTTCACGATCGCGCTGGCCCTGTTCCTCGCGTTCCTGCTCAACGTGGGCGGACGCGAGGACAGGGCCGGCATCCGCGGGGTGTTCGGCTCCGGGATCTACAAGGTCATCTTCTTCTTCCCGCAGGTGCTGTCGCTGGTGGTCATCGCCGTCATGTGGCAGCAGATCTACCGCACCGACGGGCAGGGCCTGATCAACGGCCTGCTCATCAAGGTCGGGCTGGTCGACGCCGACAACCCGATCGCCTTCACCGCCGACCCGGAGCCGTTCCTCGGCGTGCCGGCGGTGCTGTGGTGGCTGCTGTTCATCGCGGTCTGGAGCGGTGCCGGCTTCTACATGGTGCTGTTCTCCGCCGCGATGCAGTCGATCCCGAAGGACATCTACGAGGCGGCGATCCTCGACGGCGCGGGCCGGTTCCACACGTTCTTCAAGGTGACGCTGCCGCTGCTGCGGGACAGCATCTCGGTCGCCTGGGTGTATCTGGGCTTCATCGCGCTGGACATGTACGCGCTGGTCTTCGTCATGACGCCGAGCCAGGGCGGGCCGAACCACGCCAGCGAGATCTTCGCCTCGGTGATCCAGTTCAACGCGTTCCAGAAGGGCCAGTTCGGTTACGCCTGTGCCATCGCCGTCGCGCTGGCCATCTTCACCATCCTGCTGGCCGCGCTCCAGTTGAGGATCACCCGCCGTGAGCGGATCGAGTACTGAGGAGGTCTGGACGATGAGCACTGTGACCCACCCCTCCGGTCCGGCCCGGTCCGACACGGCGCCGCCGGACCGGCCCCCGGCGGACCGGCGGGAAACCGGCAACGGCTTCGGCGGCCGGATCTTCAACGGCTTCTCGCACCTGTTCCTCGCGGTCTGGGCGATCATGGTGGTCTACCCGCTGCTGTGGGTGGTGATGTCGGCGCTCAAGACCGACTCCGAGGTGATCCGCGAGCCGCTGTCGCTGCTCCCCGACGCGTTGCAGTGGGACAACTTCGCCCGCGCCTGGACCGCCGGGATCGACAGCTTCTTCCTCAACACGCTGCTCGTGCTCGCGTTCAGCGTGACGCTGACGATGCTGCTCGGCTCGATGGCCGCGTACGCGCTGGCGCGCTACGAGTTCCGCGGCAACCGGCTGATCTACTGGATGTTCCTGTCCGGTCTGACGCTGCCGATCTACCTGGCCGCGGTGCCGCTGTTCAAGGGCGTCTACAACACCGGGGTCGCTCTCCCGCTGCTCGGCCCGAACAAGCACCTCATGCTGATCCTGGTGTACGTGTCCTGGTCGCTGTCGTTCACGATCTTCTTCATGCACTCGTTCTTCCGGACGCTGCCCGACTCGATCGCCGAGGCGGCCCAGGTCGACGGGGCCTCGCACACCCGGACGTTCTTCAGCGTGATGCTGCCGATGGCCAAGCCGGGCCTGATCAGCATCGGCATCTTCAACGTGCTCGGCCAGTGGAACCAGTGGTACCTGCCGACGCTGCTCATGCAGTCGGTCTCCGGCGAGCCGAAGAACCAGGTGATCGCCCAGGGGCTGATCGAGCTGTCGGTCAACCAGGGGTACAAGTCCGACTGGTCCGGTCTGTTCGCCGGCGTCACGATGGCGATGCTGCCGGTGCTCATCGTGTACATCGTCTTCCAGCGCCAGGTGCAGTCCGGCCTCACCGCCGGCGTCGGCAAGTAGCCCGCCGGCCCCGGCTCGACGAGCCGGGGCCCCGGGCTGTCGGTGGCACCGGGCAGAATCGCGTCCGTGCTGGTGGCGGTGGTGGCGGACGAGCGGGGCGGCGGCGTGCTGCAACCCCTGCACGCCGACGGCACCCCGGCCGGCCCGCCCGGGGAGGTCGCCGACCTAGCCGCCGCCGTGGCCGCCCGCGAGGCCGCCGATCACCCCCGCTGGCTCTGGGCCGCCTGGGCGCCCGTCTACCCGGCGCTGCTGCGCGCCGGGGTGCGGCTCGACCGCTGCCACGACGTCGAGCTGACCGAGGCGCTGCTGCTCGGGCACGCGGGCCGCTGGGGTGAGCCCCGCGCGCTGCCCGCCGCGTGGGCCCGGCTGACCGGCACGCCGGTCCCGCCGGACCCGTCGCCCCGCCCGCCCGAGCCACCCGGCCACGCCCAGGCCGCGCTCTTCGAGCCGCCGTCCGGCCCGCCCGGTCCGGGCATCACGGCGTTGACGAGGGTGTACGCCGGCCAGCTCGCCCGGATCGCCGCGACCACGCACCCCGGCCGGTTCCGGCTCCTGGTGGCCGCCGAGTCGGCGGGCGCGCTGGTGGCCGCCGAGATGGGCGCGGCCGGCCTGCCGTGGCGTGCCGACGTGCACGACGCGATCCTGGCCGGGCTGCTCGGCGCGGCGTCCCCGGTCGGCGGGCCGCCGCGTCGGCTGGCCGAGTTGCAGGCCCGGATCGCCGACGCGTTCGGCGTACGCCAGGTGCACGCCGACTCGCCCGCGGAGCTGTTGCGGGCGTTCGCCCGCGCCGGCGTGGACCTGCCGAACACGCGCGCGTGGGTGCTGCGCGGGGTGGAGCACCCGGCGGCGCCGCTGGTCCTGGAGTACAAGGAGCTGTACCGGATCTGGACGGCGCACGGCTGGGCCTGGCGCGACGCCTGGGTCTCGGGCGGCCGGTTCCACCCGGAGTACGTGCCCGGCGGCGTGGTCTCCGGCCGGTGGGCGACCCGGGGCGGCGGGGCGTTGCAGATCCCGAAGGTGATCCGGCAGGCAGTGGTGGCGGACCCGGGCTGGACGTTCGTGGTGGCCGACGCGGGCCAGCTCGAACCGCGTGTGCTCGCAGCGGTCTCCGGCGACGAGCGGCTCGCGGCGGCGGGCGGCGCGGGTGACCTGTACGCGGCCCTGGCCCGGGACGCGTTCGGCGGTGACCGGGCGAAGGCGAAGGTGGCTCTGCTCGGGGCGATGTACGGGCAGACCGGCGGTGCGGCCCTGCCGGCCCTGGCGGTGCTGCGCAAGAGCTATCCGACCGCGTTCGGCTACGTCGAGGCGGCGGCGCGCACCGGTGAGGCGGGCGGGCTGGTCCGGTCCTGGCTGGGGCGTACCTGCCCGCCCGGGTCGGCCGGGTTCGCCGAGGGGGAGGAGGCGGTGCCGGACGGCGGGCCCGATCCGCACAGCCCGTCGGCCCGGGCGGCCCGCTCGCGGGGGCGCTTCACCCGCAACTTCGTCATCCAGGCCACCGCCGCGGAGTGGGCCTCGACGCTGCTCGCCACGCTGCGCACCGAGCTGGCCGGCACGGGGGCGGAGCTGGTCTTCTTCCAGCACGACGAGGTGATGGTGCACTGCCCGGCCGGGCAGGCGGCGGCGGTCGCCGAGGCGGTCACCGCCGCCGGCGCGCGGGCCACCCGGCTGCTGTTCGGCGACACGCCGGTCCGGTTCCCGCTCGACCTGTCTACTGTCGACTGCTACGCGGACGCGGCATAGTCGCACAAAATTCCGTTTTGCCCCGCTACCCGCCCCCGGCCGCGATCGTTGGGCCCGGTGTGCGTACGACGGGACGGGCCGGGCGGCTGTGCCCGGTCCGACCCCTGATCGAGGGGGCACCGCTGAACCGGATCGCTGCAATGATCATCGCCGCCGGTGGCGGCCGCCGCATCGGCGGACCCGAAGCGCTGCTGCACCAGGGCGAAAGGCCACTGGTCAGCCAGATGGTCGACACGATGACCGAGGCGGGCTGCGCGCAGGTCGTGGTCGTCCTGGGCGCGGCGGCCGAGCAGGTACGGCAGACCACCGACCTGAGCGGCGCCACCGTCGTGGTCAACCGCGCCTGGGGCACCGGGGTCGGTTCCTCGATCCGGGCCGGGCTCGCCGCGCTCACCGACGACGACATCGAGGCGGTCGTCGTGGTGCCGGTGGACATGCCCGGGCTCACCGCCGCGGCGGTCCGCCGGGTGACCGCGCTGCCGTACCCGGACGTGCTGGTCTGCGCCACCTACGACGGGCTGCGCGGCTACCCGATGCTGTTCGGCCGCCGGCACTGGTCCGGCATCGCCACGCTGGCCAGCGCCGACGTGGGGGCGCGGCCGTACCTGCTGGCGCACAAGGACCAGATCGTCGACATCGCCTGCGACTCGGTGGCCGACGGCAGCCGGATCGACAGTCCGGAGCTGATGGCGCTCTACGGCCTGTCCATCCCCGAACAACGCGTCGGCGCCTGACGCGCCGTTGTCGGACCCCGATGCCACGATGCCGCCATGGCCTACGACGAGGACCTGGCGAACCGGGTACGGGAACGCCTCGGGCCCGAGCCCGGGATCACCGAGCGGCGCATGTTCGGCGGCCTGGCGATGATGCTGCGCGGCAACATGGCGGTGGTGGTGCGCGGCGCGGGCGGCCTGATGGTCCGGGTCGACCCGGCCGAGGTCGACCGCGCGCTCGCCGAGCCCGGTGCTGAGGCGACAGTCATGCGGGGCCGGGAGATGCGGGGCTGGGTCACCGTGTCGCCGGCCGCCTGCGAGCGCGACGCCGACCTGGCCCGCTGGGTCGACGGGGCCGTCCGCTTCGCGCGCACCCTGCCGGGGAAGTAACGCGCGAATTCGCGTGCCCGCTGCCGGCGAGGTGGCACCGCGTCGAAACCCGGCTGCGCGGCCGGGCCCGCCCGCCTACGCTACTGACCTGCCGACGGCGACGCGGATCGGAGACGGGCGGATGGCTGTTCACCTTCACGCGGTGAGCCTCGATGCGGGCGACCCGCCGCGGCTCGCGCGGTTCTGGTCCGGGGTGCTGGGCCGCGAGATCGTGGACGACCCGCGCGAGGGCGTGGCGCTGGGCGGCGACGCCCACAGCGACTTCCGCATCCGGTTCCTGCCGACATCCGCCCCGAAGACAGCGCAGAACCGGATCCACTTCGACCTGACCAGCGCGTCACCGCGGGCGCAGGGGGAGACGGTGGCCCGGGCACTGGCGCTGGGCGGCCGGCACATCGACATCGGCCAGGGCCCGGACGACGACCATGTGGTGCTCGCCGACCCGGAGGGCAACGAGTTCTGCGTCATCGGGGCGGGCAACGGCTTCCTCGCCGGTTGCGGCTTTGTCGGTGCGGTGAACTGCGACGGCACGCGGGCGGCCGGTCTCTTCTGGAGCGAGGCGCTGGGCTGGCCGCTGGTCTGGGACCAGGACGAGGAGACCGCGATCCAGTCGCCGCGCGGGGGCGCGAAGGTCACCTGGAGCGGCCCGCCGCTGATGCTCAGCGAGGGCCGGGACCGGGTACACCTGGATCTGGTCGCGGCCGGCGACCGGGACGCGGAGATCGACCGGCTGTGCGCGCTCGGCGCGACCCGGGTCGGCACGGGAAGGCACACCGCAGGCGACGTGGTGCTGGCCGACCCGGACGGCACCGAGTTCTGCCTCCTGACAGCCCGGTGATGCGGGTTCGGCCCCAGGGACCGCACCCGCACGGGGCCCTGCCCGCCCCCACCTCGATGCGGCGAGGCGCTACCGTTCCGATCGGACGGTCGTCGTGCCGTCCGCGAGGGGAGGGGACAACGTGGGAGCCACCGTCGCTCGACATCTCGCCGGAGCCGCGGCGGCCTGGCTCGTCGTCGTCGCGGAGGCGGTGGTCGGCTACCTCGGCCTGCTGGCGTACGCGCTGGTCACCGGCGCCGACCCGGGCGGCCCGCTGGCCGGGCCACTGCTGGTGCTGATCGCGGCGCTGCTCGGCGTGGCCGGGCTGCCACTGCTGTTCGCGCCGGCCGTCGCGCTCGGCGAGGCCGCGGGCCGGCGGCGGTTCGGCCGGGGTCTGGCGTATGCGGGGCTCGTCGCGGTCGTGCTGGCCGCCGGGTACGCCACGGCGGTCGCGGTCGCCACGGACGTGCCGGGCGCCCGGGTGCCGCTCGTGGCCGGGATCGGCGCGCTGCTGGCCCTCCCGCCGACGGCGGCGTACGCGCTCAGCGCCGGCGGCGTGGGATGGGCGGCCCGGCTGATCGGGCGCCGGGCGGCCACTGCCGGTCCGCTGCCCGCCGAAGCGGGCTGACCCGCTCGGGCCGATCTTCCGGACGTCCGCTCCGGCTACACCTGGATGTTGAAGCGTTGCAGCACCGACGGGGCGACCAGCCCCAGCGCGGCCAGCACGGAGAGCACCGTCATCGCGGTGCGCAGCACCACGGTCTCGGCCTTGCTGCCGGTGCGCAGGGCGATCTTGTTCGGGAGCCCGATCATCGTCCACATCCGGCGTTTGATCGGGATGGGCCAGAGGATCGGCACCCCGGCTCGGGTGATCATGTCGCCGAGGATGTGCACGAAACAGCCCACCCCGACCGCGAAGCCGATCATCGGATAGCCGCGGTCACCGGGCAGGGTGGCGAACGTGAACCAGGCCGCGGCGGCGGACACCAGCGTGACCACCACCCAGCCGGCGCGCTCGGCCCACTCGTCGAAGAGCCCGCGCAGCGCCAGGCCGATCATGAAGAAGAGGATGCCGACCACCGCCCACTTGCCGTAGTGGGCGCAGAGCGCGGTGGTGCCCCAGCCGACGAGCACCGTGAACGGGATGGTGTGGGTCAGCGTGCGGTGCCCGTTGTTGCGGCGTGGATCCTTGCTGAGCTTCGTGGCGTAGTAGACGCCGAGCGAGATCTTCTCCACCACCTCGGCGACGAAGAGGCTGAACACGCCGAACGTGCGCGCCACGGTGGCGCCGCCCTGGTTCCGGGTGACCTTCCCGGACAGGTCCAGGTCGGGGAAGAGCGCCCCGCCGGCGCAGACCGCGGTGCCCACCGCCAGCGCCAGCGGTGTCTGGTGGTAGTCCGCGAACTGGGCCATCGCCCAGGAGCCGGTCAGCCACACCGCCGCGCCCGAGAGCGCGTGGGACGGTCCCATCATCTCGGCTCGCCCTTCCCGAAGATCTTGATCTACGAAACTACGCCACTGTAGTCAGCCGGTACGACGGCGGGGCATCACCCGGACGGTCCACAGAGGAGGGAGCGCCGGTTCAGCCCGCGGTACGGGTGGGCCGGACCGTGCCGAGGCTCGCGCGGATGACCGCGAACTGTTTCGAAGCCGCCTGCCAGTCGGCGTCGGACGTGGTCCAGCCGAGCGTCCAGCCGGCCCGCTCGCCGGGCAGCACGCGCAACGCGTGCATCCGCTCCCCGTACGGCGCGGTCCAGAGACACTCCCACGCCGCTCCCGGGCCGTCGGGCTCCAACCGGAGCTTCCGGTACAGCGGCAGCCGGCCGGCGGAGTTCAGATCCCGCTCGGACGACTTCAACCGGCCCACCGGATCGCCACCCGGGTACGGCTCGACGCCGAGGATGCGCCGGCTGGCCGGGTCCTGGAAACAGGTGGTGTCGCCGGAGCGCAGTTGCAGCCAGCCGGCGGGCAGGGCGATGCGGAAGCCGCCGGTGTCGGCGGGCCAGACCCAGCCGGCCGGAACTGTCACCGGCGGGTCGTCGGGGGGTGGCCCCTTGCGGACCGGTGTGCCGGCCACGTCGGGCCGGACGCAGGGGAACGGCGGGGGTGGCAGGCCCGGCCCGGGCTGGCGGTCCCAGGGGCGGGTGACGACGGCCTCTGGGGAACGGACCGGCTGCGGCGGATCGTCGCGGCCGCCGGTGATCGCCAGCGCGGTGCCCACGCCCGTCGCCACTGCCAGCAGCACGGCGCCCAGCACGACTCCCCAGCGGTGCAGCGGGTTCCGGCCAGCGGCGGGCAGCGGCGGGTCGGCGGGGCGGGGGACCCCGGCGGGCCGGGGCGGGGCGGGATGCACCGCGCCGCTGTCGACCGGCCCGCTGTGCGCGACCGGAGGAGGCTTGGACACCGGCGCGGAGCCGGGGCCGCCGATGTGTACCGGACTGAGGGCGTCGGCGCGGGGGGCCGACTCGGGCCCGCTCGGGCTGCCCGGGTCGACGAAGCTGGTGAGGACCGTGGGACCGAGGCTGATCGGGCCCGGGTGGGCCGGCCCGCCCCGGGGCGGTTCCGGCTCCGTGGTCGCATCCGGGTCACCGGCCCGGTCCCGCTCCGGGCCGCCGGCCCGGGCGTGCTCCGGCGGCGCCGCCCGGCCGACCGCACCCGAGCGATCGGCCGCACCCGAGCGATCGGCCGCACCCGAGCCGGCGGCGCCCGAACCTCGGTCGGCGGCCGGACCGCCTGTCGCATCCGGGCGGCGGTTCGCATCCGGCCGGCCGGCCGCGGACGACGGGGACGGGAGGCCGGCGGAATCCGAGCGGCGGCCGGCCGAACCGGGCACGTCCGCCGGTCCGGTGGCGTCGCCCGGTGGCGGCGCGCGGTCGCCCTCGGCGGGCGGGGCCCACTCGCTGCGCTTCGCCGCCCGGCTCCACGCCCGCGCGGCGGCGGCCGGCGGCATCAGGTCCGGGTAGATGCCGCCCGCAGGCGCGGCCGGGTTGCCCGCGAGCGCCGCGCCGTCACCGGGGGCGCCGCGTGCCGGACCGGGGGCCTCGCGCCCGGCCGCCCGGTCGGACGACGCGGCGGTGGCGCGGCCGGCGGACCCGGCGGCCTCCCCGTCGACCTCCGACACGGCGGCCACGCCGAGCAGCCGGGCCGTCTCGCGGTGCCCCATGCGGGTACGCGGATCGCGGCGCAGCAGCCCGGCCAGCACCGGCGTCAGCGGGCCGGCGTGCGGGGCCGGGTCGGGCGGCCGGGTGGCGAGCGCGGCGAGCGTGGCCATCGCGGTGCTGCGGGCGTACGGCGAGCGGCCCTCCACCGCGGCGTGCAGCGTGGCGCCGAGCGACCACATGTCCGCCTCGACGCTCGACACGCCCTCGGCGGCCCGCTCCGGGGCGACGTACTGGGGGGAGCCGAGGACCAGGCCGGGCCGCGTCATGGCGCCGTCGCCGCCCTCGAACACGGCCAGCCCGAAGTCGGTGAGCAGCACCCGCCCGTCCCGGGCCAGCAGCACGTTCGCGGGCTTCACGTCCCGGTGCAGCACCCCGGCGTCGTGCGCGGCGCGCAGCGCGGCGAGCACCGACAGGCCGATCTCGGCGGCCCGCCCGGGCGGCAGCGGCCCGTCGCCCTCGATGATCTCCTGGAGGGAGCGGGACGGGACGTACTCCATGATCAGCCAGGGTTCGCCCTGGACCCGGACGACGTCGTAGACCCGCACCACGTTGGGGTGGTTGAGCCGCGCGGACGTCCGCGCCTCGCGCAGCGTACGGGCGCGCAGCTCGTCCTGCTCGTTCTCGGCGAGCCAGTTCGGCGGCACGACCTGCTTCACCGCGACCTCGCGTTGCAGCTCCTCGTCGCGCGCCCGCCAGACCTGGCCCATCCCGCCGCGGCCGACCAGTTCGAGCAGGCGGTACCGCCCCGCGATCACTACCTCCCGCACCGCACTCCTCACCGCTGGTCAGTGGTCCACAATAGCCAACGGATCGGACGGTACCTATCGCATGTCAGTGAGTC
This sequence comes from Micromonospora sp. NPDC005257, assembly GCF_042872445.1. Lineage (NCBI taxonomy): Bacteria > Bacillati > Actinomycetota > Actinomycetes > Micromonosporales > Micromonosporaceae > Micromonospora > Micromonospora sp. NPDC005257. The sequence goes on along the minus strand of NZ_JBIAKL010000012.1, from coordinate 119,417 downwards.
ATGTCCCCCGGGGGCCTAACTTGCCGCGCCGGCGAGCAGGTTCCCCTCCGGGACGGCGATCGGGGACCGGTCGCCGGCCAGCAGGCGGGTGGCCCGGCGGGCCTGGAACGTGTCGTGGTCACGGCGGGCGGCGGCGTAGGCGGCAGCGGTCCGGGCGGCGATCGCCGACCAGGCGTACCGCCGGCTGACCATGGTCCGGGCCTTTCGGGCCACCCGCCGGGCGAAGACCTCGTCGCCGAGCAGCCGGTCGACGGCGCCGGCCAGCGCGTCCGGATCGCCGTGCGGGAACGTCACCCCCGTCACCCCGGGCTCGACGATCTCGGCCAGCCCGCCGGTGCGGGCCACGGCGAGCGGCGCGCCGGCCGCCGCCGCCTCCAGCGCGATCATGCCGAACGGCTCGTAGAGGCTGGGGATGACCGTGGCGTCGGTGGCGGCCAGCACCGCGGGGAGCTGGGTGGCGTCCATGAAACCGGCGAACCGGACCGTGTCCCCGACGTGCAGCCGCCGCGCCTGGTCGACCAGCTCGTCCTTGTACGGCCCGTCCCCGGCGATCACCACACGCAGGCCGGGGTGCCGCTTCGCCAGGTGTGGCACGGCGTGCACCAGGTGCTGGACGCCCTTCTCGTAGACCAGCCGGCCGGCGTACCCGACCAGCGGCCCGCCCGCCGCGAAGCGGGCCCGGGCGGAGGCGACCGCGTGCGGCCGGGCCCGCCAGGCCCGGTCGTCGACGCCGTTGGCGACCACGTCGATGCGCCCGGCCGGTACGCCGAACAGCCGGGCCACCTGGTCGCGCATGTAGCCGGAGCAGGCGATCACCCGGCCGGACTCGCCGGCCAGCCAGTGCTCGACGCCGTGGATGGTGCGGTTCATCTCCTCCGGCAGCCAGCCCTGGTGCCGGCCCGCCTCGGTGGCGTGGATGGTGGTCACCAGCGGCACGTCCAGGTGCTCGGCCAGCGTGACCGCGGTGTGCGCGACGAGCCAGTCGTGGGCGTGGATGACGTCGTAGGCGCCGGAGGAGGCGGCGCGCAGGGCGGCCCTGGTGAGGGTGTGGTTGAACGCCATGGTCCAGGCCAGCAGGGAGCCGGTGGCGAGCGGGAACCGGACCGGGTCCTCGGCGGCGCGGACGATGCGCACGCCGTCGGCGTACTCCTCGAGGGGTGCGCCGTCGGCGTGGCGGGTGACGACGGTGACCTCGTGCCCGGCGGCGGCCAGGGCGACCGACAGCGCGTGGACGTGGCGGCCGAGCCCACCGACGAGCACCGGCGGGTACTCCCAGGAGAGCAGCAGCACCCGCAGGCGCCGGGCGGGCTGGATGTCGATCACTTCGGCGTCAGCTGACACGCGGCCCCCTTTGAGTTGTGGCGTCCCCACCCCGGCGGCGTCGCCGTGGTGTCCGGTGGAGTCGTCACCCATCCTGCCGAGGCGTCGATAACCGGCGACGACGCGCCGGTTGCCGGTCTGTAACGCGTTACCGGCGCATCCGCCGCGCACGCAGCATCTCGGCCACCGACCACGCCTGGAACGGGCAGCCGGTGGCCGCGTGCGGGGCCGTGCCGTCGGCGGTCTCGCTCACCGAGCCCAGGCCGTCCTCGGTGAGGTGGCCCACCAGTCCCACCAGCAGGTCGTCGGTGGGCAGCCCGGCCCGGCGGTACGCGTCGAGCAGCGGCCCGGTCAGCCACGGCCAGACGGTGCCCTGGTGGTACGCCGAGTCCCGCTCGGCGGGCCCGCCCCGGTGCCGGCCGGTGAATCCGGGGAAGTCCGGGGCGAGGCTGCGCGGGCCGAGCGGCGTGAACAGCGCCTCGGTGACCCGGCGCAGCGTCACCTCGTCCGGCTCCAGCGGCGCGTGCGGCAGCGACCAGGCGAGCAGTTGGTTGGGGCGCAGCAGGTCGTCGTCGTGGTGCGGGGCCCCGCCGAGCGGGTACGCGGGCGCCGGGGCGTCCACCACGTCGTGCAGCCAGCCGGCCGGGGCGGGGAACCGTTCCCGGAACGCGGCGGTGGCCCGGTCGTGCAGGGCGTGCAGCGGGGCGGCGTCGCGTCCGGCCAGCTCGGTCAGCTCGGCGAGCCCGGCCAGCCCGTTGATCCACAGCGCGTTGACCTCGACCGGCTTGCCGGTACGCGGGGTCACCGGCCTCCCGTACACCCGGGCGTCCATCCAGGTCAGCGCCACGTCCGGCGGGCCGCCCTGGGTCAGCAGCCCGTCGGCCGGGTCCACGCCGATGCCGTACCGGGTGCCCGCCACGTGCGCCTCGACGACGCCGTGCAGCGCGGGCAGCAGCTCGTCGCCGAGGTCGGTGTCCCCGGTGACGGTGACGTGCCGGTGGACCGCGTGCAGGAACCACAGCGTCGCGTCGACGGTGTTGTACTCGACCCGGCCGGTGTCGGCCGTGTTCGCCAGCATGCCCTCGTTCAGCGTGGCCGCGTACGCCCGCAGCAGGTCCCGGCCCTCGTCGGCGCGGCCGGTGCACAGGAACAGACCCTCGTAGGAGATCATCGTGTCCCGCGACCAGGCGCCGAACCAGGGGTAGCCGGCGACCACGTCCGGGCCGGTGGCGGTGCGTACCACGAACGCGTCGGCGGCCAGCGCGAGCGTCGCCTCGACCGCGTCGGCGGGTTTCGCCGCGGCCACCACCGCCCGGCTGCGCCGGCGGGCGGCCTCCACCACCGCGGTCGCCGGTGGCGGCTCCTCGGCCAGGTCGTCCGCCCAGGCCAGCACCGAGACGGTCGCGCCCGGCTCGTCGAGCGCGCCGGTGAACCGGCCCGCGTACCAGAGGTCCTCGTCCGGGTGCAGGCCGCGCTCGGCCTCGGTGCGGTGACGCACCCCGTGCCACCACTGCCCCACCGGGGTCCAGTCCGGCCCGGCGAGCCGGTACGCGCCGTCGACCACGGCGCCGCCGGCCGCCGGCTCCAGCCGGGGCGCCGGACCGTCCGCCCGCCGCTCGCCGTGCGCGTCGCGCCAGGTGCAGGCCGCCGCGAGGTCCAGCCGGACCGGGCCGCCGGAGACCAGCCGGTGCACCACCGCCACGCAGGAGCGGCCGTACGTCATGGCGATCTCCCGCTCGATCACCACGTCGCCGATGCGCCACCGCCAGCGCGGCACCCCGTCGGCGAGGTCGAAGTGCTCCAGCTGTTCGAAGCCGCGCGGGTCCACCACGCCGGAGGACCACTCGTGCGCGCCGAGGCGGACCTGCCGCCCCGACGGCAGGGTCACCGCCGGGTCGAGGCTCACGAGTCCCACCTTGCGGGACGCGGGCGTGTCACCGGCCACCACGAGGAGCCCGTGGTAGCGGCGGGTACGCAGCCCGGCGACGGTGCCCATGGCGTAACCGCCGCGCCCGTCCGTGACCAGCCATTCCCGCGCGGCGGCGGTGGACAGCTCGCCGCAGACCCGTGGCCCGAAACGGATGTCGATCAACTTTCCTCCACCGGCAGCGAGGTGTGACATGCCACGGCGACAATGGCCGCTGTGGAGAAGTACCCGGGCGGCGTCGAAGATGAGCCAGTGATCACCGACCGGTCGACCTCCGCGTCCCCCGACCCCGAGCGGCACCGGCTCGCCCAGGCCGACGCCGGGGAGCAGGACTGGCGCGCATGGGGCCCCTATCTGTCCGAGCGGGCGTGGGGGACGGTACGGGAGGACTACAGCGAGCACGGCACGGCGTGGGACTACTTCCCCCACGACCACGCGCGGTCCCGAGCGTACCGGTGGAACGAGGACGGCATGGCGGGCGTCTGCGACGACCGGCAGACGTTCTGCTTCGCCCTCGCCCTGTGGAACGGGCGCGACCCGATCCTCAAGGAGCGGATGTTCGGCCTCGGCGGCGACGGCGGCAACCACGGCGAGGACGTCAAGGAGTACTGGTGGTACCTCGACAGCACTCCGACGCACTCCTTCATGCGCTGGCGCTACCACTATCCGCAGGCCGCCTTCCCGTACGACGAGCTGGTCGCGGTGAACGCGCTGCGCGGCCGGGACGACACCGAGTACGAGCTCGTGGACACCGGCATCTTCGACGACGACAGGTACTGGGCGGTGACTGTCGACTACGCCAAGGCGTCCCCGGCCGACATGTGCGTGCTGATCACCGTGGCGAACCGGGGCGACGAGGACGCGACGCTGCACGTGCTGCCCACGCTGTGGTTCCGCAACACGTGGGCGTGGGGGCTGCCCGGCACCGACCGGGTGCCGAAGCTGGTCGGCGAGCCGGCCGGGGAGCGGTCGGGGGCCCGGCTCGTCGGTGAGCACGGGGTGCTCGGCCAACTGCTGCTGGAGGGCGACGGCGACCCGGTGCCGCTGCTGTGCGACAACGAGACGAACGCCGAGCGGCTGTGGGGGCTGCCCGGGCGGTCGCCGTACCCGAAGGACGGCATCAACGACCACGTGGTGGCCGGCGCGGACACCGTCAACCCGGAGCGCATCGGCACCAAGGGCGCGCTGCACTACGTGCTGGACGTGCCGGCCGGCGAGAAGCGGCAGATCCGGTTGCGGCTGGCCCGCACCGCGCCGCCGCCGGCCAGCGCGCCGCCCGCACCGGCCGACCTGGGCCACGGTTTCGACACGGTGCTGTGGGCCCGCCGGGCCGAGGCGAACCGGTTCTTCGACAGCGTCATCCCGGCCGCCGCCACCGCCGACGAGGCACTGGTGGCCCGCCAGGCCATCGCCGGGCTGATGTGGGGCAAGCAGTTCTACCACTTCGACGTCGAGCGGTGGCTGTCCGGCGACCCCGGCTCCGCGCCACCGCCGGCCGGCCGACGGCACGGGCGCAACAGCGGCTGGTGGCACATGAACAGCTTCGACGTGATCTCCATGCCGGACCCGTGGGAGTACCCCTGGTACGCGGCCTGGGACCTGGCCTTCCACTGCGTCACCATCGCCCGGGTCGACCCGGGCTTCGCCAAGGAGCAGATCCTGCTGCTGCTGCGCGAGTGGTACCTGCACCCCAACGGGCAGATCCCGGCGTACGAGTGGGCGTTCGGGGACGTGAACCCGCCGGTGCACGCCTGGGCGGCGCTGAAGGTCTTCGAGATCGACGGCGCCCGCGACCACGAGTTCCTCGCCCGGGTGATGCACAAGCTGCTGCTCAACTTCACCTGGTGGGTCAACCGCAAGGACACCGGCGGCAACAACGTCTTCGAGGGCGGCTTCCTCGGGCTGGACAACGTCGGCCCGTTCGACCGCTCGGCCGCGCTGCCGGTCGCCGGGGTGCTGGAGCAGTCCGACGGCACCGGCTGGATGGCCATGTACGCGCTCAACCTGCTCGACATGGCGATCGTGCTGGCCGAGCACGACCGCACGTACGCCGACACCGCCACGAAGTTCTTCGAGCACTTCGCGTACATCGCCACGGCGGCGTACCACCAGGGGCTCTGGGACGCCGAGGACGCGTTCTTCTACGACGTGCTGCGTCTGGCCGACGGCACGAAGGTGCCGCTGAAGGTCCGCTCGGTGGTCGGGCTGCTGCCGCTGGCCGCGGTCACCCGGCTGTCCGCCCGGACCATGCGCCGACTGCCCGAGCTGGGCGCCCGGCTGCGCTGGTTCCTCACCAACCGCCCGGAGTACGCGGAGGTGATCGGCGCCCGCCGGCTGGGACCGGACGGCCGCCAGCAGCGGCTGCTGTCGATGGTCGCGCCGGACCAGGTGGTGCGGCTGCTGGCCCGGATGCTCGACACCGACGAGTTCCTCTCCGAGTACGGGCTGCGCACGCTGTCCCGGGCCCACCTGGACAAGCCGTTCACCGTCATGCTCGGCGGGCAGGAGTTCAGCGTCGGGTACGAGCCGGCCGAGTCGACCAGCGGCCTGTTCGGCGGCAACTCCAACTGGCGCGGCCCGATCTGGATGCCGACGAACTTCCTGCTGATCAGCGCGCTGCGCGACTACGCCGCGTTCTTCGGCGACGACCTCCAGGTCGAGTATCCGACCCGGTCCGGCGTCAAGCGCACGCTGGACGAGATCGCCGACGACCTGTCCGCCCGGCTGATCTCGTTGTTCACCCGCGACGACTGGGGACGGCGGCCGATCTACGGCGCCGCGCAGCTCTTCCAGACCCACCCGGACTGGCGCGACCTGATCTGCTTCCCGGAGTACTTCCACGGCGACAACGGCGCCGGCCTGGGCGCCTGGCACCAGACCGGCTGGACCGCGCTGGTCGCCGACCTGATCCTCACGTTGCGCCGTTGACCGTGGGTCGCCGAATCGGCGTGGCGCGGAATCCGAGAAATAGCCGGCGGCCCGCTCGAATTGAGCGGGCCGCCGGTTGACTCGGCGATTTTCAGCGCGATCTGGCCACCGTGCACATATTCCAGGTGGGCGACCAGCCGGTGGCGACCTTCCATATGGCTGCGTCGGGCAGGCTGTAGTTCACCTTCGCCCAGGTCTGCGCGTTCTGGCTGCACGTGCGTTGGAAAGTGGGTCCGAAACAGGCCGTCGTCTGGTTGGCGCTGAGGTAGCTGAAGTTGCAGGAGACGGTGGAGAGCGGCTGGCCGACGGAGTACAGGGTCAGTGTCGGCGCCTGGATCTGGATCGTGCTCGACCTCTTGTTGGTCACCGTGACGACGGCCTGGGTCGCCTGGCCGTTCACGACCACGCAGACACTGACCGCGGCGATCGAGGTGTCCGAGCTCGCCTGGGAGCAGTGCCACTTGGACGAGTAGGTGTAGGACTGCCAGCCGGGTGCGGCCTGTGCCGAAGCCGGAAAGGCGAGGACGGCGGCCATCGTCGACGCGAGGGCGACAATGAGGCGGGAGAGGGGGAATCGCATTAATTGCTCCTCCGTTGGTCCCCGTTAATTATGCAACCCTTTATACACAGAGGCAGCGACGAAGGTCAATGCTTGTATTGCGGGTGCCGATGTGTTGCGCTGCGGGAACGCCGAGAGTCGCGGGCGGAATCGATGCTTCGCCGACGGTGGGGCGCGACGGAGAACGTCGCGCCCCACCCATTCAGGGCAGCGGCAGGAACGCCAGCCGGGCGTGGTACTCCCCGGCCACCGTCACGGTGTCGCTGCCGACCCACAGGCCCCGGTCGGTGGCGTACAGCTCCTGGGTGCCGACGCCCCGGTCCTTGGTCGGGTTCCACGGCAGCGCCTTGCCGGTGGTCGGGTGGATCGCCCCGATGCCCGGCCGGGACACCGCGCCCGGACCAGCGGAGTTGCGGCCCTGCGGGTTGTCCAGCCAGCGCTGGTGGCCCCCGACGTAGACCGCCGCGCCGGTCACCGCCACCGACAGCAGCGTGTCGCCGCCGGTGTAGTTGGCCCAGGCCGGCTGCTTGCCGCCGGTGGCCGTACCGAACTCGAAGCGCGCCGCGGTGTCGCAGAGCGTGCCCGCGAACGGGCCGCCGGTGGTGACCACCGCGAACCAGGCGCCGTCCGGAGAGATGTCCACGCCGCGCAGGTACGACGGCATCGACTTCGCGCACTGCGGCTGGTAGCGGTCGGTGGCCCAGCCGGAGAGCGTGGCGCCCGCGCCGGACAGGTTTGCCACCGCGAGCTGGTGCCGCACCACGCCGGCGACGGTGCTGAAGTTGCCGGCGAACACCAGCCGGGTGCCGTCGGGGGAGGCGTCGAGCGCCTCCACCTTCACCGGCGCGGTGGCCCCGGAGGTGGTCTTGCGCGGACCGGCCAGGTTCAGGTCGACCGACGCGTCGGCCGCCCCGGTGGTGGCGTTCACCGCAGCCAGGGCCCGCCGGGTCACCCCGCCGACGGTCTGGAACGCGCCGCCGACGATCAGCCGGTTACCGACCAGGCGCATGTCGTTCACCTGGTTGTTCAGCGCCGGCGTGGTGAACCCGGCGACCCGGGCGCCGGTGGCCGCGTCGATCCGGGCCAGCCGGGACGCCGCCGTGCCGTTGACAGTGGTGAACGCACCGCCGATGTAGAGCGAGCGGCCGTCCGGCGCGGGCGCGAGCGCCTTGACCGCGCCGTTCACCTGCGGCCGGAACGTGGTGTCGATCCGGCCGGTGGTCGCGTCCAGGGCCACCAGCCGGGGCATCGCCAGCTGGGCCGACTGACCGGCGTTGCGCACCTTGGTGAACGTGCCGGCCACGTACACGCGGTTGCCGATCTGCAGGATCCGGTGGACGGTGCCGTCCAGCGCGTGCGGCGTCCAGTCGACGGGGTTCGTGCCGACCACTGTGGTGTGCGCGGCGTTGAGGGCGAGCGCCGGGGAACCCGGCAGCGCCGCGCCGGTGACCGCGAGCGTCGCGGCCACCGCGACGGCCACCCGCCGCCGGCGTCCAGGTGGATGATCAGGTGAGGTCTTCATGGCCGAAGCATGCCGTCGGACCAGGGATTCCGCAGTCGGGTAGCCGCCGGTAACCGGCAACCGACCGGATAATCCGCGTGGCCCGTCCGGCGGCCGGGCAGTACGGTGTCCGGGGTCCACGAGGGAGGGGATGCGATGCCGCCGCGCCGGGAGGCCGCCGTGCTGGTCTTCGACGCCGACGACACGCTCTGGGAGAACAACGTCCTGTTCGAGCGCGTCATCGACGACTTCCTCACCTGGCTCGACCACCCCACGCTCGACCGGGCGCGGATCCGTGAGGTGCTCGACGACATCGAGCGCGCGAACGCCGTCGCGCACGGCTACGGCAGCAAGGTCTTCCTGCGCAGCCTCGGGGAGTGCCTGGAGAGGCTGCGCGAGCGTCCGGCCACCGCACGGGAGCGCGCCGAGATCGAGCAGCTCGCCGCGGCGCTGGTCGGGCACCAGGTCGAGCTGATGCCGGGCGTGGCCGAGACGCTCGACGACCTGGCCGGGCGGCACGAGCTGCTGCTGCTGACCAAGGGCGAGCGCGAGGAGCAGCAGCGCAAGCTGGACGCGTGCGGACTGCTGCACCACTTCCGGGCCGCGCACATCGTGCCGGAGAAGGACGCGGACACCTACCGCTGGCTGGCCCGCGAGCACGCCTTCGACCCGGCCGCCGCGTGGATGATCGGCAACTCCCCGCGCTCGGACATCCTGCCCGCGCGGGCCGCCGGGATGAACGCGGTCTTCATCCCGAACGAGAACACCTGGATCCTGGAGCACGACGAGCTGGACCCGTCCGACTCCCGGGTGATCCGGCTGGCCGGGTTCCCCGACCTGGTCCAGCACTTCTGAGCCGGCCGGTAACGTCCGGAGGGTGCCGCTGACCTTCCCGTCGCACCTGGCGCCGGTGCTGCCGCTCAAACTGTGGCGGCCGGGCTGGTTCGACGGCGTGGCGCTGTGCACCGGCGCGGTGGCGCCGGATGTCGCGTACCTGTTCACCGGCACGCGGCTGGCGCTCGACATGGGGACGCACACGCTCGGCGGGCTGCTGTGGTGGTGCCTGCCGGTCGCCCTCGGGTACGCCTGGGTGGTGCGCCGCGTGGTCGCCGGCATCGCGGTGCACCTACCCGCGCGGCGGCTGTTCGGCTGGCGCTGGTACGCGACGCTGGCCACGGTGCGCCATCCCTGGCAGGTGACCGTCTGCTCGGCGCTCATCGGCGCGTTCAGCCACGTGGCGTGGGACCGGGCCAGCCACAGCGAGCGGCTGCCCCGGCTGCTCGGCGTCGCCGACTTCCACGCCGTGACCGGCGTGTACTGGTACCAGTTCGCGGACCTGGTGACCGGTCTCGGCGGCGGGCTGCTGGTGATCGTGCTGGCCGTCTACGAGGCCCGCCGCGGGTTGCGGGCCGACGGCGGGCACCTACCCGCGCCGGAGGCGAACCCGAACGTGTTCTGGCGGGTGGCGCTGGCGGTCACCGGGCTCGGCGCGCTGCTGCTGCCCGCGCTGCCGGCGGCCGGTGTCGCCGCCCCGGCGGGCGTACGGGCGCTGCACGTGGTCGCGCTGGCGCTCGTCGCCGGGGCGGTGGCGGCCCGCACCGGCCCGCCGTCGCCGGCCGGGCGCAGTGGGCGTCTCGAAGTCGAACAGCGCGAAACCGGCTGACCCCGTTACGCCGACATGCCGCAATTCGGCATAGACATCAATCACAACCGCGGCCGTCGGTCATCGCTTGTCCGGCCTGCGCGAACGCGCCTAACCTGAGCCGGCGCCCACGCCTCGTCGGGGTGAGGCGGTGGCGCACCGGAGTCCGGTGGTGAGAGCACCGTGGAGCTGAGTGCGGGCATGCCGGCTCGCCGTGCGGAGCCCGGCGGAAGGCGTCGTGCCACGCCTGCCGCGCTCCCGCGGCGCAGACCGCCACCCAACCGGACGGCCGGGGTCAGGACCGGGGAGTTGCGGACCCGGTCCTGACCCGTCCGGCACCCGCCACCAGCACGTTGAATCGCCACCGGATCGCGGGTGGGACACCCCTGGTGCGCGGGGCGGTAACGGAGCGAGACTGAGTCATGACACCTCAGCGCGTACCGCTGCTCGCCGGTCTGGTCGTGCTGTTCGCGGCGGCATGCACGGCGACCGGCCACGACGGCGCGTCCCCGGCGCCCACCCCGACGGTCGCGGCGGCCTCCGAGCCGGCCCCCACCGACGCGCCGGAGGTCACCCCGACCCCGCCGGTGCCGACCGATGCCGCGTCGGCCGCCGGGTCCTGGCGCGTCACCTGGGGATGGGCGGTGCCCGGCGGCCCGGCCCGGGTGACCCATCGGGTACGGGTGCCGGTCACCCCGCCGCCCGGGGAGCCGCTGCCCGTCCTGGTGGCGATCGCCGTCGGCGACCATCCGGCGGAGGGGTTCAGCCGGATCGCGTTCGTCTTCCGCGGGCCCACCCCGTCCTACGAGGTCTCCTACGTGCCGCAGGTGGTGACCGAGGGGCGGAACGCGCCGGTCACGCTGCCCGGCACCGCCTACCTGTCGGTGCGGTTCGATCCGGCCCAGGCCCACGACGCCCGCGGCGGCGGGACGGCGGACCTGCCGCCCGCGGCGATCCGCTTCCCCACGCTGCGCGGATGGGCGGCGGCCGGCGACTTCGAGGGACACCTCAGCTTCGGGCTCGGCCTGCGACCGCCCGACGGCGGCCGGCTGCCGGTGCGGCTGGGGGAGTCCGACCGCCCGGACGGCACCCACGTCGTGGCCGTCGACGTCCGCCGGAGCTGACCGGAGCGCCGGATCGCCGCCGCCGGGCGGTAGCTGAGATATAGCCGCCGGTGTATGTCACGTCCCTGGCCTTCACCCGTCGTGTCACGTGTGGACCGGAGAATGACAGTGAAGCGGATCTACAAGGAGGCCGGCAAGGAATTGTCGCCGCCCGGCACGCGTGGGGCGGGATCCAGTCACTTCAAGATCAAAAACGGTGTCGATCGGGCCGGGCGATGAGGCGGGTAGGTTCGATGGTTTCAAGGTTCCGAATGGGTGAACCGCTCCAGGAACTCAGTGGCGCCACCACCCTGTGGATCGTCGGTCTCAACCTCGACCTCGTCTCGGGTTACACGTTGTGGGGTGGAGGCGATCCTGATCGATTTCTGGCGGTGGGCGGCAGGATCGTGCTCACTCCGACCGTGGAGAGACTGGTCGAGGCGCTGCCGGAGTACGGGGAGCATTCCTTTCAGGGTGATGAGCAGTTCGAGTTCTTTCGCCGGGAGGTGCGGCGGGCGTGTTCGCGGGAGGCGGCAGGAGGAGACGAAAGCGGCTTGTACGATTTCGCCGCCACCCTGTGTGCGATCCGGGAGCGTGAGGTGCTGTATGCGCCACATTCCGGTATGGCGGCGGACTGCCTCGGCGCTGCGCTTGATCTCGGCCGGCAGTACGGCGAGGACTCCCTCGGCTTCCGGTTGACTCGCTCCGGCGCTTTGGACGTGTTGTATCGGGCGGTCTGGGGTGAGTTGGACGAGGAGGATCTCGACTACGTAGAGATCGAGGCGGCGTTCGTCCGGCTTGTCGACTGGATCGGGAGCGCCGTCGCCTAGCGGGGATGGACGGCAGGGTGGTCGCACCTGCACCCGCTGCCCCCGTGGCGGGCCGACCCGGTGAGCGCGTGGTACGACCCGGGGTCGGTCAACCATGCCGCCCGCTCGGCCTGACGCCGGGTTGTCAGCCGACCTCGCCGCGCACGATCGCCACCGCCACCCGGCAGAACTCGTCCATGTCCGGGTTGAACCCGGCGGCGATGTCGGGGTGCAGGCCGGAGCGGGTCTCGTCGAGCAACCGACGGCAGACGTCCTCCACCGGCTCACCCGCGTAGCCGGCGCGGACCCGGTCGGCGGCCGCCTGCAGGGCCGAGGTCAGCTGATCCTCCAGCGGGCCGCGCAGCTTCTGCTGCACAGGGTCGAGCCCGCTCGGGTCGAGCGTGACATGTGGCTCCGACATCGGCACTCCCTTCGTCGGCGTCCGCGGTACCCCACCGCTGACGTCGGTCAAACCATCGTCGGTACGGCCGACACCCGGACCAGATACGAGAACTCCTCCGCCGGCTCCTCGACGTACGACAGCCGGCGGATCTGCCGGTCGTCGGCCCAGAGCGCGACGTCGACGAGCACCCCGAGGTGCGCGAGACCGATGGTGGACACCCGCTTCTTGTCCTGGAGCACCGCGCATACGCCGCCCAGCAGCGTGCTGGCGTCGGCGGTGCGGTGCCCGGGCGGACAACGCAGGGTCAGGTCCACCTCGACCGGCCCGGTCAGCGGGGTCCACCCGGTGCGCTGCGCCGCCGTGCAGGCGGCCTGGAGCAGGGTGCGGACCCTCGTGGCCTGGCGGTGCCCGGCGGCGAAGATGGACAGGGCCTCGGTCTTGACCGGGGGCAGGCCGCTCACCTCGAAGGTCAGGGCGAGAGCGCGGGTGTCCTGCACGACGGCACCTCCTCGGGGGAATCCTGCCCAACCGGGGAACGCACGCACGGCACTTCCCTGCAGAACCAGCCGATCGGGCGGGTGATGGGGGAACGGCCGGAGGCGCATCGGCATCGACGGCGACGCGCCGGCTACGGAGCTAGGCAAAACGCTAGCCGAGCCGGCTGACGCTGGGTAGTCCCCCCGCGCTCACGCAGCGGGACGGCGGTCAAGCCGGATCGCCGGTGCGCCGGGCCAGGCATTCGTCGATCGCCCTGCCGATCAGCCGATGGGCCAGCGGCGCCCGCCGGGTCCACGGGCAGACCAGGGCGGCTGCTGTCACATGTCCGTGATGTTTCGTTCCGTCGCAGGTCGGGCACGTTCAGCCGCACGACACACGCCCGGGGCGTCGGGCGATCGGGCCCCGTTCCCCGGTCGTCTCGCCGTGCGCCGGGGCACGGGTCACTCCCCGGTTCTTCGCCGAAGAGAGGGGGAGGGTGATGACGACAGTCCCCGACACGGCCGCACGGCGGCCGGCCGGACGCGCGGCGGCGGCGGCCGCCGCGCTCGCGCTGGTGGCCCCGCTGGCCGCCTGCGGGTCCGGCGGCGACGGCGGCGTCCCCACGATCAACCTGTACTACCCGCCCGAGCAGAACCTGCAGAAGGTCGTCGACACCTGCAACACGGCGGCGCAGGGGCGATACCGGATCGACTACCGGGTGCTGCCGCGCGAGGCCGACGAGCAGCGGGTGCAGATGGTACGGCGGCTCGCCGCGCAGGACAGCGGGATGGACGTGCTCGGCCTGGACGTCACGTGGACCCAGGAGTTCGCCAGCGCGAAGTGGATCAAAGAGTGGACCGGCCAGGACAAGGCCGAGGTCGAGCAGGGCACGCTCGGCGGCCCGCTGGAGACCGCCCGGTACGAGGACAAGCTCTACGGCGCGCCCAAGAACACGAACGTGCAGTTGCTGTGGTACCGGTCCGACCTGGTGTCGCAGCCGCCGAAGACCTGGGACGAGATGATCTCCGCCGCCCAGCAGCTCAAGGAGCAGGGCAAGCCGTACCAGGTGCTCACCATGGGCGCCCAGTACGAGGGCCTGGTGGTCCTCTACAACACGCTCGCCGAGAGCGCCGGCGGCAAGATCCTCAGCGACGACGGCAAGAAGGCGGAGATGGACGAAGGCGCGATCCGCGCGCTCGACCAGCTCAAGCGCTTCGCCACGTCGGGCGTGACCTCGCCGTCGTTCAGCAACGCGCTGGAGGACCCGGTGCGGCTGGAGTTCCAGTCCGGCAAGGGCGCGTTCCAGGTGAACTGGCCGTTCGTCTATCCGGCGCTGCAGGAGGCCAACCCCGACCTGGCGAAGGACGTGAAGTGGGCCCGGGTGCCGGGCATCGACGCGGACACCCCCAGCAAGGTCACCATCGGCGGGGTCAACCTGGCGGTGAGCAGCTACTCGAAGCACCCCGAGGAGGCGTTCGAGGTGGCCCGCTGCCTGCGTAACGCCGAGAACCAGAAGTTCTCCGCCGTCAACGACGGCGTGCCGCCCACCATCGAGGCCGTCTACGACGACCCGGAGATGACAGAGGCGTACCCGATGAAGGAGACCATCCTGGAGGAGCTGAAGGAGCCGGCGGTCCGGCCGCTGACCCCGGCTTACCAGAGCATCTCCACGGTGATGTCGGCGATCCTGTCGCCGCCGTCGGCGATCCGGCCCGAGCAGACCGCTGACGAGCTGCGCAAGGCGATCTCCGACGCGCTGGAGTCCAAGGGAGTTCTGCCATGAGCGTGAACGCCACCCCGGCCGGCGCGCAGGTCGCCGCCGAGGCCGAGGCCGGGCAGCCGGGCGGCCGGCACGCCGCCGTACCGGAACAGCGCTCCCGGCGCGGCTCCCGCGCCCCGCTGAGCGAGAACAAGCGGGCCGAGCGGCGTCTCGGCTGGCTGCTGTGCGCGCCGGCCGCGCTGGTCATGGTGCTGGTCACCGCGTACCCGATCCTGTACTCGGTCTGGCTGTCGCTGCAACGCTTCGACCTGCGCTTCCCCGACGAGCGGGAGTTCGTCGGGCTGGAGAACTACGTCACCGTGCTGACGAACGACTTCTGGTGGACCGCGTTCGGGGTGACCGCGCTGATCACCGTGGTCACCGTCGCGGTCGAGCTGGTTCTCGGCATGGGCCTGGCGCTGATCATGCACCGGACGCTGGTCGGTCGCGGCATCGTCCGCACCGCCGCGCTGATCCCGTACGGCATCGTCACTGTGGTCGCGGCGTTCTCCTGGCGGTACGCCTGGACGCCGGGCACCGGCTACCTGGCGAACCTGTTCGACGGCAGCGCCCCGCTGACCGAGCGGGCCAGCTCGCTGGCGATCATCATGCTGGCGGAGATCTGGAAGACCACCCCGTTCATGGCGCTGCTGCTGATGGCCGGGCTGGCGCTGGTGCCGGAGGACCTGCTCAAGGCGGCCTCCACCGACGGCGCGACGGCGTGGCAGCGGTTCACCAAGGTCATGTTGCCGGTGATGAAGCCGGCCATCCTGGTCGCGCTGCTGTTCCGCACGCTCGACGCGTTCCGGGTCTTCGACAACATCTTCGTGCTCACCAACGGCGGCAACGAGACGTCGTCGGTGTCGATGCTCGCCTACAACAACCTGATCCGGGGCCTGAACCTCGGCATCGGCTCCACGATGTCGGTGCTGATCTTCATCACCGTGGCGATCATCGCCTTCGTCTTCGTGAAGCTGTTCGGCACCGCTGCCCCGGGCAGCGACGATGGGGAGAGGCGCTGACATGGCAGTGGAAACCACCACGCGGGCGAAGCTGCGCTGGGGCCTGCTGGACGTCGTGGTCGTCGTCTTCGCGCTCGTTCCCGTGCTCTGGATCGCCTCGCTGTCGTTCAAGACCCCGGCCACGCTCACCGACGGCAAGTTCTGGCCCCGGGAGTGGACGCTCGACAACTACCGGACCATCTTCGACACCGACCAGTTCGTCCGGGCCCTGGTCAACTCCATCGGCATCGCGCTGATCGCCACCGCGATCGCGGTGGTGCTCGGGACGATGGCCGCGTACGCGATCTCCCGGCTGGACTTCCCGGGCAAGAAGGTGCTTGTCGGCGTCTCGCTGCTGATCGCGATGTTCCCGCAGGTGTCGCTGGTGTCGCCGCTGTTCGAGATCGAACGGCAGCTCGGTCTGTTCGACACCTGGCCGGGCCTGATCCTGCCGTACATCACGTTCGCGCTGCCGCTGGCGATCTACACGCTGTCGGCGTTCTTCAAGCAGATCCCGTGGGACCTGGAGAAGGCGGCGAAGATGGACGGCGCCACCCAGGCCCAGGCGTTCCGGCGGGTGATCGCGCCGCTGGCCGCGCCCGGCGTGTTCACCACGGCGATCCTGGTCTTCATCTTCTGCTGGAACGACTTCCTGTTCGCGATCACGCTCACCTCGACCGAGCGGTCCCGCACGGTCCCGGTGGCCCTGCAGTTCTTCACCGGCGAGTCGCAGTTCGAGGACCCCACCGGGGCGATCTGCGCCGCCGCCGTGGTGATCACCGTGCCGATCATCCTGTTCGTGCTCTTCTTCCAGCGCCGCATCGTCTCCGGTCTGACCTCCGGCGCAGTCAAGGGATAGGTGGTAGCAATGGCCGACATCGTGCTGGACAAGGTGAGCAAGCGGTTCCCGGACGGGACCACCGCCGTACAGGACGTCGACCTGGAGATCGCCGACGGCGAGTTCGTGATCCTGGTGGGCCCGTCCGGCTGCGGGAAGTCCACCACGCTCAACATGATCGCCGGGCTGGAGGACATCAGCTCCGGTGAGCTGCGCATCGGCGGTGAGCGGGTGAACGACAAGGCGCCCCGGGACCGCGACATCGCGATGGTCTTCCAGTCGTACGCGCTCTACCCGAACATGACCGTGCGGGAGAACATGGCGTTCCCGCTGCGGCTGGCGAAGCTGGACAAGGAGACCATCAACCAGAAGGTCGACGAGGCGGCGAAGGTGCTGGAGCTGACCGCGCTGCTGGACCGCAGGCCGGCCAACCTCTCCGGCGGCCAGCGGCAGCGGGTGGCGATGGGCCGGGCGATCGTTCGCCAGCCCAAGGCGTTCCTGATGGACGAGCCGCTGTCGAACCTGGACGCCAAGCTGCGCGTGCAGATGCGCACCGTGGTGTCCCGGCTGCAGAAGCAGCTCGCCACGACCACCGTCTACGTCACCCACGACCAGACCGAGGCGATGACGCTCGGCGACCGGGTGGTCATCATGCGGGGCGGCGCGGTGCAGCAGGTCGGGCCGCCGCAGGAGCTGTACGACCACCCGCGCAACCTCTTCGTCGCCGGGTTCATCGGCTCGCCCTCGATGAACTTCGTGCACGCCGTCGTGGAGGACGGCCGGCTGCGGACCGCGCTCGGCGACGTGCCGGTCGGCGATCGGATCCGGCGCGAGCTGGAGGCGGGCGACGCGCCCAGGGAGCTGATCCTCGGCATCCGCCCCGAGCACTTCGAGGACGCGGCGCTGATCGACGACGAGACCCGCCGCCGGGGCATCGAGTTCGAGGCGCCTGTCGACATCGTCGAGTCGATGGGCTCGGACAAGTACGTCTACTTCACCGTCGAGGGGGAGCGGGCCACCGCCGCCGAGCTTGAGGAACTGGCCGCCGACACGGGCGCTGCGGACTTCGCCGGCGCCGGCTCCAACCTGGTCACCCGGCTGTCGGCGGAGTCGCCGGTCCGCGAGGGCGAGTCGCGCCGGGTCTGGTTCAACCTGGAGAAGATCCACCTGTTCGACCCGGGCAGCGGCCGCAACCTGACGCTGCACGAGGGCCGCTCGGCCGGCGCGCTGGCCGACTGAGCCCATCCGTCGGTGGCGGGTGACCCGCACCCGGCGATCACCTGCACGTCGGGGAAGTGGCATCACTCACGTGGGATGACGCCACTTCCCCGAACTGGCGTCTGCGGCCGGAGCGAACCAGGCGCCGGGCCGCCCGTGCGGCGGGCCGCATGCGGTGAGCGGAACACCACGGGTGCCTGCGGACGGTTGTGACACCCATGGTGTTCCACCCGTCGAGTTCTCGGCGAGCGTCACCAGGAGTGGCGCAGCTCCAGGCCGAGGAAGCGGGCGTAAGCCGTCAGCGCGGCGTTGACCCGGGTGCGCAGCGCGGCGTCGAACGGCACAAGCTGGTGCACGGCCACCGTCACCGTCTTCGCGCCGAGCGTCCGCGTCCAGGTGCCGACCACGCGCCCGCCGCGCACCACGGTCGACCGGAACATGCCGTTGTTGCCGGGGACCACTGCCGCGGCGTGCGCCGGGTCGAGCATCAGCGAGCGGTCCTTGAAGCCGAGCAGGTATTCGTCGAAGCCGGGCAGGGTGTGCACGTCGTCGACCGGTGAGCGGGGCGCGTCGAGCAGCGCGGCGTCGACCACCGCGGGCTCGCCGTCGACCTCGACCGGGGCGAGCAGGTCACCGGCGAGCGCGATCGCCCGGGTCGCGTCGGTGACGGTCAGGCCGGTCCACCGGGCCAGCTCGTGCCGGGTCACCGGGCCGTGGCCGCGCACGTAGCGCTGCGCCAGTAACGCCAGCGCCTCGTCGCGCTCCGGGCGGTGCGGGTCGGGCGCCCACTCGTCGAGCAGGACGAACGTCTGCTCGGTGCCGACGTGCGGCGCGATGCAGGTGACGCCGCGCTGGCTGGCGTACCAGAGCAGGTGATAGCCGCGCTGACCGTCCGTGTCCAGCCCGGCGGCCCGCAACGCGGCCAGGCACTCGGCGCGGGTGAGCCGGCCACCGCCGGCCAGCGCCGCGCCCAGCACGTCACCGGCCCGCTCACCGTCGGCGACGGTCAGCCCGAGCTGCCGCCATCGTCCGGCGATGCCGGCGAGCGTCCGCGCCCCGGTCAGCTCCAGCATCCACCGCGTGTCGCGCGCCGGGACCAGGTGCACGGTGCCGCGCATCGGCCAGGTGCGCAGCGCCTCGCGCCGCTCCAGCGCCGCGCGGACGTCGGCCTGGGTGGCGCCGGGCAGGCGTACGCCCAGCGACCACAGCCCGCTCGCCGCGTCCTGCGCCTGCATGGCGCCGAACCACTCGACCACGTCGGCGACGCCCTGCGGGCGGGCGGTGGGGTGCGGGCGCAGCAGCAGGCCGGTCATCCGCAGCGCGAGCGCCTCGGCGCGGCTCAGACGTGCGATCACGGGGTCAGCGTAGGCGCGGGATACGACAGCCCCTGATCGCGCTGCGCCGGCGGCGCTGCCGACACCAGCGCGATCCCCCGTTCAGGTTCCCGGCGCGGGGGCGGCCGGTGCGGCCGACGCCGGTCCGACCAGCATCCCGTGTGAGCTGGGCGGGGAGAGCGGTTGCGGACGGAACTTGCGCAAATCTTGAGCGACGCGCGGTCCAGGGCAGTCAGAGCCTGCGGGCCTGCTCCTCCGTGACGTCGCGGGGCCAGGTGTACGTCTCGCCGGCCGCCACGATCCCGCGCGGCAACGGCCAGACCAGCGGCCAGTCGGCCGGCGTGGCGGTACGGGTCTGCACCCGGCGAGCATGCCACGCCCGGCGTTTGACGGAACAAGTAACGGGTAGTCGCCGGAGCTGACCCGAAACCGAGGAGGGAACGTCTGATGGATGGCCAGGTCAAGGTCGCGGTGATCTATTACAGCGCGACCGGCATCACCTACCAGATGGCGCAGGCGGCGGTCGAGGCGGCCGGGGAGGCCGGCGCCGAGGTGCGCCTGCGCAAGGTACGTGAGCTGGCGCCCGACGAGGCGATCCGCTCCAACTCCGGCTGGCAGGCGCACCGGCTGGAGACCCAGGACGTGATGGAGGCCGAGCCGGACGACCTGGCCTGGGCGGACGTGGTGATCATGGGCGCGCCGACCCGGTACGGCATGATCGCCGCCCAGCTCAAGCAGTTCATCGACACGACCGGGCCGCTGTGGGCCAACGGCGCGCTGGCCGACAAGGTCTACACCGGGTTTACCTCGACCGCCACGTCACACGGCGGCCAGGAGGCGACGCTGCTGTCGCTGTACACGGTCTTCTACCACTGGGGCGGCATCGTGGTGACCCCCGGCTACACCGACCCGAGCCAGTTCGTCGCCGGCAACCCGTACGGCGCGTCGCACACCAGCAACAACGGCGAGGTGGCCCCGGACCACGTTGCCCTGACCGCCACCGCGCTGACCGCCAAGCGGGCCGTGCTCATGGGCGCCGCGCTGAAGCGGGGCATGGCCGGCTGACGGCCCGACTGGCGACCGGTGGCCGGGCGAGGGCTCTCGAACCCGCCCGGACCACCGGTCGCCAGTGCCCTACCCGCGATCGGCCGCGCCATGCGCGCTCAGCGCGGGGCGGTCGAGCAGATGCCCGAGCAGATCTGCCAGGACCGTCGTGCCGTCCTGGCTCAGCACCGACTCCGGGTGGAACTGCACCCCGGCGAAGCCCGCGCCGCGCAGCGCGTGCACCGCGCCGTCGGCCGGGTCGCGGGACACCTCGACCGGGCCGTACGGGCTAGCGACCCGGTCCGCGTCGGCGCGGGCGGTGAAGCTGGCGTAGAACCCGACCCGGCGGGTCACCCCGAACACCGGCACGTCCCGCGGCAACCCCTGGTACGGCGCGTCGCGGCGGTGCAGCGGCAGGCCCAGCAGCCCGGCGAGCAACTGGTGGCCCAGGCACACCGCCAGCGTCGGCCGGCCGGATTCGAGCAGCTCGGTCAGGAGCGTCCGCAGCGCCACCATCTTCGGTGCCGTCGCGTCCCGCGGATCACCCGGCCCAGGGCCGGCCACCACCAGGTCGTAGCCGTCCAGCGGACCCGGGTCCGGCCAGTCCCGCCGGGTCACGGTCAGGCCCAGCGCGCCGAGCTGGTGGGCGAGCATGCCGGTGAAGGTGTCCTCGCCGTCGACGATCAGCGCCCGGCGTCCGGCGAGCCCGCGCAGCGCGAGTGCCCCCGGCGTCCGCTGCTCCAGCCAGAACCGGGCCAGCGGGGCGTTGCGGGCGGCCAGCGCGGCGCGTACCTCGGGGTCGTCGGCGTACCGGACGGCCGGCTCGGTGGCCGAGCGCGGCGCGTCCGGGCCCAGGCCGAGCGCGGCCAGCACCCCGGCGGCTTTCGCGTGCGTCTCGGCGACCTCCCCGGCGGTGGTCGAGTGCCGGACCAGCGTCGCGCCGACCGGCACGCGCAGCGCGCCGGTCGGGGAGATCTCGGCGGTACGGATCAGGATCGGCGCGTCGAGCGTCTGCCGGCCCTGCACGTCGCGGCCCAGCAGGGCGAGCACCCCGGCGTAGTAGCGCCGGCCGGTGCGCTCGTGCCGGGCGATCACCCGGCAGGCGTTCTCCATCGGGCTGCCGGTGACCGTCGGCGCGAACATGGTCTCCCGCAGCACCTCGCGTACGTCCCGGGAACAGCGCCCGGCCAGGAGGTACTCGGTGTGCGCCAGGTGCGCCATCTCCTTCAGGTACGGCCCGACCACCTGGCCGCCGTGCTCGGCGACCACGGCCATCATCTTCAGCTCCTCGTCCAGCACCATGTAAAGCTCCTCCACCTCCTTCTCCTCGTACAGGAAGCGCAGCAGCTCGGTCCGGTCGACGGTCTCGCCCCGGTGCCGGAACGTGCCGCTGATCGGGTTCATCTCGACCAGTCCGTCGGTGACGCTGACGTGCCGCTCGGGGCTGGCGCCGACCAGGATCCGGGTGCCGGTGTGCACGAGGAACGTCCAGTACGCGCCCCGCTCGCGCAGCAGCAGCCGGCGCAGCGCGGCCAGGGCCGCGGCCAGCGGGTCGCCCTGCACCGTGGCGCGCATGGTGCGGTGGATGACGAAGTTCGCGCCCTCGCCCCGGCCGATCTCGTCGGTCAGCACCCGTTCCACGATCGCCGCGTACTCGTCGTCGGCGATGTCGAAGCCGGCGTCGCGGGTGCGTACCTCGGCGTCGGGCAGGTCGTCGAGCAGTTCGGCGAGTGGTATCCGCCGGTGCTCCTCGACCGTCAGGAACTCCAGTGGCAGCCCGTCGTCGACGCACTCGAAACCGCGTTCGGTGATCTGCCGGTACGGCACCACCGCCAGCGTGTGCGGCCCGGAGCCGTGCTCGGGCAGCGGCAGGTCGGCGAGCCGGTCGGCGGTGCGTACCGGGCCGGTGAACAGGTCGACGTGGCCGGCGCCCTCGCGGCGGACGAGCGCGAACGGGCCGGGGTCGCGGCCGGCAGCGACGGCGGCGAGCGGGTCGGACAGGCGGGTCATCGGGTCTCCTCGGTGGGCCGGTGGCCGCCGGTGGAGGCGACCCGGGATGCCGGGGGAGACCGGCGGCCGCCTCGTCGGGCGGCCGCGTGGGGAAAGCTACGCGCGGGGGTGGGCCGCCGGGTCGGCGGGCCACCAGCAGGACAGGTGCGCGAGCATGACGGTCACTGTACGCGGTCGGCGGTCGCCGCGGAACCCGATCACACGAGAGCGGTACGGATCTTGGCGTAGCCGCCGGCCGCCCCGGGTAGGTTGACCGGCGATGGACATTCTCGCTCTGGATCTGGGCACCTCCTCGGTGCGCGGCTTGGTGCTCGACGCGGACGCCGTCCCCCGTCCGGGCGCGCTGGCCCGGCGCCGGGTGCGCCTGGTAACCGGGGAGGACGGCAGCGGGACGCTCGACGGCCCGGCCTACCTGGCCTGCCTGATCGAGTGCGTGGACGAGTTGGCCGCCGGCGGGCACCTGCGGGACGTGGAGCTGGTGGCCATCTCCGCGCAGTGGCACTCGGTGCTGCCGCTTGCCGCCGACGGAAAACCGTCGGGACCGGTGCTGACCTGGCTGGACACCCGGCCGGAGCCGCTCGCCGGAGCGCCCGGGCCGGCCGACCCGGAGCACTTCCACAGGCGTACCGGCGCGTGGTGGCACCGCTGCTACTGGTCGGTGCGACTGCCCTGGCTGCGTGAGCGCACCGGCCCGGCGGCCCGCTTCACCGGGCTCACCGAGTACGCGCTCGGCACGCTGCTCGACGAGGCGCCGATGTCCGTGTCACTGGCCTCCGGCACCGGGCTGTTCGACCTGGGGCGCCTGGACTGGGATCCGGAGGCGTGCGAGCTGGCCGGCGTACGACCGGACCGGTTGGCGCCGCCGGCCCCGCCGGGCTGGCACGGCCGGCTGAACGCGACGTACGCCCGGCGGTGGCCGCAGTTGGCCGGGGCGCGGTGGGCGCCGCCGGTCGGCGACGGCGCGGCGGCGAACGTCGGCTCGGGCTGCGTCGACCCTTCCCGTGCGGCGGTGACCGTCGGCACCTCGGCGGCGGTACGTGTGATCCAGGCGCTGCCGGCCGGCGCGGAGCCGCCGCCGCTGCCGGCCCGGCTCTGGCGTTACCGGGTCGACCACGACCACGTGGTGACCGGCGCGGCGTACTCCAGCGGCGGCAACCTGTTCGCCTGGGCGGCCCGCGAGCTGCGGCTGCCGGCGGGCCGGGAGTTGGAGGCGGCGCTGGACCGGGCCGCCGGTCCGGTGCGGGCCAACCCCCGGTTCGGCGGCGACCGTCCACCGGGCACCGCCCCGGCGGGATCGGGGGAGCTGCGCGGGCTGAGCTTCGGCACCACCGCGGTGGACATCCTCGCCGGCCTGATGAGCGGGCTGTGCCGGCTCGTCGCCGACGACCTGACCCTGCTGGAGGCCGACATCGGGGAGCCGATGGAGGTGATCCTCGGCGGCGGGGCGCTGACCGCCTCACCGTGGTGGCGCGGTGCGTTCCTCGACGCGCTCGCGCCCCGCCGGGTGTGCTGGCAACGCAACCCGGAGATCGGCGCCACCGGTGCGGCGCTCATCGCGCTGGGCCGGCTCGCGGAGGCGGGCGAGATCGCCGGGGTCGGCCGGACGGACGAGGCCGCCTCGCACGCGTGACCGTCCACCCCGCGGCGCTGACCGTCCTGGTCATGCCGTCCGGGCGGCCGTTGACACCGGCAGACGGCCTGATTGGATGGACTCCGCTCCCCGATGTGGTGGGGCGGGACGAGGAGGCAACCGTGGGCGCAGGTCCCGACCCGGTTCCCGGTGCGGCCCCTCAGCCGCACCGGCGGCGCTCCGGGTTCCGGCTGCGGGACTGGCGGATGGGCACCAAGCTCGCCACGGTGCTGGTGATCCCCTCACTGGCGTTCCTGATCCTGGCCGGCATCCAGACCCGGGGCCTGGTCGGGCAGACCACCACGCTGAGCGCCTTCGCCGAGCAGGTCGGCATCGGCCGGCAGATCTCCGCCGCCGTGGACCGGCTCCAGCACGAACGGGACCGCACCGCGGGCGAACTGGCCGCGCTGCGCCGTGTCGGCACCGGCGCCGACCGGGACGCCGCCGTCGCCGCGCTCAAACCGCTCCAGGAGGCCACCGACCGCGCGATGGCGGAGCTGCGCACCGCCGCCGCGCCGCTGGCCGACGCCGACGCCGCCTGGCGGGTCTCGTACTCCGAGGCCATCGAGGCGTACGACCAGGTAACGAACATCCGGGCGGCGGTGGCGCCGGCGGTGCTGTCCAGCGACACCGTGCTGAGCAATTACCACAGGTCCGTCGCGTCGCTGCTGAACCTGCTGGCCGAGCCGTCGCCCGGCGACGGCCGGCAGGACCTGACCGAGGCGGTGCTGCGGTACGTGCAGGTCTCCCGGGTCAAGGAGCTGTCCTCGCGCGTCCGCGCGGAGCTCTACGCCGCCGCCCGGGCCGGCCGGTACGAGCCCGACGCCCAGGTGACGCTGAGCGACCTGCGGGCCCAGCAGCTCACCGCGCTCGGTGCGTTCCGGGTCGCGGCGACCGCGGACCAGATCCGCCGCTACGACCGCACCTCGGTCGACCCGGCGTTCGTCGCCGCCACCCGGATGGAGGAGCGCACCCTGCCCGGCGGCGAGGCGAAGCCGGCCCTGCTGGACGCGGCCCAGTGGTGGGCGGCCAGCGAGCAGCGGCAGGAGCTGTTCCGCCAGTTGGAGAGCGAGATCGTCGGCGACGCGGTACGCCAGGCCGACGACGCCAGCGCCCGCCAACTGCGCGACACGCTGCTGGTGGGCGGCGCGATCGCCACCGTGCTCCTGGCCGCGGTGCTGATCTCGCTGCTGGTCGGCCGGTCGGTGGCCCGCGCCATGCGGCAGCTCCGCGGCCAGGCGCTGCGGATCGCGCAGGTGGATCTGCCGCTGACGCTGGAACGGCTGCGCACGGTGGATCGCCCGGTGGGCGCGATCGACGTGCCGCCCGCGGTGATCGACTCGCAGGACGAGATCGGCGAGCTGGCGGAGGCGTTCGTGGCGGTGCACCGCAGCGCCGTCGACGTGGCGGTCGAGCAGGCGATGATGCGGCGCAACGTCAATGCCATGTTCGTCAACCTGGCCCGGCGCAGCCAGGTGCTCGTCGAGCGGCAACTGGAGCTGCTCGACGACCTCGAACGCGAGGAGAGCGACCCGGACCAGCTGGAGAACCTGTTCAAGCTCGACCACCTCGCCGCCCGCATGCGCCGCAACGACGAGAGCCTGCTGGTGCTCGCCGGCAGCGAGTCGACCCGGCGGTGGAACCGTCCGGTGGGCCTGGGCGCGGTGCTGCTGGCCGCCAGTGCCGAGATCGAGCAGTACCAGCGCGTGCGCCACGAGAACCGGACCGACCTGCACATCGTCGGGCACGCGGTGGGCGACCTGGTGCACCTGTTCGCGGAGCTGCTGGAGAACGCCACCGCCTTCTCCCGCCCGGACACCGCGGTGCGGGTGGTCGTCGAGCCGGACGGCCGGGGCGCGCTGGTGCAGGTCGTCGACGAAGGCTTGGGCATGAGCCCGCCGGCGCTGGCCGAGGCGAACGCGGTGCTCGCCGAGCCGCCGGCCGCCGACGTGTCGGCCTCGGAGCGGATGGGCCTGTTCGTGGTGAGCCACCTCGGCGCCCGGCACGGCGTACGGGTGCGGTTGAGCGCCACCCGGGCGGGCCTGGTGGCCCGGGTGCGGATCCCGGCCGAGCTGCTGGCCGAGGCGCCCGGGCCGGAGACGGAACGGCCGGGGCCGGACCGGCTCGGGCGCGGCGCGGAGCAGCGGGCGCTCACCGGTCCGGTAGCGGCGTCCGGGGCGCTCGTCGCGGCGACCGCCGAGCTGCCGGTGGCCGGATGGCGTCCGGCGCCGGGCCAGCCCGCGGCGCTGCCGGTGTCCCCGCTGACCGGCCGGCCGCTCGGCGACGGGAGCGACGCCGGACCCGCCGCGCCGGCGCCGGCCGCCGCGCCGGTCACCGCACCGCGGCCCCGCCCGGGACGGGCCGAGGACGTGCTCACGCCGGACGTCGGCGCGGCGGGCGGCGGATGGTTCAGCCGGCAGGGGCCGGCCGCGTCGGCGCCGGGTGTGACGCCGGCCCCGGCGGCGACGCCGGTGACCGGAGGGACCAACGAGCGGGGCCTGCCGGTACGCGTGCCGATGGCCCAGCTCACCTCGGTCGCCCCGGACGGGCGTCCGGACCGCCCGACGGTGCGGCACGAGCCGGATCCGGAGGCGGTCGGCGGCATGCTGTCGCGCCTCTACAGCGGGGTACGGCGGGCCGAGGCCGAGGAGACCACCGAGATGTACCTGCCGCACGACGAAGGAGGACGACGACAGTGACGACGTTGAGCCAGGAGGCACGCGACCTGAGCTGGCTGGTGAACGCGTTCGCCGAGCGTGTTCCGGGAGTGGCCCACGCGGTGGTGGTGTCCTCCGACGGGCTCCTGGTGGCGATCTCGGCGAACCTGCCCCGCGACCACGCGGACAAGCTCGCCGCGGTGACCTCCGGCCTGATGAGCATCACCGCCGGGGCGGCACAGATGTTCGACGGTGACGTCGTCAAGCAGACGGTGGTCGAGATGGGGCGCGGCTACTTCCTGGTGATGCAGATCCGGGACGGCTCGATCCTGGCCACGCTGGCCGGGGCGGACGCCGACATCGGCGTGGTCGGCTACGAGATGGCGCGGCTGGCCAAGCAGGCGGGCGAGATGCTCACCCCGGCGTTGCGCGCCGAACTCCAGCAGGCGCTGCCGCGCTGATCCGCTGCCGGCGCTTACGCGCTGATCCGCTGCCGGCGCTTACGCGCTGATCCACCGGGTGCGCGCCCGGCCGGCACACCGCCGGCCGGGCGCGCGCCGGTTCACAGGCCGTTGCGGCGGATCACGTCGCGGTACCAGTGGGCGCTGCGCTTGAGCACCCGCCGCTGGCTCGCGTAGTCGACATAGACCAGGCCCCAGCGCTGCTCGTACCCCTCGGCCCACTCGAAGTTGTCCAGCAGTGACCAGACGTGGTAGCTCTCCAGCGGCACCCCGTCGGCGATGGCCCGGTGAGCGGCGGCGAAGTGGTCGCGCAGGAAGGTGACCCGCCCGACGTCGTCGATGTTGCCGTCCGGGCCGGGCGCGTCGGGGCAGGGCAGGCCGTTCTCGGTGATGGTGATCGGCACCCGGCCGTAGTCGCGGGTGACCCGGGTCAGGATGTCGTACATGCCCTCCGGGTAGATCTGCTGCCACTCCGCCTCGGAGGTGGGCCACTTGCGGACCGTGTCGCGGTCGCCGGTGACGTAGAGCGGCGTGTAGTACTGCACGGCGAGCAGGTCGATCGGGCTGGAGATGATCTTCAGGTCGCCGTCGCGGACGCCGCGCGCCATCCGGCTGTCCGGGCCGAGGTCGTCCAGCACGTCCTCCGGGTACGCGCCCTTGAAGATCGAGTCGAGGTAGAGGCGGTTCTCGTAGCCGTCGTGGAGCCGGGTCGCGGCGGCCGACTCGGCCGAGTCGTCGGCCGGGTAGCAGGGGTGCAGGTTGAGCGCCGGGCCGATCCGGCCGGTGACGCCGGAGGCGCGCAGCGCCTGCACGGCGAGGCCGTGAGCGAGCTGGAGGTGGTGGGCGACCAGGTACGCCGCGTCCTCGTCGCGGATGCCCGGCGCGTGGTGGCCCCAGATGTAGCCGTTCTGCACCACCGTCTTCGGCTCGTTGATGGTCAGCCAGACCGGCACCTGGTCGCCGAGGGCGTGGAACACCACGTCGGCGTACTCGGCGAAGCGCTCGGCGGTGTCCCGGTTCTCCCAGCCGCCGGCGTCCTGGAGGGCCTGGGGGAGGTCCCAGTGGAACAAGGTGGCCATCGGCGCGATGTCGCGCTCGTGCAGCCCGTCCACCAGCCGGCGGTAGAAGTCGAGGCCGCGCTGGTTGGGGCGGCCCGAGCCGTCGGCCTGGATGCGCGGCCAGGAGATGGAGAACCGGTAGCTGCGCAGCCCCAGCTCGCGCATCAGGTCCAGATCCTGGGCGTACCGGTGGTAGTGGTCGGCCGCGACGTCGCCGGTGTCGCCGTTGCGCGTGCGGCCCGGCGTGTGGCTGAAGGTGTCCCAGACGGACTCACCCCGCCCGTCCTCCTTCGCGGCCCCCTCGATCTGGTACGCCGAGGTCGCCGCCCCCCAGCCGAAGCCGTCCGGGAAACGCAGCCCGCGATCCGGCTCCGGGTCGGTGGTGCGCTCGGGCCGGCTGTCGCAGCCGCCGAGCGCGACGGTGGACGCGGTGGCGCCGGCCGCGGTGGCGCCGGCGAGCCCGGCCCGGGCCGCGCCGGCCGCGGTCGCGGAGAGGGCGGCGCGGCGGAGCAGGCGCCGTCGGGTGAGTAACGACATGAGGCTTCTCCTCGGAGTGACGGGCCGCCCTGGGCCGGGAGCGCTCCCAGCATAGCCAGGGGCGGCCGGCCCCGATCCGGCGGTCGCGGCGAGGATGCGGCGCGGCCGGCGGGCGGCCGGAAGGGTGGGTGAGGGCGGGGGCGTCGCTCGGGAACGTCGCTCGCGGCGGCGTGAGCGGCGAGGGGTGGGGTGGATAGCGAGAAAGGCCGTCCGGGTGGCGTGTCACGCCTGTCCCGTCGGCCTCTTTTGCCGTCGACAACGGGGGTTTAGTGTGGGGACGGGGGAGGGCAACCCCCGTCCCCACCGATGGTGCACACACGCACGAAGTGGATTGGCGTCCGTCGTGCGCGTCGCGCGGGAGCCGGGCCACGCGAGTGGCTCTGGTTCCACCTCCCTCCGTATGGCGGGTGATGGCCGGCGGCGGCGTCCGGGCTGGTCCGCCGTCGGCCTCTGGGCCGACGCGCCGGGCACGGGTGTGCCCGGGCGATCCAGTACTTACATCTCCGTCGATGGAAGCGCTCCCATCGGCGATGCTGCGACTGTAACGCTCGTCACGGGTTTGGAAAAGCCCCTAAACGAGATCGAAACATGGATGGGCGTATCTGCGCTGGCCGTTGTGGTGGGAGCGCTTCCATGTCACACTCTCGTCACGCAGCGCGGAGCCAGTGAACGCGAGCGCGGGCCGCCGAGGGCACCCGGTGACGAACCGGTGCGGCACCCGATCCCCGGCACGGCCGGGACGACCACCTTTCCGGACGCCTCCGTCCCCCCGCGTACGCCCCGTCGGCGCGTGGAGGCGCCCTGCCGGGACCCCGAGGTCCCGGCCCGGTCCGAGGAGAAATCGCCCACATGAGACTTCTGGCCAGACGTCGCCGCACGGCGATGGTCGCCGCCGCCGCCCTCGTCATAGGCGGGGTGGCCCTGCCCGCGGGCGCCGCCCAGGCCGCGCCCGCCTGCGACGTGACCTATGCGTCAACCGACTGGAACAACGGGTTCACCGCCAACGTCACCATCAAGAACCTGGGCGACGCGCTGAACAACTGGTCGCTGAAGTTCGCCTTCCCGAACAGCAGCCAGCGCGTGGTTCAGGGCTGGTCGGCCCGGTGGAGCCAGTCCGGCAGCGAGGTGACCGCGACGAACGAGTCGTGGAACGGCAGCCTGCCCGCCGGCGCGTCCACCAGCATCGGCTTCAACGGCAGCTACAGCGGCAGCAACCCGAAGCCGACCGCGTTCACGCTCAACGGGGTCGCCTGCAACGGCGCGCAGACCAACCAGCCGCCGACGGTCTCCCTGAGCGTGCCGGCCGGCCCGTTCGAGGCGCCGGCGGACGTCCCGCTGACCGCGACCGCGAGCGACACCGACGGCACCATCAGCAAGGTCGAGTTCTACCGCAACGGCCTGCTGGTCAACACCGACACCACCGCGCCGTACGGCTACGACCTGCTCGACCTGCCGGCCGGCAGCTACACGGTGCAGGCCAAGGCGTACGACAACGCGGGCGGCACGGCGACCTCGGAGAAGTCCTTCAGCGTGACCGCGGCGAGCGGGCCGAAGCTGGTCGCCAGCCCGTCGGCGGTCACCGTGTCCGAGGGCGGCAGCGCCACGGTCCGGTACACGCTCAGCGCGGCGCCCACCGCCAACGTCCCGGTGACCCTCGCCGTCACCGGCGACAGCGACATCACCGTCTCGCCGTCCACGCTGACGCTCACCCCGAGCAACTGGAGCACCGGCGTCACCGCGACGGTATCCGCCGCGGAGGACTCCGACACGGTCGGCGGCACCGCCACCATCACCGCGTCGGCCACCGGCTACGCGCCGATCTCCGTCGTGGCCACCGAGGCGGACAACGACACCCCCGGCGGCGACAACGCCTACATCAAGAAGTTCCTCGACCAGTACGGCAAGATCAAGAACTCGGGCTACTTCAGCCCCGAGGGCGTGCCGTACCACTCGATCGAGACGCTGATCGTCGAGGCGCCCGACCACGGCCACGAGACCACCTCGGAGGCGTTCAGCTTCTGGCTCTGGCTGGAGGCGCAGTACGGCCGGGTCAGCCAGAACTGGGCCCCGTTCAACAACGCCTGGACGGTGATGGAAAAATATATTATTCCGAATCATTCAGACCAGGCGACGGCCGGCTCGCCCGGCACCCCGCAGTACGCGTCCGAGCACAACCTGCCCAGCCAGTACCCGTCGGCGCTGGAGGCCAGCGTCCCGGTCGGCCAGGACCCGCTGCGCTCGGAACTGCAGTCCACCTACGGCACCGGTGACATCTACGGCATGCACTGGCTGCTCGACGTGGACAACACCTACGGCTTCGGCCGCTGCGGCGACGGCACCACCCGGCCCGCGTACATCAACACGTTCCAGCGGGGCACTCAGGAGTCGGTGTGGGAGACCGTGCCGCAGCCGTCCTGCGACACGTTCAAGCACGGCGGCCCGAGCGGCTACCTGGACCTGTTCGTCAAGGAGTCCAGCGCCCCGGCCAAGCAGTGGAAGTACACGAACGCCCCGGACGCCGACGCGCGTGCCGTCCAGGCCGCCTACTGGGCGCTGACCTGGGCCAAGGCGCAGGGCAAGCAGGCCGACGTGGCGGCCACCGTGGCAAAGGCCGCCAAGATGGGCGACTACCTGCGCTACGCGTTGTTCGACAAGTACTTCAAGAAGATCGGCAACTGCGTCGGCGCGAGCACCTGCCCGGCCGCCACCGGCCGTGACTCGGCGCACTACCTGCTCTCCTGGTACTACGCCTGGGGTGGCGCGTACGACGCCTCGCAGAACTGGTCGTGGCGGATCGGCTCCAGCCACAGCCACTTCGGCTACCAGAACCCGTTCGCGGCCTGGGCGATGTCCAGCGTCGCGGAGCTGAAGCCGAAGTCGCCGACCGCCACTTCCGACTGGCAGAAGAGCCTCGACCGGCAGCTGGAGTTCTACACCTGGCTCCAGTCCGCCGAGGGCGGCATCGCCGGTGGCGCCACCAACAGCTGGGACGGCAGCTACGCCCAGCCGCCGTCGGGCACCGCCACCTTCTACGGCATGTTCTACGACGTCGACCCGGTCTACAACGACCCGCCGTCGAACCAGTGGTTCGGCATGCAGGCCTGGTCGATGCAGCGCATCGCCGAGCTGTACCTGGAGACCGGCAACGCGAAGGCCAAGGCGCTGCTGGACAAGTGGGTACCGTGGGCGATCGCCAACACCACGCTCGGCACCAACTGGTCGATCCCGTCGGACATGAAGTGGACGGGCCAGCCGGCCAACTGGAACCCGAGCAGCCCGCAGCCGAACACCAACCTGCACGTCGAGGTGACGGTCAAGGGGCAGGACGTCGGCGTCGCCGGCGCCTACGCCCGCACGCTCATCGCGTACGCGGCCAAGTCCGGCGACACCGCGGCGAAGGACACCGCCAAGGGCCTGCTGGACGCGCTCTCGGCCGCCGCCGACAGCAAGGGCGTCTCGACGGCGGAGAAGCGCGGCGACTACAAGCGCTTCGACGACGTCTACAACGCCGCCGACGGCCAGGGCCTCTACATCCCCAACGGCTGGACCGGGAAGATGCCCAACGGCGACGCGATCGCCCCGGGCAAGAGCTTCCTGGACATCCGCTCGTTCTACAAGAACGACCCGGACTGGCCGAAGGTGCAGGCGTACCTGGACGGCGGTCCCGAGCCGGTCTTCAACTACCACCGGTTCTGGGCCCAGTCGGACATCGCCATGGCGTACGCCGACTACGGCACCTACTTCCCGCAGGGGTGAGGTGACCCCTCCTCCGTGGGCGGGTGCGAGCCCGCCCGCGGAGGAGGCCGACCCGGCCGATGGGGGAACGGAGCGGCCGGGTCGGCGAACGGCCTGACGCCCACGGTCAGGCCGGGTGGGCCGGCCGTCCGGCCGACGCAGCGGACCGGCCGGCCCACCACTCCGCCCGGCGACGACCCATGGCGCGAAAAGGCATGCGAAATTCAGCGGTCCACGGGATCACATCCGGGCCCTGGACGGAGTAACGTATTTGACGGAGAGGCCGCTCCCCCCGTGGCGGCCTCTCCGTTATTCTGTCCGGACCATGCCGTCCGCCGGGTCCACCGGGTGACGCAGCCCCGGATGCCCGGCCGGCAGTGAACGCCGGATCACCATCCAGCTCCCCGCCAGGGCCGCCGCGATCAGCGGCCAGGTCAGCGCCGCCCGCGCGACCGTCAGCGCGACCACCTGCCCGGACAGCCACAGTGGCACGAACACCGCTACCCGCAGCACGTAGCTCGCGGCCCACACCCAACTGCCCCGGCCGTACGCCCGCAGCAGCGCCGGGTCGCGCCGCCACCGGGTCCGCTGGCCCAGCGCCGTGCCGACCACCACACCCAGCAGCGGCCAGCGCACCACGATGCTCACCGCCCAGGCCAGCGCGCTCGCCGCGTTGGCGGCGATCTGGAGCAGGAAGAAGTCGGCGGCCCGGCCGGTGCGCAACGCGATCAGCGCGGCCACGCAGACCGCGAGCAGCCCGATCAGCACCGAGCGGGGCCGGTCGCCGCGCCGCCACCGCCAGCCGGCCACCGCCGTGCCGGTCAGCACGGCCGCCAGCACGCCGCCGCCCAGCCCGCCGAGCGCCCAGCCGAGCCCGAACGCCAGGGCGGGAAGCGTCGCGTCCAGCGCCCCGCGCCGGCCGCCGAGCAGGTCAGCCAGCGACTCCGGCCGGGGTTCGCCCTCCGGTCGCCGCCCTGGCGTGCCCGTCACGGCCCACCTCCTCGCATCGCCCGCCTCACCGTACGCCGCCGCCGCTGGCGCTCCGCCGCGCGCCGGAGCGGTCCTACCGCTAAGTTGTCCGGGTGCGTGAGACGGCGAGGGGTTGGACGGCGGTCTGGTTGGTCGTACTGGCCCTGCTGCAGACAGCCGCGTTCGGGCTGGTGTGGCGCTTCGCCGTACACACCGAACTGGGTCAGTGGCTGGACACGGTGGCGCTGACCGGAAACCGGATCGGCCAGGACCGCATCGACGGTCCGGTGGACACGATCCTCAACGCCATGTCGGTGGTGTCGCTGCTGGCCGCGACCGCCGTGATCGGCTTCATCGCGCTGATCCGGGGCCGCAAGGCGCTCGCCGTCACCGCGACGCTGCTGATCGCCGGCGCGAACGTGACCACGCAACTGCTCAAGCACTACCTGGTACGCCCCGACTTCGGCATCGACCCGGAACGGGCCGCCGCCGGCAACAGCCTGCCCAGCGGGCACACCGCGGTGGCGGCTTCGGTGGCGGTCGCGCTGATCCTGGTGCTGCCGCGCAAGCTGCGGGTGGCCGGGGCGTTCCTCGGCGCCGGGTACGCCGCCGCCGCGGGCATCGCGACGCTCTCCGCCGGCTGGCACCGGCCCAGCGACGCGGTCGCCGCGTACCTGGTGGTCGGCGCCTGGGCGGCGGTCGCCGGGCTGGTGCTGCTGTTCTTCCAGCGGGAGCAGGCGGTGGTGGAGCCGGGCGACGCGCACCGGGTGGCCGCCGCCGTGCTCGGCGGCGCCGGCGTGGTGGCGCTGCTGGCCTCCGTGGTGGCGCTGTCCTGGCTGGTCGATCGCTCGACCGTCCCCGTCGAGGCGCTCGGCCGCCGTCCGCTGTTCATCGGGTACGCGGGCAGCGCGGCCGGCATCGGCGGCGCGATCGCCGTGGTGGCCGCGCTGGTGCTGGTCATGGTGCACCGGCTGGTGCCCCGCTGGAAGGGCTGAACCGCGGTGCAGAACGTACGGGCGGCGTTCCGGGCCGAGTGCGAGCGCCTGGAACGGGTGCTGCGCGTCCTGGACGACGCCGCGCTGGACCGGCCCACGCCATGCCCGCCCTGGTCGGTGCGGGACCTGGTGGCGCACGTGAGCACCGGAGCCGGACGCCTGGCCGGGATGCTCGCCGAACCCGCGCCGCTCCGGGCCGAGGTCGACGCGGCTGCCTACTTCGGAGCGGCCAAGTTCAGCCCGCGGGTCGACCGGGACCGTGTCGAGTCCGCGCGGCGGGCGGCGCGGGAGCATTCGGGCGCCGCCGCCGTGGCAGCGGAGTTCGGCCGGGCCTGGCGGGCCACCGACGAGGCGGTCGCGGCCGCGCCGCCCGGCCGGGTGGTAGGCACCCGGCACGGTGACGCGATGACGCTGGCGGAGTTCCTGCGTACCCGCGTGGTGGAGGTCGCGGTGCACGGCCTGGACCTGGCCGACGCGCTGGACCGGCCGCCCTGGCTGACCCCGGTCGCGGCGGACGTGGTGGTCGGGGTGCTCACCGGCGGCGTGCCGGTGCCGCCGGGCCTGCGCTGGGACGCGCTCACCGTGCTGCGCAAGGCCACCGGCCGGCTGCCGGCGACCGGCGACGAACGCGCCGAGCTGGCGCGAGCGGGCATCGGCCGGCTGGCCTTCGGCGGCTGACCGGGCTCAGCGCGCCGCGCAACGCCGCAGGTGCGCCAGCACGATCGGGTCGATCCGGCCGGGCACGAAGCGTTCCTCCAGGTTCTCCAGACCGCTCCAGGCCGCCAGCGCGTCGTCCAGGCCGGCCGGGCCGACCGGGTTGCCGGTGGCGGCGAGCAGCTCCGCCACCTCGGCCGCGAGCGGACCGGTGAGGTCACGCAGCGACGCCGGGTCGGGCCGGCCGAACAGCATGTGGTGAATGTCGAGCAGGCGGCTCAGCTCGGAGACCGGGTCGGGGTGGTCGTCCACGCGCAGGTCCACCAGCTCGTCGCCGGTGCCGGCGTAGCCGCCGTGGCGCCGCACCACGAACATCGCCGCGCTCTGCCGGCCGCGCCGGTCGCCGCCGGCCTGGTCACCGGCGATGAGCGCGGCCAGCAGGCGCTGCGGGAACGGCAGATCCACGCGGGCCAGCCAGGCGTCGCGCAGCGCGTCGATCACCTGCGGGCCGGTCAGGATGTTGCCCTGCGCCGCCCAGCCGTCGCCGGCCTGCCCGCCGGCCCACGGATGGCAGCGCGGCCCGGTCCAGGTCGCCCCGTCACCGGCCGCCCCGACCACGGCGAGCTGCCGGTCGTCGCGGCCGGGGTCGGCGGCCACCAGCCCGGCCACCGCGTCGGTGGCACTGACGCCGGTACGCAGCAGCGCGAGCGCCTGCGCCCGGTAGGCGAGGTTCGCGTGTGCCTGGGTGGCGACCGCTCCCACCTGCGCCTCGGCGGCCGGCACCAGCGCCCCGGCGGCGAGGAACCGGCTGGCCACGACCACGCCGTGCAGAAGCCCGTCGGCGGAGCGGGCGACGAGCGAGAAGGTCACGCGCGGATCGTAGCCCGGGTGCGGCGTGCGGGACCGGCGTCGCCGTCCGATCGCCCATATCGTCCTGGATCTTGCTCCCGGCGGTGCCGGACGGGCACGATCGACGGGTGACGAACCGATGGGGCATGACCGTGCCGCTGGGCGGCATCCCGCTCGCCGACCACGCCGCCGTCTACGCGGCCCTCGACGACGCCGGGTTCACCGATGTGTGGTCGTCGGAGGTGGCCGGCGCGGACGCGTTCACCCCGCTGGCCCTGGCCGCGGCCTGGTCGCCGCGGCTGCGGCTGGGCACCGCCATCACGCCGGTGTTCACCCGCGGGCCGGGACTGCTCGCGATGAGCGCCGCCGCTCTGGCCGAGGCAGCGCCGGGCCGCTTCGCGCTCGGCGTCGGCGCGTCGTCGCCGGTGCTGGTGCGGGACTGGAACGGGATCGAGTTCGACGAGCCGTTCAAGCGCACCCGGGACGTGCTGCGGTTCCTGCGGGCCGCGTTGCGCGGCGAGACGGTCGACGGCGCGTTCGACACGTTCGCCGTCCGGAAGTTCACGCTGGAACGTCCGCCCAGCCTGCCGCCGCCGGTCGTGCTGGCCGCGCTGCGCCCCGGCATGCTGCGCCTGGCCGCCGCCGAGGCCGACGGGGTGATCCTCAACTGGCTGTCCGCCGACGACGTGCCGACCGCGCTGGCCGAGGTGGGCGAGCGCCGGCCGGGCTTCGAGGTCGCCGCCCGCATCTTCGTCTGCCCGACGGAGGACGCCGTGTACGCCCGCGCGCTGGGCCGCCGCATGATCACCGCCTACCTCACGGTGCCCGCGTACGCCGCCTTCCACAGGTGGCTGGGCCGCCAGGACTCGCTCGGCCCGATGTGGCAGGCGTGGGCGGCGGGGGACCGGCGGGGCGCCTCCGCCGCCGTGCCGGACGAGGTGGTCGACGCGCTGGTGCTGCACGGCTCACCCGAGCAGTGTGTGGCCGCCGTCCGCCGCTACGCCGACAACGGCGTGGACGTGCCGGTGGTCGCCGTGCTGCCCACGCCGGAGATCAACGAGGGCGGCGCGGCGGCCTGGATGGACCTGCTTCCCCGGCTCGCCCCCGGGAAGGTGGCCTGAGATGAACCTGACCGACCGGGTCGTGGTGATCACCGGCGGGGCCGGCGGGATCGGCGCGGCGCTGGGCCGCCGGTTCGCCGCCGAGGGCGCCGCCGCTGTCGTCCTGGCCGACCTGGCCGCCGACGCGGCCCGCGCCACCGCCGAGGCGATCGGCCCGGTGGCCAGCGGCGTCGGGCTCGACGTCACCGACGAGGCGGCGGTACGCGCCCTCGTCGAGGCGACCGAGCGCCGCCACGGCCGCATCGACCTGTTCTGCGCCAACGCCGGCGTGGCCACCGGCGGCGGCATCGACGCGCCCGACGCGGACTGGGACCGGGCCTGGCGGGTGAACGTGCTCGGGCACCTGCACAGCGCTCGCGCGGCGCTGCCC
Organism: Micromonospora sp. NPDC005257; assembly: GCF_042872445.1. Taxonomy (NCBI): domain Bacteria; kingdom Bacillati; phylum Actinomycetota; class Actinomycetes; order Micromonosporales; family Micromonosporaceae; genus Micromonospora; species Micromonospora sp. NPDC005257. The sequence goes on along the minus strand of NZ_JBIAKL010000012.1, from coordinate 82,508 downwards.
GGGATGCTTCGCCGGGGCCAGGGCCACCTGCTGCTCACGTGCTCGGCGGCGGGTGTGCTCACGGCGGTCGGCGACGCCCCCTACACCGCCACCAAGCACGCGGCGGTCGGTCTCGCCGAGTGGCTGGCGATCACCTACCGGGACGCCGGTATCCGGGTCAGCGCGCTGTGCCCGCAGGGCGTGGACACCCCGATGCTCGCCGACGGCCTCGCCGAGGGGCACCTGGGCGCCCGGGTGATCGCCGCGTCCGGGACGATCCTCACGCCCGACCAGGTCGCCGACGCGGTCGTCGCCGGCCTGGCCGAGGAGCGGTTCCTGATCCTGCCGCACCCGGAGGTGGCCGACTATGCCCGCCGTCGCGCCGAGGACCCCGACGGCTGGCAGGCCGGGCTGCGCAAACTCGTCCGCAAGCTGCGCGCCGCCGACCGCTGACCACCACGCCTCGCGCCGTCCCGCGGCCGGCCGGCGCCTCGACAGGCTGTCTCTCCGTGGGCGCCTTTCGAGCTGAGTCGTTTGTGACATCGCGCCGACGGGCGACAGCGTCCCCTCGCACGGCCCAGCCCGCTGCCGAGCCGGTCAGCGGCGCCAGCGCAACGGGCCCGGGTGCAGCGACCACAGCAGCCGTCCCGGCCGGGACCGGGCCGCCCGCAGCGCCGCGACGTAATCGGCCGCCACCGCCGCCGCCCGGTCCGCCTGGGCCGGATCGACGCTGCCCGGGGCGAACGCGACCCGGTTCACCAGGCCGGCCAGCTCGCCCACGTCCCCCTCCGGCCCGGGCATCCGCCCACCGCCGGGGCCGTGCACAGGCACGTCTGACCCCGGCTCCCGGCTCCCGGCCGCGGGCACCGCTCCGGGCCGCGTCGCGCGGGCGCCGGCGAGCACGCGGCGGGCCCGTTCGCTCACCTCCGCCGCCGCCAGGTCCGGTCCGACCGGGTGCCCGGCCAGGCGCAGCGCGTCGGTCAGCTCCCGCCACGCGCCCGCGACCCGCGCCCGCGGATCACCGGCGTCGAGGCGGGAGCGGGTCAGCCGGCGGCGCATCGCGTACAGCGCCGCCAGCACCGCGCCGACCAGCAGCACCAGCCCGCCGACGCCGCCACCGACCAGCACCGGCGTACCGAGCCCGCTCTCGCCCCGGCCGGGGGCGGACGCGGCGGCCGGGGGCGTGGCGCTCGGCTCCTCAGTGGGCGCCGGCACCTCCGACGGCGGTGGATCCTCCGGCCGCGGCCGGAAGTCCTCCTCCACCGGGCGGGGCTCGGAGTCCGGACGCGGCATCGGGTCGAACGGCACCCAGCCGACGCCCTCGAACAGCACCTCCGGCCAGGCGTACGCGTCGGCGGCCCGCACCGGACCGTCGCCGTCGGGCTCGAACCCGACCACCACCCGGGTCGGCAGGCCGGTGAGGCGGCCGAGCACCGCGAACGCGGCGGCGAACTGCTCCGAGGTGCCCCGCTGCCCGCCGCCGTTACGCGGTCCGAACAGGAAGAACGCCAGGTTCGGGTACGCGTGCCCGCTGGGCGCGTCGGCTGTCACCCGGTAGTGCTCGGCCAGGAACGTGGCGATCGCGTCGGCGCGCGCGTACGGGGCGCCGTTCGACTCGGCGAGCTGGGTGGCGAGCCTTCGCAGCGGCTCCGGCGCCCCGTCTGCCACCCGCAGCACCCGGGCCACCTCGTCACCGGCGGGCACGTTCGCCGTGCTCAGCAGGTTCGGGTCCGGGCGCTCCCGCACCGAGGACACCTCGTACCGCAGCCCTGGCGCGAGCCCCTCCGGCCGGATCAGCGTCCCGGTCGCCGGGTCGTACGCCACCCGCGCGCCGGTCACCTCGCGCGGCGTGGGCACCGCCGGCAGCAGCCGCCCGGTCAGGTCGCCGACAGTGATCTGCTGGCGTACCTCGTCGGTGTCCGTGCCCGGTGCCGGCTCGGCGGCGGGCAGGATCCGCCCCGCGTTGCGGTACGTGGCGCCGACCCGCCAGGTCACCCCGTCGTAGTCGCTGAGCACCGCCAGCCGGATCCGCGGCGGCCCGCCGTCGCCGGCGCCCGCGACAGTGCGCACGTCGAGCAGCCGCTGGTCCGGGTTCAGCGCCCACCCGGAGATCCGGATCAGCGGGTTCTCGTCCAGCGACTCCACCTTCGGCGGCTCCACGTAGCGGCGCGGGTCGACCGGCCGCTCGTCGACCTGGGCGGCCACCACCGGGGCGAGCAGCGCCGCCAGCGCCACCACCACCGCGAGCCCGCCCGCGCTCGCCGCCACCAGCCGCAGGCGCACCGCCGCGCGTACCGCAGGGGTCAGACCGGCGACCGGATCGGGCGCCGGGCCGTCACGACGCCCGGCTGCCGCCAGGCCGGCCGCCGCGACGGCGGCGAACAGCACAGTCGGGCCGATCGCCGGATCCGCGTTCGGCCCGACCACGTAGAGCGCGCCGGCGTAGAGCAAGGCCGGCGGCAGGTAGCCCAGCAGCACCCGCCCGGCCCGCAGCGCCACCTCGGCGGCGGTCAGCCCGGCCAGCCAGGCCGCCACCACCGGGACGAGCACCGTGTCCGGAGCCGGCTCGACCGGGATCATCGCGGTGAGCAGCCGGGGGATCGCGTTACGGGCCGCGTCGGCGGCCACCTCGCCGAGCCCTCCCGGCAGTGCCGCGTGCGCGGCGGCCAGCCGCAGCGACAGCAGCGTCCACCCGGTCAGCGCGGCTACCGACAGCGGCGCTACCAGCCAGGACGGCAGCCGCCGGGCGGCCACGCCGACCAGCACCGAGCCGGCCGCCGCACCGGCCATGAGCCGGGCCGGCAGCGGGTCCGCGTACACCCGGCCCAGCACCACGCCGGAGAGCGCGACCAACACGACCAGCGCGGCCGGGACCGGCGCGGCCCGCAACGCCCGGACCACACGCTCCGCCGCCGTGCCGGTCCGCAGCGGCGTCACCACCGGCGGACCCCGTCCCACTCGGCGGCGAACGCCGCGCCGTCGGCCGCGTCCAGCACCGTCAGGCCCGCCGCGCCGGCCGGCGTCGGCCCGTCCGCGCCGAACATCCCCACCACCACCGAGGGGTACGCGCCGCGCAACGCGCCCACGTGCCCCAGGTCGTCCCGGCCACCCGGTCCGGTCAGGAAGACGAGCGTGTCGCCGAGCCGGTCCCGGCGCAGCCGCCCGGTCGCGGCGGGCAGCACGTCCGGCCCGGTGTCCGCCAGCTCCACCGCGGCCAGCCGGTCCAGCGGCCCGGCCGCGCCGGCGGGCTCCACCTCGGCCGGCACGACGAGCAGCAGGTGCACCTGCAGGTCCTCCCGCACGGCGGCGGCCACCACCGACGCCGCCGCCTCACACGCCGACTCGAACGACTCCGCCAGACCACCGGCCCGGCCCGGGTGCGCGGACGAGCGGTTGTCCAGCACCACCACCAGGCACGGCAGGCTGGTGTCCACGTTCTCCCGCACCATCAGCTCGCCCACCCGGGCGCTGGTGCGCCAGTGCACGCGGCGCAACTCGTCACCCACCACGTACTCCCGCAGCGAGTCGAACGTGATCGATCCGTGCGGCACGCCGTCGGTGCGTCCGTCCAGGCTGCGCCCGGCGCCGGTGGGCACCGCGGACAGGGGATGGATCCGCGGGTGCACCCACACCGGCACCGTGCCGCCGTAGCCGCGCGCCAGCGCCACCAGGCCCAGCGGATCCCGGCGCACCACCCGTAGCGGCCCCACCGGCACCACCCCGCGCCGCTGGGTCGGCACCTCGTACCGCACCACAGTGTCCCGGCCCGGACGCAACCGCAGCAGCGGCACCGGCACCAGCGACCCGGCGCAGCGGTCCTCGGCCACCAGGTTCGCCGCCCGCAGCCGGCCGGTGTTGCGCACCGTCAGCTCCATCGCCGCCGGCTCACCCCGGGCCACCCGGTCCGGATCGGCCCGCCGCCGCACGCTCAGCCGGGGACGCCAGGCCGCGTTCACCACGGCGTAGCCGACCGCCACGCCGGCCGCCGCGCCGAGCACCGTCAGCTCCGGGTACGCGTACCGGAACCCCACGCCGAGCAGCACCAGGGCGGCGATGAGCAACCCGACCCCACGGGCGGTGATCCCCACGCTCAGCCGTGTACCGCTGCGGCCTGGCCCGTCGGCAACGGCACCGGCACCGACGCGACCGCCTGGCGCAGCACCTCGGCGGGCGTGACTCCGCGTACCTGCGCGTCGGGGGTGAGCAGCAGCCGGTGCGCGAACACCGGCTCGACGAGCGCCTTCAGGTCCTCCGGCATGATCCAGCCCCGGCCGTCGATCAGCGCGTACGCGCACGCCGCCCGGGTCAGCGCGATCACCCCGCGCGGGCTCACCCCGACCCGCACCTGCGGATGGGTACGCGTGGCCGCGGCCAGCCGCACCGCGTACGCGTAGAGCGGCTCGGCGATGTGCACCCGCTGCGCCATCTTCACCATCCCGCCCACAGTCGCGGTGTCGGTGACCGGGCTCAGCGAGTCGGGGGAGCGGACCGTGGCGCCGCGCAGCACCTCCACCTCGACCGCCTCGTCCGGGTAGCCGACGGACAGCTTCACCAGGAACCGGTCGAGCTGCGCCTCGGGCAGCCGGTAGGTGCCGTCCATCTCCACCGGGTTCTGCGTGGCCACCACCAGGAACGGCTGCGGCACCGGGTGCCGTACGCCGTCCACCGTGACGGTCCGCTCCTCCATCACCTCCAGCAGCGCCGACTGCGTCTTCGGCGACGCCCGGTTGATCTCGTCGGCGATCACGATGTTGGCGAACACCGGCCCCGGGTGGAACTCGAAGCCCCGGCTGGCCTGGTTGAAGATGGTCACCCCGGACACGTCGGAGGGGAGCAGGTCCGGCGTGAACTGGATCCGCCGCCACTGCCCCTTCACCGTCGCCGCGATCGCCCGCGCCAGCGTGGTCTTGCCGACGCCCGGCACGTCCTCCAGCAGCACGTGCCCCTGCGCGAACAGCGCGGTGAGCGCCAGCCGCACCACCTGCGGCTTGCCCAGCACGACCGCGTTGACGTTGTCGGCCAGCCGGGCGGCCAGGGCGGCGAAGCCCTGCACCTCCGGCTGGCTCAGCGGTTCGTGCGTGTTCACGGATGCGCCTCTCGTGCGGTCAGCAGGTGGGCAGGACGCCGAGGTCGTCGCCGCCCTCCAGGTTGAGCCAGGCCCACGGGACGTACGTCTTGCCCTTGTACTCCACCTGGATCCACCAGGTGCTCTTCTTGTTGTTGTTGTAGATCCAGGCGTCCACTTCCTCGCCCTTCACCTTGCAGTACGTGCGCAGCCGCCGGCCGTCCGGCACCCAGCCCGCCTGCCGGTCGTTGTCCTGCCGCGGAACCTCGAAGATCTCGTTGCCGTTGCGACCGTCGACGTCCCTGTCGCAGTACGTCCGCTGATCGCCGTCCGGACCGTTCTTGCAGGTGGCGACGCCGTACAGCGGGTCCGTGCCCTGCGCGCGGGAGGCGGTGCCCCTACCGGCGGCGTTGCTCGCGGTCAGCGTCACCGTGTACGCGGTACCCGGCGTCAGCCCGGTCACCCGCAGACTGGAGCAACTGCCGCTCGCCGTCTTCCCGCCGGTCGCCGCCGTGCAGGTGGCCCGCCCGCCGCCCGCGTCCACAGTGAACGTCACGGTCACCGACGTGGCGTCCGCCGACGAGCCGGTCACCGTGATCCGGGGCTGCGCCACCGTCCGCGCGGTCGTGCTCGCCTCCGGTCCCGGCCCGGCCTCGTTCACCGCCTTGACCTTCACCGTCACGTTCTGGCCGTTGCCCAGCCCGCCCACAGTGGCCCGCACATCGGTCACCTCGACGGACTTCCCGGCCGCCTCGACCAGGTACTTCGTCACCGGCCGGCCGTTCTCCACCGCCGGGGACCACTGCACCGCGACGGTGCCCGGCTGGTCGGCGACGGTGGACGCGCGCAGCTCGGTCGGCGCCTTCGGCACGGTGAACGGCACCACCGTGTTGCTCACCGGCGACGCCTTCGACCCCGCGCCGGAGTCGCTGACCGCTGCCACGGTGAACGCGTACTGGGTGCCGTACTCCAGTTGCCCGGCCGGCACCACCAGCTCCGTCTTCGCCGACTCGCCGGCTGGGGCGCTCGCGCCCGCCGAGGTCGCCGTCACCGCGTACTTCGCGATCTTGTTGCCCTGACCGTCGGCCTCGGGCCAGCTCACCCGCACCGTGCCGTCCGGCCGCGCCTCCGCGGTCACCGCCGCCGGCGGGTCCGGCACCTCGGCGGTCGGCACCACCGGGTTGCTGCGCCGCGCCGGCCCCGCACCCTTGGCGTTCACCGCGTGCACCGAGAACGTGTACGTCTCACCGTTCGTCAGGCCGGTGATCTCCAACGCGCGCTGGTTCGCGCCGACCTGGTGGGTCTGACCGGCGCCCTCCACCACGTACCGGGTGATCTCGGCGCCGTTGGACGCGGCGGCCTGCCAGCTCACCCGCGCGGACGCGTCACCGGCGGCCGCGGTCACCGACTTCGGCGCACCCGGCTTGCTGACCTTGGGCTTCTTCGGCGGGGGCGGCGGGGCCACCGGCGGCGGGTCGCCGCCCAGCACGTCGTTCGCGTACTTGTCGACCTCACGGACCTGGTTGCGGTCGTCGACCACCTGCGCGGTGGACGAGTCCGGCGGGTTGATGAACAGGTGGTTCTCGCGCACCTCCAGCTCGACCGGGCCGGGGCGGCCGGCGCCCTTGACGGTCTGCACGAGCTGCCCCTCGCCGTCGAAGGCGTACACCGTGCCGGTGTTCTCGTCGGCGCAGTAGAACCGGCCCGCCCACGCCACCGCCGGGCTCAACCGGGCACCCGTGCCGGGCACGGTGAACCGCTTCACCTCGCGGCTGTCCCGCACCACGTGCACCGCCCGCTCACCGGAGACCGTGACCGGCACCTGCGGCCCGCTGGTACGCGTCGGCAGGTTGCCCGGCGCGGTCATGCTCAGCTCCGCCCGCTTCGTCTGCCCGCCGACCACAGTCACCAGCGACGCCGAGGTGCGGTCCAGCACCGCCACGCCCTCGTCCAGCGTGGACACCACCAGGTCGTGCGCCGGTTCGGCCACGTCGTACGTCTCGACCCGCTTCGGGCTGAACCCGGGCGGCGGCGCGTCACCGGGCCTCTCCGGCAGCTCGGCGGCGGTGACCGCCGAGACGGTGCCCTCGCTCGGCACCGCGACCCACAACTTGCCGGCGCCGTCGAACGTGCCGCCCGCGATGCCCGGCGGGTAGCGGACCGGCTCGCCCACCGGCGTCAGCGCCCGCGGGTCGAGCTGCCGGACGATGCCCTGCACCGCGTCCACCACGAACGCCGTGTCCTCGTGCAGCGCCACGCTCACCCCGAGGCCCGGCGCGGTCGGCGTCGTGGCGGTGATCTGCAACGTCGCCAGGTCCAGCGAGCTGACCCGACCGGTGTTGAGGTCGCGCAGGATCAGCAGCCGGTCGGTCTGGGCCACCTGCATCTGGTGCCGCCGCCCGCCCGGCACCTCCATCCGGGTGTCCACCCGCGCGGTGACGCCGTTGACCCGGGCCAGCTCGCTGCGAGTGGTGCTCCACAACCAGGACGACGCGTCGAAGCTCGCCACCGCGTTGTCGGCGGCGCCCAGCCCGAGCACCGTCAGACCCATCGCGGCCAGCAGCGCGGTCACCGTGCCGATGGTGACCAGTCCGCCGCGCATCCGCGACCGTGGACGGGCCGGCGCCGGCCCGGTGCCCGTGACGTCCTCGATGGTGGTCACTGCCGGCTGCCTCCCCGTGTCGGTGGGGGAGGGGCGATGCGCACGGCCGACCCTCCCCAGAGCCGGGAGCCATCATAGGTGCCGCCCGGAGCCGGTGAAACCCGCACCGTCCTCCTGTGGACACCGAGCGTGTCGCCCGTGGGCGCTCAGTTCGCCGTGCCGCCACCCTCGCGGTCCGTGCACACCTGACCCGAGGTGGCGTACGAGGTGGTCGAGTAGACAGCCAGCACGGTGAAGCAGTAGTCCAGCTTCGCGCTCAGCCCGTTCACCGTGTACCGCGTCTGCCCGGCGTCCACAGTCGCCATCACCCCGAGCTTCTGCCCGGCCCGGCCACCCGCCACCACGAACGGCACCCCGCCGTTCGTCGGATCGGTCCAGGTCACCGTGACGGTGGTCGTGTCGTCGCGCAACGCCAGGTTCCCCGGCGGCGGACCGGCCACCTCCGGCGACGCGGCGCCGGACGCGGGCACGGGGGCCGGCGGCGGCGCCGCCTCCCGGTCCAGCAACACCGCGCCCGCGCCGACCGCCGCCAGTACGGCGAGTACCGCGCCGCCGACGACCAGGGCCAGCACCATGCGGTTGCGGCCCGGCCGCTCCGGCTCCATCGGGTACGCGTCCAGCGGGTGAGCCGGCGGCGGCTGGTGGAACATCGTCGGGGCCGCCGGCCAGGCGCCCTGCTCCGGCTGGCCCCGCTGGCCCGGCGGCTCCGGTCGCGAGGGCTCGGGGAAGTCCAGCAGGTCCTCGTAGATCGTCATCGGCCGGTTCGGCTCCGGCTCAGCCGCCGGATCGGCGGTTGCCGGCTCGTCCGTATCCGGCGCGGCCTCGGGCCCGGCGGACCGGTCGACCGGTTGGGACGGGGCAGCGCTGCTCCACGGCGGCGCGACCATGCCCCACGGCGGTACGGAGGAACCGCTGACGGGCGCAGCGCTGACCGGCGCGGCGGGTGGTCCGCTCACGGGCGGCGCATAGGTGCCGGGCGGAGCGCTGACCGGCGGGTACCCGGCGGGCGGCCCGCTGACCGGTGGCGGGTACCCGGGCCCGGGTGGCGTGCTGGCCAGCGAGGGGTAGCCGGGTGCGGGTGGTGCGCTGATCGGTGGCGGGTAGGTGGGAGCGGGCGGGCCGCTGACCGGTGGCGGATAACCGCCGCCCGTCGGGTGCGTGGGCGGCGCGCTCACCGGATGCGCCGACGTGCCCACGGGCGGTGCGCTGACCGGCGGTGAGCCGGCCGGGGAGGGGCCGGCGGGTGTGGGACCGGACGGCGGCGCGTCGGCGGGCGACCCGCTGACCGGTGACGGATCGGCCGAGCCCTTGCTCGCCGGGGGCGCGCTGACCGGTGCTCCGCTGACCGCTGGTGCGCTGGCCGGAGCGTCGCCGTTGGAGCCGGTCGCTTCGGGTGTGGCAGGGGCGTCGGAGACCGCCGTCGCAGCCCTGCGCGCCGCCGCCTCCTCCTCCAGCAGCGGGCCGATCTGCCGTACCTGGATCGTCGGCTTGTCCCAGCCCGGTCCACCGGGGACGGGGGGTGTCGTACCTCCTCCGGCGCCGCTCGTCCCGGTGCCGTCCACCCGAGCCGCGGCGTGCCGCGGGGGAGTGGGAACGGCCTCGGCAGCCGGTGCCGGCCGCTGGGCGGGCGTGGGCCCGGACGGGGCGGCGGACGCGGGCGGCGCCGGTGCGGTGGCGGCGGCCGGAGCCGGTTCCGCCGCCGGCCGGGTGGCGGGCACCGACGGGGATGCCGAGTCCGGAGCGGTGACCGGAGGCGGTGCGGACGCGGCTACCGGGGGCGGTGCGTTGGGGGTCGGGGCGGGCGGGGCCGAGGCCGGTGCGGCCACCGGCGGCACGACCGGAACGGGTGGTGGTGGGGGCAGGGCGCCGCTCCCCGGCGCCACGACGCGCGATGCCGGCGGCAGAACCGCCGGTGGCGGTGGCGGTACCGCTCCCGCAGCGGGCAGCCGCGACGGCGGCAGGGTGGTCCCGGTGGAGGGCGCCTCGGTGCGCGGCGTCGCGGGCGGCGGCGGGATGACGGGCGGTGGCGGCAGCGGGGACGCGGCGGCGGCTCCGGGCGTCGTCGGCCGTCCGGGCGCGGTCGCGGGCCCCGGCGGGGGCGCCGGACGCGGGGGTACGGCGGCCGGAGCGCGGGGAGGTGCCGGGGTGACGGCGGAAGCGGCGGGCGGCCGACCGTACGTTCCGGGCTGCGCCGGGGCACCGTCCTGGGCCGGCGGAACCGGGGTGACCCCTTGGGACGGAGGTACCGGGCGGACACCGGGAATCTGCGAGGGCGTTCCGGCAGCCGACGAGGGCCTCGCCGGGGCGGCGGGTTCGACGGGCACCACCGGGAACCGGGCGGTCGCCTCCTCCGCGATCGGCGCGAACCGGGTCGTCGCCTCTTCCGGTGGCACGGGCGGCGCCCAGGGGCTCGCGGGAGTGTTCGGCGTGACGGCGGGCGGCCGGGGCGGCGGGGTGGGCGCGATCGGGGGAGCGGTCCGCGGGTCCGGCGCGGACTGAGGCGGCTGTCCGGAGCCGGCCACCGGGACCGCCGGCCCGGGGCGGGGAGCCCACTGCGAGCCGGGTGCCCGCGGACCCGGGGCAGGCGCGGCGGGCCGGGAGGGCGTGCGCGGGTGGGGCGGTGTGATCGCTGCCAGTGACACGGTGGGCTCGGACAGGCCGTGCCCGGGGTGTCCGGGCGAAGCGGGACCGGGTCGTCCTGTTCGGGCCTGCCCCGGGTGCCCGGGCTGGGCCGGGCTCGGATTCGGGTGTCCGGGCGGACCCGGATGCGGGTGTGCGGGCAGGGACGGGGCGGGGTGCGGTCCGGCAGCGGCGGCGGAGCCGCCGGGGAAGGGGCCGTAGCCCGCGGGAGCGGCGGCGGAGCCGCCGAGGTACTGGCGGGCTGCGCGTACCGCTGGGTGGTCCGGACCGAGCACGGCGGGCCCGGCGGTCGCCACGCGGCTGTAGTTGCGGCGGGCCTCGTGCCGGTTGCCCAACTCCTCGGCCACCCCGGCGAGGTCGAAGCTGAGCGCGAGCATCAGCGGGTCGGCCTCGCCGCGGCGAGGCTCGCCGGCCGCGTAGGCCTCTTCGAGTACGCGCCGGGCGGCGGCCGGATCGTCGGCCTCGCGGTGCAGCCGGGCCAGCAGGTGTCCGGTGGCCAGGACGTCCTGGTGGTCCTCGCCGTATGCCGGGCGGGCCGCGACGATCGCGTCGGCGAGCAGGCGGCGGGCGCTTGTCAGGTCACCCGCGGCGCGCAGCGCGAGGGCCTGGTGTTGAGTGGCGATCAACGGGGAGGGGTGGGACACGTGAGCAATGCTGCCCGGAATCGGCTGTTGCGCGCTACCCACGCGATTCTTATGGCCGCTGACCTGCTCAAACGTGCCGTGATGGAGCTGATGTGCATGATCGTTCTGGGCCGTGTACAGTAATCCCCCGTGCGGCCCGCCAGGCCGGCCGATGCGGCGAGCAGCTCACATCGGTCGACCGGGTAGGCTGGTACGTGCAGGTCCGGGTGGCGGAATGGCAGACGCGCTAGCTTGAGGTGCTAGTGCCCGTATAGGGCGTGGGGGTTCAAGTCCCCCCTCGGACACAAACGATAACCCCACGGTGTGCGCTGAGATCCACTCCAGCGCGCACCGTTTGCGTTTTCCGGCTGGTAGTTCAGCCGGAGGGGGCCAAGAGCACGGCGGACCCGCTGATGGTCGGTCCGGGCACCGCCACCTCGATCAGCAACGCCGGTGGGTACCGGCTGCGGGCCGGCTCGCCGGCCCTGGCCAGCGGCCAGGTCATGACGAACCCGGGCAGCCGGGACTTCTTCGGCGGAGCGGTCACCGCGGGATGACGTCCCGACCGGGGCGCGCACCAGTTGACCACCACCTGCGCGCCCGGTGGCGGCGTCGTCCCGCGCACCGGCTGGTCGGTGCGGTACGTCGACAGCCAGGAGACGGCGGCCGAGAACGGGGGGCGGCGACCAACGCGTTCGACGGCAACCTCAGCACGATCTGGCACACGAAGTACACCGGCGGCAGTGACCCGGCGCCGCACGAGATCCAGATCAACATGGGCGCGAGCTACTCCGTTTCGGGCCTGCGTTACCTGCCCCGGCAGGATGGCGGCTCCGGCGCGGCCAACGGACGCATCGGCCAGTACGAGGTGTACGTCAGCACCGACGGCACCAACTGGGGAACGGTCGTGGTCACTGGCGCGTTCGCCAACGACGCGAGCCAGAAGGACGTCCGGTTCACCGCGGAGACCGGGCAGTACTTGCGACTGCGTGCCGTGAGTGAGGTCGCCGGCAACCCGTGGACGTCGGCCGCGGAGATCTACGCCCTCAACTGAGGCTCGTCCGTGCGTTCCTGGGGGAGTGACCGCACGGGACGGTAAGGCACGAACACCAAGTATCGGTCCGCTGAACAGGGATGACATGGTGCACTCCCGAAGAGTCGACGACTTCCGGAGTCAGTCTTCACCGAGCGGTGGCATAGGTCGGATCCTTGATCTGGCAGGGATCGGGTTCACGACTGCCTCGGGTGACCGAGGGCTCCTACGCTGAAATTTGTGGAAGATGTCGATGACGCCCGCGAGCTCGTTGAGCAGCGGATGCGCGCCACGGGGTTCGAGGAGGACATCCTCGACAAGGTCTTGGATCTGCTGGAACGCTTCGACACCGATCGGGAGAAGCTGTTCGAGGAGATGCTCTCCAAGCTGGAGCAACCGGGCTATGACGGCCTGACCGACCGGTGGGAGACCAACTGCGAGCAGGCCGAGGCGCTGATGGAGCGCCTCGAATCGGACATCCGGTCGGTGCTGGAGGACAGCCAGGCCAACGCGATGTCCGTCGACGAACGGTGGACCGCGGTCGGCCCGCGTGACTTCCTCGCCGGGGAGCGCAAGATCTGGGCGCAGGTCGCCCGGCTCGACGTCCCCGAGGTCGCCACGCTGATGAGCAAGGTCCTGGAGGCCGACCTCGCGCTCATCAAGAAGTGCGAGGAGGACCTCAAGAACGCGCGCAGCAACGACGCGATCGTCGAGCAGCTGCTCCTCAAGAACTTCGGCTCCATCCAGGACACGGTCAAGAGCCTGCTCGTCAAATACCTCCCGACCTCGGGCGCCCGCCTGATCGTCCTATTCATGAAGGACCCGTCGTCCAAGGAAGCCGCCAACGAGGCGATCAAGAACTTCGAGAAGCTCACCGCGGAGAACCTCATGGCGGCCAAGCAGAAACGTGCCGCGAAGCAGACGGTGGTCGACAACATCAAGCTGCTGACCGCGGCCCGCGAACAGCTCGACGAGGACTGGATCGACAAGCTCTTCGCCCGCGGCGCCGAGGCGGCGGGGAACTGGCGCGGCATCGGCGCGTCCGGCGACTACCGGGCCACCGACTGGGACTGGATGAAGGAGAACGTCCTCGACCGAGGGCTCGACACGCGGGCCGAGGCGGCCAAGGAGCAGTCCAGCAAGCTCTACGACGAGCTCTTCCCCACGCTCGTGGAGGAGAGCACCAACGCCTTCGCCCAGCTGACCGATGATCCGGGCACGCTGGCGAAGTTCAACGAGGAGCTGGAGAAGGCCTCGGAATCCCTGGAGTCGCTGCTGGCGACCGAGGAGGAATACGTCAAGGACCTGGCCGAGGGACCCTACAAGCAGACGGGCCTCGCCGCGTTCGCACAGGTCAGAGACGCGGTCAAGGTGGGCTTCAAGCTGCTCGCGGACAAGACGGAGGAAGCCGACGACGAGGTGAAGAAGTCATGACCGACCTCTTCGTCGCGGCGGGCGGCCCGGTCGGCGACGGCACCCGGGCCCGGCCGTTCCACGACCCGTGGCTCGCGCTGCGGCAGGCTGCGCCCGGCGACCGCATCCACATCGCGGCGGGCACCTATACCGGGCGTGGCGAGCGCTCCTCGTGGGTCGTCGACACCCCCGAGCTGACCCTGCTCGGCGGATACAGCACCGACTTCGCCCGCCGTACCCCCTGGCAGACACCGACGGTCTTCGCGGCAAAGACCCGCCTGCGCGTCCCGAACGAGCCGAACATGCTCCAGGGCATCGGCGGCCACGACGGCCTCGTCCTGGACGGGCTGTTTTTCGACGGGGCCGGGCGCGACGACTACGACGAGCAGGGCGGCCTGCAGCGCGCCTCCTACGGGGACGGCCCGCTGGTGAGCCTGCGCGGCGAGCGCATCACCGTCCGCGACTGCTGCTTCGCCAACGGCAGCTCCGGCGCCGTCGAGCTCGGCGGCGACTCCGTGGTCTTCGAGAACAACATCGTCGTCAACTGCGTCGGCCTCAGCCTGCTCACCGTCCGCGACGGCGCCCCCGAGGCCCCGGCCGCGGTCAGCCGCAACACCTTCGCCTTCGCCCACGACGACTCCGACCCGCCGCGCGGCTCCGGCGCCGACCGGGCCGTCGGCGTACGGGTCAACGGCGCTGCCGCGATCGCCGACAACGTGTTCGTCGGCTGCGGCAACGCGGCCGTCGCCTGCCTGCGCGACGTCGGGCAGATCGCCATCGACCGCAACCTGTTCTTCGCCACACCGCGCGACATCGTGCGCAGCCGGGTGTCGGGCGCGGAGGCCGAGCTCACCGAGGAGTACGCCGCGGAGCTCGAAGACGTCGGCCTGCGCTCGGCGGCCGGCAACACCGTCGGCGACCCACAGCTGACCGGGCTCCCGGCGGCGTGGCTCGACACGTACACGGTGGACGTCGCCGTCACGTACGAGCGCCCGCCGATCGCCGCCCTCAACGCGCTGCGGAAATCGGCCGGCCTCGGCGAGCTGTCGTCCACATCAGACCGTGATGTTCAGCGGCCCGTCATGCGCCGGCTCGCCCCGGCCGAGGTGCTCGCCCTCGCGGTCGGCGCGGCGCCGGGCGCGCACCCCGCCGACCTGGCGGCGCCGGAGCCGTTCACCGAGCTCCCGGCCGGTCCGGCGTACCAGGCCGTCGACTGGGCGCGGCTCTACGAGGCCGACCCGGCGCTCGCCGGAGCCCCGGTGCAGGTGCGGGCCGGGGTCGGCTTCGACCAGAACACGCAGATCCTCCCCGAGCTCGCGGAGACGCACATCGGCGTCGCCGTCTACGAGCCCGGCACCGACAACAGCCCGTGGTGGGCGCTCGCCCCGCGCTACGGCCTCGTCCATCACCAGACTGAGGAGGCCGTACGGTATTCGCGCGGCCTCGACGTCGAGTCCACGTACCTGCTCCGCGGCACGTATCGCCTCACGCCGCCCGGCGGGCGTCAGAGCGCCACCATCGTCCTCGACTCCCTCGCGCCCGTGCTCGACGTCACGGCCCCCGAGCCGCCCCGGCCGGCCGGCCGCGACTGGTTCGTGCGAGCCGGATCCTCCGGCGGGGACGGCAGCCGCGAGGCGCCGTTCCGCGACCCGTTCCAGGCCCTCGAAAAGGCCGCCGAGGGCGACCGCATCCTCGTCGCCGCAGGTGAGTACACGGGCCGCCTGCGGTCGGGCACGTGGCGCATCCCCGTACGCAACCTGACGCTGCTGGGCGGGTGGGACGCCGAGTTCGCCGCGCGCGACCCCTGGCGACACCCCGTGCGCTTCGTGCTCACTCCGGAGACCAAGGCGAAGGGCATCTTCGGCGATCCGGTGCTCACCGGCGAGGACTCGGGGGAGGGCCTCATCCTTGACGGGTTCATGTTCGACGGGGCGACCTACAACGCGTACGCCGACAGCGGCGCCCTCGACGCGGGCCATTCCCAGTCGGCGGCGCTACTCGACCTGCGCGGCGGCAGCGGCGGCATCACCGTGCGCAACTGCGTCTTCGCCAACGCGGCGTACTGCGCCGTGCAGCTCAGTGCGGCGTACGGGACGTTCGAGAACAACGTGGTCGTCAACACGAGCGGCACCGCCGTCCGTATCCAGGCACCCGGCGCGGGCCCCTGGACCATCCGCGGCAACACGGTCCTGTTCGCCGCCGACCCCACCGGCCGGGCCTCGACCGGGCAGTCCACGACCGGCTGCCTGCTGGACATCTCCGGCCGGGGTGTCATGCGGGTCGAGGCCAACGTGCTCGCCTTCGCCGACAGCATCGCCGTCCGCGCGACCGTGCCCGACCAGAACCTGCTGCTCGACGGGAACGTGCTCGCCGCCAACCTGTACGCCGACCTCCACGACGGCCGCCACGTGCTCGTCGACGCCGAGAACCGCGACCGGGTGTTCCGCGACGCCCCGTTCGGCGCTCAGACCGGAACCCGGTTCGAGCTGCCGGCGGTGCCGGTCGACGCCGCGTACGCCGACCAGGCCGTCGGCCGCCTCTCGGCGCTGGCCGCCGCGATGCCGAAGGACGGGCTCAACGCCGCCGCGGCGGCGCTCGGCGTCTCGGTCACGGCGCCGAAGACGGAGGCACCCGTCGAGGCGGCGCCCCCGGAGCCGAAGAAGGAACCGTCAGTGGCCGACCTGCTCGCGGACCTCGGCCGGGCCCGCAAGGCGTTCGAGGCGAAGGACGCGGCCCCGCCGGCCACAGACACTCCGCTGTACTGCCCGGTCTATCCGGTCGAGGCGGCGCTGAGGCTGGCCCTCGACGCCCCGCCAGGCGAGCCCGGCGCCCACGCCCCGCCTTCATGATCGAAGAGCTTGTTACATCCTGATTCCGCAGCTCATCTGGCTTGCTCCACCCACTCGCTCGAATCCGCGAGTAAGACGCGACGCACGTGGACCGGCAGGTTCGGGTGGTCGGCGACCGCGTGGCGAACCGTGCTGTCCGGGTCGGTGGCCAGACGTTCTGCCAACTCGACGGGCAGGTCCGGATCGCGGGGTGCTGGGCATCGCATGCGCGGGGCCGGGTCGGTCGCGAAGCGGCGTAGCGGCGTTCGGCAACTGGCGGTTGAGCGCCTGACGAGTCAAACAAACCGACTCCACCGAAACCGGGGCGGTTCGTTGCCGGGTGACCGCGCATACCGTTGCCGCCACGAGCCGCGGGCGGCGCTTCAGGTGGAGGTGCGTTCCCGCCACGCCCGCAAGCGGTCACGCAGCCAGTGGTAGCTGGCCTTGGGCGTACGGGATCCGGTGCCGTAGTCGACGTGGGCCAGACCGAAGCGGGGCCCGTACCCGCGGGCCCACTCGAAGTTGTCGATGAGCGACCAGTAGAAGTACCCCCGCAGATCGAGCCGGTCGTCGACGGCGGCCGCACGGGCCGCCGCCGCCAGGTGCCCGGCCACGAACGAGATCCGTTCCGGGTCCGGCTCGGGTCCGTCCCGCAGGTCGGCGCAGCCGTTCTCCGTCACGTACACGGCAGGCAGGCCCGGGTAACGGTCCGCGAGCCCGGTCAGGGTGTCGAACAGCCCTTGCGGCTCCACCGGCCAGCCCAGGTCGGTGGTGGGCAACCCGTCCGGCCGTAGCTGCCGGACCCCGATGTCGAACGCGCTGCGCAGCGCCGGGTCGGGCTGCTCGTACGGGGCGTCGGCGACGTGCACCCGGTAGTAGTAGTTGACACCGAGGAAGTCCAGCGGCGTGGAGATCACCGCCAGGTCACCGTCCCGGCGGAACGACAGATCGCTCACCCCGGCGTAGAGCCGCTCGAACCCGGGCGGGTACGCGCCGCCCAGCACCGGATCCGTGAACTGCCGGTTGAGCATGAGGTCCTGCCGATCCGCCGCCGCCCGGTCGGCCTCGGTATCGCTGGCCGGCACGGCGGGGGAGAGGTTGAGCGTGATGCCGACGCGCGACCGCGGGCCGGCGGCGGACCGGACTGCGGCGACCGCCCTGCCGTGCCCGAGCAGCAGGTGGTGGGCGGCGGCCAGGGCACCATGTCCTTCGGCGGTGCCGGGAGCGTGCCGGCCCTCCGCGTAGCCGACGATCGACGAACAGTACGGCTCGTTCAGCGTGATCCAGTCCTGGACCCGGTCGCCGAGGACGCCCGCCACCGCGGCGGCGTACTCGGCGAACCACTCGGCGGTGTCCCGTACCCGCCAGCCACCCTCGTCCTCGAGCGCCTGGGGCAGATCCCAGTGGTACAGCGTGACGAACGGCCGGATGCCGTGCCCGCACAGGGCGTCGACGAGCCGGTCGTAGTAGTCGAGGCCTCGCCGGTTCACCGCGCCCCGCCCGGCCGGCATGACCCGTGGCCAGGCGACCGAGAAACGGTAGGCGTCCACGCCGAGGCCGGCCAGCAGGTCCACGTCCTCCCGCCAGCGGTGGTAGCTGTCACAGGCGACCGAGCCGGAGGTGCCGTCGTCGACGGCACCGGGGCGGCGGCAGAAGGTGTCCCAGATCGACGGCCCGCGGCCGTCCTCGTCGACCGCCCCCTCGATCTGGTACGCCGCGGTGGCGGCGCCCCAGCTGAAGCCGGCCGGCAGGTCCGGCAGCTCGGGCAGGTCCGGCTGGATTGCGGCCGCGGCGGCGCCTTCGGATGTGGTGGTCATCCCTTCACCGCCCCCTGCATGATGCCGTCGACGAGATGCCGGCCGAGGAGCATGAAGACGACGAGGATCGGCAGCGTGGCGAGCAACGTGCCGGTCAGCGTCAGGGTGTAGTCGGTGGTGTAGCCACTGGCCAGTGCGGAGAGCGCCACCTGCACGGTCGCGTTGTTCTGCAGCACGACCAACGGCCAGAAGAAGTCGTTCCACGCCTGCATGAAGGTGAACAGCCCGAGCACCGCCGCGGCGGGGCGGGCCGCCGGCAGGACGATGTGCCAGTACAGGCCGAACGTGCTGGACCCGTCGACGCGGCCGGCCTCCAGCAGTTCGTCGGGTACGGCGCGGCCGAGGTACTGGGTCATGAAGAAGACGCCGAACGCGGTTACCAGCCCGGGCACGATCACGGCGGTGAGGCGCCCGGTCCAGCCGAGGTCGGCCATCAGGATGTACAGCGGGATGATGCCGAGCTGGTGCGGCACCATCGAGGTCGCGATGGCCACGACGAGAAGCGCCTTTCGGCCTCGGAACCGCAGTTTGGCGAAGGCGAACCCGGCCAGGGTCGAGAAGAACACCACGGAGACGGTGATCGAGCCGCTGACGATGAAGGAGTTCACCAGGGCTCGGCCGAAGTCGGTCGTGTCGAACACGCGCGCGATGTTGTCGAAGAGGTGCCCGCCGGGCACCAGGGCCGGCGGCACCTTCGTGACGGCGTCGCTGGTCTGCGAGGACACGACGATGGACCAGTAGAGCGGGAAGACCGACCCGGCCACGACCGCCAGCAGGGCGCCGTAGCTCCAGACCGAGCCCTTGCGTGGGTACCCGAAGCTCCGGCGCCGGTGGGACCGGCGTGGCGGCGGCGAGGGTGTGGTGCCGGTCTGAATGGGGTCCGCGAGGGTGGTCACGGCGTTCTCCTCAGTCCTCGTCCTTGGCGATGCGCCGGGTGAGCAGGAAGTTGATGATCGCGAAGATGGCGATGACCAGACAGAGCGTCCAGGCGACCGCCGAGGCGTAGCCGAAGCGGAACTCCCGGAACCCCTGCTCGTACATGAACAGGGCGACGGTCTGGAACTGCCGGTCGGAGCCGCCGGTGGGCGTCTGGGAGCTGGCGAACAGCAGGGGTTCGGCCATGATCTGCAGGCCGCCGATCGTCGAGATCACCGTGGTGAAGATGATCGTCGGCCGCAGCATCGGGACGGTGATCCGCCTGAACTGCTGAGCCTGCGACGCGCCGTCGAGGTCGGCGGCCTCGTACAGGTGGTGCGGAATCGCCTGCATCGAGGCGAGGTAGATGAGGGCGTTGTAGCCGGTCCACCGCCAGGCGACGATGAACGAGATGGCCAGGTGGGAGCTCCAGGTGTTGGCCTGCCAGTCGATCGGGCCGATGCCGACGAGGCCGAGCGCCCAGTTGACCATGCCGAAGTCGCGGCCGAAAAGCTGGGTGAAGACGATCGTCACCGCCACGATCGAGGTGACGTTGGGCAGCAGCACGCCCATCCGTAGCGCGGTGCGGGCCCGCAGCCGGTGGTTGAGCAGGTGGGCGATCCAGAGCGCGGCGAGCAGTTGCGGCACGGTGGACAGCACCCAGATGCTGAGTGTGTTGCCCAGGGCGTTCCAGAAGTACGCGTCCTGCAGCATCTCGCGGTAGTTCGCGAGGCCGACCCAGCGGTGCGACCCGGAGTCGAGCAGGTCCCAGTCATTGAACGAGACGTACGCCGTGTACAGCAGCGGGAACAGCCCGAACGCACCGAACAGCAGGAAGAACGGCAGGATGTAGAGGTAGGGCGAGCCCTTGGTGTCGAGCCGGCTCAGGCCGGCCCGCCGGGCCTGGTGGAGGTAGGTGGCCATCGTCGATCCTTCGTCGCCGGGCGCCGCCGGCGGTCAGGGGCGACCGCCGGCGGCGCGGGTCGAGTTACTTGGCGAGGCGCTCGACGTCGCTGACCATCTGCTTCCAGGACTCGTCGGAGCTTTGCTTGCCCTGTTCGATGCGGACGAGGGCGTCGCGGATGGTGGTCTGCACGTCTCCGGCTCGCGGGCCCTGGTACTGGGGCTTGAGCTGCTTCGCCGCGGTGGTGAAGACCTGGCCCACCGGTGCGTTGTTGAAGAAGGCGTCCTTGTACTGGGCAATGTCGGGCTTGTCGTACAGAGCCGGGATGGACGGCAGGTTGCCCCGCGCGGTGAACACCTTGGCCTGCTGTTCCGGGGCGGTCAGCCACGCCGCGAGCTTCTTGGCCTCCTCGATGTGCTTGCCCTGCTTGGGAACGGTGAGGTACGAGCCGCCCCAGTTGCCGCCGCCGCCCGGGACGCTCGCCACGTCCCACTTGCCGGCGGCGTGCTTCGCCTGGTCCTTGATCTTGGTCATCATCCAGGCCGGACACGCGATGGTGGCGAACTGGTCCTTCGCGAAGCCGTTGTTCCACTCCTGCGAGCTGCCGATCAGCTTGGCCGACAGGTTGCTCTGGATCGCCTTCACCGTCAGGTCCCAGGCCTTTCGGACATCGGGGCTGGTGCCCACGACGATGGCGTTGTCCTCGTTGTAGTACCCGACCGGGGCCTGGCCGATGATGGCGTTGAACAGTTGGCCTCCGCCATCGAAGAAGGCGCTGCCGGCCGGGGCCTTCGCCGCGTACCGCTTGCCGAACTCGATGTACTGGTCCCAGCCGCTGCCCCAGGCGGCCGACACCTGGTCGCGGTCGAACGGCATGCCGGCCTTCTCGAACAGGTCACGCCGATAGCAGATGGCCAGGCCGCCGACGTCGGTGCCGTACCCGACCTGCTTGCCGTCCTTGGCCAGCGACGCCGCCCACTTCCAGTCGAGGTACTCGGACTGGCGGTCCTTGCCCAGGTCGACGAAGAGGTTGCCCCGCTCGCGCATCTGCGCGATGAAGCCCGTGTCGACGCCCTCGATGTCGCCCGCGCCGGAGCCGGTGGCCAGGTGGGTGATCAGGTCGCGATGATGGTCGTTGTAGGCGGCCGTGCGCTCCTGGATCGTGATGTTCGGGTGCGACTTCTGGTACTCGGCGTACAGGTCCTGGTACCCGAAGTTGCCGAACAGGTTGACGTTCAGGGTGATCTTTTCGTTGCCGCCGCCGGAGCCTCCCTCGGTGCCGGTGCCGGTGCCACACGCGGTCAGCAGTACTCCGGCGGCCAGGGTGGCCGCCGCCAGTCGCAACAGTCGGTTTGGGTGCATGCCAGGGAACCCTTTCGTGCGATGTAACCGGTTACTTGAAACCGGTTACATGGTCGGCGAAGCGATGGTGGTGGGGGTGGGTGGAGTTGGATGAAGATCGGATGCCGGCCGAGTTGCGGGTGACCGCCGGCGAGCGCCTTTCCTGGGAAGTGTGAACGGGTTCGGCTAGGGGGTGTCAAGTTACGAAACGGTAACGGTCGATGCGGGTTGACCGGCGGACATCGCTGGCGCTACGGTCGTGAAACCGGTTACAGAGAAGGCACCACATTGACCACTATCAGGGAGTTGGCGCGCCGCTCCGGCGTGTCCGTCGCCACCGTGTCCCGCGTCTTCAACACCCCCGAGGTCGTCAGCCAGCACACCCGCCAGCGCATCCTCGACCTGGCCGCCGAGATCGGCTACCTGCCGAACGGGTCGGCCCGGACGCTCGCCACGAAGAAATCCAACATGGTGGGCCTGGTATGGGACACCGACCATCGCCGCCCTGGATGGCGCCACCCATTCCTGCAGGAGATCCTCGTCGCGCTCAAGACGGCGCTCAGCGCGCACGGGCTGAACCTGCTCATGCTCGCCGGCCACGACGCGGCGGGGCCCGACGACGGGCAGCGATACGTGCGCGCCGTCCGCCAGCACAACCTCGACGGCGCGGTCATCATCGACAACGGCACCCGGGACCCGGCCGTGCTCGCCCTCGTCGAAGCCCAGGTGCCGTGCGTCGCTCTCGACCTGCGGGTCGACGGCCCGACGTCGACCTACATCACCTCGGACAATGCCGGCGGCGCGGCGCTCGCCGTGCGCCACCTCGTCGAACGCGGCCACCGGCGCATCGCCACCATCACCGGCCCGCTGCGAACCTGGCCGGGAGCCGAACGGCTCGTCGGCTTCCGGGCCGCGCTGGCCGGGGCCGGCCTGCCGCTCGCCGACGGCCACGTCGTCGAGGGAGACTTCTATCTCGACGGCGGTCACGCCGCGATGGACCGGCTGCTCGCCCTCGACGACCGCCCTACCGCAGTGTTCGTCGCCGGTGACGAGATGGCTGTCGGCGCGATGCGGGCGGCCCAGGCGGCCGGCCTACGGATCCCCGACGACATTGCGATTGTCGGCTTCGACGACATCGAGGTGGCCGCGCTGATCCCGCCCGGGCTCAGCACCGTCGCCCAGAACAAGCCCGGCTTCGGCACGGCCGCCGCCGAGGCGCTGGTCGCCATGCTGCACGGCGGCGACGACCCGCCCAAGCCGACCGTGTTGCCGACGACGCTCGTCGTCCGCGGCACCACCTGACCCGAACCGCGCGACGTCGGCGCCGTCCCGCTCTGGATCGTGCTGCTGCTCGCGGTCGCTGTTGCCGGAGCCGCTGTCACCGACCCCGCAACCGGGCCTGCCTCGAGCGTCAAGACGCATCCGGGCTTCCAGCATGTCTTTCCCTCCGGAATCCTCGCGCCGACCAGCTCCCGGTACGGCAGTGAGCGCGCGGAGTACTCGGTGAAACGAGCCTTCCTTCGCGAGTTCGCCGAGGAGCTCTTCGGGTACGACGACCTGGCCTACGACAGCCGGGACCTCCGCGATTCGAGACGGTGAACGCTACGTAGTGGCCGCTTCCAACGCCGGAGCGGACCGGCATCCCGCTTGGTACCTCAACCTTGTCGCAGACCCCAACGTCGCCGTGCAAACCGGTGCACAGACCTTCGTCGCGAGGGCGCGGTGATACGCATGACGGGAGGGTCCCACGCGCCACCGACCCTCCGCCAGGCCGGCGCCGTGCCATGGATGGCGTACTCATTTTAGCCGCTGTCCGAGCGCGGTGCAGGCATGTCCGTAGCGCTCGGTAACCGCGCCGGGCGCTGGCGCACGGTTCACGGTGTCAGATGTGGCCGCCCTAGGAGAAGACCGGTCCGCCCCGTGATGACCGCTGCGCTACGCCGGACGTTGCCGCCTGCCCACTCACCGTTGTTCCCGATCACAGCCTCTCGTGCTAACCTACCAATCGCTTGGTTGGTTGGTTCGGAAGTCATGCCGGCTCCCAGATTCACGGCGGGGAGTCGCCTCACTACGCAAGGAGACCTCGCGATGGAGGTACTCGTGGTCGGTGGAACCGGCATGATCGGGGTCCACACTGCCCTTCACCTGCGGGATCGGGGAGACAACGTCACCGTCGCCGCCCGAGGGGCGGTCGATGCGGACTCACCCGTCGCCGACCTGCCCGTCCTCCGTGGGGACTACACCCGCCAGACCTTCACCCGGGAGGACCTGGCCCCCTTCGACGCTGTCGTCTTCGCTGCGGGGCAGGACGTACGCCACCTACCCCGCGACGTGGACGAGACGGCGTTCTGGAAGGAGACCCAGAGCGCGGGGGTGCCGGCCTTCGCCGCACTCGCCAAGAGCGCGGGTGTCTCCCGCTTCGTCCAGGTCGGCAGCTACTACCACCACCTGCGACCCGCCCTGGCCGACTCCAGTGCCTACGTCGCCGCCCGGCGCGACGCCGACGAGGGAGCCCGGGCGCTGGCCGACGACTCCTTCACGGTCTGCACCCTCAACCCGCCCTCGATCATCGGTGCCATCCCCGGCATCACGGCCAGGCGCTACCGTCGCATGGTGTCCTGGGCGGCCGGCAACGAGCCGCAGATCCCCGACCACGCCCCGGCTGGCGGCACGAACTACATGTCGGTCCGGTCCCTGGCCGAGGCGATCGGCGGCGCGCTCGACCGCGGCACGGCGGGGGCGGCCTACCTCGTCGGTGACGCCAACCTCACGTTCAGGCAGTTCTTCCAGTTGCTCGTCGACGCGGCCGGGGGCAACCGCACCATCGCTGAGCTCGACGAGCCGCACCCCTTCATGCCCGACTCGATGATCGTCCAGGGCCGCGGGAACGTCCTTGCCTATGAACCGGATCCGGCCGAGACCGCACTGCTCGGCTACACCCGCGGTGACTGCGAGCGTGCCGTCGCCGAGCTCGTCCAGGTCGTGCGCGCGGCAACCGCTCCCGCGGCGTGACCGGCCTCGACGCGGCCGACCTCGCGGCGCTGCGCGCACTCTCCGAGGCGTACGCCGCGGCCGCCGACGACCGTGACGCCGCAGCGGTCGGCGCGCTGTTCGTCCCGGACGGCGTCCTCGTGGTCCCCGAGCCGCCGGCGCACCTCGACCCCCACGTGTCCCACGTCGGCCGTCCCGCTGTCGTGGCCGCGTTCGGGGCACTCGCCGGCACCCTGGCGACGACCCACGTCGTGGCCGGGACGCGCTACCTGCCGACGCCGACCGGGGCCCGTGGCCGGGTGCGCGGCACGGCCCACCACCTGCTCCCCGGTCGCGACGGGCCCTCGGACCTCGTCTGGTTTCTGCACTACGACGACGAGTACGCGCGTACCGACGAAGGATGGGCCTTCACACGTCGCGCGGTGACCGTCAACTGGATCGAACGCCACCGCGTCTCCCTGACCAGGGCCGACGAGGAAGGAACCGGCAGATGAGCGCCACCCGCAGGCTCGAGGGCCAGATCGCGGTCGTCACCGGCGGCGCCCTCGGGATCGGCGGCGGCATCTCCCGTCGTCTCGCCGCCGCGGGCGCCCACGTCGTTCTCGTCGACATCGACGGTGAGGCCGCCGCCCGCACCGCCGCGGACATCCGTAGCGCCGACGGCCTGGTCGAGGTCGTCCTCGCCGACGTACGCACCGCTGACGGTGTCGCCATCGCGGTCGCCGCCGCGGCGGCCGTCGACTCGGGGCGGGTCGACGTGCTCGTCAACAACGTCGGCGACTTCCGCCCGGCCTCCAAAACCTTCCTGCACTCGACACCCCAGCAGTGGCAGGCGCTCTACGAGATCAACCTGTGGCACGTGCTCGCGATGACCCATGCGCTGCTGCCCGGCATGGTCGATCGAGGCCGTGGCGCCATCGTCAACAACTCGACCGTCGAGGCCTTCCGGGGTATCCCGGCGTGCGCCCCGTACTCCGCCTACAACGCCGGGGTCAGCGCCTTCACCAAGAGCCTCGCCGTCGAGGTCGCCGGCCACGGGGTGCGGGTCAACGCGATCGCGCCCGACCTCGCCGACACGCCCCAGACGCCGGCCGCGGCGATGTTGCGCGGACGCGACCCGGAACTGGTCCGTACGTGGATCCCCGTCGGGCGCTTCGGCGAGCCCGACGACTACGCAGCCGTCGTCGAGTTCCTCGCCAGCGACGACGCCCGCTTCGTCACCGGGCACACGATCCCCGTCGACGGAGGGACTTTGGCCGCCTCGGGCTGGTACGCGCGTACCGACCGCAAGGGCTGGTCGAACATGCCAAACGAGGCCTGACCGTGGATGCCGGGGCTCGACGCCGGGCCCCGGCCTCCACGGCCGTGCTCAGTCGCGGCGGTCGAGACCGAAGAGCTCGGCTGCCGCCGCGAGCTGGTCCAGGTACTCGGCCAGGTCACGGTGCCGTACGACGAGGTTGACCACGGTTCCCCCCGCCTCGCCGATCCGGCCGACGAGGTCGAGCGCGGCCTCCGGGGCACCCGTCGGGTCGAGGCGAGCCGGAGGCGTGATGACGACGTCGAACCCCTCCGGCAGGTCGTGCTCGGCGAGCATCCGCGGCAGGGTCTCCAGGTCCGGTCCGCGATACGTGACGGGGGCCGGCGCCCACCCGTCGCCCAGGGTGACCGCGCGCCGCAGGGCACGCTTGCTGTGACCACCGACCCAGATCGGAACCTTCTCCTGAACCGCGTGCGGGCTGACCACCTGCTCGGTGAAGTGGTAGTACTCCCCGTGGTAGGTCGCGAGCCGTACCGACAGGGACGCCCGCAGGGCCCGCAGGGCGTCGTCGGCCCGTGGCCCGCGGTCGGCGAACGGACGCCCGAGCAGCGCGAACTCCTCTTCAAGGTTGCCGACGCCGACCCCGAGGACGACCCGTCCGCCGCTGAGGTGGTCGAGGGTGCCGTACCGCTTGGCCAACTCGAGCGGATGGTGCAGCCCGAGCACGAGCACGTACGGCAGGAAGCGGATCCGCTCCGTGATCGCCGCGAGGTACGAGAAGGTCGCGACCGGGTCGTAGAAGCGTTCACCTCGCGCCAGCCCTGGTGACACGCTGACGTGCTCCGGACAGGTGAAGAATTCGTACCCGAGCCGGTCGGCGGTCGTGAAGACCTTCCGCAACTCGGCGACCCCGGCCTCGGCCTCCCACGGGGGCCGGGGCCCGGAGTCGGCCAGGACCGGGGAGCTGAGGCCGATGCGCACGGCCTCAGGCCTCGGATTCGACGGCGCGGGCGAGGATGTCGCGGCCCTCGTCGGTGCCGTCGAGCTGGCGATTCCAGCGGTGGGTCACCTTCCAGCCCTCGTCGGTGCGGGTGAACTCCCACCGGTTGGACCCGGTACGCCAGATCCGGTAGCCGTTCTGGTCGGGTGCGCTGAGCACGAGCTGCGAATAGTTCGTCACGACGGCCTGGTCGCCGTCGACGACGATGTGCGGCAGCCCCATGAGGTGGGCGGCGCCGGAGTGGATCAGGGCCTGGTGCCGCTCACCGGTGACCATGCCGCGCAGCGCGTCCCGGCCGTTGAGCACGACCGGGTAGGTGTCGTACACGCCCTCCTCGGTCCACATCTGGGCGGTGACCTCGGCCGAGCCGCTGTCCACGGCGGGGCCGTAGCTGGCCACGATCCGCCAGAGGGCGATCTGGTCCTCGGCTGCGGCGAGGCGCCGTTCGGCCTGTTCGAGGCGCGCCTCGAGCAGGGCGAGCCGGTCGGGCTGCGAGTCGGTCATGGTGGGTTCCTTTCGATCGGGCCTCGCCGGCCGAGCCGGTCGACGGCCGGTCAGGTCGTGGACGGGTTCCCCTCGAAGCGTTCCGGGGCGAGCTCGCGCAGCGCGGCCATCTGCTCGAGGTGGTGGGCCGCCGAGGCGGCCACGAGGCTCGCGTTGACCGCGGTCGCCCCGACGGCATCGGCCGTGTGCAGGTGCTCGCGGGAGCCGTCCGGGTCTCCGAGCGGGTCCAACGGCGGGATCTGCAGCACGAGGTCGAAGCCGTCCGGGCGTTCCACGGAGTTCCACATGTGGGTCAGCTCCCGCGGCCCGAGCCCGAACGGTGCCCACCCGGTGCCGTACGCCACGGCGCGGCGCAGCGAGCGGCGGGTGCGCCCACCGATCCACAGCGGCACCGTGGTGCGCGGCGCGTGCGGTTCGACGACGAAGTCGGTGAACGTGAAGTGGGGCCCCTCGTGGTGCGGCACGGCCCTGCCCCACGCCGCGCGCAGGGCCGTGATCGCCTCGTCCGCGATCGCGCCGCGCCGCGCGAACTCGGCGCCGAGCAGGTCGAACTCCTCTTCGAGGCTGCCGACCCCGATCCCGAGGATCACGCGTCCGCCGCTGAGCAGGTCGAGGGTGCCGTAGGTCTTGGCGAGGGCGAGCGGATGGTGGTAGCCGATGACGACGACGTTCGTCGCGAGCCGGACGCGGCGCGTCGCCGAGGCGAGGAACGACAGCGTGGCCACGGGGTCGAAGTACGTCGCGCCCCGCTCGACGGCGATCGGGGCGGGCACGGCGACGTGCTCGCTGCATGTCAGATGGTGGTAGCCCAGGTCGTCGGCGGCGCGGGCGACGGCGAGCAGCGCACCGCCGACGTCGGGGCCGGACAGGACGTCCCGTTCCCAGGCGGCCGCGGTGCGCGGATGTTGGACGACGACCGGGGTGAGCAGTCCGATGCGCGCGGTCATGACAGGGTCTCCGATCCGGCGACGCCGCGCGTCGCGCTGGTGGGGCCGCCGGTCGCGGGCGGGGTGGTGGACGCGGCACTCGTCGGGATGAGCCGGAGGCGTTCGAGCAACGCGCCGAAGTCCTCGTCGTCGTCCGGGTCGAGCGGCAGCCCGAGCCCGAGCCCGTCGGCGATCCCGCCGTAGGCCTGCCCGAGCACGTCCGGCAGCTCGGCGTAGGTGCCGTGCGGGATGAGCGTGGCCAGGGTCTCGTCGTCGAGGGTGCCGGCGAGTCCCGTCCAGCGCCCGGAGGCGGCCATCGCGGCGAGCCGTTCGCCGACCCGGCCCAGTCCGAGCCGGTCCAGGGTCGTGCGGTAGGCGGGTGTGGAGAAGAGGAACGCCAGCTCCTGGCGGGCGGAGTCGCGGCTCGCGGCGAGTGCGGCCGGCGTCGGACCGGTGATCGACTTGGACACCACGACGACCCGGGGGATAGCCGCGCGTCCGGCCCGCTCGGCCCCGGCGCGCAGCGCGGGAAGCACGACCGTGCGCAGGTGACTCGGGTGCGAGTTCGTCGCGTGGGTGACGAATCCGTCGGCGAGCTCGCCGGCCACCTCACAGACGCGTCGGTTGACCCCGCCGGTGTAGAGCGCCGGGGCCGCGGTCGACAGCGGGCCGGGATTGAAGTACGGCTGGAGCCGGGTGAAGCGGTAGTGGCTGCCCTCGTGCTCCAGGGGCCCGCCCGTGCTGAACGCGGCGAAGATCGCCCGGATCGAGGCGAGGTAGTCGCGCAGGTTCTCGACCGGCCGCTCCCATGGCACCGAGAAGCGGCCGACGATGTTGCCGCGCACCTGGGTGGCCAGACCGAGCTGGAAGCGACCCTCGGAGAACCGCGCGAGGTCCCACGCGGCGTACGCGGTCACCATCGGGCTGCGGGGGAAGGCCAGCGTCATGCTGGTGCGTACGGTGATCCGGCTGGTGTGCTCGGCCGCGAGCAGCGCGACCGCCAGGGAGTCGTGCGTCGTCTCGGGGATGTGCACGGTGTCGAAGCCGAGCCGTTCGATGCGCGCCACGACCGCGGGCACCTCGCGCAGCGCCGTCGTCGGCGGCAGCGTCGTGGTCAGCTCCATCCGGGTGGCGGGTGTCTGTGGTGTCGTCATGGGATGCGGCCCGCCAGGGTGGCGTCGACGACCTCGTCGCCGTTGACGATCCGGGCGAGCTTCTCCAGGCGGGGCGCGCGCCGCAGGTGGGCCCCGCCCTCGACGGGCAGGCAGGCGCCGGTGATCCATGAGGAGTCGGGACCGCACAGGAAGCGGACCGCGGCGGCGACGTCCTCGGCGCGCCCGATCCGCGACAGGGGCTTCTCGGCGACGGTCGCGGCGGCCAGCTCGGGGTCGGCCAGCAGCAGGCCCGGGTTGGCCCCGTCGGTGGCGACGATGCCGGGGCGTACGACGTTGACCCGTACCGCGAGGTGGCCGAGTTCGTCGGCGGCGACCCGGACGAG
Source organism: Micromonospora sp. NPDC005257 (assembly GCF_042872445.1). Classification (NCBI taxonomy): domain Bacteria; kingdom Bacillati; phylum Actinomycetota; class Actinomycetes; order Micromonosporales; family Micromonosporaceae; genus Micromonospora; species Micromonospora sp. NPDC005257. The sequence continues at coordinate 53,111 of NZ_JBIAKL010000012.1, read as the reverse complement.
TGCCTCGAGCGCGGCCTTGCTCACCGAGTACGACGGCATGAACGGGAAGGAGTGCCCGCCCGCGCTCGACGAGGTGCACACGATCGCGCCCCCACCGTGCGCGGCCAGGGCCTGTCCGCCGTGCCGGATGGCGTGCAGCGCCGTGGTGACGTTGCGCCGGAAGTCGTGCTCGAGGGTCTCGGCGTCGAGGGCGAGCACGGGACGGAAGGTGCCGCCGCCGACCGTGGTGACGACGGCCGCCAGCGGGGTCTCGTCGGCGACGCGTACCGCGACGGCCACGTCCTGTTCGTGGGTGGAGTCGCCGGCGCTGATCCGTACCGGTGGTGCTCCGGGGGCGGCTGCGGCGATCGTCTCGGCCGCCGCCCGCAGCGTCGCCCCGGTCCGTCCCATGATCGTCACGGCGGCCCCGTCGGCGGCCAGGGCGGCGGCGATGGCGCGGCCGAAGCCGCCGCCCCCGCCGATGACGAGCGCGCCGCGGCCGGCGAGCGGGCCGGGTGCGGCGGTGGTCGGGTGGGGATCGGTGCTCATGCCTGCTCCCTCGACGGTCGGCGGAACTTCTCCCGCGTGGACGGGTCGTCCATGAGTACGAAGGTGCCCGTGGCCGTGACGCACGTCAGGTCCCCGACGCGCAGCTCGCCGGAGCTGCGCACCTTGCGACCGTCGCGCCCGTCGTGCCGGGCCAGGATCGTGATCGTCGAGCCGATCGGGATGGCCGCGCGGAAGGAGATGTCGAGCCCGACGGTCACCGCGGCGTATCCGGCGCGGGCGTTGGCGATGCCGAGGGCGTGATCCATGAGCATGGCCGAGGTGCCGCCGTGCACGTGCCCGGGTGGCCCCTGAAAGGCAAGCCTCAGGGTGACTTCCCCGCGTAGTGAGCCGTCCGGCTCGACCCAGAGGGCCACCGGCGGTGACAGCGGGTTCTCGGTGCCGCCGGCGGGGTCGAAGCGGCCCGGGCCGGGCTGGCGCCACATCGTCGCGATCCGCTCGGAGAGGTCCGGGGCGTGGGCGTCGATCCGGGCGGTGAGCGCGTCGAGGTCGGCCACGATCGGGTTGGCGTCGGCGTCGACGGCCCCGCCCGCGCGCGTGATCGCGTCGATGAGCCGGCGGGTGGCCGAGGCGACCGCGTCGATGCCGGTGTCGCGGGGCTGTGCCGTGGCGAGGGGGGCTTCCACCGTGCGGACTCCTTTGGCCGACATCAAGCAACCAAGCGCTTGCTTGATGGGCACCTTAGCGACCTGACCGCGCGCTGGCAACGGTTGCGCGCCGCGTGCCGCCCCTTGTCGATCAGGCCGCCGTTCGGCTATTGACGTGCCCGCACGCTGCCCCTACGGTTCCCAATCGAGCGCTTGTTTGGATCGCGAACGGCCGCAACACCGCCAGCCTCGGGCGCGGATGCCGATCAGTTCCGGGCAGGCGCTCCACACCAGCGCCGCCATCCATCACCTCCATGACCATCGCGCCCGCACGGCCGCCGCCGAACGACCTCGGCGGCACCCGGCGCCCTCCGGGGCGCCGGTGACCCGCGGAGCCGCTCCCGCTCCCGGGCCGAAGGTCAGGAAAGGACCATTGTGTCTCGCCTCCCGCGCCGCCGACGCCTCGCCGTCGCCGTGAGCCTGCTCGCCGCCACCCTCGCCGTCGGAGCCTGCTCCGCCACCCCGACCAGCGACCCCGGTGCCACCACGGGTGAGATCGACCCCAACGCCGTCCTGCGGGTGAGCGCCTCGTCGCCGTTCCAGAACCTCGACCCGGCGCAGCCGGCGCCCGGCGGCTACCCCTACCTCACGCTGATCTACGACCGGCTCACCATGGTCGACTCCACGGACCAGGTCGTCCCCGGCCTGGCCAAGAAGTGGACCTACGCCGAGGACGGTTCCTACCTCGAACTCGCCCTGCGCGACGACGTCAAGTTCCATGACGGGACGCCCTTCGACGCCAACGCCGTCAAGGTCAACATCGAGCGCGGCCAGACGTTGCCCACGAGCACCATCAAGCAGGACCTCGCCAGCATCACCGGCGTCACCGTCGTCGACGCGCACACCGTGCGCCTCAACCTCAAGCCGGGCACCGGCGCCGTGCTCCCCTCGGCCCTGGCCACCGCCGCCGGGATGATGGTCTCGCCCAAGGCGATCGCCGACGGCGTCGACCTCAAGCGCGCCCCCGGCAACGCCGGCTCGGGCCCGTACGTCGCCACCGAGTTCGTCCCCAACGAGAAGTACGTCGTCAAGCGCGCCGAAGGCACCTACTGGGACCCCAACGCCGGACGCCTCGCCGGGATGGAGATCACCCGGGTCCCCGAGGGCGCCACCCGGCTCAACGGCGTCATCAGCGGTCAGACCGACCTCAGCTTCGTCTCCTCGGCCAACGAGATCACCCAGGCCCGCCAGCTCGGCGAGACCGGCCAGCTCAAGGTGACCACCCGCCCGTTCCGCAACGTCCTCGGCATCCTGCTGCGCGCCAACATGGGCGACCTCAAGGACAAGCGGGTCCGTGAGGCCATCGCGCGCTCGGTCGACCCGGCCGCCATCCGCGCGCTCTTCGCCGACACCTGCACGCCCACCCGCAGCATCTACCCGAACAGCCCGTGGGAGGACCCGGCGGCGACCTACCCGTACGAGTTCGACCCGGCCAAGGCCAAGGCGCTGATCGCCGAGGTCGGCGGGGCCAAGGTGTCGATCAGCTTCTCCGCCGGCACCAACACCGAGCAGCCCGCCACCGCCATCCAGGCCGCCATGTCCCAGGCCGGCATCGACGCGAAGCTCAACCCGACGCCGAACTCCGAGACCGAGGCCCGCTTCATCGCGGGCGACTTCGAACTCGAGGTGTCAAACACCTTCAACCCGCGTCTCGACCCGGCGGGCACTGTCGACAACTACCTCGCCGGCAACTACAAGCTCGCCACCGACCCCGAGGGCATCGGCCCGATCGCGGCCAAGGCCGCCGACCCCCGCTCCAGCGTCGAGGAGCGTGCCAAGCAGTACCACCAGCTGTGGGAGCGGCTGCTCACCGAGGCATGGTTCATCCCGATCTGCAACCTCACCAGCGCCACCATCGCCTCCCCGAAGGTCGTCGGGGCCGAGCAGCTGCCGTGGACCAACCTCGGCCTGTTCGACCTGCGGACCGTGGCGATGACGAAGGGCTGAGCGTCAGGTCCCCGCCGTCCGCCACCGCGAGCGGCCGACCCGAAGAAAGGTAGCCAGAGCCAGTGAACCGTCCCACCGCAGCCACCCCGCTCCTGCCCGCCCTGTCCCGCCTGCTCGACGAGCAGCCGGACCTCACCCTCACCCTCGCCGGCGCCCCGTTCACCGTGGCCGAGCTCGATGCCGCGTCGCGTCGCCTCGCCGGGTTCCTCGCCGACCGCGTCGCTCCCGGCGACCGGGTCGTCGTCCTCGCCCGCAACGGCCGCCTGGCCCTGCTCTCCTGGTGGGCGACGACGCTCTGTGGCGGTTTCGTCGTACCACTCAACACGAGCAACCGCGGCCCCGTACTGGCCCACCAGGTGCTCGACGCCGACCCGGTCGCGATGATCGTCGAGGACGAGTTCGTGCCCGTCCTGGACGACGCCCTCATCGGCACGGAGCTACGGGTGCCGGTCCTCGTCGGCGCCCCCATCCGGCCCGCTTCGGGCCCGGCGCCCGCCTGGGCCACCGAGGTCGTCGACTTCGACGCCGCCGTCGCTGAGGGATCGGCGGTGACGACCACCCCGGACCTCGACGCGTACGCCACCAGCCACCTCATCTACACGGCCGGCACGACCGGGCCGTCCAAGGCGTGCATGGTCAGCCACGGCTACGTGGCGAACATGGCCCGCCAGATGCACGAGAACCTCGAACGCCACTCCGGCGACGTCCTGTGGACGGCGATGCCGCTGTTCCACATGGCCGCCGTCGGGCACGTCATGGGTTCGCTCCAGCTCGGCTCGGCCATCGACCTCGCGTCGCGCTTCTCGGTCCGGGGCTTCTGGGACGAGATCCTGCGCAGCCGCGCGACGATGGCCGCGCTCATGGGCTCGATGCTGCCGATGATCGCCGGCGCCCCCGACTCCGAGGCCACCCGCGAGGCCTTCGGCCGGCTGCGCGTCGTGTCCGGCTCGCCGGTCACCGCCGAGCTCGCCGCTCGCTGGACGGAGCGCTTCGGCGTCGAACGGGTCGGCTCGGGCGCCTACGGCCTGACCGAGGCCTGCCTGATCACCCTCACCCCACCGGGGGGTTACCGCGCCGGGAGCGCAGGCAAGATCAACGACTCCTTCGAGGTGCGCATCGCCGACGAGCACGACAACCCGCTGCCCGTCGGCGAGGTCGGCGAGATCCTCGCCCGTCCCAACCGTCCGGCGATCATGTTCAACGGCTACTGGCGCGAGCCGGAGAAGACGCTGGAGGTCTTCCGGGGCCTGTGGTTCCACTGCGGTGACTACGGTCGTCTCGACGAGGACGGCTACCTCTACTTCGTCGACCGTGGCAAGGACTACCTGCGCCGCGGCGGCGAGAACATCTCCAGCTTCGAGATCGAGGGCATCGTCGCGACCCACCCGGCCGTCGGCGAGGTCGCCGTCCACGCGGTCCCCTCCCCGCTGGCCGAGGACGACCTCAAGGTGACTGTCGTGCCCGCGCCCGGTGCGGAGATCGACCCCGCGGAGCTCTTCGAGTGGCTGCACCCGCGGATCCCGCGGTACGCCGTCCCCTCCCACATCGAGGTCCGCACCGAACTGCCCAAGAACGCCGTCGGGCGGGTCCTCAAGCGGGTCCTGCGCGAGGAGGGCGTGACTGCGCAGACGTGGAGCACGGACCCCCGTGCCGTGACCGGCCTCCCGGCCCCGGCCGGCACCCGGGAACAGGCGTGAGCGCCGCCCCCGGCCTGCGGTTCGAGGGACCGCTGGCCGGCCTGCGCCTGCTCGAACTCGGTGGGCAGGGGCCGGTGCCGTTCGCGACGATGATGCTCGCCGACATGGGCGCCCAGGTGGTACGGGTCGACCCGCCCGGCGAGCCCGACCGGCGGGAGCGCGCGCAGGTCAATGCGATCGACCGGGGCCGTACGACAGTCACGCTCGACCTGAAGTCCGAGGCCGACCGGGCGCTCGTGCACCGGCTGCTCGCCGACGCGGACGTCCTGCTCGACCCGTTCCGGCCCGGGGTGCTCGAACGTCTCGGCCTGGCCCCGGCCGAACTCACCGAGCGGTACCCGCGCCTGGTCGTGGCGCGGATGACCGGCTGGGGCCAGGACGGCCCCCTCGCCGCGGCCGCCGGACACGACCTCAACTACATCGCCGTCTCCGGGGTGCTCGACACGATCGGCCTGCCCGATACCGGCCCCGTCGTGCCGCCGATGTATCTGGCCGACTTCGCCGGCGGCGGCATGGTGCTGGCCTTCGGCGTACTGGCCGCCCTGCAGGAGCGTGTCTCCTCCGGGCGTGGGCAGGTCGTGGACGCCTCGATGCTCGAGGGCAGCGCGCTGCTCACCGTCGTCATCCACTCGATGCTCGCGCGGGGCGCCTGGAACCTCACCCGTGGCACGAACTACCTCGACGGCGGGGCGCACTTCTACCGGGTGTACCGCACCGCCGACGACAAGTTCATGTCCGTGGCGGCCATCGAGGCGAAGTTCTACCGTGCGTTCCTGCGTACCCTCGGCCTCGATCCGGAGGACGGGCCGGGGCAGTTCGACGAGTCGGGGTGGACCGGCTGGGCCGAGCGGATCGCGTCGGTCTTCGCCGGACGCACCCGGCAGGAGTGGACCAGCGTCTTCGAGAGCGTCGACGCGTGCGTGCACCCGGTGCTGGACATCGCCGAGTCGGCCGAGCACCCGCAGGTGCGTGCCCGGGGCGGCGTCGTCGAGGTCGAGGGGGTCGCTCAGCCGGCCCCCACGCCCCGATTCTCGCGTACGCCCGCAGGCGTGCCACGGGCCCCGCGGCGCCGTGGTGAGGACACCGACCGGGTGCGCTCGGCGCTCGCCGCGAGCAGCCCGTGGGAAGCGTTGTCAAGGTCTTGACCTGCGGCAAGCCTCACTCTACGCTTCGACCAAGCGCTTGCTTGATTGCTGCCTCGCATTCGACGACGGACGAGACGGAGCAAACGTCAATGACGACTCAGGCCCCGGTGGCCCGAAACTCGGCACCCGCCGTCTTCGCCGACATTGTGCGCGCACGCACGGGTGACGATCATCCCGGCCTGCTCTTCGAGGGCCGCACCATCACCTGGGGCCGGATCGTGCAGGAGGCCGCCGACCGGGCCGCCGCCCTGAACGACGTGCCCCGGCCGGAGGGCAGGCCACTGCACATCGGGGTGCTCCTGGAGAACACCCCCGACTACGTGTACTGGATCTGTGCGGCCGCGCTGGCCGGCGCCACCGTGGTCGGGATCAACCCGACCCGACGTGGCGCCGAGCTGGCTCACGACGTGCGGCACACCGACACCGACCTGCTCCTCACCGAAGACCGCCTCGCCGGCCTCATCGACGGGCTCGACCTGGGCATCCCCGCCGGGCAGGTGCACAGCATCGACTCCCCGGAGTACGCCGCCTGGCTGGCACGGTACGCCGGCGCGCCGGTACCCACCGCCGAGGTCGACCCTCGCGCCAACCTGCTGCTCCTGTTCTCCTCGGGCTCGACCGGGGCCCCCAAGGCGGTCATCTGCTCCCATGGGCGCCTCGCCGCGGTCTCCGAGGCGCTGCTGGCCCGCACCGAGCTGACCCGCGACTCGATCAGCTACCTGTCGATGCCGCTGTTCCACGGCAACGCCGTCATGCTCAATCTCGGCCCCGCCATGGTCTGCGGCGCGACGATCCGCATGGTTCGCAAGTTCTCCGCGTCGGGCTTCGTGCGCGACGTGCACGAGCACAGCGTCACCTACTTCAACTACGTCGGCCGGGCCCTCGCCTACATCCTGGCCCAGCCGGTCGACCCCCGCGACGCGACGAGCACGCTGCGGCGCGCCGTCGGCACCGAGGCCTCGGCCGCCGACATCGCCCGTTTCGCCGAGCGCTTCGGTGTCGTCATCTCCGAAGGCTACGGCTCCAGCGAGGGCGTCATGCGGATCAACCGCACCCCCGAGACGCCGGCCGAGGCGCTCGGCGTGGCCGTCGCCGGCGCCGATATCAAGGTCATGAACGAGGAGACCGGGCTGGAGTGCCCGCCGGCCGTGCTCGACGGGACCGGGCGGCTCCGCAACGCCGACGAGGCCATCGGCCAGCTCGTCGGCGTCGGCATGGCCGCCCGGTTCGAGGGCTACTACAAGAACCCCGAGGCCGCCGCCGAGCGAATCCGCGGCGAGGACTTCTGGTCCGGCGACCTGGCCTACCGCGACGCCGACGGCTACTTCTACTTCGCCGGCCGCTCCTCGGACTGGATCCGCGTCGACAGCGAGAACTTCGCGGCCGGGCCCGCCGAGCGGATCATCGAGCGCTGGGACCGGGTGGCGGTCGCCCCCGTCTTCGCCGTGCCCGACCCGCGTACCGGCGACCAGGTCATGTGCGCGATCCAACTGCGTAGCGGCGCCACCTTCGACCCGGAGGCGTTCACCGCCTTCCTCGACGAGCAGGCCGACCTCGGCACCAAGTGGCGGCCCCGCTTCGTGCGGATCGTCGACCAGATCCCCAGCACGGGCAACGGCAAGGTCGCCAAGCAGGTGCTGCGCCGTACCGCCTGGGTCACGACCGACCCCGTCTACGTCCGCGACGGCGCGTCCACCGCGTACCGCCCGCTGACGGAGGCGGACGTCCGGGACCTCGAGAAGCAGTTCGCCGACAACGGACGTGCCGCGCTCCTGCCGGCCACCTGACCTGCCGGCCCGCCCGGCACACCGACTGGCGCCCACGCCCCGAGAATGAGGAACATCCATGTACCTGGAGTACACCCCCGAGCAGCGAGAGCTGAGCAGGGAGCTGCGAGCCTACTTCGCGCGCCTGCTCACGCCTGAGGTCCGCGAGGCGCTCGGCGGTACCAACGAGGACCGCCCGGCCTACCGCGAGATCATCCGTCAGATCGGCAAGGACGGCCTGCTCGGGCTCGGCTGGCCCACGGAGTACGGCGGCCAGGGCCGCCCGGCGCTCGACCAGTACATCCTCTTCGACGAGATCAACCGCGCCCAGGCGCCGTTCCCCTTCGTCACCATCAACAACATCGGCCCGATGCTGATGCGCTACGGCACCGAGGAGCAGAAGCGCACGTACCTGCCGGGCATGCTGACCGGCGACGTCATCTTCGCCATCGGCTACAGCGAGCCGGGCTCCGGCACCGACCTCGCCTCGCTGAGCGCCAGGGCCGAGGCCACACCCGACGGTGGCTGGGTCGTCAACGGCCAGAAGGTGTTCACCAGCGGTGTCAGCCAGGCCGACTTCGTCTGGATGGCCGTGCGCACCGACCCCGGCGCCCCGAAGCACAAGGGCATCACCATCCTCATCGTGCCGACGTCGGACCCGGGCTTCAGCTGCACGCCGATCGCCACCAGCGGCATCACCCACACCAACGCCTCCTACTACGAGGACGTACGCGTCGGCCCCGAGGCCCTCGTCGGCGAGGTCAACGGCGGCTGGCGTCTCATCACCGGCCAGCTCGGTCACGAGCGGGTGGGCCTGGCCGCGATGGGCGGGCGCACCGAGCAGCTGTGGACCGACGTCGCCGCGTGGGCCGCCGAGCCCGACGCCGACGGCAACCGCGTCCTCGACAAGCCGTGGGTACGCACGGAGCTGGCCCGCGACTACGCCGAGCTGACCGCGATGCGCCTGCTCAACTGGAAGATCGCCGTCGTGGGGGAGGGCCAGAACCCGGCGCCCGCCGCCGCGTCGGTCGCCAAGGTCTACGGCACGGAGACCCACGACCGGGTCTGCCGCAACCTCGTCTCCGTCGTCGGGCCCCGCGCGACCCGGCGACCCGGCGCGCCGGACGCCGTCCTCGGCGGGCAGTTGGAGGCGTACACCCGCGGTTCCTACATCAACACCTTCGGCGGCGGCACCAACGAGGTGCTGCGCGACATGATCGCGGTCGCCGGTCTCGGCATGCCGAGGAAGGGACGTTCCGCATGAGCACCACGACGCAGGCCCCCGCCCTCGACGCCACCGACCAGGAGGCCTTCCTCGCCCGCCTGCGCGAGTTCGTCGGCCTCGAGGCCACGCCCACCCGCTACGCCCAGGACGCCGTCAACCAGGCGATGATCCGTCACTTCGTCGAGGCGATGGGCGACGAGAACCCCGTCTACGTCGATGACCAGGCCGCCCGTGACACCGGTCGCGAGGGTGTCATCGCCCCGCCGCCGATGCTGTCCACCTGGCTCATGGTCGGCTACAAGGCCCACACGGCCGCAGCCGCGGGTGCCGCGCGGGACACCCCGATGGCCCGGCTGCTCGCGCTTCTCGCCGACGCCGGCTTCGTCGGGGTCGTCGCGACCAACGACGAGCACGAGTACGTGCGCGAGCTGCGCCTGGGCGACGAGATCAAGATGACGACCGTCATCGAGGACGTCTCCCCGCGCAAGACCACGGGGCTGGGCACCGGCCACTTCATCACGACGTTGCGCACCTACACCGACCAGAACGACGAGGTCGTGGCTCGCCAGCGCTTCCGCATCCTGCGCTTCGACCCGTCCGGCGCCAAGCCCGCGGCTCCGGCCGCGGCCGACCCGGCGCTGCGGCACAAGCCGTTCATCCTGCGCGACAACGCGTTCTGGTTCGAGGCCGCCGCACAGCGTCGCCTCGTCATCCAGGCCTGCGCCGACTGCGGCACGCTGCGCCACCCGCCCGGCCCGATCTGCCCCTCCTGCCACTCGTACGCGTGGCACGAGGTCGAGGCGAGCGGCCGGGGCACGGTGCACAGCTACGTCGTCAGCCACCACCCGAAGGCTCCCGGGTACGACTACCCGCTCACCGTCGTGCTCGTCGATCTCGAAGAGGGCACCCGCCTCGTCGCCGACTTCGCCGGGGACGCCGAGGAGGTCGAGATCGGCATGCCCGTGCAGGTCGACTGGCTCGACTACGACGAGAACCTCACGCTGCCGCGTTTCCGGGCCGCGACCTCCGCACCGGAGCCCACAGAAGAGGAAGGGAACTGATGGACTTCCAGCTCGCCGAGGAGCAGGTCACGGTCAACGACCTGGCGCGCGACGTGTTCTCGCGCAACGGCGACCCGCAGCGGCTCTTCGACATCGAGGCCGGGCAGGACCGCTTCGACCGCGTCCTGTACCGCGACCTGGCCGAGTCCGGCATCCTCGGGCTGCCCGTGCCCGAGGAGCACGGCGGCGCCGGGCTGGGCCTGTGGGAGATCGCCGGGGTCTTCGTCGAACAGGGCCGCACGCTGGGCACCGTCCCGCTGTGGGAGACCCTCGTCGGCGGCGTCCTGCCGCTGCTGCGCTACGGCAACGCCAAGCAGCAGGCCGAGTGGCTGCCCCGCGTCGCCGCCGGGGACGCGGTCCTCACCGTCGCCGTCGACGACCTGACCGACGCCCGGCCGTACGGCGCCCGCGTTCGCGCGCGGTCCGGCGCCGAGCCCGGCGGTGACGGGGTCACCCTGAGCGGCACCGCGGTCGGCGTCCGTTCGGCGCACCTCGCCGACGCGATCATCGTCCCGGCCACCGACGAGGCGGGCGCGGTCGGGCTCTACCTCGTGCCGACCGCCGGCGCCGGGGTACGCCGTGACACCTTCGAGCGCACCGACCGTGGACTCGCCTCCGACGTGCGCTTCGACGGCGCCGCCGCAGGGCTGCTCGCCGAGGGCCCCGAGGAGGACCGGCTCGACTGGCTGCTGCGCCAGATCTGGACCGCCGTGGCGGCTCTGCAGAGCGGCATCAGCCAGGCCGCCGTACGCCAGGCCGCCGACTACACCTCGGGCCGTGAGCAGTTCGGTGTGCCGATCGCGACCTTCCAGGCCGTCGCCCACCAGCTCGCCGACTGCCACATCGACACCGAGGCGATGGGCGTCACCTACCTCAACGCGCTCTGGCGCGAGACCACCGGGCGGCCGTCCCGTGCGGCAGTGCACGTCGCGAAGTACTGGGCCGCCGAGGCGGGCGACCGCGTCGCGCGCACCGTGCAGCACGTGCACGGCGGCATGGGCGCCGACGTCACCTATCCGGTCCACCGCTACATGCTCTGGACCACGCAGCTGGCCAACACCGCCGGCTCCGGGGCCTGGCACCTGCAGCAGCTCGCGGACCTCGTCGGCGAGGGGGAGCAGCTGTGAGCGGCACGCAGATCACCATCGAGCAGGTGAGCCTCGGCGACACGCTGCCGGAGCTCGAGATCCCGCTGACCCGGACCGTCATCGTCGCGGGCGCCCTCGCGACCCGCGACTACGAGGACGTGCACCACGACCCGGCCCAGGCCGAGCGTCGCGGCACCCCCGACACGTACATGAGCATCAACCACACCAACGGGCTCGTCGGCCGCTACGTCACCGACTGGGCCGGCCCCGCCGCGCGCATGGTGCGCCTGAGCACCCGCCTCGGGGTGCCGAACTTCCCGGGTGACGTGATGCGCCTGACCGGTGAGGTCGTCGGCGTCGAGGAGGACACCGTGCGCGTCGCGGTGCGTGGCATGAACAGCAAGGGTGGGCACGCCATCTCCGAGGTGACCGTGCGCCTGCCCCGTGGATCGGAGCAGTGACGTGACGTCCAACTTCCTGTCGGGTCGCACCGCGGTCGTCGGCATCGGCGCGACGGAGTTCTCGAAGAACTCCGGCCGCAGCGAGCTGCAACTGGCCGTCGAGGCCGTCACGGCCGCCCTGGCCGACGCGGGCCTGAACCCCGCCGATGTCGACGGCATGACGACCTTCACCATGGAGACCAACCCGGAGAACATGGTCGCCCGCAGCCTGGGCATCCCCGAGCTGAAGTTCTTCTCCCGGATCCCCTACGGCGGCGGCGGCGCCTGCGCCCCCGTCCAGCAGGCCGCCATGGCCGTCGCGAGCGGGATCGCCGACGTCGTCGTGGCGTATCGCGCCTTCAACGAGCGCTCCGGCGTTCGCTTCGGGCAGGGACCTCCGCCGGCGAAGACCCAGGCCACCTCGGACAACGAGTACCGCTCCTGGGTCAACCCGTACGGCCTGCTCACTCCGGCCCAGCACACCGCGATGTTCGCCCGTCGCTACATGCACAGGTACGGCGCGACCAGCGAGGACTACGGCCGGGTGGCAGTGCTCGCCCGCAAGCACGCCGCGAACAACCCCAAGGCGTGGTTCTACGGCAAGCCGCTCACGCTCGAGGAGCACCAGGCTTCCCGCTGGATCGCCGAGCCGCTGCATCTGTTCGACTGCTGCCAGGAGACCGACGGCGGCCAGGCGATGGTCGTCGTCAGCGCCGAGCGCGCCAAGGACCTGCCCTCCACTCCGGTCTACATCCGGGGGGCTGCCCAGGGCCTGGGGCCGGACCAGTACCAGATGGTCAGCTACTACCGGGAGGACCTGACCCGGATCCCCGAGGTCGAGCTCTGCGCCCGGCAGTTGTGGGCACAGTCGGGGCTCGGCCCCGCCGACATGGACGCGGCGATTCTCTACGACCACTTCACGCCGTACGTGCTCAACCAGCTCGAGGAGTACGGCTTCTGCGGCCGTGGCGAGGCCAAGGACTTCATCGCCGACGGCAACCTGGAGGTCACCGGCTCGCTGCCGACGAACACCCACGGCGGCCAGATCGGCGAGGCATACCTGCACGGCACGAACGGTGTCGCGGAGGGCGTCCGCCTCGTCCGGGGGACCTCGACCAACCAGCCCGAGGGCGTACGCAACGTCCTCGTGACGGCGGGCGTCGGCGTTCCCACCAGTGCACTGATCCTCTCCGCGGAGGGCTGAGACGCCGGCCACCACCACAGATTCGAAGGCCGTCAGCGACCCACGGATCCCGCCCGGCAGCCGCCGAACGGGACAACACACCACCTCTGATCAGCCGGAACTAATCGGCTCTTGTTTTGGGAAGGATGAGAATGGGCGTCAACATAAGGGCCCGCAAACGTGTGGTCGCGTTGATCAGCATCGGGGCTCTCGCCATGGCCGGCTGCAGCTCGCCGGACAGCTCCGGCAGCAGCAGTGCCGCGCAGGGCGAGATCGACACTTCGGCCGTGCTCAAGTTCGCGTCGGCGGGTCCGTTGCGTGACCTCGACCCGGCCCTCCAGACGAGCTACGGCGCCTGGGGCTACCTGTTCCTCGTGTGGGACCGGCTGACCATGCTGGACAAGGACGACAAGATCGTCCCGGGCCTGGCCAAGGAGTGGAACTTCGTCGAGGACGGCGGCGTCCTGGAACTCAAGCTCCGGGACGACGTGAAGTTCCACGATGGCACGCCGTTCGACGCCGAGGCCGTCAAGGTCAACATCGAGCGCGGCAAGACCCTCGAGGGCTCGACCCTCAAGAGCGACCTCGCCGACATCGAGTCGGTCGAGGTCGTGGACGCGACGACCGCACGGCTCAAGCTGGTCAAGGGCAAGGGCGTCCAGTTGCCCGCGTCCTTCACCGGCACGGCCGGCATGATGGTCAGCCCGAAGGCGATCAAGGACGGCGCCGACCTCAAGAACAATCCCGGGACCGCCGGTTCCGGCCCGTACATCGCCACCCAGCTCGTCCCCCAGGAGAAGCTCGTCCTCAAGCGGGCCGACAACTACTGGGACCCGAACGTCGGCCGTCTCGGCGGCATCGAGCTGCAGCGCGTGCCCGACGCCGCCGCCCGCCTCAACGGCCTGCAGAGTGGCCAGGTCGACCTGGCCCCGCTCAGCTCGGCCGGCGAGATCGCCACGGTTGAGAAGATCGTCACCCCGGGTAGCGGTCTCCAGCAGCACCAGGTGAAGTTCAAGAACGTTGTCGGCATCTACATGCGCGGCAACAAGGGCGACGTCGCCAAGCCCGAGGTCCGCCAGGCGATCGCCCACGCGGTCGACCCGGAGGCGATCAGCGCGCTCTTCAGCGGCTACTGCACGCCGACCCGCCAGGTCGTGCCCGAGACGGACCCGAGCCGCATCCCGAACTACACCTACCCGTACGAGTTCAGCGTGGACAAGGCCAAGGCCCTCGTGCAGCAGGCCGGCGGCGCCAAGGTGTCCGTCACCTTCGCCGCGGGCACGAACGCCGAGCAGCCGGCCAACGTCGTGCAGGCGTCCCTGCGGGCCGTCGGCGTCGACGCGACGCTCAACCCCGTGCCCAACACCGAGAACGAACCGCGCTTCATCGCCGGCGACTTCGAGCTGATGGTCGGCACGTCGTGGAGCCCGAAGGCCGACCCGGCGGCGACGGTGAACACCTACCTGCTGAACACGTACAAGCTGGCCGCGGACCCCTCGCTCATCGCGGACAAGGCGGCCGAGGCCGCCAACCCCACGCTGTCGATGGACAAGCGCGCCCCGCTGTACCAGGACATCTGGAAGACGACGCTCGAGCAGGCCTGGTTCCTGCCGCTGTGCAACCAGACCAACGCGAACGTCTCGAAGGCGAACATCGTCGGCACCGACAACATCCCGATGTCGAACATCGGCATCTGGGACCTGCGCCACATCGCCGTCAAGAAGTAACCGGTCGCTCCTGACCACCGGTGGCGTCGCCGCCGGACCCGCCCGCTGCGGCGGGGGCCGGCGGCGACACCACCGGCCTTGCCGGCACCAGGCCGTGTGAGGCGCAGTCCCAGGCACACGCTCAGAGTCGAGGTAGGACATGATCCGCTACGCCAGCAGGCGCTTACTCGCGGCAATACCCCTGCTGTTCGTCGTCCCGCTGCTCGTCTTCGCCCTGATCGAACTCGCCCCGGGCGACCCGGCCGTCGTCCTGGCCGGTGACGAACCGACCCCGGAGCGTGTCGAGGCGATCCGCGAGGAGCTCAACCTCAACGCTCCGGTCCTGGTGCGCTACGCCATGTGGGCCGGCGACGTCCTCCGCGGCGACCTCGGCACGTCCTTCCTCTCCGATCAGACCGTCATCGAGCTGCTGACGCGGCGAATGGCCACGACGATGTCGCTGGTGCTCGTCGCGATGATCTTCGCCGTCATGATCGGGGCCACCCTCGCCCTCGTGGCCACGCTGCGCTCCGGCGGCATCGTCGACCGGATCGTCAACGGGCTCGCCTCGATCGCGATCGCCATCCCGGGCTTCTGGTTCGGCCTCGTGCTCGCCTCGGTCTTCGCGGTGGGGCTGCAGATGTTTCCGGCGTTCGGCTACCAACCGCTGGCCGACGGCTTCTGGCCGTGGCTCTCGCACCTCGTCCTGCCGGGCATCGCCCTCGGTCTGCTTCCCGCGGCCGAGGTGACCCTGCAACTACGCTCGGCACTCGGGCAGGTCATGAAGACCGACTACGTCCTCAACGCCGAGGCCAAGGGACTGTCGCGCTCCAGCGTCGTGTTCAAGCACTCCCTGAAGAACGCGTGCATCCCCGTCGTCACCGTCCTCGGCTTCCGCGTCGCGGAGGTCCTCGCCGGATCGGTGACCATCGAGATGATCTACAACATGCCGGGCCTTGGTCGTACCGCCATCGAGGCGGTGCAGGGGCGTGACATCCCGGTGCTGCTCGGCTTCGTCCTGTTCAGCACGACTGTCGTCGTGCTCGTCAACCTCATCGTCGACATCTCCTACGGCTACTTCAACCCGAAGGTGCGGTCATGAGCGTGAACCAGACCCCCTCGGCTCCGGCGCCGGGGAACGACTCGCACGACTCCGGCGGCCTCGCCGAGACCGTCCGCGCCGAGATGCCGACGGCGGCCGTCGGCACGGGCGACCCGGAGCCGGTCGCCGCCCCCGGCATCCTCAAGAGCATCGTGCGTCGCCCCGCGACGATCGTGGCCGGCGTCTTCCTGCTCGTGCTGACCTTCATCGCGATCTTCGCCCCGGCCCTGGCGCCGTACGACCCCGACGTGCAGAACCTGTTGCTGCGGCTCAGGCCACCGAACGCCGAGCACTGGCTGGGGACCGACGACTACGGCCGGGACGTGCTGAGCCGGCTCATCTTCGGGGCACGGGTCTCGCTGTGGGCGGCGCTACAGGCCGCGGCCGTCGCGCTCCTGCTCGGTCTGCCGCTCGGCATGATCGCGGGCTACCGCAGCGGCTGGGTCGACGCGATCCTGACCCGCGTCATGGACGCGCTCATGAGCGCACCGTCGCTCGTGCTGGCCATCACCATCGTCGCGGTCCTCGGTGCCGGCATCACCAACGCGATGCTCGCCATCGGCCTGGTCATGGCCCCGCGCTTCTTCCGGGTGGCCCGCGCCGGCACGATGGACGTGCGGCACGAGACCTACATCGAGGCCTCGATCGCCCTGGGTTGCAGCACCGTGCGTACCGCGGTGCGGCACGTGCTGCCCAACGTGCTGCCGCCGATCATCCTCGTCATCTCGGTGTCGCTGGGTACCGCCGTCGCGGCCGAGGCGAGCTTGAGCTTCCTCGGGCTGGGCGTCCAGGCCCCCGCGGCCAGTTGGGGCTCGATGCTCTCGACGGCCTCCTCGAACATGCGGCTCGCGCCGTACCTCGTGTGGCCGCCCGGCGTGATGATCTTCCTCGCCGTCCTCGCCTTCACCTACGTCGGTGACGGCGTCCGCCGCGCCCTCGTTCGCACCCGCTCGGGCAATTGACCGCCCGGCAACCACCAGGAGCTGACATGGCACGTGAAACGGCGTCCGGCGGGACCGCCGGCACCAGGACCGACGCCACCGGCGACGCGGCGGACCTGCTGCGCGTGGAGAACCTCAACGTCGAGTTCCCCTCGCCCTCGGGTGGGTGGCAGACGACCGTCCAGGACGTCTCGTTCTCGCTCAAGCCGGGAGGGTCGATGGCCCTGGTCGGCGAGTCCGGGTCGGGCAAGACGGTGACCTCCATCGCGGTGATGGGCCTGACCGGGGCGACCGGAGGGCGGATCGCCTCGGGCCGGATCGTCTTCGACGGCGTGGACCTCACCGCGGGCACCCAGAAGCAGTGGCGGGACCTGCGCGGCCCGGGCATGGGCATGATCTTCCAACAACCGAGCCGCAGCCTGAACCCGGCATTCACCGTCGGGGACCAGATCGCGGAGTCGGTGCGCAAGCACCTGGGCCTGAGCCGCAGGCGGGCCCGGGCCCGCGCCGTCGAGATGCTCGAGATGGTGCAGATCCCACGGGCGGCGCAGCGGGTCGACGACTACCCGCACGCGTTCTCCGGCGGCATGTGCCAGCGCGTCATGATCGCGATGGTCATGGCGTGCAACCCGCGCCTGCTCATCGCCGACGAGCCGACGACGGCGCTCGACGTGACGGTGCAGGAACGGATCCTCGAGCTGCTGCGCGACCTGCAGGAGCAGACCGGGGTGGCGCTTCTGTTCGTCAGCCACGACCTCGCGGTGGTGGCCGAGCTGTGCCGGGAGGTCGTGGTCATGTACGCCGGCGAGGTGGCCGAGAACGCGCCCTCGGAGCAGCTGTTCTTCAACCCGCGGCACCCCTACACGTCCGGCCTGATCGGCTCGATCCCCAAGCCGGGCCTGAGCACCGACCGGCGGCTGCGCGCGATTCCCGGTGGCATCCCGGCCCCGGGCGCCTGGCCGCACGGGTGCCGGTTCACCAGCCGGTGCGAGTTCGCCGTGCCGGGGCGGTGCGACGTGGCCCACCCCGACCTGGTCCGGTTCGACGGTGCCGCCGAGCACCACGCGCGGTGCGTGCGGGCCGGGGAGCTCTCTCTGGATGGAGTGACGGTCTGATGAGCCTGCTCGAAGTCGAGAACCTCACGAAGTCGTTCAGTTCCGGTCGGGACTGGCTCGGCCGGCGTACGAAATTGGTGCACGCGGTCAAGGGGGTGAGCTTCACCCTGGAGCGCGGTGAGTGCCTCGCGGTCGTCGGCGAGTCCGGCGCGGGCAAGTCGACTGTCGGGCGCATGGTGCTGCGCCTCATCGAGCCGAACTCCGGCTCGGTGACGTTCGACGGGATCGACGTGCTGGCCACGAAGCCGAAGCAGCTGCGCGCGCTGCGCCAGCGGATGCAGATGATCTTCCAGGACCCGTACAGCTCGCTCGACCCGCGGATGACGATCAAGGACGCGGTCGCCGAGCCTCTCCTCGTGCACACCGACAAGGGCCGGGTCACGCGGGAGAAGGAGGCCGTCGAGCTGCTCGACAAGGTCGGCATCGGTTCGCGCTACCTGGAGCGCTATCCGGCCGAGCTGTCCGGCGGTCAGTTGCAGCGCGTCGCGATCGCACGGGCGCTGACGATGAAGCCGAGCCTCATCGTGTGCGACGAGCCGGTCGCGGCGCTTGACGTGTCGGTGCGGGCGCAGGTGCTCAACCTGCTCCGGGACCTGCAGGAGGAGCTGGGTCTGGCGTACCTGTTCGTCTGTCACGACCTGGCTCTCGTCGAGGTCATCGCCGACCGGGTCATGGTGATGGCCTCCGGTGAGGTCGTGGAGACGGACACGACGGACCAGATCTTCGCCAACCCGCGGCAGGAGTACACGAAGAAGCTGCTCGCGGCGATCCCCGTGCCGCTGCCACGCGACGCGCAGGGCAACCGGCTCGTCGCGCCGGGAAAGGTGGGCTGAGCGGTGACCGGTACGACGGGACCGACCCGGACGCAGTTGCTGGCGCGGTTCGCGACGACACGCGACGAGGAGATCCCCGAGTCGGTACGCGACTACGGCAAGCTCGTCCTGCTCGACTCGCTCGTCTGCGGGCTGGCGGCGGTGCGGCTGCGGCGCAGCCGCATGGTCCAGCAGGTCGCCGCCCGGTTCGGCGGCCCCGCCGAGGCGACGGTGTTCGGGCTGGGGCAGCGGGTCGCGGCGATCAACGCCGCGCACGCCAACGCGGACATGATGAACGCGTTGGACGCGGACGACACCTTCTTCAACTCGGCGCACTTCGCGGTGTTCGGCGTCGCGGCCGGGCTGGCGGAGGCCGAGCGGCTGCACGCCGACGGGGCGAGCCTGTTGCGCGCGAGCATCATCGCCTTCGAGATCAACGCGCGGCTGAACCTGTCGACCTCGCTCATGGCCTTCGAGGACGGCCAGTTCCGCTGGTCGCCGCTGTCGTCGCACGGGTACGCCTCGATGGGCGCGGCCGCGGCATGCGCGGTCGTCGGCGGCTGGGAGCCGGAGCGGCTGGCGCACGCGCTCGGCCTGGTCGCCTGGCTGGCCCCGCCGGCGAAGAACTCCTACATGGCCGAGCGGCGCTCGTTCAACGCGTTCAAGTACGGCCCGTACGGCGCGATCGCGCACGCCGGGATGCTCGGCGCGGCGCTGGCCGAGGAGGGCTACACCGGCGACCTGGACGTGCTGGACCGCACCCCGGGCTTCATCGAGGCGATGGGCTTCCTCGGCGGCGAGCGGCACGAGATGGTCGCCGGCCTGGGGTCGAAGTGGTGGATCAGCGAGACGTCGCTCAAGCCGTACCCGACGTGCCGTTTCACCCACGCGGCGCTCGACGCGATCCGCGCGTTCCCGAGCAGCCACGGGGTGCCGGTGTCGCAGATCGAGTCCATGGAGATCCGGCTGAGCCCGGCGGCCTACCGGACGTTGCAGTTCCGGGAGCCGGCCCCGCAGATCCCGGACACTGTCGTCGCGCCGTTGGACGGCGCCTTCAACATGCCGTACGCCGCGGCGCTGGCGTTGCTCGGGCACGCCCCGGGACCGCGGTGGTACGACCCCGAGCGGCTGGCCGACCCGGCGGTGTGGGACCTGGCGCGCCGGATCACGACGGCGCCCGACCCGGTGCTCGACGCGGAGTGGGAGGCCGACCTCAGGGAACACCCGGGCGGCCAGATCCGCCGGACGCGCGGCGCGCTGACGATCCGGGCCGGTGGCCGGGAGTACGTCGTCGAGTCGGACTTCGCCCAGGGCGACCCGTGGGACGACACGACGCGGGCGGACTGGGACTTCGTCGCCGGCAAGCTGGCCTCGTTCTGCGACGGGATCCTCGACGCGGGCGCGCAGGAGCGGCTCGTCGAGGTGGTCCGGGGCATCGACGACGTCGCCGACGTCGCCGAGACGCTGTCACCGCTGCTGGCGCTTGCGCGATGAGCCGGCGGGACCGGATCGGTGCGGAGACGAGGTCGTTCGCCTCGTACGGCCGGTCGTGGCTCATCGTCATCCGCGGGCCGCGCGGGATGGCGTTCGACCGGTTTCTCGTGCGACGGACCGGGTTCTCGCTCGTGTCGTTGCAGTACGCGCTGGCGGGCAGGTTTCCGTACCACCCCACGCTGCTGCTGACGACGGTTGGCCGTCGCTCCGGGGAGCTGCGCGACGCGGCGCTGCCCTACGTGCCGTACGGGAGGGACCTGGTGGTCGTCGGCTCCAAGGGGGGCGGCCCCAAGGACCCGGCCTGGGTGGTCAACGCGCGTCATCACGAACTCTGCTGGATCGTCCTGCGCCGCAGGACGATCCCGGTCCGGGCGCGGGTGACCGACGGCGAGCGCGACCCGGAGCTGTTCGCGCACGTCGTGGCGCGCAAGCCGAACGTGGGACGCTACGCCGAACGGGCTGCGGGTTTCGGGCGGCAGATCCCGCTCGTCGTCCTGAGCGCCGTCTCGGGGGAGTCGCTCGCCTGAGCGGCTCAGCCGGTCGTGAGGACGATCCGACCGACGAAATCGGACGCCTCCAGCCGGTCGTGCGCGACGGTGGCCTGCTCGAGCGGGTACGTCGCGGCGATCGCGGGGGCGGCGGCCACGGCCGAGAGGGTGAGGGCCTCGCGTAGCTGGCGGGCCACCGCCTCGGGCCCGGGCCGGCCGATTCCGCGCAGCGTCCAGCCCTTGACCATGAGGCGACCCAGGTGCAGGTGGGCGTGGCTGTCGGCGGTGACGCCACAGGTGACCAGCCGACCGCCGGGGGCGAGGACCTTGAGCACGTCGGACCAGAGGGTGCCGCCGACCGACTCGACGATGACGTCCACCTCGCCGCCGGGCAGGGCGGCACGCAGGGACTCGACGACGTCGGGACGGTAGTGGTCCACGACGTCGAGAGCGCCGAGGGCGCGTACCGCGTCGGCCTTCGCCGGGGCGCTGGTGCCGAAGACGCGCGCGCCCAGGTGGTGGGCGTACTGGACGGCGAAGGTGCCGACGGCGCCCGCGGCGGCGACGACGAGTACCCGTTCGCCGGGGCGTACGCCGGCGAGGTTGACGACCGCGTCGTAGGCGGTGCGTCCGGCGGTGGGCACCGCCGCGGCGTGGACGGCGTCGAGCGCGGCCGGTCGCGGGAAGCAGTGCGTGGCCGGGACGACGGCGAGCTCGGCGTGGGTGCCGGTGGTCAGCCCGACGACCGCGTCGCCGGGAGTGAAGCCGGTGACGCCGGGACCGGTCCGCACGACGGTGCCGGCGACGTCCCGGCCGAGGATCGTCGGGCCGGTGACCGCCATCCCGTGGGTGCCGCGACGGATGTAGGTGTCGACCCGGTCCAGGCTGGCTGCCTGGGCCCGCACGAGCACGTGACCGGGGCCGGGCGTCGGGGCCTCGAGCCGGCCGAGACGCAGGCTGTCGGGGGATCCGGAGTCGACGACGTAGCTGGCGAGCACGCGATTCCTCTCAGGGCAGGGCGATGGTGGCGGAGGCGATGACGTGGTCGCCGAGGCTGTTGGTGCCGCGGACGTCGACGGTGACCTGCGTTCCCCCGTGCGCCGGCTTCAGCCCGGTGACGACGCCGTCGAGGGTGCAGGTGTCGCCGGGGTGGTTCTGTGCGGCGAGGCGGGTGCGGAAGTCGACGACGCGAGCCTCCGGTCCGGCCCAGTCGGTGAGGTAGCAGTTGACCAGGGCACTGGAGCCGAGGATGTTCATGTAGACGTCGCGGGCGCCTCGTTCGAGGGCCGCGTCGCGGTCGAGGTGCACGTCGTTGAAGTCGAAGGTCGCGGTCGCCAGCGCCGCGATGGACAGCTGGGTGACGGGGACCGGCCAGGGGGCGAGGCGTTGCCCGATGCTCACCTCGGCCCCGGTACGGGTGCTCGTGCGGCGTTCGGGCCGGGGGGCGGTGAGCACCGGCAGGATCTGGCCGTCGCGGGTGCGTCGGTGCGCCACGACGACCGGCATGCCGTCGTGCACGAGGTCGGGGCGCAGGTATGCGACGTCTCCGCTGAAGCGGGTCCCGTCGGCGAGTTCGGCGCTGCCGACGAGGTAGGGGCGCTCGTCGAGGGGGGCGGCGGCGTAGCCGGGTTGCAGGTGCGCGGTCAGGGTGCCGGTGGTGCCGGCGGGCGGCAGGTCGACAGGGGCGGCAGCGGCCGGGCGTACGGGGCGAGCGAGGCGGTCCCCGGGCGTCGTCGGGACCTCGGTCCGGGTCGCCGGGTTCCAGCGGAGCATCCGCAGGACGACGCGCCCGACCGGCTCGCCCTCGACGGTGCGGTAGTCGCTGACGAGGTCGACGAAGTGGCCCTGGCCGAGCCGGGTGGACTTCTCGGGGGAGACCGCGCCGATGGACGGGAACTGCTCCAGGTGGTCGCCGGGGCGCAGCGGGCGTACGTAGGTGTGCTCCGTCTGCACCGCGGCCACCGAGGTGAACCCGCGCGTGGCGAGGACCTCGTTGACCCGGTCGAGGCTCTCGGCGTGGCGGTGACTGCGCCTGTTGCCCGGCAGGGTCCACATGTTCAGCGAGGTCGCCGGGGCCACGATGCCGCCCCAGACGGAGCGGGCGGCCCACTGGGGGTCCTGGTACGCGGGGTTCTCGTCGCCGACGGCGTCGCACCAGATGCGGATGGCTGCTTCGGTGATCGCGTCCTTGGCCCGGCGCGGCGGGTCGGTGAGGCCGATCAGAGCGTCGAGTCGGGCGCGGAAATCCGCGTCACTGCCGGTCATGGGGCTCCTCTTGCGGACAACGATGTCAACCAAGCGCTTGCTTGACCATATGAGGGACGCTGCCCTAGGGTCAAGAGTCAGAACACCGGCCGCGCCCGGCGGCGACACCGGACCGATCGTGCGTCACCAGCGCCCCGACCCGCGAAGAGGGCCGAGATGCTCCCGAGCACCCCAGCGACCGCCACCCGAGCCTTCTTCTCGTTCCCGAAGGTGACCGACCCTGCCCGCCATCGCGACTACAACGCGTGGCATCAACTCGACCACCGCCCCGAGAACCTCGCCCTGCCCGGCGTCGTGCACGGCGACCGCTGGGTGCGTACCCCCGCGTGCGAGCGGCTCGGCAGCTACCCCGACCCCGCCCTCGCCGGCAGCCAGTACATGGCGATGTACTGGTTCGCCGAGCCGGCCGCGGACTCGGTCCCCGAGTGGAAGGACCTCGGCGACCGGGCGATCCACCAGGGCCGGCGTCCGGAGCTGGCCTGGACCGAACGGCCGATGACCCGGATGTTCCGACCCGTCCAGGGTCATGTCGCCCCCCGGGCCCTCGTCACCCTCGCCGCGTTGCCGTTCCGGCCCCACCGCGGGGTGTACGTCGAGGTGAGCCGAGTCGAGACGTCCCTGCATCCCGACGTGGCCGACCTGTCCCGGTTCGAGCACGAGACCCAGGTGCCCGACCTGCTCGCGCGCGACGGCGTCGCGGGCGTGTGGACCTTCCGCAGCGCCCCGAGCCGCAGCCGTCCCGACGGACCCGTCGTGCGGATCCGGCTCACCTACCTCGAAGCCGACCCGGTCGAGTTCACACGGGCCCTGGCCGCGGATCCGCTGGCGGCCCCGCCCGCGGCGCTCGCCGGCACGGCCACCCCGCTGTTCACGGGGCCCCTGGCCACCATCACACCCTGGGAGTGGGACTGGTTCGACGAGCCCACGGTGACGGACAGCGGGGCATGACCGAGTCCACCGGCGGGACCGGACGGTTCGAGCGCTACGGGCCCTGGGCCCTGGTCGTCGGCGGTTCCGAGGGGGTCGGCGCCGCGTTCGCCGAGCAGCTGGCCCGCGCCGGCCTCGGCATCGTGCTCGTCGCCCGCAAGCCGGTGGCCCTCGGGGAGACCGCCGACCGGGTCCGGGCGCACGGGGTCCCGTGCCGCGTGCTCGCCCTGGACCTGCTCGACGCGGACGCGACCGCCCGGATCGTCGAGGCCGTCGCCGACCTCGACCTCGGCCTGCTCGTCCTCAACGCCGGCGCGAACACCTACCGCAGCCGCTTCGTCGAGGCGGACCTCGCCCGGGTCCAGGCCGTCATCGATCTCAACATCACCCGCCCGCTCGAGCTCTGCCGGGAGTTCGGCGCCCGGCTCGCCGCACGCGGCCGCGGCGGCATCCTCGTCGTCGGCTCCTCAGCCGGCTACCTCGGCCACGCCGACATCGGCGTCTACGCCGCCGCCAAGGCATTCACCCGGATCTTCACCGAGGGCCTGTGGCTCGAGCTGGGGCAGGTCGGTGTCGACGTGCTGCACCTGGTGCTGGGGCTCACGGCCACCCCCGCCATGGCGCGCGCCGGCCTCGACCTGACCGGCGCGGCCGACCCGGCCGACGTCGCCGCCCAGGGGCTGGCGGCCCTGGGCTCCGGCCCGGTACACGTGGTGCGCCAGCAGGCCGAGGTCGCCGCGCGGCGCTCCGGCCCGGACCGGGCCGCCCTCGTCGCCGGCAACCACGGCGGGATGCGGGCCATGCTCGGCGGGCCGGGCCCCGACCCGCGCTGACCGCCCGCGGGCAGCGCTCACTGCGTGATGGTCCACCCGCCGTCGACGACGAGCAACGCCCCGTTCACGTACGAGGCCAGCGGCGAGAGCAGGAAGAGGATCGGCCAGGCGATCTCGTCCGGCGTGGCCATCCGGTGGCTCGGCACCCGGGACAGCACGGACTGCCCTGTCGGGGACCCGGCGAAGCCCCGCAGCCTCGGGGTGTCCACCATGCCGGGGGCTACCGCGTTGGCCCGTACGGCGTCGGCCCGGTGCGCGGCCAGGTGCCGGGTGTAGCCGACGATCGCGGCCTTCGCCGCGCTGTACCAGTCGGAGGCGGTGCCCACGACGGTGCCGGCGACCGAGGCGGTGTTCACGAGGGTCGCCCCGGGCGGGGCCTGTTCGAGCCAGGCCCGGGTCACCGACCGCACGCTGCCGACACACAGCTGCACGGCGTGGTCGAAGTCGAGCTCGGTCGCCGAGGACGGGCCGGCGTTGTTGACGAGGTGGCGCACCGGCCCGTACGCCGAGCAGGTCCCGGCGAGGGCCGCGCGCACGGCCGACTCGTCGGCGACATCGACCACGTGGGGGTCGACCACCCCGCCCGCCGCGCGGACGGCGGCGCTCACCGCCGTGAGGGCCGCGGCGTCGAGGTCCCACGCGGACACCACGAGTCCCTGGGCGGCGGCGGTCGCCGCGGTCGCCGCTCCGATCCCGCTGCCGGCCCCGGTCACGACGACGACGTCGCCCGTGCGGAAGCCGAGCCGTGGCGCGCCGGCGTCGGCCCCCGGCCTCCGGTCGCCCGCCTCGTGTGCAGGAGTCCGCGGGTCACTCACGGGGGCGTCCGGGATCGCTGTCCCGGTCCGGCCCGCCCGCAGCCGGGCCGCCGGGCGGCCACGGCCGGCTGATCGGGTCGGAGGCGTCGCGGGCTCCCCGCAGCGACGCCTCGGGGATCGGCCACTGGCCGGCGAGGTCGTCGACCCGCTGCCATTCCGAGACGGTGAGACGTTCCTGCACCCGCCACTCGCCCGCGCGCCGGGTGACCAGGTCGACGTAGCGGAACCCGCTGATGATGTTGCCGCGCGGCGGCTCGGACGTGCTGCGCTGGAACGCGATGCCGTACGTCTCGGCCCGGGCGCGGTCCGGGTCGGCCGGGTCGAGTTCGACCAGGATGTTCGTCAGGTAGTGCATCGTCATGGTGCGCCGCGCCACGAGCGCGAAGACCATGTCCAGCGTCGTGTCCCGTTCGGCCGTGGTCCCGCCGAGGGTGATCCGGGCGTCCGGGTGGAAGGCGCTCGCGGCCAGGGCCCGGTCCATCCGGTCGATCCCGCGCGCATAGCGCAGCAGGGCCCGCTCGACGGCCCGCTCGGCGAGCAGCGCGTCCAGTTCGACCGGGAGGGACCGCGACGGTTCAGACACCGAAGCCTCCGTCGACGTCGAGCTTCTGCCCGGAGATGAAGCCGGCCCGGTCGCTGGCCAGGAAGCAGGCGGCCTCGGCGATGTCGACGGCGCTGCCGAAACGCCGCAGCGGAGTCGAGGACCGGGCGACGGTCAGGGCGCGTTCGTCGAGGTCCCCCGAGGAGATCAGTCGCTCGGCCATCCCGTCGGTGAGCATGCCCGGCCCGACGCAGTTGAACCGGATGCCGAAGCGGCCCTCCTCGTTGGCGAAGGCCCGTACGAGCGCCTCGACCGCCGCCTTCGGCGCGGAGGAGAGGCCGTCCCGGGCGGGGTAGCGCGTCGTCGCCGCGGTCGTGATCGCGACGACGTTGCCACGGCTCTGACGCAGGGCCGGGAGGCAGGCCGAGACCAGCGTGAAGAAGGCGGCCGTGTCGTTGGCCACCTGCGTGGCGAACTGCTCGGGACGCACTGTGGACAGGTGCCGCATGGGCACGTGCGGCCCGGCCGCGTGCACGATCGTGTGCAGCGGCCCGCGGCTTACGGTGAGCTCCGCCACGAGCGCGGCGGTGGCCTCGGCGTCGGTGAGATCGAGGTGGTGCGCCGAGTGCGTGCCGGACGCGACGGACGGCAGCTCGTCGAGCACCTGCCGGGCGGCCTCGGCGTCGCTGCGGTAGGTGATCGCCACCGCCGACCCCCGGCGCGCCAGTTCGCGGGCGATGACCCGCCCGAGGCCGCCGGTGCCGCCGGTGACGAGCGCGACACCGGCGCGGTGGACGAAGTCGGCGGGCACGGGCAGCGCCGCCGCGGGTGCGGTCGGGGAGGACTGGTCGGTCACGACGAACTCCTGGAATTGCGGGGCGGACAACGGGACGGGCCGAGGGTGGTCACGTCGCGGGAAGGGGGTCGGCGCGTCCGCGACGCAACCACGCGAGCACCGTGGCGGCCGTGGCCAGGCACGCGGCGGCGTACAGCATGAAGGCGATCGTGGAGCCGAACCACGTGCTCAGCCCGCCGAGCAGGAGGGCGCCGAACGGCATGCCACCCCAGCCGAGGAAGTAGAGGCTCATCACCCGGCCGCGCTGCGCGTCGTCGACGACCCTCTGGACCGCCGTCTGCAGGATCACCATGGCGCCGATGCTGAACGTGCCGCACAGCAGAGCGGCCGCCGCGAGCACGGGCACTGTCGTGGCGGCCCCGAGCAGGGCGTTGCTCAGTGCGAGCAGAACGATGGTGACCGCGGCATGCCACACGGTGGCGATGCGCTTGGAGAGGCGGGCCACCACGAGGATCCCGAGGAGCGAGCCCAGCCCGGTCAGGGCCACCAGCATGGGGAAGACCGGGTCCGGGTTGTCCGAGGTCGCGGCCGCCCGGACGGGGAGTTGGGTCGTGAAGGCGCACCCGAAGAACGCGTTGACCGCGACGATGACGAGGCAGAGCGCGGCCGGGGGTCGCTCGCGGGCGTGCCGGATCCCCGCGCGGACCTGCGCGGTCAGGCTCTCGCGGGCCACCGGGACGGCCGGCGGGACGCGACGGGTGCGGACCGCGATCGCGGCGGCGGCCGCGGCGAGGGTGAGCGTCGCGTACATCACGAACGTGCCCAGCGGTCCCCAGGCCACGAGGATCAGCCCGGCGACCGCGGGGCCGACCGAGCGGGCGAGGTTGAGCCCGGCAGCCTGGATCGGTACGGCGTGGCCGAGCGCCTCGGCCGGGACGGTGTTGGCCACGAGGGCCTGGGTCACGGGGGACAGGAAGCTGACTCCGGTGCCGGCGAGGAAGGCGAGCGCGAGCATCACGGGCAGGGCGACGATCCTGGCCGCGATCGTCGCCGTACAGACTCCGGCCAGGACGGCCGTCGCCAGGAGCACGCCGATCTGCAGGCGGCGCCGGTCGACGGCGTCGGCCAGCACCCCGGCCGGGATGGAGAAGAGCGTGAACGGCACGAGCAGGCAGAAGAAGAGCGCCCCCATCGTCGCCGGGGTGGCGTCGCTCTCGACGAGCACCGACTGGAAGGCGATGTTGCAGCCCCAGTAGCCGGCCTGGGACAACACCAGGGTCAGGAGTACGAAGCGGAAGTCTCGGAATTGCAGGGCCGAGAACATTTTCACGTCTTTCGCCATCCTTCTGTCGTTTCCGGGACCCTACCAAGCGCTTGCTTGCATCGCTAGTGTCGGGTGTGGTTTTCTTCCCGTACCTCGAGTGAAAGGGCGTGCCGTGAGCGGCTTCTGCGCAGGACGAACGGTGATCGTGACCGGTGCCGGACAGGGGCTGGGCCGGGTCCACGCCCTCGAGTTCGCCCGGCAGGGCGCCGACGTCGTCGTCAACGACATCGAGAGCAGCCGGGAGGCGGCCCAGGCCGTCGTCGACGAGATCCGCGCACTGGGCGGTCGCGCGGTCGTCAGCACCGGCGACGTCAGCGACTGGGCCTACGGTGAGCGGCTCGTGCGCGAGACGGTCGAGACCTTCGGCGGGCTGCACACCCTGGTCAACAACGCCGGCATCAACCGCGACCGGATGCTGGTCAACATGAGTGAGCAGGAGTGGGACCTCGTCCTGCGGGTCGACCTCAAGGGACACTTCGTCCCGATGCGCCACGCCGCCGCCTACTGGCGGGACGCGGCCAAGACCGGCCGCCGGATCGCCGCGCGCGTCGTCAACACGTCCTCCGGCGCGGGGCTCATGGGCAGCGTCGGACAGGGCAACTACGGCGCCGCCAAGGCCGGGATCGCCGCCCTGACCCAGATCGCGGCCGCCGAGTGGGCCCGCTACGGCATCGTCGTCAACGCGATCGCCCCCTCGGCCCGTACCCCGATGACCGAGGCCGTCTTCGCCGAGGCGATGGCCGCCCCCGAGACGGGCTTCGACGCGATGGACCCGGCCAACGTCTCCCCCCTCGTGGTCTGGCTCGGCTCCGACGCCGCGCAGGCCGTCAGCGGCGCCGTCTTCGAGGTCGCCGGGGGCGAGGTCTCGCTCGCCGACGGCTGGCGCCACGGGCCGGCCGCCAGCAAGGGCGCGCGGTGGGAGCCGGAGGAGCTCACCGACGTGATCGCCGACCTCATCGCCCGCTCCGAGCCGCCGACCCCCGTCTACGGTGCCTGACATGGGTGCTGACGCAGCGCGGGCCACCGGTGCGCCGGTGAGCGACGAGCAGTTCCGGGCCGAGATCCGTGGCTGGCTCCAGGAGGCCCTCACCGGGCCGTTCGCCGAGGCGGTCGGCACCGGCGGCGAGGGACGCGAGCACGAGGCGCACGAGCTGCGCCGCGAGTGGGAGCGCCACCTGGGCCGGGCCGGCTGGATCGGCCTCTCCTGGCCCACCGAGTACGGCGGTCGCCCCGCGACCCTCGCCCAGCAGGTCATCTTCCACGAGGAGTACGCCCGCGCCGGCGCACCCGGCCGGCTCGGGCACATGTCCGAGCAGCTGCTCGGCCCGACCCTGCTCGCATTCGGCACGCCGGAGCAGAAGGCGCGCTTCCTGCCCCGCATCACCAGCGGCGAGGACATCTGGTGCCAGGGCTACTCCGAGCCCGGCGCGGGCTCGGACCTCGCCGGGGTGCGCACCCGCGCCGAGCGCCGGGGCGACCACTACGTCATCACCGGGCAGAAGGTGTGGACCTCGCTCGCGCACCTGGCCG
Organism: Micromonospora sp. NPDC005257; assembly: GCF_042872445.1. Taxonomy (NCBI): domain Bacteria; kingdom Bacillati; phylum Actinomycetota; class Actinomycetes; order Micromonosporales; family Micromonosporaceae; genus Micromonospora; species Micromonospora sp. NPDC005257. The sequence goes on along the minus strand of NZ_JBIAKL010000012.1, from coordinate 23,677 downwards.
ACTGGTGCTTCGTGCTGTGCCGCACCGATCCCGGCTCGACCCGCCACGCGGGGCTTTCCTACCTGCTGGTGCCGATGGACCAGCCCGGCGTGACGGTGCGCCCGATCACCCAGCTGACCGGCACGAGCGAGTTCAACGAGGTCTTCTTCGACGAGGCCGTCGCTGCCGTCGAGCACCGCGTCGGCGCCGAGGGCGAGGGCTGGAAAGTCGCCATGGGCACCTTGGGCTTCGAGCGCGGCGTGTCCACCCTCGGCCAGCAGATCGGCTTCCGCCGGCGCCTCGATGCCGTCATCGCCCGGGCCCACTCCAACGGCGCCTGGCAGGAACCGGCGCTGCGTGACCGCCTCGTCGACGCCTACATCGGGCTCGAGGTGATGCGGCACTCGGCGGTGCGGCTGCTCGCGTCCGCCGGTGAGGGGCTGTCCGGCCTGGAGGCGTCGATCTCCAAGCTCCAGTGGGCCACGTGGAACCGCTCGCTGGGCGAGCTCGCGGTCGACGTCGAGGGGGCCGGGGCGCTGCTCACCGGGCCCGGGTACGAGCTGGACGACGCCCAGACCCACTTCCTCTTCAGCCGCGCCAACACGATCTACGGCGGCTCCAACGAGATCCAGCGCAACATCATCGCCGAGCGCCTGCTCGGCCTGCCCCGATGAGGTGAGGACGATGACCGGATCGCACGCCGACCCTCGTGCCGTGGCCGAGACGTCGCACACGGAGGCGGCCGAGGATCTCGCCCAGATCCGTGCCTCCGTGGCCGAGGTGCTCGACGGGCAGGCTGACCTGCGCCGAACCCACGAGGTCATGGTCGGGGACCAGGGGTACGACCCGCTGCTGCACGAGTTGCTCACGGCCGAGCTGGGCCTGCTCGGCCTCGTCGTACCGGAGCACCTCGGCGGGCTCGGCCTCGGCGTGCCCGCCGCGACCGCCGTCATCGAGGAGCTCGGGGCCCGGCTCGTGCCGGGCGCGCTCGCGACGAGCCTCACCGCGATCCTCGCCGCCCGCGCCCTCGGTCCCCACGCCGAGCCCCTGCTGGCACGCGTCGTGGACGAGCAGCTGACCCTGGCCGCTGCGCTCGCCGAGGACGGCGCGGGCTGGGATCTCGAACAGACCGCCACCCGGGCCGCCGGCGCCGGGGACGAGTGGGCGCTGACCGGGACGAAGACCCTCGTCGCCGGGGTCGAAGCCGCCCGGGTCGTTCTCGTCACCGCCCGGAACCCGGGTGGTGAGCTCGGCGTCTACGCCGTGGACCTGGCCGCCGACGGGGTGGACGTGCGGACGCACATGACGCTCGACCAGACCCGGCGGCTGAGCACTGTGCACCTGCGCGAGGCCGCGGCCGGCCGGGTCGACGCCCCCGGCGGCGAGGGGGCCCGGGTGCTGCTGGACCACGTGCGCGCCATGCTCGCGCTGGAATCGGCGGCCGCCGCCCGCGCCTGCCTCGACCTCACCGTCGACTACCTCAAGGTCCGGGAGCAGTTCGGCCGCCCGATCGGGTCGTTCCAGGCCCTCAAGCACCGCTGCGCCGACCTCGCCGTCGCGGTCGCCGGAGCGCGGGCCACGGCTGACCACCTCGTCACGACGCTACGCACCGGTGCCGCCACCCGCTCGCACGACGCGGCGCTGGCCAAGCTCGTGTGCGCCGACACGCTGATGACCGTCGCAGCCGAGGCGATCCAGTTGCACGGCGGTATCGGGTTCACCTTCGAGCACCACGCACACCTGTTCTTCAAGCGCGGCAAGTCGGCCCAGCTGCTGGCCGGTTCTCCGGCGGCGGTTCGGGCCGAGGTGGCAGCGCTCGCGGGTCTCTGAGCCGGCCGCCGAACTCCACGGCAGGCAGGAGCGGAAGGACGGAGGGGCCGCACCGAACCGGTGCGGCCCCTCCGTCGTACGTGGCCCGCCGGGCTCAGCCGAGCGGACCGGTGCCGGGCGGCTGGGCGGCCAGGTGCCGCGACGGGATCTCCCCACCACCGTCGATGACGATCTCGGTGCCGGTGACGTAACCGGAGAGCGGCGAGACGAGCAACAGGCAGGCTGCGGCGATGTCGGCCGGGGTGGCCATCCGCCGCATGGGGATCGTCCGCGCCACGCGATCCTGCCCCGCCTCGTCGCCGTAGTAGAGGTGCGAGAGCTCGGTCTGTACGAGCCCCACCGTCACCTGGTTGACCCGTACGGCGGGGGCGAAGTCGAGCCCGAGGCAGCGGGTCAGCATCGTCAGGCCCGCCTTGGCCGCGGCGTACGCGGCGGTGTCCGGGGCCGGGTTGGCTCCGGCGACCGAGCCGATGTTGATGATCGTGCCGCTGCCCTGACGCTGCATGACCTCGTTGGCCTGCTGGGCGACGTAGAACGGGGCGAGCAGGTTGAGCGTGACGACCGCCGAGACGAAGCGGGGGGACACCGTCGCGGTGTCGGCGCTCGGTGCGCCACCGGCGTTGTTGACCAGGATGTCGAGCCGGCCGAACCGGTCCACCGCCGCGGCGACGAGGGCTTTGGCCTGCTCCGGATCGCGGACGTCCGACTGGACGAAGACGGGGGTGCGTCCGTCGATCTCGGGCAGGTGCTCGGGCTCGCTGCGGCCGCACACGAGCACCCGCGCCCCGGCCTTGAGGAAGGCGCGGGTGATCTCGGCGCCGATGCCACGGGTGCCTCCGGTGACGATGGCGACCTGGCCGGTCAGGTCGACGCCGCCGGGCGTCGCGGGGGACTGGGTCATCAGAGCCTCTCGATGATCGTGACGTTGGCCTGGCCGCCGCCCTCACACATCGCCTGCAGGCCGTAGCGGCCGCCGGTGCGTTCGAGCTCGTGCAACAGGGTGGTCATCAGCCGGGCGCCGGTGGCGCCGAGCGGGTGGCCCAGGGCGATCGCGCCACCGTTGACGTTGACCCGCTCCGGGTCGGCCCCCGTCTCCTTGAGCCAGGCGAGCACGACCGAGGCGAACGCCTCGTTGATCTCGAACAGACTGATGTCGTCGATCGACAGCCCGGTGCGTTCGAGCGCGTGGGCGGTGGCGGGGATCGGGGCGGTGAGCATCAGCACCGGGTCGTCGGCGCGCACCGACAGGTGGTGGATCCGGGCGCGCGGGGTCACCCCGTGCTCGGCCACTGCCCGCTCGCTCATGACGAGCAGGGCCGCCGCGCCGTCGCAGATCTGGCTCGCCACGGCGGCGGTGACCCGGCCGCCCGGGGTCAGCGGGTCGAGGCCGGCCATCTTCTCCAGGCTCGTGTCGGCGCGCGGACAGGTGTCGGTGTCGACGTCGCCGACGGCGTGGATCTCGCGGCTGAAGCGGCCCTCGGCGATGGCCCGCAGGGCCCGCTCGTGGCTACGCAGGGCGAAGCGCTCCATGTCCTCTCGGCTGACGCCCCACTTCTCGGCGATCATCTCGGCTGAGCGGAACTGCGAGATCTGCTCGTTGCCGTAGCGCTTGCGCCAGCCGACGGACCCGGAGAAGGGGTCGTCGAAGCCGTACTGCTGACCGGTGAGCATCGCGGCCGAGATGGGGATGGCGCTCATGTTCTGCACACCCCCGGCGACGACGACGTCGTTGACTCCGGCCATGACGGCCTGGGCTGCGAAGTGCACCGCCTGTTGGCTCGAGCCGCACTGCCGGTCCACGGTGACGCCGGGTACGTGCTGCGGGAGCCCGGCGGCGAGCCAGGCGGTGCGGGCGATGTCACCGGCCTGTGGGCCGATGGTGTCGACGCAGCCGAACACGACGTCCTCGACGGCGTCGGGGTCGACCCCCGAGGAACTCATGAGGCTGGTGAGCGCGGCGGCTCCCAGGTCGGCGGAGTGGATGTCGGCGAGCGCGCCACCGCGTCGCGTGACGGGGGTGCGGACGGCGTCCACGATGTATGCCTCTGCCACCGGGTTTCCTTCCTTCACATGCCTCACCGGTCGGTGCCGGAGGTCGGATCGGTTGAGTCGGCGTGGCTCGCTGACGCTGGTCGCCGGCGCCGCCACCGCTAGTCTAGCAAGCGCTTGGTTGGTAGTCTGTGGTTCGTTTCGACAAGTGACCGGCTCCGCGTGAGGAGATGTGCGTGAGTGACGTGTTGACCACGATCCCCGCCCTGCTGCGGCAGGCCGCGCAGGACGCCGCCGATCTCGAAGCCCTGGTCGACGGGGACGTGCGGATGACCTTCGCCGAGCTCGACGCGGCCGTCACCCGGTTCGCGCGGGCCGCGGTCGCGCACGGTCTCGAGCCGGGGGACCGCGTCATCGTCTGGGCCCCGAACAGCGCCGACTGGGTCATCAGCGCCCTCGGCGTGCTGGCAGCGGGGGGCGTGCTGTGCCCCGTCAACACCCGCTTCCGTGGTGCGGAGGCGCGATCCGTCATCGCCAAGGTCCGGGCCACGATGGTCGTCCTCGACGACGCCTTCCTGGACGCCCACTACCTGGCCGCGCTGCGCGGCGACGGGCCGTCACCGGCCGTCGGGCGCCCGGTGCCGCTGCTGCCCTCGGTGCGTACCGTCGTCGACCTGTCCGCCACCGGTCGCGAGCAGAACGACGACGGCGTGTGGTCCCTGGCGGCCTTCACCGCGCTGGCCGACCAGGTCGACCCCGGAGTCGTCGACGGACGGATCGCCGCCCTCGCCCCGGAGGGCGTGGCCGACATCCTGTTCACCTCGGGCACCACCGGCTACCCCAAGGGCGCGATGGTCTCGCACGCCTCGAACCTTCGCGTCGACAGGGAGTGGGCCCGCCTCGTCGGGCTGCGGCGAGGCGACCGCTATCTGATGGTCAACCCGTTCTTCCACAGCTTCGGCTACCGGGCCGGCATCCTGGCCTGCCTCCTCACGCGCGCCACGATCATTCCGGTCGCGGTGTTCGCCGTCGAGACCGTGCTGCGTCTCATCGAGCAGGAACGTGTCACGGTCTTCCCCGGCGCACCCACCGTCTACACCTCCCTGCTCGAACACCCCGACCTCGGCACATACGACCTCAGCTCGGTACGCCTGGCCGTCACCGGGGCCACGGTCGTGCCGGTGCCGCTGCTGCGCCGGATGCGCGAGGAACTGGGCTTCCGCGACGTCATCACCGCCTACGGCCTGACCGAGACGTGCGGCACGGCGACCGTGTGCCCGCCCGACGCCGGCCTCGAGCGGATCTCGACCAGCTGCGGGCGGGCGATCCCGGGCACCGAGTTGCGGATCGCCGGGCTCGACGGACGGGCGCTGCCGGCCGGTGAGTCGGGCGAGGTCCTCGTGCGTGGCTACAACGTGATGTCGGGCTACTTCGAGGACCCGGTCGCCACGGCGCAGGCCATCGACGAGGACGGCTGGCTGCACACCGGTGACGTCGGCTGGGTCGACGAGGACGGCTACCTGCGCATCACCGACCGGATCAAGGACGTCTACATGGTCGGGGGCTTCAACGTCTACCCCGCCGAGGTCGAGCGTGTGCTGTCCGAACATCCCGCCGTCTTCGACGTCGCGGTCGTCGGGGTCCCCGACGCGCGGATGGGCGAGGTCGGCAGCGCCTTCGTGCAGACCGTACCCGCCTGGAGCGGGGACGAGTCGGCGCTCGTCGACGAGCTCGAGGCGTGGTGCCGGGAGCGGCTGGCCAACTTCAAGCGCCCGCGCAGCTTCACCGTCGTTCCGGCGCTGCCCCGAACCGCGAGCGGAAAGATCCAGAAGTTCATGCTCACCGGGTGAGCCCGGCGTTCGCGGGTCCCCCCTCACCGGAGGGCTGCCCGCGAAGGCGCCTCGTGCGGCGCACCGGCCCCAGTTCCCTGCTCGCCGGCAGGCCCGACGCCCCGACCAGACCTGACACCGACGGCACCGCCGTCACGGGCGCCAGCCCGAGAACCGGAGGACACCATGCAGGACGCAGTCATCGTCGCCGCGGCGCGCTCGCCGATCGGCCGGGCCTTCAAGGGGTCGTTGGCCTCGATGCGGGCCGACGACCTGGCCACCCAGATGGTCCAGGCGGCCCTGGCCCAGGTGCCGGCGCTCGACCCGGCCCAGATCGACGACCTCATGCTCGGCTGCGCTCAGCCGGCCGGCGAGCAGGGCTGGGGCCTCGGGCGCGTCGTCGCGGTCGAGCTCGGGCTCGACCGGGTCCCCGGGACGACCGTGCAGCGTTACTGCGCATCGAGCCTGCAGACGACCAGGATGGCGCTGCACGCCATCCGCGCCGGTGAGGCGGACGTGCTCGTCTCCGCCGGGGTCGAGGTCATCTCGCACTTCGCCGCCGGCAAGTCCGACGGCATGCCGGACACGAAGAATCCGATCTTCGCCGCGGCGGGGGAGCGCACCGCCACCCGCGGACGGGGTGGCGCCGGCCCGTGGACCGACCCACGCGACGCGAATGAACTGCCCGACGTCTACATCGCGATGGGCGAGACCGCCGAGAACGTCGCGAGCCACCGCGGTGTGAGCCGCGCCGAGCAGGACCAGTGGGCCGCCACGAGCCAGCAGCGGGCCCAGGCCGCGATCGAGTCGGGCTTCTTCGCCACCGACATCACGCCGGTGACCCTCGCCGACGGCACCGTCGTGGCCACCGACGACAGCCCTCGCGCCGGAGTGACGGCCGAGTCGCTGTCCGGCCTCAAACCGGCCTTCCGGCCCGACGGTACGGTGACCGCGGGCAACTGCTGCCCGCTCAACGACGGCGCGGCCGCCCTCATCATCATGTCCAGCCGCAAGGCCGCCGAACTCGGCGTCACGCCGCTGGCCCGGATCCTCTCCACGGGCGTCTCGGCGATCTCGCCGGAGATCATGGGTCTCGGCCCGGTCGAGGCGTCGAGGCGGGCCCTCGCGCTGGCCGGGCTCTCGATGGCCGACATCGATCTCGTCGAGCTCAACGAGGCGTTCGCCGCTCAGGTCGTCCCCTCCATCTCGGACCTCAAGGCCAACCCCGAGCGGGTCAACGTCCACGGTGGCGCGATCGCCCTGGGCCACCCGTTCGGTCAGACCGGAGCGCGGATGACGACGACGCTCATCAACGGGCTGCGGGCCCGGGACGGCCAGTTCGGCCTCGAGACGATGTGCACCGCCGGTGGCCAGGGCATGGCGATGGTCATCGAGCGGCTCTCCTAGGCGGGTGCGCCGACGTCCCCGGTCGAACCGGGGACGTCGGCACCCGGCTCATGCCACCGCGCCCGTCCGGGGCCACCACGCGGTCAGGCGAGGATCAGTGCCGGCGCAGCGCCGCCGCGAGGGTCGCCGCCCGGCCGGCGACCGCGGCCGACTGCGCGGCGAACGAGGCCGCGGTGCGGTCGCCACCGCTCATCGCGCCCTGCGCGACCCTGGTGTACACGCCCTCGACGATGCACGCGGTCTTCCACCAGTTGTAGGCGACGAAGTAGTCGATCCGCGCCGGGTCGGTGCCGGTGGCGAGGCAGTACCGGGAGAGTAGTTCGTTCCGGGTCGAGAATCCGGGCAGGACCGTGGCCGGGTCGTGCAGCGCGCGGGCCGGGTCGTCGGCCTGCGCCCAGTAGACGAGCAGTTGACCGACGTCGGCCAACGGGTCTCCGATCGTGGTCAGCTCCCAGTCGAGCACGCCCTGAACCCGCCATCGAGAGTCCAGCATGCAGTTGTCGAGGCGGAAGTCGCCGTGCACGATCCCCGAGCGGGACTGCTCGGGCGCCGCTGCCACGAGGTGCTCGTGCGCGGTCTGCAGATCGGGCAGGTCGCGGATCCTGCTGCGGTGCCAGTTCTCGTGCCAGCGCCCGAGCTGCCGGGTGACGTAGTCACGGCGACGGGCCAGGCCCCCCAGCCCGATGACCTCCGGGGCGAGTCGGTGCAGGGCCACGAGAGCGTCGACGAGCGTGGGGCCGATGAGCGCGCGGTCGGCCTCGGTGGTGAGCCGCCCGACGTCGGCGGGGCTGCGCAGGATCACGCCGTCGAGGTGCTCGAGTACGACGAGAGGGGCGCCGGCCACCTCGCCCGTCTCCTCGACGGCGAGCACTCGCGGCACCGGGAGGTGGCCGTGCAGACCGCGCAGGATCCGCGCCTCGCGCAGTACGTCGTGTGCGTTGGCCGGTTGGTTTCCGAGCGGTGGACGACGCAGCACGACGACGTGGCCGACCGCGTCGGTGGTCCGGTAGGTCAGGTTGGAGCGCCCTCCGGCGATGACCTCGTGTCGGAGGTTCCCCTGCAACTCGGGCACCGCGCTGCCGAGCCAGGCGTCGACGCCCGCCGGGAGCCCGACGTGCCGGGTGGTGTCGATCGGGGCCGGGTCTTTCGGGGCGTGACCTGCTGCCGTCATGGGTTCGCCTCCTCTTCAGGCACGACCCTACCAAGCGCTTGGTTTTTCGCCGTGTCGTGTCGGACACCCCAGGTAGGCGTGCGGATGAGGGCGGCTCGCGCTCAGTCGCTGGCGAGAATTCCGTCGAGGAATACCGAGACGAAGTCGTCGGCGAAGTTCGCCATGGAGTACGACGGGGTCGGCTTGAACCAGCGGACCGAGAGCCACAGCGAGTCACGCAGCATGCCGTGCAGTACGCGTACCGGGATGTCGTTGCGGAAGTCGCCGGTGGCGATGCCGGCCTCGAGCACCTGGATCCAGGCCCGCTGGATCGCGGTGGCCGCGTCGCGGATGTGCGCGTAGCCGTCGATTTTGGGCAGGTAGTTGCTCGAGTTCTGGTATATCTCGGTCGCGTGCGGGTGGGCCTCGATGTTGGCCAGCGAGCTCGTGACGAGCTTGCGCAACTGGATCGCCGGCTTCTCCTCGGACTCCAGGACCTGGGCGTAACGGTCGGTCAGGTCGGTCAGGTAGTCCGAGATGATCGCGTTGACCATCTCGTCCTTGGACTTGAAGTGGTGGTAGAGGCTGCCCGAGAGGATGCCGACCGAGTCGGCGATCTCGCGGACGGTCGTGGCATCGATTCCTTTGGCCGCGAAAAGGTGTGCGGCGTTGTCGAGGATGACCGAGCGCCGGTCCTGGGTTGTCGACATTGGGGTGCTCCCGGTTCCTCGAGCATATGAGTTGGTCAAGCGCTTGCTTTATATCACTTCGATGCCTTCAGCATGATAAAGGCAGCCTCCCTTGACCGGGGGGTCTCAAAATGCCTATCGTGCAGCCAACCAAGCGCTCGTTCGGTTGCCGGAGCCTGCGCTGCGGATCCCGATCAGCCGAGAGGGGCTGCCCGTGTCCGACCCGAAGACCGGCCCGATCCCTGCCGTCCACTCCGGGCCTTCGCCCGCCGCCGGGCCTGACCAGGCAGCCGGCCTGCTCGCCGGCCGCGTCGTCCTCGTCACCGGCGCCGCCAACGGGTTGGGAGCGGCATACGCGCGCGGCATCGCCGCGGCCGGGGCCCACGTGGTCGCCGTCGACGTCGACGCGGAGGGACTCCAGCGGCTCAGCGGGCAGCTCGCCGCAGCTGACGGCCAGGGCTCGATCAGGGTCGCCGACGTCGCGGACTGGGCGGGCGCCCACGACCTCGTGCGTGACTGCCTCGCCGAGTACGGCAGGCTCGACGGCCTCGTCAACAACGCCGGCGTCTTCGCCATGGCCCGCGCCGGCACCGAGTCCGAGGCCACGGTGCGCCGGATGCTCGAGGTCAACGTGCTCGGCGCCGTCGCCTGGGGAAACGCCGCTGTCGCGGCGATGCGTACCCAGGGTCACGGGGTCCTGGTCAACGTCACCTCGGGCGAGCAGATGGGCCGTGCCGAAACGGCCGTGTACGGGGCGACGAAGGCCGCGATCGCCACGCTCACCTACGCGTGGGCGGCCGAACTCGCCGACGTCGGGATCCGCGTCAACGCGATCTCCCCGAACGCGCAGACCCGGATGGCCGAGGTGCTCGAGCAGTTCCGCGGCGCACCGAGCGGGCAGAACGCGGGCATCGCGCCCGAGGCCAACGTGCCGCTGCTGCTCTACCTGCTCTCCGACCTCAGCGCCGAGCTGACCGGCCAGGTGCTGCGCTCCTACGGTCCCGAACTCATGCTGACGACCCACCCGGCGCTCGCCGAGCCCGTGCTGCGACACACGGCGTGGACCCCGGAGCGCATCGCCGAGGCCGTCACGGCGCGGCTGCTGCCGCACCTGGCACCCCTCGGGATGCGCCGGGCGCGCATCGAATACCTCGACTGACCCGACGTCCGAGACTGACCCGACGTCCGAGACTGACCCGACGTCCGACACCCGGACGACCGCCGAGCCGACAGGAGCCCGATGTCCGTCACGACCAACCCGGTCTGCGTCAGCGGCATGGCCGCGATGTCCTGGGACCTGCCCGAGGAGATCGCGATGTACCGGCGTACCGGCACCGACCTCGTCGGCCTGCAGCGCAGCAAGGTCGCCTCCTTCGGCGTGGCGGCTCTCGAAGACCTGCTCGCCCGGCACGACGTACGTCTCGGCTACCTCGTGCACAGCTTCACCGCCCACCCGGACGACGAGTCGGGCTGGGCGCAGCAGGTCGCGGCGTTGCGGGACGGCGTCGTCGACGCCCGTCGGCTCGGGGCCGACCTCGTCTACCTCACCTCGGGCCCCTCGGCGCACCTGACGTGGGAGGAGGCGGCTGGCCGGTTCGCCGAGCGGATCGCTCCGGTCGTGGCCACCGCCCGCGAACACGGGGTGCGCCTGGGCGTGGAGAACACCCTGCCGGTCAAGTGCGACCTCAGCTTCACCCACACCGCGCGGGACGCCCTCGCCCTGGCCGACCTCTGCGGCATCGGCATCTGCCTCGACCTCTACTGCTGCTGGCAGGAGCGGGGCCTGACCGACCTCATCCGCGATCGGGTCGGTCAGGTCGAGTTGCTGCAGGTGTCCGACTTCCGGGTCGGCACCTCGACCTTCCCGAACCGGTGGGTGCCCGGGGACGGCGACCTGCCGATGGCCGGTCTGTTGGCGAGCGTGCTGCGGGCCGGCTACACCGGCATCGTCGACGTCGAGTTGATCGGCCCGGCCATCGAGGCCGAGGGCGCCGAGTCGGCGGTGACCCGCTCGATCGCCTGGACGCGCGAGCAGATCGCGGTGGCGCGTCCCTGAGCGCTCAGGGCGCGTCCGCCCATCGCGGCGCGCGCTTGGCGACGAACGCGGCCGCGCCCTCGGCGGCATCCGGCCCGGCGAGCAGTTCGAGGGTCGCGAGCCGGTTGACCGCGCCGAGATCGTCCACGCGGGGGTCCAGGCTCAGGTGCATGAGCCGCTTGGTCGCCCGCACCGCCGCGGGGGAGTGGGTCGCGATCCGGGCGCCCAGCTGGAGCGCGCGCGGAAGGACCTCGTCGGCGGGGACCACGGCGTTGACCAGGCCCAGCTCGTGGGCCCGGGCCGCGGGAAGCGGTTCGGCAGCCAGCCCGAGTTCCAGGGCTACGGCGACCGGCACGCGACGGGGCAGGTCGGTGCCGCCCTCGGTGGCGGCGATGCCGCGCCCCACCTCGGGCAGCGCGAAGTAGGCGTGCTCGGCCGCGACGACGAGGTCGCAGGCGAGGGCGAGTTCGAAGCCGCCGCCGACGGCGGGCCCGTTGACCGCGGCGATGACCGGCTTGCGGTAGCCGCCGCGCAGCAGCGTCAGCGGGCTGCGGGCCACGTCCACCAGGCGCCCCTCGGCCGCGGCGCGCAGGTCCATCCCCGCGCTGAAGGACAACTCGCCGGTGCCGGTCAGCACGACCGCGCGCACGCCCGCGTCCGCGTCGTACCCGAGCAGGGCGTCGGTCATCGCCAGAAGGGTGTCGGGATCGAGGGCGTTGCGTACCTGCGGCCGATTGATCCTGATGACTCCCACCGCGCCGACGCGCTCGCGCACCACGGTGTTCATCTTTCGTCCTCCTTCGCAACAGGGTCTTGACCCTCTCCCTGAGGCTGTTAGTGTACCAACCAAGCGCTTGCTACATGGTGAGCCGGCCGTGGAGGCCCGGCACGCGACTCGCCCTTCGCGCTGCTCACCACCCGTCGGGCAGTGCTCCGACAGACGCAATGATGAGGGACACATGGCCGACAAGACTCTGACAGCCCGCGACGTCGTGTCGCGGCTCGATTCCGGGATGATCATCGGCATCGGGGGCTGGGGCTCACGCCGCAAGCCCATGGCCCTCGTGCGCGAGATCCTGCGTTCCGACCTCAGGGACCTGACCGTCGTCAGCTACGGCGGGCCGGACGTCGGGCTGCTCTGCGCCGCGGGCAAGGTCAAGAAGGTCGTCTTCGGTTTCGTCTCCCTCGACAGCATCGCCCTCGACCCGCACTTCCGCGCCGCGCGGCAGAAGGGCGCCGTCGAGGTCGCCGAGTACGACGAGGGCATGCTCCAGTGGGGGCTGTACGCCGCCGGCATCCGCCTGCCCTTCCTGCCGACCCGCGCCGGGCTCGGGTCGGACGTCCTGAAGCACAACCCCGACCTCAAACTCGTCCAGGACCCGTACGGCACCGAGCGGCTCGTGGCGATGCCGCCGCTGCGCCTCGACGCGGCCCTCGTGCACATGAACCGCGCCGACGCCCAGGGCAACGGCCAGTTCCTCGGGCCCGACCCGTACTTCGACGACCTCTACTGCCTCGCCGCCGACCAGGCCTTCATGTCCTGCGAGCGGATCGTGCCCACGGCCGAGCTGAGTGCCGCCGGGCACTCGGCGACCATCAAGATCAACCGGCAGCTCGTCGCCGGCGTCGTCGAGACCCCGAACGGCGCGCACTTCACCTCCTGCACCCCCGACTACGAGCGCGACGAGGCCTTCCAGCGTGAGTACGTCAAGGCCGCCGGCGACCCGCAGGCCTGGGCCAGGTTCGAGAAGCGGTACCTGTCCGGTACCGAAGATGACTACCAGGCGGCCGTCGCCGCCCGAGCCGAGGAGGTCGCATGAGCAGCGCCGCCACCGAGCAGCCCACGGGCAGCGCCACCACTGCCGACGCGCCGGTGACCCGCGCCGAGTACTGCGCGGTCGCCGTGGCGGACACGTTCGCCGGCGACGGCGAGTCCATCGCCAGCGCCTTCGGCACGATCCCGGCCATCGGCGTCCGCCTCGCCCGGCTCACCGTCGCCCCCGACCTGCTGCTCACCGACGGTGAGGCCCACTTCGTCTCCGGCTCCTGGGAGATCGGCGCGGACCCGCACGCCACCGAGGGCGTCGTCATCGAGGGCTGGAGCCCGTTCCGCACGATCTTCGACCTCGTCTGGCACGGCAAGCGGCACGTCATGATGATCCCGGTCCAGATCGACGGGCACGGCAACACCAACATCTCGGCCATCGGCGACTACGCCCGGCCCAAGGTCCAGCTGCTCGGCGTGCGCGGCGCCCCCGGCAACAGCATCTACCACCCGACCAGCTACTGGGTACCCAACCACTCCACGCGTAGCTTCGTCCGGACCGTCGACATGGTCTCCGGCGTCGGCACCGACAGCGCCCGGGCCGCCGGCCCGGCCGCGAGCGCGTACCACGATCTGCGTCGCGTCGTCACCAACCTCGCGGTCCTCGACTTCGGCGGCCCCGACGGCACGATGCGGCTGCTCAGCCTGCACCCCGGCGTCACGCTCGAGCAGTTCCGCGCCGCCACCGGCTGTGCCGTGCACGTCGAGGGTGAGGTCCCGGCCACCCGCGAGCCGAGCGCCGAGGAGCTGCGCCTCATCCGCGAGGTCATCGACCCCCGCTCGCTGCGCGACCGCGAGATCCCGGCATGAGCCAGGGCCGCGGGCTGCCCCCGACACTGCGTACCCGGGCGACCGACCTGTTCGGGGTGCGGTACCCGATCGTCCAGACCGGCATGGGCTACGTCTCCGACGTGCGCCTGACCACCGCGACGGCCAACGCCGGTGGGCTGGGCATCCTCGCGGCCGGCCTGCTCTCCTACGACGAGCTCGTAGTGGCCGTCGAGCAGGTCCAGGCCGGCACGGACGCGCCGTTCGGCGTCAACATCCGTGCCGACCAGCCGGACGTCGTCAAGCGCATCGACCTGCTCATCTCGGCCGGCGTCAAGGTGGCCTCCTTCGCACTGGCCCCCAAGCAGGAACTCATCGCCAGGTGCAAGGACGCCGGCCTCGTCGTCGTTCCGTCGATCGGCGCGCGCCGCCACGCCGAGAAGGTCGCCGCGTGGGGCGCCGACGCCGTCATCGTGCAGGGTGGCGAGGGCGGCGGCCACACCGGCGGGGTGCCCACCAGCCTGCTGCTGCCCCAGGTCGTCGACGCCGTCGGCATCCCGGTCATCGGCGCCGGTGGCTTCTTCGACGGCCGCGGCCTCGTCGCCGCGCTCGCCTACGGCGCCGAGGGCATCGCCATGGGCACCCGCTTCCTGCTCACCAGCGACTCGCCGGTCCAGCCGTCGGTCAAGGACGTCTACCTGTCCAAGACGGTCAACGACACCGTGCTGACCCTGCAGGTCGACGGCGTTCCGCAGCGCGTGCTGCGCGCCGGCACGATCGAGGAGCTGGAGCGCACCTCCGCCGCCGGCCGGCTGCTGCGGGCCGTACGCAACGCCTTCGCCTTCCAGAAGCTGTCCGGCACGCCGTGGGGCGACATGCTCCGCGAGGGCCTGGCCATGCGCAAGGCCCACGACCTGACGTGGAGCCAGGTCGTCATGGCGGCCAACGCTCCGATGCTCTACCGGTCGGCCCTGCTGGAGGGCAAGACCGACCTCGGCGTCATGGCCACCGGCCAGGTCGTCGGACTGATCGACGACGTCCCGAGCGTCGCCGAGCTCATCGACCGCATCATCGACGAGGCCACCCGGACCCTCGACCGACTCGGCGTGCCCGCGCCGGTCGCGTCGACCCCGGCCGGGCACAAGGAGGACTAGTCATGGGAGCACTGCAGGGACGCGTCGTCGTCGTCACCGGTGCCGGCCGCGGCCTCGGCCGTGAGCACGCCCTGCTCGCCGCCGCCGAAGGCGCCTCGGTCGTCGTCGCCGACACCGGGGCCGCCCCCGACGGCACCGGCAGCGACCCGTCGGTCGTCGAGGCCGTCGCCGCCGAGATCACGAACGCCGGCGGGCGGGCCGTGGCCAGCACCGCGGACGTCGCCACCACCGAGGGCGCCCGCGAGCTGCTCGCCCTCGCCCGCGACACCTACGGACGCGTCGACGGCCTCGTCAACAACGCCGGCATCCTGCGAGACCGGATGTTCGTCAACATGAGCGAGGACGACTGGGACGCGGTGATCCGTGGCCAGCTGCGCTCGACGTTCGCGCCGTGCCGGGTGTTCGCCGACCACTGGCGCACCGAGTCCAAGGCCGGCAACCAGCCGGTCGCCTCGATCGTCAACGTCTCCTCGACCTCCGGCATCATCGGCGCCGTCGGGCAGACGAACTACGGCGCGGGCAAGGCCGCCATCGCCGCCCTCACCGTCATCCTCGCCCAGGAGATCGGCCGCTACGGCGTACGCGTCAACGCGATCGTCCCGGTCGCGCGTACCCGGATGACCCAGGACCTGCCCGGCATCGGCGAGATGGTCGCCGCCCCGGCCGACCCCGCCGCGTTCGACGTCTACCACCCGGGCAACGTCTCCCCGCTCGTCGCCTGGCTGCTCACCGCCGACGTGCCGGTGACCGGCGAGGTGTACTACGCCAAGGGCGGCGAGATCCGTCGCTGCGCGCCGTGGAGCTACGACTGGACCATCGACAAGGGTGCCCGCTGGACCGTCGAGGAGATCGCGAAGGAGATGGCCGCCCGTGTCTGACACCGGTCACACCGAAGCCGCCGACTGGGCCGGCCCTGCCCACGGGCTGCTCTCCGGGCGCTCGGTGCTCGTCACCGCCGCGGCCGGCACCGGCATCGGCTTCTCGACGGCGCGCCGCGCCGCGGAGGAAGGCGCGCGTGTCGCCATCAGCGACCGCCACGAGCGCCGCCTCGCCGCCTCCGCCGACGAGATCGAGCGCCGCACCGGGACCCGGCCGCTCGCGGTGCCCTGCGACGTCACCGACCAGGCGCAGCTCGACCACCTCATGGACACCGTCGCCGCCGAGTTCGGCGGCATCGACGTACTCGTCAACAACGCCGGCCTCGGCGGCACCGCGGCGGTGCAGGACATGACCGACGAACAATGGGACTCCGTCCTGTCGGTGACCCTGACCTCGACGTTCAAGGCGACCCGGTCGGTGCTGCGGCACATGATCCCGGCCGGCAAGGGGGTCATCGTCAACAACGCCTCCGTCATCGGCTGGCGCGCGCAGAAGGGGCAGGCGCACTACGCCGCGGCCAAGGCCGGAGTCATGGCGCTGACCCGCTGCGCGGCCCTCGACGTCGCCGAGCACGGCATCCGGGTCAACGCGGTGTCCCCGAGCATCGCGATGCACGCCCATCTGGCCAAGGTGACCAGCGACGAGCTGCTCGCCCAACTCTCCGACCAGGAGGCGTTCGGCCGGGCCGCGGCGCCGTGGGAGATCGCCAACGTCATCGTCTTCCTCGCCAGTGACTACTCGTCGTACATGACCGGCGAGGTCGTGTCCGTCTCGAGCCAGCACCCGTGACCACCCGCTGCGTGCCGGCGACCGTGCCGGCTCGCAGCGGACGAACGAAAGGAGCCCGTCGTGGCCAACCCCGACGCGCAGGGCGTCACCGGCGCCCCCTTCCGGCTCGACGTCGAGCGCGGCAAGATCCGCGAGTTCGCGCTGGCCACCGGAGCGGCTGACGCGGCCTACCTGCGGGAGGAGAACCCGGTCGTACAGCCGACGTTCCTCACGACGACCTTCTTCTGGCAGGGCGAGGACTCCAACCCGTGGTCCGCGGTCGAGCTCGACCAGCAGCGCGGCCTGCACGCCGAGCAGCAGTACACCTTCTTCGGCGAGCCGCCCCGCGCCGGCACCAGGCTCACCTGCCAGTCGCGCATCGGCGAGATCTACACCAAGGTGGGGCGTCGCGGCGGTGAGATGACCTTCGCCGTGATGTACACCGACTTCCACGACGAGACCGGGCGTCTCGTCGCCCGCGCCAAGCTCACCGGTGTCGAGACGGCCCGCCCGCCGGTCACCGGGGCGGCGACGCAGGACGGAGCGTCCGCATGAGCCACAACGCCACCGCCCAGCCCCGTACGACCGAGGTCGGCCTGCCCGTCCCGGCGACCCCTCCGACGCGCGCCTACGGCCCGGTGACCCGCACCGACTTCGTCCGCTACCAGGGCGCCTCGGGCGACATGAACCCGATCCACCACGACGAGGTCTTCGCCAGGGCCGCGGGGTTTCCCAGCCCTTTCTCGGTGGGCATGTGGCAGGCCAGCCTGCTCGGCACCTACGCCACCGACTGGCTCGGCGGCCCCAACGTGCGTGACTTCCGCATCCGGTTCCTGGCCCAGGTGTGGCCCGGCGACGTCCTCACTCTCGAAGGCGTTCCGCTGCGCACCTACGTGCTCGAAACCGAGGACGGCCGTGAGGGCCGCGTCGACATCGAGCTGACCTGCCGGCGGCAGACCGGCGACACGGCCGTCACCGCGTGGGCGACGTTCGTGCTGCCCCTCGACGCCGCCGTCGGGGACGCGACACCCGAGGCTGGCGAGCAGCCCGAGACCACCGAGGAGCAGGGATGAGTCCCACGAGCCACGCGTCGGTGACGACGACAGTGCACCCCGACGGGATCGCCGAGATCGTCGTGGACAACCCGCCGGTCAACGCGCTGCCGGTGGCCGGCTGGTTCGCGCTCGCCGCCGCCCTCGCCGCCGCCGGCGCCGACGAGTCGGTACGTGTCGTCCTGCTGCGCGCCGAGGGCCGCGGTTTCAACGCCGGCGTCGACATCAAGGAGATGCAGCACACCGACGGCTTCACCGCGCTGCTCGGCGCCAACCGCGGCTGCTTCGCCGCGTTCAAGGCCGTCTACGAGTGCCCCGTCCCGGTCGTCACCGCCGTCCACGGCTTCTGCCTCGGGGGCGGCATCGGCCTGGTCGGCAACTCCGACGTCATCGTCGCCTCCGACGACGCCACCTTCGGCCTGCCCGAGGTCGACCGCGGCGCCCTCGGCGCGGCCACCCACCTGTCCCGGATGGTGCCCCAGCACCGGATGCGCGCCATGGTCTACACCTCGGCCACCGCCACCGCACAGGAGCTGCACGCGTACGGCTCGGTGCACAGTGTCGTACCCCGAGAGCAGTTGCGCGCGGCGGCGCTCGCCGTCGCGACCAGCATCGCCGAGAAGGACCCCACAGTGATCCGGGCCGCCAAGGCCTCGCTCAACGGCATCGACCTGTGGGACGTCAACCGCAGCTACCGCTTCGAGCAGGGCTTCACCTTCGAGCTCAACCTCACCGGGGTCGCCGACCGGATCCGCGACGAGTTCGCCGGCACCGACAAGGCGGCACGCCCGGGCAGCGAGGGCTGAGCCGTGCGGTCGATGGTGGTCCGCGAGCTCGGGGGTCCCGAGGTGCTCACGGTCGCGGACGGGCCGCAGCCGCAGCCCGGACCGGGGCAGGTACTCGTCGACGTCGTCGGTGCCGGGGTGAACTTTCCCGACGGCCTCATCGTCGCCGGCACCTACCAGACCAAGCCGGAGCTGCCGTTCGTGCCCGGCTGCGAGGTCGCCGGCACGGTCGCGGCGCTCGGCGACGGGGTGACCGGCCCACCCGTCGGCACCCGCGTCGTCGGCTTCTGCGGCATCGGCGGCTACGCCACCCAGGTGCTCGTCGACGCCCGCATGGTCCACCCGTTGCCCGAGGGTGTCGACCTCGTCGAGGCCAGCACGATCCCCGTCGTCTACGGCACGTCCTACCACGGCCTCGTCGACCGGGCCGGCCTCGCCGCCGGCGAGACGCTGCTCGTGCTCGGCGCCTCCGGCGGCGTCGGCCTCACCGCCGTGCAGATCGGCAAGGCCCTCGGCGCGACAGTGATCGCGGCCGCGTCGAGCGAGGACAAGCGCGAGCTGTGCCTGGCGCACGGGGCCGACCACGCCATCGGCTACGACGACCTGACGGCGACGGTGCGTGCGCTGACCGGCGACGCCGGCGTCGACGTCGTCTACGACCCGGTCGGTGGCGACGCCGCCACCGCGGCGCTGCGTGCCCTCGCGTGGGCCGGGAGGTTCCTCACCGTCGGCTACGCGGCGGGTGCGATCCCGCAGGTCAAGCTCAACCGGCTGCTGCTCACCGAGGGCGCGGTGCTGGGGGTCCTCTGGGGCGCCTGGGCCAGGCGCGACCCGGCGGCGAACGCCGCCAACATGACGACGGTGCTGGAGTGGATCGCCGCCGGCCGGCTGAGGCCGCACGTCAGCGAGGTCTTCCCGCTGGAGGAGGCCGCTCGCGCGCTCGGCACGGTGCTGAACCGTGGCGCTCGCGGCAAGATCGCCCTCCGCACGAGCACAGACAAGGAGTGACGGTGGCTGACGCGACCGACCTGACCCGGATGGACCTCGGCCCCGGCCCGCGCGCGAGCGAGCTGCTCGCGACGTTGCGCACGTTCATGGCCGAGCACGTCTACCCCGCCGAGAAGGTGTACGCCACCGAGCTCGCCGCCGCGGCCCGCGAGAACGGCGGGGTGTCCCACGTCCTGCCGCCGGTCGTCGAGGAGCTGAAGGCGACGGCGCGCAAGCTGGGGCTGTGGAACCTCTTCCTGCCTGACCTGTCGGGCCTCACCAACCTCGAGTACGCCTACCTGGCCGAGGAGACCGGACGCTCGCCCTACCTCGCCCCGGAGGCGATCAACTGCGCCGCGCCGGATACCGGCAACATGGAGCTGCTGCACATGTTCGGCACGCCCGAGCAGAAGCAGCGGTGGCTGACCCCGCTGCTCGATGGCACGATGCGCTCCGGCTTCTCGATGACCGAGCCGGACGTGGCCTCCTCCGACGCGCGCAACATCTCCACCTCGATCGTGCGCGACGGCGACGAGTACGTCATCAACGGACGCAAGTGGTGGACGACCGGCGCCGCCGACCCGCGCTGCGCCATCCTCGTGCTGATGGGCAAGACGGACCCGGAGGCGGCCGTCTACCGGCAGCAGTCCATGATCCTCGTGCCGGTCGACACCCCCGGGGTGACGATTCTGCGTTCGCTGCCGATCTTCGGTTACCACGACCAGCACGGCCACTGCGAGATCCGGTTCGACGACGTACGGGTGCCGGTGACGAACCTGCTCGGCGCCGAGGGCGAGGGTTTCGCGATCGCCCAGGCCCGCCTCGGCCCGGGCCGCATCCACCACGCGATGCGCTGCCTCGGCATGGCCGAGCGGGGCCTCGAGCTGATGGTGCGCCGGACGATGGCCCGCGAGGCGTTCGGCGGCCCGATCTCCAACCAGGGCGTGGTGCGAAACTGGATCGCCGAGTCCCGCATGGAGATCGAGCAGGCCCGCCTGCTCGTGCTCAAGGCCGCGTGGCTCATCGACCAGGTCGGCATCCAGGGCGCCGCGACCGAGATCGCCGCGATCAAGGTCGTCGCGCCCCGGGTCGCCCGCAACGTGCTGGACCGTTCGATCCAGGCGCACGGCGGCGGTGGGGTCACCGACGATTTCCCGATGGCCCGGATGTGGGCGAGCGCCCGCATCCTCGGCATCGCCGACGGCCCGGACGAGGTGCACCTGCGCACGGTGGCGCGTACGCAACTACGGCGCTACCGCGACACGCCGCCGACGGTCCTCGCCGGGACGGGACGCGACTGAGATGGATCTGACCTGGTCGGCGCAGGACGAGCAGTTCCGTGCGGAGGCCCGCGACTGGCTCGCCGCGAACGTGCCGCGGCAGCCGTTGCCCTCCGGGGACACCGCGGCGGGCTTCGCCGCCCACCTGGAGTGGGAGCGGGCACTGCACGCGGACCGGTGGTCGGTCGTGTCGTGGCCCGAGGAGTACGGCGGCCGTGCGGCCTCGATATGGCAGTGGCTCATCTTCGAGGAGGAGTACTACCGGGCCGGCGCGCCGCAGCGGGTGACGCAGAACGGCATCTTCCTGCTGGCCCCGACGATCTTCGAGTTCGGCACGAAGCAGCAGCAGGACGAGTTGCTGCCCCGGATGGCGGCGGCGCGGGACCTGTGGGCCCAGGGCTGGTCGGAGCCGGGCGCGGGCAGCGACCTGGCGGGGATCAGCTCCCGGGCGGTGCGGGACGAGCAGGCCGGCGGGTGGCGCCTGAGCGGGCAGAAGACCTGGTCGACCCGGGGCGCGTTCTGCACCCACCTGTTCGGGCTGTTCCGTACCGACCCGCAGGCGCAACGGCACCGGGGACTGACGTACTTCCTCGTGCCGCTGGACGCCCCGGGCGTGACGGTGCGCGGGTTCGACCGGCTCGACGGTGACGAGGGCTTCGCCGACGTGTTCTTCGAGGACGCGTTCGTACCGGACTCGGCGGTCCTCGGCGGCGTCGACCAGGGCTGGTCGGTCGCGATGTCGACGACCGGCTCGGAGCGGGGACTGACGCTGCGCTCACCGGGGCGTTTCCTCAAGGCGGCAGCCGCGCTCGTGGCGCTCGCGGGTGGGCGGGGCGAGGCGGCGACCGACCTGCTCCGCGACCGGGTGGCGCGCTCGTGGATGCAGGCGCACGCCTACCAGCAGTTCACGCTGGCTCAGGTCACCGACATCGTCGAGGGTCGCCCGGCCGGTGCGCGTTCGAGCCTCAACAAGGTCTTCTGGTCCGAGCTGGACATCGCGTTGCACGAGACGGCGCTGGAACTGCTCGGCCCGGACGCGCTCGTCGACGGCCCGTGGACCCGCGGCTACCAGTTCTCGCTGTCGGGTCCGATCTACGCGGGCACCAACGAGATCCAGCGCAACATCATCGCCGAGCGACTGCTCGGTCTGCCGAGAAGGTGATCAGGCGTGCGTTTCGCTCCGAGTGACGAGCAGCGGGAGCTGGAGGCGGTCGTCCGTCAGGTTCTCACCGACCGGTGCCCGCCGGAGACGGTACGCGCCGGAGCCGGATCGGCGCAGGTGGCCGCACTGACCGAGAGCCTGGCCGGTCTCGGTGTGGCGGGGCTGCTCGTGGCCGAGAGCGGCGGCGGGCTCGGCCTGGACGAGAACCACCTCGTGTCGGTCTTCGAGCAGATCGGGTACGCCGCCGCCCCGCTGCCGCTCACGGCGACCCTCGCGGTCGCTCCGGCGGTGCTCACCTCGGGCGCTCCGGACCGGCTGGCGAACCTTGTCGAGGGGGTGCTCACGGTCGGCGCCGATCCTGCGGTGACCGGGCATGTCGCGTTCGGTTCCGGTGTCGACCTGGTGCTGCGTGGCGGATTCGGTGGGACGGGGCCCATCGAGATTCTCGACGTGTCCGACGCGGCGGCGTCGACGTCGCCGTCGGTGGACGTCGCGCTGGACCTGACCGGGTACGCCGACGCGCGGCTCGTGGCGACGGTGGACGACCCGCAGGTGGTGCGGCTGGCCTGGGAGCGGGGGGTGCTGGCGACCTCGGCCGAACTCATCGGGCTGTCCCGACGGATGCTCGAACTCACGGTCGAGCACGTCCGCACCAGAGAGCAGTTCGGCGCGCCGATCGGCAGCTTCCAAGCGGTCAAGCACCACCTCGCCACAGCGCTGCTGCACCTGGAGTTCGCCGCGCCGGTGGTGGCGACGGCCGGGTTCGAGCTGGCCGCCGGCGTCCCGGGCCGACTGCGTTCCCTGGCGACGGCCAAGGCGCTGGCGTCCGAGGCGGCGCACGTCGTGGGCCGGGCCGCTCTGCAGTGCCACGGCGCTATCGGTTACACGACCGAGTACGACCTGCACCTGTTCCTCAAGCGGTCGTGGGCTCTGGAGTCGTCGTGGGGCAGCGCCGCCTGGCACCGGGCGGCTCTGCTGGAGGACCTCGGTGTCGGCCTGACCGGCGTGCGCCCCGCGTCCTGACCGCTGGCGCTCACCGGCGGCCCGCGATCCGCACGACGTACACCCGACCCGGCGAGAAGGAGATCCAAATGAGCGAGACCAGCGGCGTGGACCCGCAGGCGGAGGTCGTCCGGTACGAGACGCGGGGGCCGGTGGCCGTCGTGACGATGAACCGGCCGGAGTACCGCAACGCGCAGAATTCGGCGATGACCTACGCGCTCGATGACGCGTTCTACCGCGCGGCCGCGGACGACGAGGTGAAGGTCGTCGTCCTGGCGGGGGCGGGGAAGCACTTCTCGGCCGGCCACGACATCGGCACGCCGGGCCGGGACATCGATTCGTCGTTCGACCGGCGTGCCGGCCTGTGGTGGGACCATGTGGGTAAGGCCGGGGCCGACAGCCGGTTCGCCCGGGAGTCCGAGGTGTACCTCGGGATGTGCCGCCGCTGGCGTGAGCTGCCCAAGCCGATGATCGCGATGGTGCAGGGAGCGTGTATCGCCGGGGGCCTCATGCTCGCCTGGTCATGCGACCTCATCGTCGCCGCGGACGACGCGTTCTTCGCCGACCCGGTCGTACGCATGGGAATCCCCGGCGTCGAGTACTTCGCCCATCCGTGGGTGCTGGGTCCGCGCTTCGCCAAGGAGTTCCTCTTCACCGGCGACCGGATGCCGGCGGCGCGCGCCGCCGAGCTCGGCATGGTCAACCGGGTGGTCGCCAGAGACGAGCTCGAGGCAGAGGTCATGGGGCTCGCCGCACGGATCGCACAGATGCCGCGTCTGGGTCTTGCGCTGACCAAGAAGGCGGTCAACCAGGCCGAGGACCTCATGGGCCTGCGGGATGGAGTGGATTCGGTGTTCGGACTGCACCACGTGGCCCACGCGCACAACGCCGAGGTGGGCAGTGACTCCCTCGGTGGCCAGGACGCCCGAAGCATGCGTGACGCAACGAGACGGGCAGAGTAATCCGTGTGGAGAGCAATCACCCAGGAAAGGGTCGTCGAAGCGCGATGAATATCGTCGTACTCGTCAAGCAGGTGCCTGATTCGGGCGCGGACCGCAACCTGCGTTCTGACGACAACACCGTCGACCGCGGTTCGGCGAACAACGT